>CAJUND010000029.1 GCA_910587655.1 uncultured Agathobacter sp. | reverse complement strand
GGATTATAATGGATAATCAGACTGTCCGCGCTGTCTCCTGTTCCTCTTTCATACTCCATTCTGCCATTAACAATACCAGATCCAAAACGGATGATATTGATGTCATTTTCCGCAGAGAAGTCATAAATCTTGTCAATACCGTCATATTTTTCAATGACATAGATATCACTTCCTGTTCCTCCAATCAGGTCATCATCTCCGCGTCCACCAAAAATAGTATCATCCCCGGCACCACCTCCAACCATATCCTCTCCATTGCCTCCATGCAGATAATCACTTCCTGTTGTACCTGAAATATAATCTGTTTTTCCAGTTCCACGGATGACATTTATCCCCTCATCTGTAACAGCCCTATATATTGACCCAGCTGTGTTTTCACCAAGATGTGACCAGAACGCCCTTGTATTTTCAATATCACGATAAATATCCCCCACCATATTAAACAGGTTTGTTCTGATATTTTCCGGTAATCCATTTTTTTCATCAAACTCAAGAATACAAAAAGCAATTTTATCAGGATTATTCAGTCCATATCCCACCAGGGAAGCAATCACACACTCTAAAACCCCCTTTTCAAGAATCTGGCTTAATACTCCCTGATTACTTTCACATCCCAGCAGAGACATAAGCTTGTCCCCTGAATCCACAACTGCATCAATACCTTTTACATATAAACACGGAATTATCCATTCTGAATTGGACAATGCCAGAATAGGGAGCACATAATCTGCTAGAATATCCAGAACAAGTCTTCCAGTATCTCCTTTAACTGCAAGCTCAAGATCGTCATCGTCCCACTCTTCTGCTGCTGCGATTAGCATAAGGCTGTCAAATATAACTTGTTTATTGTCTATACTTGTATCTTTTATAATATACTGCACAAAGTCTCTCAAAAGAAATGTCAGCGGACTGATTGGAACTGTTGCATTCAGTTTATCTGAAACTTTTATGTACTTACCATTTTCATCCTTAACTATACCACTGGACAATATATTATTACCTTTATGACAATATAATGGATTACTTTCTGGATTGGCTGCAATATACATTTTATGTTCTTCAGGCACTGCAGAATTAAACAGAACATTTACAACATCATTTTCAGAAGCAATCGTGTATAACTTATCCCCATTACGCTTTAATGCCGCCTCATATTCCGGAGTACTGCACAGTTCCTCTGAAAATCCCTGACCATCAAAACTCAGGCAGCGGTCAATCAGGGTTTCAGTGGCAAACAGCGTAACATACTGTGCCAGGTTTCCTCCTTTGGAATGCCCGCTTGCCACAAAGGAATTGTTGTTCACCAAATCTATGTTGTTCACATATTTCAGTGCTTCCTCCTGAATAGCTGTACTAACAGAATATCCGCCCTGCCCGTTGTCTATCCATTCATTGGGGGATGATGTATCCCGGAACAGAATAACATTTTCATCTGCACCAACCAGTATTGCCGCAAAAAAACCGCTTGCTTCATTCTCTGTCACGTCGTGAATTTCCAAATTGCAAAGTTTCTCATTACATTTAATTGCATTCAGCACCTCACGCCATTCATCTGTATCCATAAAACCAAGTCCGTTCTTAATATAGCCGTCACCGTCCAAAAATGTGTCAACCATTGCTCCAATTGTCTGCGTATTATTCTTGTCGTTAAAATACAAAGACACCTTTTCCAGACAAATCAAATTGTCCAGTAACACCAGTTCATAATTACTTAATCCCATTCCTTTGTACCTCCATCTTTATACATTGATATATGATCATCCCTTATGTGAAAAGAAAAGCGATCTGACGCATCTTCATACTGAAACTTATAAGTTTCACTGGAAACTGCCTGAAAAGTCTTTTCATCACGAGTAATAAGTATACTCACATCACCAAGAAACTTTTTTGACCGCATTTCCCTGCAAAAAGCTACCATATGATCTATGTCAGGTTTCTGATCCGGCTTTAAATAGATGACTAAAGTTTGTGTTGAATAGTCTTCTGTGAGCAGCTCCTCTACCGTTATATCCGGCTTTAATTTCTTCTGTTCTTTGTTGCGTTCATTAGCTATCAGAGGACCAGTCATATCACTGTAATACTCGTCAAAATATTTATCTGTTACAGGACTGTAATAATTTAAAAATTCTTTTCTAAGCTTTACATATACATATGTATCATTAAAATCTATGTTCCCGTCTTTACCCCGAAATCTAAATACGGAGAACAGGTGCCTATCATCCTCTTTTCCTTCCGGCCATACTTCCATTTCGCTATACTTTATGCCATTTCCGCGATGCTCATAACTTTTCATTACGAACTTCTCATGATACCGTTCTTCCAAATAATCCATCATCTGTGCTTGTCCATGTTTTTCACTCTCCTTAATTTTTTGCTCAAACCAATTCATCATTTCTTCATGGGATTTCATTCTGTCTTCCCGGTATCCTCCCCCCAGCATGTAATTCAGTTTAACTGCAAATCCTGCCAGTACAAGAATTACAACAGCCAGAATCAGTATGGCTATCACCAACCTATCCTTTTTCTTTTTTTCCATTCTTTCTCCTTCCTGCCTGTTTTCACAGCAGCATCGAATATAACCAATATATTTTATAGTCAATAGCCATGGGTATCAATCCGTCTTTCCTCTATTGCAATGTTCTTTATGACATACTGCACAAAATCATTCAGCAGATATGTCAGCGGACTTATAGCGGCAGGCTCATTAAACCCCTGAACAATGCCCTTTTCATCATAGGATAAAATATTGTTGTTTTTATGAAAAAGATATGGTTTTCCAATTCCCTCCCCAGGGTTGGCAGTTATATACATCCGGAACAGCCGCATTTAATAACACATTTACGGGATCATTTGCTGATGCAATCGTGTAAAGCTTGTCCCCGTTCAGTTCCAGTGCTTTCTGGTATTTGGATGTACTGCACAGTTCCTCGGAAAATCCCTGCCCGTCAAAATTCAAACAGCGGTCTATCAGGGTTTCCGTGGCAAACAGCGTGACATACTGTGCCAGATTTCCTCCTTTTGAATGCCCGCTTACCACAAATGGATTGTTATTTACCAGATCTGTATTGTTTACGTATTCCAGCGCATCTTTCTGATTTTCGGTAATTTCCGAATAACCGCCCTGCCCGTTGTCAATCCACTCCTGGCCACATGTTGTTCCGCGGAAAATAATTATATTTTCATCTGTCCCCACCAGTGTCATTGCACGAAAGCCATTGTCACTTTTATTCTCATCGCTATTATTATCCTGTACATCATGGATTTCCAGATTGCGGAGAACAATGTCTTTTTCAATTGCATTCAATATCCCCATCCACTCATTCAAGGACATTTCACAACAGTTATCGCTGATGCCACTTGCCTTAAAATCTCCGGATTTTAAATCCTCAATCAGACTCTTAACTGTATAACTATTTTCATTTTTCTTCCTATCCTTAATAAAAGACGGCACTGTCTTCAAATAAATCAAATTATCTAATAACACTAACTGATAATTGCTTAATCCCATAACTCTTTATCCTCACTTTTTAAATCCTTTTGAACCTCATCTCTGCCTATGTCATATCTGTTAACCTCCAGTATCTCCCCATTCCTGTCAGTAACACACATATCAACTCTTCCCTGAAATTTCTTATTTTGCAGCTCCCTGAAAAAAGCACCCTGTACTTCCGGCTTAAGCTTCTGTTCTGAATAAATGCATAAAAGAGGTTTATAGTAATCCCTTCCAGCCTTAAACCCCAGTAATTCCTCTACAGTTGCATTTCCCGGTATTTTAGGACTTACTGTATTGTACTCCGGGTAAAAATCCACCTCACAATGACAGTTATCAAAATATTCATTTATAACCTGTTCAAAATATTTTAGATAATCCTTCTCAATCAGAATATACAGATAGGAATCCTTATATTCCAGATTTCCAGCATCATCTGGTTTTCCTTCTACTATAAACAAATGTTCCCCATCATCCTTTCCTTCCGGACACGCCTTCATCTCAACATAATTCCCATACCAGTTTCCCAAACAGTCTATATAGCCTTTCATCACAAACTTCTCATGATACCGTTCTTCCAGAAAATCCATCATCTGCGCCTGCACATATTCCTTATTCCGCGTTTCCTGCAGTCTCTCTCTTATGGCCTCCTTTACTTGTGCCTCTTTGTGTTTCTTCACCAGCACATGCCACGGCCCAGCCACAAATCCCGCCGATGCAAAAATCACAGCCGCCAGACTTAGTAACACCATCCGCAACTTATCTTTTTTCTTTTTCCCCATTCATTCTCCTTTCCTTCCAACTTTACATCAATATTTAATTATAATCCATTTATTTTACAATTGCAAGCATTGACGTACAATGCATTTATTTGATGTGAACTAAATAACATTTCTTAATTTTCCAGAAAATTCCATATCAGACTTTACATTAACAATGTCACCATACCGCCAAAAAACTGCTGCAAACTAAAAATTCCCCAAATAAAAAAGAACCTTATCCATTTTACCAGATAAAGTTCCTTCTAAAATTATTCATATCCCCTATACCGCTTTAACCATCTCATATCCATAAAACACTAACCTTCATCACCGCTTCCCGCATCCGCCCACACATCATACGGCTTTTTCCCAAACTTTCTCCCCCATGCAAACATCGCAATGCAGGCAAGCAGTAAAACAATATCGCAAACAACCGTCCCCTCAATTCCAAACCCCACATTATATGCCAAGCTGTTTCTTGCAGACCCCGCATCCAGTTTCCATACGGAATACAGTGCCTCTATACCGCTGTTTGGCAGACCGAATACGATATTCTGCGTGATATTCCACGCAGTATGTACTGCATAGGCACACCAGATACTGTCCATGTAATACACCATCATGGCAAACAGGATACCCACCAGCGTAATGTTGATTAATGAAAAAACCGTTACCCCTTCATTAAAAAGATGTGCAACTGCAAAAAACAGAGAGCTTCCTATAATGGCAACCCATGGATTTTTATAACCTTTTCTCAGTCTCTGGTATAAAAAACCCCTGCACATAAATTCTTCTGCTGCAGACTGAATAAAAACGCAGACCAGAACCATCACAAAAGACAGCGGATGAAACCCGTCAAATACCAGGGAAATATCCTTGTTCAGCCACGCAGCAAGAACACAGATTCCATTTAATACAAAACCAATAAAAAATCCCAGAAAAAGAAATGACAGCCTGTTGCCCTTCGGCGCTGTCCACTGTGCCTTTAAAATTCCCCTGTTCTTTTTCACCGCCCCGGTAAAGACCAGACCCACGATCCAGATTCCTGTAAATGCAGCATAGTCTGCTGCCGTCATACATGCCGGAATTTCATCAACATACGGAATAAATGCAGACATCAACCCCAGTACCAGCCCTATAAGAATCATTCCAAGAATCTGTCCTCCCAAAATCATTGCAAAAGTTTCCACATACAGAACCAGTATGTTGTCACCCAGCTTCCTTTTTATTTTTGGTTCACTGTTTTCAATCATTTCTTCATTCATTTTAATTTCCTTTTAACCGCCTTTCTGATTTTTTCATATTCCATCATAGCATACCGTCAGGCGGCAGACAATACGGGACGCCGGGAAAATAAATACTTTTCGTATGCCGCAGCAAGTGGTATAATGGTATTGAATATTTTTAAACTATAATTTTTGGGGGAATGATTTTATGATGTATCCATATGTAACATTAAGTGATGATACTGAAATCACACATTCAGAAATGCTGTCTGACGGCAGAGTAAAAGTTTATATCGAAACACCTGATTTAAAAGACGGATTTCACAACGCTACCTGTTATCTTCCAGATTACACATGGGAAAATATTAACGGATACTCAGATACAGAAATGGATTATTTTAAAGAATTCATCCGTAACAACGCTCATCTGCTGATACAGTTTTCCAAAGAAGGAGGTATTTTAAATGCCTCAAATTTTTAGAATCGGCTCTTACATTATATATTTCTGGTACGCTTCTTTGCAATAATAATTCCCACATTCCCCAGAAAACTCTGAATAATATTATGAGATATCTCGAAGCCAACAGCAGTATCATAATTAACAAATGGTACAGACAGTTTGGGGAAATCAGATATTTCTGTTAATTATATAAAAATCAAAGAAAGGACAGAACATGAAACGCATTTTCTTCGTGGAAGACGACTTAAGCCTGATTAACGGTCTCACCTTCGCCATAAAAAAACAGGGCTACGAAATTGACATTGCCCGCACCAGCCTGGATGCAGACAAACTGTGGGAAAACGATAAATATGACCTGGTCATTCTGGACGTGTCTCTGCCTGACGGCTCCGGCTTTGATATCTGCAGAAAAATCCGCAAAACCTCAACCGTTCCGGTCATGTTTTTAACTGCCGCAGATGAAGAAACAGACATTATTATGGGGCTTGATATCGGAGCGGATGATTACATTACAAAGCCCTTTAAGCTGGCTGTCTTTTTATCAAGAATTAATGCCCTTCTGCGCAGAAGCGCCAATTTCAGCCAGGCGGATTCCACACTTTCCTCAAACGGAATTACCGTATATCTGTTAAAAGGACAGTGCTATAAAAATGAAAAACTGCTGGAGCTGACGCCGGGCGAATACCGGCTGCTTACACTGTTTATGGAAAATCCGGATATTGTACTCTCTTCCGAACAGATACTGGCAAAACTCTGGGACTGTAACGAAAACTTTGTGGATAACAAGACACTTACCGTATATATCCGCAGGCTGCGTTTGAAAATCGAGGATAATCCGAAAGAACCGGAAAATATTGTGACTGTCCGGGGGATGGGATATAAGTGGAACAAAGGAAGGGGATAAAATGAACATTTTCGTAAATGAAAAAATAAAATTACTTTTCATCCGGATTCTTTTATGCTTTTTTACAGCCGGTCTTTGTTCCGTCCTTGCCGCATGTTTTAGAATCACATACGGCGGCATAATCTGCTGCTTTTGCGCCGGACTGGCGGCAGCCGGATTCTGTTACCAGTATTTTAAAGAACAGAACCGGATTCTGGAACATGCCGTGTCACAGATTCAGGAATTTCTTTCCGGCGACCGCAGTGCCCGCATTGACTGCAACGAAGAAGGGGAACTGTACCGGCTGTTTCACGAAGTCAATTCCCTTGCCGCTATTTTAAACGCAAAAGCAGAAAACGAAGAACAGCAGAAAAAATTTCTCCGGAATATCATTTCCGATATTTCCCACCAGCTAAAAACCCCGCTTGCCGCCTTAAATATTTATAACGGTATTATGCAGACGGAAGCTAAAACAAGTAATCTGTCTGCCATCCAGGAATTTACAGATCTGTCCGAGCAGGAGCTTGACCGGATAGAAACACTGGTACAGACTCTTTTAAAGATTACAAAATTTGACGCCGGTTCCATTATAATAGAAAAAAAGGAAGAAAATATTTTAAAAATGATGGAAGAAATCAAAGAACAGTTTTCCTTCCGTGCCAGTCAGGAGGGAAAAGAAATTATCCTGTCCGGCAGCGGTTCACTTCCGTTATTATGTGACAGAAACTGGATGATGGAAGCCGTCCGCAATATCGTAAAAAATGCACTCGACCATACGAAACACGGGGATACCGTAAAGATTTCATGGCGGCAGTCCGCCAGTCTGCAGATTACAGTGGAAGACAGTGGAAGCGGTATCCACCCGGAGGACCTGCACCATATTTTTAAACGTTTTTACCGCAGCAGGTATTCAAAAGACACACAGGGCATCGGGCTCGGACTGCCGCTGGCAAAATCCATTGTAGAAGCCCATAACGGCACCATCGAGGCGGACAGCCTGCCGGGCAGCGGCGCAGTTTTTACCATAAATTTAATTCCTACAAAATTGTAGTCTTTCTGAAACCCGTCTGTAGTGTTCAGGTGTTATTCTCTATTCTGCAGAAACAAAATTACATGAGAAAGAGGTGCTTACACTATGAACTTATTGGAGATTAAACAAATCTGCAAAACCTATGGCAGCGGCGAGGCTGCCGTGCAGGCTTTAAAGAATGTCACCTTTTCTGTCCCAAAGGGCGAATATGTGGCAATCGTCGGGGAATCCGGCTCCGGAAAAAGTACGCTGCTAAACATGATTGGCGCGCTTGACACTCCCACATCAGGGCGTGTCCTGATTGACGGCAACGACACATTTTCCATGAAAGAAAAACAGCTCACAGTTTTCAGACGGAGAAATATCGGGTTTATTTTCCAGTCCTTTAACCTGATTCCGGAGCTTACCGTTGAGCAGAATATCATCTTTCCGGTACTGCTTGACTACCAGAAACCGGACAGGAACTATTTAGAGGAACTTCTTGCGGTATTAAACCTGCAAAAGCGCCGCAACCATCTGCCCAGCCAGTTATCCGGCGGACAGCAGCAGCGCGTGGCAATCGGGCGCGCACTGATGACAAGGCCTTCGCTGATTCTTGCGGACGAACCGACCGGAAACCTGGATTCTGCAAACAGCCATGACGTGATTGCCCTGTTAAAGGCAACCTCCAGAAAATATGAACAGACCATCGTTATGATTACCCATAACCGCTCCATTGCACAGACTGCTGACCGCATTCTGTCAGTATCAGACGGTGTGCTGACCGATCTGGGGAGGTGTTCGGGATGAAAAGTTATTTAAGCCTGATTCCCATTTCTGCCAAAACATGCAGGAAACAGAACCGCCTGACTTTAATCTGTATTGTTCTGGCGGTGTTCCTTGTAACCATTGTCTTTTCCTTTGCAGAGATTATGACAAAGGGACAGGAGGAATCAACAATCAGAAGACACGGAAACTACCATATCATTTTAAACGGTGTTTCGGAAGCCGACGGAAAACTGATTGCAAAGCAAAGTGATGTTGCCGCCGCCGCATGGTACCGCGCCTTTGGGGAAGACAAGGAATACTATACGGCAGGGGAAAAGCGGGTAATTCTGTACGGAACGGAGCCGTCGTATATCAATGAAATCAGAAATTACGATAAAAAAGGAAGTTTCCCACAGAATGACAATGAAGTCATGCTGAGCATGGATGCAGAGGAAAAATTCGGTTACCACATTGGCGACAGCATTACATTAAATACACCGGCAGGTAATTTTTCCTATAACATCTCCGGCTTCTGCGCGGATGATTCCGAATACAACAACGATATGGACGGCTTCTGTGCATATATGAACCTGGTTACGTTTGAAGGCATATACCCGGAAAAAGAACAGCCGGTATTATATATTCAGTTTGGGGAAGGGATTAATTATAGAAAAGCAATTAACAGCATAAAAAAGAAGTATGGTCTGACCGATGACAGCATTAAGGAAAATACCATGGTGCTTGGACTTTCCGGCGCCAGCGGCAACCAGAGCATCAATCAGCTGTATCCAGTTGCTGCGGCAGTATTTGTCCTGATTCTTGTTGCCGGAGTCCTGATGATTTCAAGCTGCATGAACAGCAATATTGCCCAGAGAACACAGTTTTTCGGTATGCTGCGCTGTATCGGCGCCAGCAGAAAACAGATTATGCGTTACGTCCGGCTGGAAGCCTTAAACTGGTGTAAAATTTCCATCCCCGCCGGCTGCGGTCTGGCAATTGCCGGTACATGGCTTCTGAGCGCGCTTCTGCAGAATGTGGTAGGCGGTGAATGGTCTGATTACCGGTTCCGTTTCAGCATAACCGGCATTCTCTGCGGCGTTCTTGTCGGTGTGGTAACGGTACTGCTTGCCGCCCATTCACCTGCAAAGCATGCAGCGGCGGTATCTCCCGCGGCGGCTGTTTCAGGCAATGCCGACGGTCAGAAAAAAATATCCCGTGCAACGAACACCCGCCTGTTTAAGGTGGAAACCGCCCTCGGTATGTCCCATGCAGTATCAGTCAGAAAAAACCTGATACTGATGACCCTGTCATTTGCTTTTACCGTAACTTTGTTTCTGACATTTTATGCCGGACTTGACTTTGTTACAAAACTGCTTCCGTCCGAGCGGGATTATAATCCTGATATTTCCATTGTTTCCGCAGACAATGAAAATTCCATTGACAAAGCATTAAAGGAAAAAATGGCAGAACTGGGTGGTCTGGAGAAAATCAGCGGCTGCTCCTTTGCCTATGATATCCCCGCCAAAATAAATGGTAAAAAAGGACATGTGGATTTAATTTCCTATGATGAAGTTTTGTTTGACTGGACAAAAAACTCTGTTGTCAGCGGGGACAGCACAAAGATATCGGGGGATACGAATGATGTGCTTACAATTTTTTCCAGGGACAGCCGGCTGAATACCGGGGATCAGATTACCATCGGGGATACACAGCTGGAAATTGCGTGCGTAACTTCAGAGGGTGTGGGAACCATGGACAACCCGGCAGTCGTCTGCACGGAGGAAACCTTTGAACGCATTACCGGTATCAAAAAATACATGCTGCTTAACGCCTCCCTTACAGAACATGCGCCTGAAAATACGGTTGACAAACTGAAAAAGCTCGCCGGGGAACATGAGGTTGCGGACCGGAGGGAAGAAACCAATGAATCGCATTCCTCTTTCTGGGTATTCCGGATTGCCGCCTATGGATTTTTAGGAATCATTGCGCTGATATCAGTATTTAATATTGTAAACAGCATTTCCATGAGTGTGTCTGCACGGATGAAACAGTACGGCAGTATGCGCGCAGTTGGAATGAGCATACGGCAGATGACGCGGATGATTACTGCGGAGGCAGTTACCTATGCTTTGTGCGGACTGGTGATTGGATATATTGCAGGACTTTTCCTCCACCGGCTGGTGACGGTTAAGCTGATTGTGACACATTTCGGCGGAACGTGGGAAATTCCGTTTGAACCAATGATCATTGTTCTTGTCATTTTTGTTTTTTCCATTGCCGCAGCGGTATATGCCCCGGCAAAACGGATTCGGAATATGGCGATTACGGAGACGATTAATGAATTATAAATAATTTAAACGGCGGCTTTGTTACAGCCGCCGTTTAATAGCTGGTTATATTTCATATCAACCGCCTACAAATCCGTTCCCTCTTCTATCCATTCCTTTAATTTCTTCTGAAGTTCCTTCTTATCAGGCAAATATAACTGATACTCCGATGCATAAATATTAGCATCATCCGGTAATGTAATTTCTACAAGGGCATCATCCTTTTCCTTGCATAGCAAAATTCCTACCGTTGGATTTTCCTCCGGAAGTTTCTCATATTTGTCGTAATAATGCACATACATCAGCATCTGCCCCAAATCCTGATGTGTTAACTTATCAATTTTCAAATCCACCAATACATAGCATCTTAAAAGTCTGTTATAGAACACAAGATCCACATAATAGTTATCTTCCTTAAAAGTAAACCTCTTCTGCCTTGCTTCAAACAAGTAACCTTTTCCCAATTCTAACAAAAATTTTTGCAATTTATTGATAATCGCAGTCTCCAAATCAGATTCCACATATTTTGCTTTTTCGTCTAACCCAAGAAATTCAAGCACTGTGGGCTGTTTCACAATATCCTGTGGTTTTGTAATGACATTACCTTCTTTTGCCAGTCTCATTACTTCGTCCTTGTCTCTGCTCAATGCCAGTCTCTCATACAGACTCGAATTATACTGTCTCTGCAATGTGCGTATTCCCCAACCGGATTTTGCTGATTCTATCTCATAAAATTTCCGTTCATCCTCGTTTTCAATCCGCATAAGCTGCAAATAATGCGACCAAGAAACAATAAATGGCTGTTCCACATCCAATTCCTCAAACACTGTCTGAGATTTTTCAATTGCAAATTTCTCAAACAGTGTCTGGGAAATTCGGTCTGCATATGTGAGATAAAATTTCCTGGCATATTCCAAGTTCGTTTCGGAAAATCCCCTGCCAAATTCTTTTGTAAGGCTTTCTGATAATTTTTTCAAAACCTGATTTCCATATTTTGCTCGTTCTTTCCCTTCCTGCTGTTCCTCAACAATCCATTTCCCCAGGGCGTAATAAGTCATTAACTGCACCAGATTTACTTGTTTTGCAGTAATCTGTCTTGCATATTGGATCAGTTCAATGGAATCTGCAATTAATAAATCTAACGACGGACCCGCTTCTATTATTTCATTTTTCCTATTCATCAATTACCCTCCAACTCATCGTCTTCCATTGCATTTTCAAATTCAATCATTAATTCCTTATTTGGAATACGCAGTTTTCCGTCATGATAGGAAAGCAGTCCGTAAATAATCATGGCTGAATAGATTTCTTTTCTGTTTTCAGGATTCTTTTGACCTGCTGTAAATTCATCCGGTATCTCCATTTGAACCGCCATCCGATCCGCCTCCTTTTCGGTCAGTTTATATCAGCCTCCTACACTGTCAGCAGATACGACAAGTTCCACGTCGCCAGCACAAACCGTCTGTCATCATCAAACGCCAGAAAGTCTGATACATATTCATAATCGAAATCCGTAATCTTTTCCATGGTATCAAGCTCATACAGACAAGAAAGGGATGCGGCAGCCGAATACGCCTGAAAATCACGCGGGTTGTCACACTGCTTTCCAAAATCCACAAACATATATTTTTCGCCCGCTGAAACCCAGATTCGGTCATATGCTTTTCCGGTTGCGGTTTTCCATTCAGGGGGCAGTTCGGTTCTTGATATTTCCCCAAAATTCTTGTCGGTTTTTATTAGCAGGTTTTTCTTCCATTCCACATAGTAATTATGTGTTTTACAGAACGAAAGTCCCTGCAGGTGTTCCGGTATGTTATCAAACTCCCGTACCGTATGATAGTCGATATTTTCTATATCCGCTGATGATACCAGCGCCCTGCCCTTTGTGTCTCCGCCCGCTTCCTCATCATCCATAAACCTGTAAATCCTGTCGCTGTAAACATCATAGTGCATAAAGACCGTCCGCGGCAGTCTTCCCAGTACGACATTGGTCGGCCCGTCCAGAACACGATGTTTTACATCCGCACTGTCTAAAAACATAGTTCTGCCGTCCCAGTCAAAATCCAGTACCCCGCTGTCATCATGCGTAAACACGATGGCATTTCCTTCCCTGCGCTCCATCGCGCACCTTCCGATTTCCTCTCCGCTCTCTAAGGAAATCAGCGCAATCATTCCTGATGTATTTTTTACAGCCAGAAGCTTTTTATCTCCTGAAACGGCTGTTTCTGACAGATTGCTGAGTGATTTTACAGACTGCAGCAGCTTCCCGTCCTCCAGGTTATAAATATATGCCGTATTTCTGCTGACTGTAACGAGCAGCTTTTCATCCGCTGTCATATATGGCGTAAATCCGCCCTTTAGCTTTTTTATTTTCATGAACCTGTATCCTCCTGTAAATCTATCCTACAATAAATCACACACGGCTGCAACGGTTTTTCGTTGAATCCATCACACGCACATGATATAATTTCCATAATTGCAGCATACATTACCGCAGGGAAAAAGGAGCCGGCACATGAAGCTTATTAACGATTCCATGGAAGAAAAATTAATCTGGGATAACGTATATTCAGAATTAGGATTTCACCCTTCCTGCGCTTACAGGGGACATTCCATGAATGTAAAACTGCCGTTTGAGCTCAAAGAAAACCATGCTGTATATGCAGTCGATGAAATGACGGATACACAGATTGATGATATGCAGAATCATATGAATTTTGTATTTGCCTCTATTCTCCCTGAAGGAAAATATATGTATGCACTGGACTGGCAGCACAGCGCTTTTATTTTTGACCCGAAAAAACCGGACAAACAGACTTCCCTGTGGGTGGAAAACAAGAATTTCCACGGCGGCGGGTATTATGCTTATTTTCCTTCCTTTTATCCGGACGGGGATTATTATTTTTTTATTGAGCAGGATTTTTCGTTCGGCTTCCTGGGGCATCCGTGGAGACAGGAAGTATGGATATTCGGGGACGCACTGGTGAAGAAAACAGAGGAAATTTATGACAGGTTTGGATGGAAACGTCTGGCATAATTAATCAGTACACTTCCTCAGCATCTTCCGGCAGTTTTCTCACATGCTCCAGAAATCCCCTTGCCGCTGCTGCCTCGTCTGTATGGTATGTGTATCCCAGTTTTTCCGCCACATATTCTGATGTATTATCAAACAAATCACACGTCAAAAAAACCGCTTCCCATGCTTCGTTTATTCCGCCGCCAAAATAGGTACTTACATAATTCTGGTATTCATCCGCATCAAGCCAGCGGTACAGATACTTTGCCGATTTCCCGACACTGACTGAAAAATCCGTTTTGATACCGACCTTCCATGAAAGCATTTTTTCCAGCTGCTTACGGACAACAAAATTCGCCATATCCTGCACATATGGAATCTCTTTCCGCCAGAGTCCCTTGGCAAGATTATTACTGCACCACCAGAATTCATTCGTGCATGCATGAAACTGTGCCTCAGATGGCTTTTTCACATAATAATCCTCATCTGTTGCCGCCGGTATTTCGGGCAGAATATTTTCTTTATCCAGTAAAATCCGGCAGAGACTGTCATCCCCTATATGTTCCCTTGCATGACTGACAGACTCCACATGAAGGTCCATCCGCACACCGTCAGCAAACTGCATCAGCCAACCATAAAAATGTTCCTTATCAGCCGGGTAATCCGGGTGTTCGTCAGGATACTGCATATACAGAATCTTTCCGAATTTATGAATCCAGTCCCTGTCCCTGATAAAACTTCCCGTTTCTGTTACCACAAACACAATATCATAATCCTGAAAAATATCCTTCGGTACATTCGCATTTGTTCTTGAGCCGTTCATATATACTGCAAGAATCCGGCTGTCTGCTTCTGCCATATCCTGAAACAACTGGTACATCTCCGCTTCACTTCGCATCATGTTTCCTCCCGTCCGTTTTTAAAAAAATACCATATATTTCATATTATTTCAAGTCTGGACAGTAGGTATTCGCAGGCGGAAAACACATATAATTCCTGCAGACATAATAAGTTGTTTTTCCATTTAACAGCCGGTATTCCCCTGATTCCTTTTGATAAATTTTTATGTCAGAATACAGCGGAAGGCTGCGCAGTATTTCTCCCCGTTCCTCTTCCCCTGAAAGCACCACGGTAATCCGTTCCGGCGGATTCCGGTGCAGCAGCAGGGCAGTTAAAAACACACAGTACCCCGCAGGATAATGTGCAGCCTCAGCTGATAAAAACGCAAGCTGCTTCTTGGCCCGGTTTTTATATATTTCCCTGCCGGTAATCTGTGCCAGCCTGACAAGACAGAATGCAAAAACAGAATTTCCGCTCGGCAGCGCACCGTCATAGGTTTCTTTTGGTTTTGAAACCAGACTGTCATTGAAACTTCCATATAAAAAGTATCCGCCGTTTTTCTCATCCGCAAACTGTGCTTCGGTTTCTTCGCATATTTTTTCTGCGCGACTTAAAAATTCCTCTTCTGCCGTCACATCAAAAAGAAAAATCTGCGCCAGCGCATAATAAGCATAGTCTTCCAGAAAACCTTTTACCGATAATTTTTCATTTCGGCGGCTTACATAGATAATGTCATCCTTTACAAGATTTTTTTCAATATAATCTCCTGCTTTTTTTGCAGCATCCAGATACCGGCTGTTTCCGGTCACACGGTACAGCATGGACAGCGCGCAGATCATCAGCGCATTCCAGGAGGTAAGGACTTTATCATCAAGATGAAGCCTCGCACGGGATTTCCGGTAACGATATAAGATTTCTGTTTCTTCCTGAAAGCAGTCAGAAATGCTATCCCGCGTGGGCAGGTTCGGTATATTTTTCCCCTCAAAGTTTCCCTCCCTGGTAATACCAAAACAGGCACAGAAATCCTGTCCTTTTTCTTTTCCTAAAATATTGCAGATTTCATCATAATCCCAGACATAAAACCTGCCCTCCTGCCCTTCGCTGTCTGCATCCTGAGCAGAATAAAATTCCCCTTCCGCTCCCGTCATTTCACGAAAAATATATGCTGCTGTTTTTTCCGCCGTATCAAGAAACAAACGGTTTCCCGACGCCTTATATGCAGCAGCATATGCCAGTATCAGAAGTGCATTGTCATAAAGCATTTTTTCAAAATGGGGAACAAGAAATTTATCGTCTGTGGAATACCGGGAAAACCCGTAACCAATCTGGTCAAAAATTCCGCCCCGTCTCATTTTTTCCAGTGTAACGCACGCCTGCTTAAGGGCATTTTCATCCTTCTGCAAACGGGAATACAGCATAAGAAATACCAGGTTATGGGGCGTCGGAAATTTCGGCGCTGTTCCGAAACCGCCGTTTCTTTTATCAAATGTCCGGGCAAAAATTTCTGCTGCGGATTCCGAAAGATTTTCGTCTGTCTCTTCATATACAGCATGGTTATTTTTATTAATGTCCGCCGTAAGGGTTTCCGCCGTATGCAGAAGATTTTCCCTGTCATTTTCCCAAAGACCGGCTATTTTAACCAGAAGCTGGCGAAATCCCATCATCCCGAAATGTGATTCCGGCGGAAAATATGTCCCGGCAAAAAACGGCTTCTGTTCCGCCGTCATAAAGATGCTCATCGGCCAGCCGCCGTTTCCGGTAAATACCTGGCAGAACGCCATATACACACTGTCAATATCCGGACGTTCCTCCCTGTCCACTTTAATGGAAATAAAACAACGGTTCAGTACCTCTGCTATTTTTTCGTTTTCAAAGCTTTCATGCGCCATCACATGGCACCAGTGGCAGGTACTGTATCCGATACTTAAAAATACAGGCTTGTCTTCTTCTTTTGCCCTCTCAAACGCTTCCTCACACCACGGATACCAGTCAACCGGATTTTCTGCATGCTGCAGAAGATAGGGACTGCCCTGCTCTTTTAAATGATTACCCATACACTACGGTTCCTTTCTGAATATATTCTGGAAAATGTTTTTTATATTTTATGTAATTACGGGTAATCTATCCTGTTTTATTCAACTTCACTTTCACATTCTTTACTGCTTATTCCTGCGTATCCAGCAATCTGTCATACAGATGGTCGATACAGACTGCCCCCGCGGAAGCTGTAAGCAGAATCGACAGCACTGCGACAGTCAGCACAATCTGCCCGCATGGCAGCCCCATACCAAGCGGTACTGCACCAATCGTTGCCTGCACCGTTGCTTTTGGCGTATAGGCAATCATGCAAAAAGCTTTTTCCTTTATTGTAAGCTTTGTTTTTGCCAGTGACAATGCAACAGCCGCCATTCGGAACACCAGCGCTCCCGCTACCAGTAAAACCGCGGAAACGCCTGCCGCCATGGCATATTTCAAGTCAACGATTGCACCTACCAGCACAAATAAAAATATTTCCGCAGCCACCCATAATTTATTGTATTTTTCAGAAAGCCTTACCGCCAGTACCGAATATTTTTGCTTTACCACAATTCCCAGGCTCATGATTGCTAAAAGTCCGGAAAGCGGAATGATTCCTTCCAGTCTGTTTTCCAGTTCCAGAAGCAGAAATGAAAGGCTTAAAATGATTAATATTTTTACGGAATCCCTCATGTGAAATTTCTTAAAAAATATGACCAGCGCACTTCCTGCCGCTGCACCTGCCGCAATCCCTGTTACAATCGATAACGGTATCTGCAAAAAGCGGGCAAAGGATACCCTGCCGGTAGATGCCAGTGAAGTAAATGCGGTAAATACGACAATCACAAAAACATCGTCAACGGATGCGCCCGCAAGCAGCAGCTGCGGAATGCGGTGTTTTCTGCCATAGCCTTTTTCCATCAGTCCAATCATCCGGGGCACAATCACGGCAGGGGATACTGCGGCAAGCACGCTTCCCATAACCGCAGCTTCCAGAACAGTTACATCCAGCAGCAGGGGCGCTAAAATAACCGTGCCCAGAATTTCCGCACATGCCGGAACAAAGCTCATCAATACCGCAGGCCTGCCGTTTTTTTTAAGGTCTGCTGCGTCCAATGAAAGCCCTGCCCTTGTGAGAATAATCACCAGAGCAATTTTTCTTAAATCCCCCGAAATTGCAATAATGGAACCATCGATCAGATTGAGCGCATGGGGTCCTAAAATAATTCCCACAAGAATCATTCCGCAAAGTCCCGGCAGTTTCATTTTTGAGAACACTCCTTCCAGAAGCAGTCCCAGTAACAGTATCAGTGCAATACTTGTCAGCATGTTTTTTTCCTCCCTGCTGCAGAAACCGAAACGAAAAAAGCTGATGGTTTCTGCGTATTTTCGCAGAAGTCATCAGCATAAAATGCGGTTTAGGTTTCCCACGGGAGAACTTCATTCCCGGATTATTTATTTATGATAGCACAGGTTTTCGGCTGTTTCAACCCCCTGCCTGAAAATATCATTCGTTTTTCCATTCCAGCTCTCTGTTCAAATCCCTGTACACCGCTTCCGCACATCCACTGCACCGTTCCCTGTCATAATTACCGCCAAAACCCTTTTCAAAAACCCTGGATATGATTTCCGCCAGTTCCTCCGCGGTACAGTTTTCATTAATCTCCTCCGCAATCTTTTTTGATTCAATATCATATTCGTCATCCGGCGCATGCGGCAGCAGACTTTCCGGATTCCATAAATCCACATGCTGTTTTACAATATGAAATAACCGTTCTTTTCTGTTTAAATTTTTATCTGTCATATCTGTCCCCTTTTTTCAATCTTTATACAGCAGATAATAATCCGAATCCAGATTGTCCATCATCCGGGCAAACCATGCTTTTGCATCGTCCAGCGCTTTATTATAAATTAACGGCGCAAGTTTCTGCTCAAATAAATCCAGCAGCTGCATCTGCTCTATGATTCCGATTTCCTCTCCCCGTTCATCCATGTACATGGCCTTAATTTCTTCTTTCAGTTTTTCCTTCTGTGATTCTGATAATTTTATCTGCACAAAATCTTCTCTTCGTCCCATGTCATTCCCTTTCAGAATTATCATTATGCAACCGCAGCATTCTTTTCCTGAAGTCACTTTAACCGCACTTCAGGAAACAGCCAGGTTTTCGTCAATATATTTTATATATTCGCGTTTGTCCACAGCACCGGCATTGCTCTGATACCACGCAAAAGCCTCTTTTAATCCTTCTGTAAGCGGTCTGGTCTCCGGCATCAGCAGCTCCCGCCTGCTTATATCAAGACTGTATTCATAATCGTAAAAGCTGAAATAATTTCTCTGTTCGATACTGCTGTCAACAGCTGCAAACCTTACGGCTGTTCCGGCAGTTTCATAACACGCAGTTACCCAGTCCCGGACAGAAATACTTTCCCGGTTTCCCACATTATAAATATGGCAGTCAGGCTTTTTCTTCAATATGATATCCATAAATCTGCACAAATCATCAATATAAAAAAACTGAAGCTTCATCTGTCCGTTCTGCGGCAGAAAAAATACCCTGTTTTCCAGTGCGCATTCAAACACAAATGCTTCCTGGTATACATTGTTCATCGGTCCGTACAGATATGGAGGACGGAGAATATATGCATCCGGACTTTCCGCCACCAGCAACTGCTCCGCATGGATTTTGTCCGTTCCATAACTTCCCCAGAATTTATTTTCACCTAACGGGGTATTTTCATGAAACGGCTGCATTCCGTGTTCCGGGTATACAGCGCTGGAACTGATAAATATATAATCATCATAACTTCCAACTGCATGAAGCAGTGCTTCCACTTCCCCGGCTGTACGGGCTGTAATATCAAATATCACATCAAAATGGTAATTACGCAGCCTGTCACCAGGAGAGTTCCTGTCTGCCTCAATCACTGTAACCCCTCTTGGCTGTATATGCCGGTTCCGGTTTAACACATATACCTGGTATCCTTTTTTCACATAATATTCAGCAACATATCGGCTTACAAAAACCGTTCCTCCTGTAACAAGTACCTTTTTCATAACTTTTACCCCTAATTAAAATGCTTGAATGAATTTTATCTTCCAGCTAAAATTATACCATAATCAATTTCTTTTTCCTATAAATATTTTATGCAAATTAACAATAAAAACAGTGTAGTCCATTTATTTTCAGACAAATGTACTAAACTTTCCCAAAATTAACCTCTGTTTAATTAAATTAATTCTGTTTAATATGTACAAAAACACTACTAATTAGATTAAAACTGTGTTACAATTAACCCAGGCAGGTGAAGCTATTCCTGTTTTATACACTTCGTGTTTCCTTATAATTAATGAATACAGAGATAAGAAAGGAGGATTGGCACAGATTTCTACACATTTTAATTAAACTTTTGACATTAACACAAGGAAACCGCATTTTTTATTACAAGTTCAATTATTCAATAATTTTATATTAACTAAATCATTCAAAAGAAAGGACAAAAACATATGAAAGCAAAATTACTCACCCGCAGGAAAGGAATCAAATGTATAGCTGCTGCCATGGCACTCTGTATCGCCACTGCAAGCCTTGTTTCTTCAAAAATTGAAATACAGGCGGCAACAATACGGGATGCATGGACAATTACGAAAGACATGAAAGCAGGCTTTAATTTAGGAAACTCACTGGAATCTGAATATAATGAAACATACTGGGGCAATCCCGCCACAACCAAGGCAATGATTGACGCAATCCATAAAAAAGGCTTTACCACCCTCCGTGTTCCGGTACGCTGGGATGACCATTATACTGATTCCAACCACACAATTGACGGAAATTACTTCAGCCGTGTAAAAGAGGTTGTGGACTATGGTATTAACAGAGGAATGTATGTTATCATAAACGTACACCACAATGATTTACAGACAAAAGTCAGCACTGAATACTGGCAGCAGGAACAGGTAAAATATGAACTTGGCAGAATCTGGGACCAGATTGCAAATTATTTTAAAGGCTATAACGACAAACTGATTTTTGAAGTAAACAATGAACCGCGGCAGGGCGAAGACTGGAGCGGATATACAGAACTTTATGACTGTGTAAATGAATACAATAAAGCTGCACTTGAAGCAATCCGCGCAACCGGCAGCAACAACAGCGAACGGCTTGTCCTGCTTCCTACCTACTGTGCATCTTCTGATGAACCGAAACTTGCCGGATGGAAAAACCTTACAGGTGACCAGCATATTGCGGTATCCATCCATGCATATGTACCTTTTGATTTTGCGTATGAAAGCAAAAAAACAGTATGGACAGAGGAATTGCACAATGAACTGAAATCTATATTTGCAAGATACCAGAAATACTTTCTGAGCAAGGGAACCCCGGTTGTACTTGGAGAATTTGGTTCAACGAACACCGGCGACCATAACCTTTATGCCCGTGAACAGTATACAGCCGCATATGCCGCGCTTGGAAACAGCTACGGCATTCCATGCGCAATCTGGGATAACCACAAATTTGAAACCGGAACAGAAAACTTTGGCATCTTTGACCGTTATAACTGCACATTCAGATATGGCACGATTGCCGATAACCTTATTAATGCATATGATAACAGCAAAGAAGAAGGCGATCCGTACAACTCCTTATTCTGGAATGAGGGCGGCAGTTCTGCGTCAAACTGGAATCAGGCGGTTTCTGTGGAAACAGCAAAAAACGGCGGCACATTTAAGGGCAGCGATATCACACCGGGCGGATACTTCTATGTGGAGTACAGCGGAACAGAAAATGAACTGGAATTTATTTTACAGAGTTATAATCCTGAAAAATGGTCAAAGGTTGACCGCAGTGAATCAGGCAGCGCCAACGGACATTACTTCGCAAAATATTCTTATGACAACTGTGTGAAAGCATTTGGCACCTCTGATTTTAACAGTATTTTAGACCAGATTCATGTAAGCGCAACATCACCGGCAGTTACTGTATATTCTGTATGTTACTGCTATCCCAGATAGCCTTCCGGGAAACAAAATTTCGGAAAATATTATTATAAGGCGGGATGAAAAAGGCAGGGAACAGTTCATGTGTTCCCTGCCCTTTATCAAGAAGTAATCCCTGGCATTCCATCAGGATAAACAATCTGGCTATTCACCATCTTCATTCAGGTAATCATACAAAAACTCCCCAAAACTTCCTGCAACGGTTTCTGAAATTTTGTAATCATCTGTTACTGTAACAACCGGGCATTCCCCGTTTTCCATTCTGCCCGTATCCAGACAATGCAAAACATCTTCCCAGAAAGCTATAATTACAAATTGCTCCGGCAGGCCCACGCTCCGTTCCTCCTGTGTTGCCTTCACTGCACTTTCCATCTCCTCATCTGTAATCCCTAAAATAAATTCCCCTCCGGCATCACCCCCGCCGAAATCCGCTAAAAATGCCTGGTAGCTTTCCGGAAACTCAACCGCCAGTGTCTTCATTGCACTTTTTATTTCTGCATCGGAAACTCCGCCGAAAAACTCAACGGCTTCCATGTCCATAAGTTCTTTTGCTTTTTTGTAAAATTCCATTTTAATTCCCCCTTGTGATTTTTAACTTACCAATATCTATTTTTTCAGACGCCAGATAACACGAATACGCCATGTCTGCAGGAAGTAATTTTACACATATTTTCTGCAGCCCCAGTCTGTCAAGCATGGGCATGGAAACATATCCTTTGTCAGTAATTTCCCCGTCTTCCGCCGGCAGCAGAAAACAGTTTCTTATCACCTGAAATTTGTGGTCCTGTACAAACCGCTGAAAGGCAAGCTGATATAAATACTGCTTTGTGACAGCCTCTGTTCCCGGCTGGTTCTTCGGTGTTTCCCCTTTATTTAAAACCGGGACATAATATTTCGCATCAAAGATTAAAAACTGACTGCTTCCGCCACTGTTATTTACCGTTACCAGATCCGGAACAAGCGTATCCCCTGCTTCCTTTCCGGCCGCGCTCCAGTATGGTTTTTCTATAAGGTCTATCAGCCGTTCATTCTGACTGTAGCCTTCGCGGAGCGGAACCGGCAGCTCCAGATTTCCCAGCAGGGAATAAAGTTTATTGTCAAAAATATCTGCACAGACTTCTTCCCACACATGATAAAAACTGCTGGTTCCAAATAATGATACGGCATCGTTTTCCGCCAGACTTCCGCTATGGGAAACATAGGCATAAAGAGCCTTAAGCACCATCTGCTTTCTTGTTACAAACTGCAGATTCAGCTCATGTTCAATCCGCCAGAGTATCTCTTCCGTATCGCCAAAATCTTCCAGTTTCTCATCCGATATATCTATTTCCGATATGTCAAATATACCCAGTAAGTCTGCTTCTTTCAGTTCACGGGACGCCAGTGTCACGATACATTCATGCAACCTTTTACAGTAATCGTTATCATTGGAAATTCTTCTTTTCGTCTGCAGAGCCGGATAATAAGGCCTGTTCTGCACAAACAAAGCAACTGTCCTATGAATGGTTCTGTCCCAGGATACCTCGCCCATACCATTCGTTTCAATAATTTCTTTTGTATTCATGTATGAACCGTTTTCAAAATAATCCGTCAGCAGAAACCATAATACCGTCAGTCGGTTAAACACCCGGTTCTCATTCATATCATAAAACATGTGTAGCGTCTGGTTCCTGGAATGATATTTTTCGAGAACCTTCATTACCTGCTTTAAATGTTCCCTGGGTTCCTTATTCTTAACAACATATTTGGGATAACATTTTAATATCCATCCCGAAACAGCAATTACACCGACAAAATGAAATATATAAACAAAATCTCCCCCGTCTGTTACCCTGGTTTCTTCAAATTCAACCTCCTGCAGCGCGGACAAATCGCTGTATTGTTCCGAGGTTCTGCAGGTTTTCAGTATCCCGGATTCTTTCAGACGCTGCAGCACAGAAAGAATTTCATCTTCACTGCATTCCAGCAGTCCGCACAGTTCTTCTGGCGTATACCTTTTCTGCTCCTGAATAAATTTTGATTTCATGTCCCGCTGCCATCCGCCGAATTAACTTTTTCTATATGTAATTTATCCGTTATGCTCTGGTGAAAAATAAATACCCCCTTTTCATCAAATTCCCGGCAAATGCCGGAATAACGTGTTTTGTCTCCTGTAATACCTTCAAAAAGGACTGCACGTTTCTGCCTGACTGCATCCTCAAACAGATACATAATCACCTTATTTTTAAATGCTTCACAAAATTTTTCACGGTCAATTTCTGCGCCTGATTCCGGAACCGCTATGGTCTTATTGATAAAATACGGTCCCAGCTGTTTATCCTCATTAATTCCCTGGTCAGCCATAAAATGATTCATCTGTTTTCTTAACTCATTCCATTCCACGCGATGCTGAAATGACGACTGCCCCAGAACAACCTTTTTGCCTGCCAGCTCTGAATCATTATCATCAATCCCGATATATTTAAAATCCCAACGGCGTTTAAATGCTGTATCCATGGAAAACACTCCCTGGTCAGCGCTGTTCATTGTCGCCCAGATAAACATATTGTCAGGAATACGAAGCTGTTCGTAGTCTTCCGGTTTACCGCCTAATATTTCCGGTTTTGCAAAATAGTTTTTTATGTCCTCGGACGCATGAATGGGATACTCGCTTATATAATCCTTATTTCTGTCCAGCAGCTGAAAAATATCACCGAATACTGCCGCAGTATTTGCCCGGTTTATCTCTTCCACCAGTAATAAAAACGGTTTCTTTTCCTTTCTTTTTGCACTCTTTAATGCCTTAATTAATACCCGGATCAAAGGACCGGGCACATATTCATAGGTAATACTGTCATTTCCTTTTTCATCTTTACACGGCACCGGCTTATACGTTCCGACAAAATTTGCATAGGAATAATCCGGGTGAAATGTTACTCTCTCATAATCCGTGCTGTTATTTTCCCCTGTCAGAAGCTTCCGGTCAGCGTCCATCAGAAAGCTTTTTCCGCTACCTGGGGCACCGAAAAATATCCGGTTTCTGGGGAATACGGACTCGTATCCGGTATGAAAATAATTTATCTTGTTTTCTTTAAGCACAAGTAAAAATTTTTCATAATTTGTCATTCCCTGGTCTATTGACAAACCGGACTTGGGATGTTTTGATTTCCAGTCTTTTTTATAATTTATGTAATCATCGCTCTTTTTAATTTTTTCAGCCGCTGTTCTGTACTCCGCCACATCTGTAATATGAAATATATCTTTATCAAGAATCCCTGAACCAACTAACTTACATGACCACCGTTTCAGTTCGCTCACCTGAAGTCTTGGATTTTTGCCGGAATCATAAATATATTTTTCAAACTGCTTCCTTAATCCTTCCTCCTCATCCTCATTTTCACCAGCAATTCCTTTTACCAGCCTTTCCTTAATTTCATCATACAACCCCGCTTCAATTTCCATAACATCTTCCAATGCCGCTTCCGCCAGGTCCGTCACATCAGCTAATTCTTCAAATCCATCCGTTTCCACGCCCGGAAAAATATCCATAAATTTTTTCAGGTAAAGCTTATTTTTATCCGAATCCCTGGTTACTTCAAACAGCATACGCACCTGCCCGTCCGGCTGTCTCACATACCCGGCAATACAGTCGCCCTTTTTCGGTTCTGCAGTTCCCTGGTAACTGTACACAATTTCCGTATTCGCTATCGTATCATGCAGTATTCCGTTTGCCGCATGTATCATCAATAAATAGTACTTCATTCCCTGCCTCCTTCGTACAGACAAAACGCCATCGCATCCCTGCTGCAGAGCTTTATCCGGCTTCCCTCATCCGTCAGCTCCAGGTTCCTGATTCCCATAAAATCCGCCTCCATCCATTCGTCTCCAACGGGTTCATAAATCCGGTATAATTCTTTTTCCTGAAACACCGCCTGGTTGACAGAACTGGACTTTGCCTTCATCAGCTTTTTTATCACTTCACCTGTCTTAACAATCTTTACCGTCTTTTTATACACTTTTCCTTTTGCCGCCAGGCAGATATCTGTAGGTTTATTAATCATTTCATTCCAGCGGTTCTCATTAAATGAATCATCCCAGAGCCAGTAAGCGCCCTCATACTGCTCGGCAGGAAAAGGCAGCTCTGTAAACTGGATGGCTCCCTTTTCATTTCTGCTGACGCTGTAATTTACATAACTGTCTTTTGTTTCATAACTCTGCAGTACCCTCGTATTGTTACACTTTAAATAATCCAGTGCATATTTACGAATACCTTCCGTTTCCTCGCATTCGATAATAATCTGGTCAACCTCTTTTAAGTCGTTTGCAGCAAAAAAATCCTCAAAACCGGTCAGCCTTACTTCATTATTTTCCTTTGTAACCCTTAAGGTCATTTCCGAAGTATTTTCCCCAAATATATTTTTCTTAAATTCAAATATTCTTTTTGATTCCTCATCTTTTCTTGATGTGGGAAGGTCGTCCATATATTCAAAACCAAAAAAGGGCATAAGCACATTTTTTCCTGTAATATAAACCTCTTTTGTACCTTCTTTTTTTAGGAGCGTCCTGTTTAATTTCCTGACAGCTATTTTCTTTTTCACCATCCGCTGTTATCTCCTGTCTTTTATAATTTATATCCCGTATTTTTTTAAATCCACCCTTCCATTTACAACCTCAACACCGTCTTCCAGAAGCAGCTTTTCCTGCGCCCCGGCTCCGCCGAATGCAAACGCTCCGGAAAGCTCTCCTTTCGCATTTACCACCCGAAAACACGGAACATGGTCCGGGTCAGGATTTTTATGAAGCGCATTTCCAACCGCCCTTGCCATCTTCCTGTCACCTGCCAGCTCTGCAATCTGCCCGTAGGTTGCCACGCGGCCTTTGGGTATTTTCTTTACCGCTTCATAAATCCGTTTGGAAGGGCTGTCCGTTACCAGGTCGTAGCTTTCCGCAATCATTCTTTTTATGTCGTTCTCCGGTATCGTTCCGTCAAGAATAATGGTATTCCAGTGTTCCTTATTCTGGTGGTAGGCGGGAAGCACTGCAGCATATGTATTACGCCAGAAATCCCGCCACTGGGGATCAGTCTTTACATTTAGATTGATATAACCGTCTTTTTCATAAGTCCATAAAAAAGCCTTTTTACTTCCTTTTACCCTTACAAGCTGCCAGTTGTCGTCATGAAACGGCGCCTCCTGGTAGGTATCCGGAAAAGACAGTCCGTAAGCTAATACTTCTTCCCTTGTCTGCACTATTTTTCTCCTTTTTTATCCAGAATTTAATACAGAAAATACTACATCTGCATTGACCTCATCTCATAAAAAATCCCTTTCCGCTCCATTAATTCTTCATACGTTCCAAATTCCGCCAGCCCTCCGTTATCTATCACTGCAATTTTATCCGCATCCCTTATGGTGGATAAACGGTGTGCAACAATAAGTGTCGTACGGTCCTTTGTCAGGTTTCTGGTTGCCTCCTGAATCTGCCGTTCGGAAATGGTGTCAAGCGCTGATGTTGCTTCGTCCAGAATTAAAATCCGTGGATTCCGGACAAACGCCCTCGCAATGGAAATACGCTGACGCTGTCCGCTGGAAAGGTTTCCCCCGTGCTCCTGGATTTTTGTTTCCAGTCCGTCCGGAAAACTTTCAACCATTTCCTTTAAATTTGATTCCACCAGCACCTTCTGAAGTAAATCCTCAGAAACGTCATCCATGCCATAGGTAATATTATCACGTATCGTTCCCGAAAACAGAATGGACGTCTGGGGAACAACCGCAATATGCCTGCGGTAACTTCTTAAATTAAGGGAATTAATATTTTTTCCATCTATAAGTACTTCCCCGTCCAGCGCCCTGACAAACCCGATAATCATATTTAAAATTGTGGACTTCCCCGCCCCTGACGGCCCGACAAAGGCAACTGTTTCACCGGGTTTAATGCGAAAGCTCAGATTTGAGAGAATCGGTTCCTCATTTGCGCTGTATGAAAACGATACCTTTTTAAATTCTATGGAACCGGACACATCCTTCACCTTTAATTTGTGGCGGTTGTCCTCAATATCCTCTGCCGTTAAAACATCACCGATGGAACTCACGGATTCCAGTCCCTTTGCAACAATCGGAATCAGGTTAATGATACCGGAAACATTATTTACTATGGAGGAAAAATAGGTCTGGTATAACACCACATCACCTATGGAAATCCGTCCCTTTGAAGCAAAATATCCCGTGAATCCCAGGCACAAAACCTGAAACAGCTGGAACGTTACCCAGCTGATGGAAGAAAAATAAGTCTGCACCATATCAAGCTGCAAACCTTTTTATGCCACATGCTGCAGTCTGGTCTGCATTTTTGCCGTTTCAACTTTTTCCAGGGCATGCGCCCTCGTCACCGGAATCATCTCCACCATTTCCATAACCTGGACAGACGTTTCTTCCATTTCATGGCGAAATTCCGAATTATAATGCTTAATCCTGCCCTTAAAAAATGTCATGATAAGTACCGCCAGCGGGATGGTGGCTCCGAAAAACAGAAATACAAAAACATCTTTTGTCAGTACTACAAAAACCGCCACTGCCACATTCAGTATAATGGATAACATTGATATGAAAATCTGGGATGAAAGCGTTTCGATCTGTTCCACATCCCGCATAATTTTTGACTGGAGACGCCCGGATTCCATCTCCTTATGATAGGAAATTGACAGCTGCTGGAGCTTCTGGACAAGCGCACTCCGCAAATCCTTTTCCACGTTGCGGATTGCCTTTGCATAAAGCCATGTGTGAATATAATTCGTCAGTATATTCTGCAGTATCATTACAGCCATCAGGACAACATTCAGTAAAATCGTGCGTGTCGCGCCGCTGTCAGGCGCGGTGGCTGCATTAATGATATTGGATGTGGCAATAGGCAGAACCCAGACTGGGGAATGCTTGCACACAAAAAACACCACAGAACCAAACAGCTCCAGAAAATGCCCTTTATATAAAAGCGCCAGGGTTTTCAGGCTGTGGTTTTTATTGGTCTTAAACAGCTCGGTATAATTATTCCGGACCTTTGTTTGTTCTATTGCATGCAGATATTTATCTTTCATTTGAAGTACCCCGTGAGATTGGTTAAATTCCGTTTGGTATTCGAGTTCATTCTGGCTAACAAATCTCTATTGTTTCCAGGTCGTCAGGCACATAAAGATTACCCGAAAAATAACCGCTGCCCTCGGCTCTGTATAGTTCTTTTCGGTTTTTTAAATTTTTATCTTCCATATGATACAAAACAAGATTCCTTACGCCTAATTTTTCAGCAAGCTGACAAGCATCTTTCACCGTTGAGTGGTGTTTCTCATATGGGTCAAAAATATCAGCCTGCGAATACAGACAAAAAGCCTCGTGCAAAAGCCAGTCGCATCCTTTCGCATAAACTTCTTCGCAGGAATTATACGGCTCGTCGCCGCAGCAAACAAATTTTTTGCCACTATCAAGTTCCATAGAAAAACCAAACTGCTTTGCTTTTGTTGATTTAATATCAAAAAAGATGACTTCCCTGTCATTAATAATCTTTTTTTCTCCGTCCTCTACTGTTATTAAATGCAAACGTTCACCAATAAATCTTACTTCTTTCGGCAGCAATAATTTCCCCACCATATCGCTGATTAAGTCAATAACTTCTTCGTGTGCGTATATATTTGCCTCACCCTCGTATTCTCCGTGATTCATGGACTGGCAAATCATACGAACCATCCAAATAATTCCGGTAAGATGGTCAATGTGTTTATGGGTGACAAAAATTTCTCTCATATCCATCCAATCATATCCGGCAGCTTTCAACTGATGCAAAATGCCGTTTCCGCCACCGCCGTCAACCATAAAGTATTTTTTATTATCTTCAATTACAAAACAGGTATTATAACACTCGGTAACGAGTGCATGTCCCGTTCCCAGCATTGTTAAATTCATCGTTTTACCTCATTTTTTTAAATGGTATCTTTGAACGGACATCGTATAAACTCATCAAGTCGACTCTTTATCAAGCCAAGAAAGCAAAACGTCTTCTTTCCCAGCCAATTTTATCATATCACAAAAAATGCCTTTCCAGCAACCCACAATCATATGCAAGTGCCGAAAAAAGACAATCATAATAATATTCATCATCTTATGCAGGACTTTCTTTTCCTTGTGATCCGTAAAAAATACGCATATTTTATACGCAAAAAACGATTGATATGCGCATAAAAAAGGCGTATAACACACTTAAAGCATCCAACAAAGCCCGGAAAAGTCAAAGTACCAAATCACAATGGGGACTTGAAACTGGAAACTCCAAACAGCATTTACAAGCAGGCAGGAGTTAAATAGCCCTACTGCCTGCGGTCATTATAGAAAGGAGCGTAATTTATGAAGAATTTAACTTATCTTGCAGTCTTTGAACCATCAACAAACGGCTCATATAGTATCTACTTTCCAGATTTACCCGGATGTATCAGTGTTGGGGACAATCTTGAAGAAGCTGCACGCATGGCAGCAGAAGCCGCAAGCCTCCATGTTTACAGTTTGGAATGTGACAATGAGGAAATCCCCACTCCATCCGTGAACCTCTCTAAAGAAGATACAGAGGGAAATGTTGTAATGCCCGTTACAATCCACCCTGATTTATTCCGCATGAAAAAGGATAATGAGCGCATCAAGACAAACATCACTCTCCCGGCATGGCTGAAAAGGATTGCAGAAGAACAAAAGGTAAACTATTCCCGGCTTTTGGAAACTGCCCTAATTGATTATCTGCAAATCCCCAGGTCCGGCAGACATTAAGCCCTTGCCCCTGCTGCCACATGCAATATATCAGATACCGGGCAGCAGGCGCACACTTCCAGACCTGATAAGAACACCGCCCCGACACTCGTCAAAAGTATAGGAGCGGTTTCTCTGCCTATTGACAACACCATTCACAGCATATGGAAAAGCAAGAACAGATTTCCCACATCCTGCAAACAGTGTTGCCCACATTTTCATAAAAAGGGGAGTTATACGACATTCCCACAATGCCGATGACGGCGGGTTCCTATGCTTTTTATTTCTCTGATAAACTTAAAAAAATAAAAGCCCCGAAGGACTTTTATTTAGGTTCTTTTGTCATAATAACTATATATTCATTTTCCTCATTTGTACATTTGTTTCTTCGTTTTGACGAAAACCTCTCTATAATAGGTGCAAACACATCATGAATAAACATCACAGCGGCATATAGCAGCATCAGAACGCCTATAATATCACCCACACACAGCTTATCTTTAATCAAATGGTAATCAAGCAGCTTGATAATAAACCAGTCTTTTCCCCTGCATGAAAACCAAACTATAACATATATTACCGGAATCAGCAGCCTGAGCTTTAAGAGGCACCATCCTATTGTCCGAACCAGAAACAGCGCAAGTACCAGAATTACTAATGCCACAACCATTACCCATCCCATCATCATATTTTTCACCTCCAAATTTTAATCTATTTATAACGATTATATCATATTATGTTAATATAGCTATAAAAATTTTAATAAAAAAGCGCCTGACAGCAAAAGACCGCTAGACGCTTTTTTATCGGCCTATCATCAGAAGCATGCCCATAACAGTAAGGTCTCTTCAATGTATTTGATGTCATTTGTGCCACATTATATATCTCATCATTGAAATAATTCAGCAAATGAACCCGCTCTGATTTCACCCACCTTAAGAGACGTCCAGCCAGACACCTCAAGTTTTTCTTTATCATCTTCAAAAACCATGACCTTATTATTTTTCCACAACAGCAGAATCTCTGATGCGTAATCCGCTCCGTATATCTTACATTTGCAGTATGCATTAGAAGGAAGAGGGATATGATAGTAATCAAAGTCCTCAAAATAATCACGACAATTATCCGGAAGCATCATTTGCGACATTTCATTCCAATTGTTATAATTGCAAGACCACGATGATTCAAATCTTAGAAGATCTTCCGTTACTACATCAGAGCTATTTTCTTCTCTTACTTCTTCAAAATTTTCATCCAATATAGCAATTGCATCTCCTTTGAATGCCTCAAGGAACATATAAGCCTCACGGCGATCCAAAATGTCATGAACTGCTTGATTATAATAATTGCGCAGGCAATTATAGCAGGATGGATTACAATTACAATTTTTAGTGATACCGATTGCCTTATGAACAATTTTCTGGAATATTTCGCAGTCATCTGTAACAAGTCTTCTCACATGACCAGCTCCGCCAGCAACACCATCGTATAAGATAATCGCATATACCATGCTATACTCATATCTAACCTTATGAAGACATCCCTTTATATCAGTTCTTTCAATATCCAATTCTTCCGACATAGCTTCCAAAAGAGCATACATAACCGAAAGCATCGTAGCCTGGTTCTTGGCTCTGGATGTGCCAAACACAACTTGAACAACATCTGTCTTGAATGCATGACAAATCTCGTGTTTCCAAAGTTTTCCACTACATTCTTTTCCCCACGGGCTTATATGCTTTTTCTCAAAACTCTTTGCATAAGAATTAAAATCCTTTTCGTTCTTACCAGTAACTGAACTTATAGAATAACCACATTTTTCACAAACAAAGAAATCATCTTTGCACACTACCATCAAAGAATCATTCGTGGACGTTTCCATCTGCAGTTTCTGCCTTCCATCAATAAGAAAAGTTTTCTTTGTCATGATTTGGCGCTGAGGATCACCAATATAGTAGTCCTCACTCTTAAACGACCGATCTGGCTTTCTCAATGGAACTTCTGTAGCCTTGGATTCGGCAATAAATCCTTTTCTTGGCTCAATAGCTTTCTTCCAATGAGGCTTATCAATAATCGACTGGCAGGAAATACACTTTTCACCATCTCTTGATGGCTCTGTTCTTCGGTAGTTCCATGTCATACACGATTTGTTCTTGCATTCCGCAATATATACCTCTTCCCAGTCCTGCCCCGTAGTTTGAGGCAGTTTTCGAATATATCTGCTGGTATACAATTTTCCATCTGCAACAACCTGTGCATCCGGAGCATACTCCGCAACTGCAAGCTGTAGATCTCGAACCATCTGCAGCTTTTTATCACTGGTTGAGTTCATGCCCTGATAGAGTTCTACAGTGTCAACCGGAAAACCATACTTGGGCAAAACATTGTTTCTTACAAGAAATTCTATCAATTCGTTACGACCATGCTTATCTTCTGGATTTCTTCGATAATCTTTAAGTTGGCGCTCGCACCTTGCGGCAGCCTGAATATCATCTTTTCTTTTTAATCTGGCATATTCCTTTGTATACCAATCAACTGTATTTCTGAAATCCTCTACAGCCACCTTCAAAACACCGTCATCACCAATTAACTTATCAACCCATAACCAGTCAGTTATTCCCATAACAGTATGTAAAGTGGTTGGAATGGAGCGTGAAAGAATATCCTTCAATCCTGCCGGTTTACTGTTTAAATACATGGTAAGCTTTTCATACCCATCCCTATTCAGAAGTTCATCAGCATTATTCCTATTATAGACTTCTTCATAATGGTTGAAGAAATCACTCAACGCTATAGCAAAAATATGTCTGAGCACAACTTTCTCGTTAGACAACGAAAAGAGAGGTACGCCAATTTTTCCGGAAATCATACGTTCCGGCTTATCAAAATATGTAAAATCATGAGAACCAAGTTTCGCATAGGTGAGAGCATAAGCCGCCGAGTGAATACTTCGGCCGGCACGCCCAGCACGCTGAACATAATTGGCAGGGGACGGCGGCATATTCCTTAAATAAACTGTTTCTAAATCGCCGACATCAACACCCATTTCAAAAGTCGTAGAACAGCTTAGAGCGTTTAATTCCTTGTTTACAAACATCTCTTGGTATTTCTGCTGTTCAGCCCTTCCAAGTTGCGCTGTATGCTCCTTAATGTGAAGGGGCTGCATCTGTTCTGTAGAATATAATCGTGCAAAATGATTATCTGCAAACAATTCTTTGTGCGAAATTCTGCGTAGTTTTCCATCGCATTTTATGGACACACACTTTTCCTGACAATTTGTCATAGTAGTTTTTCCACACTTTTCGCAGACATAAACCGCCATTTCCTCCATCCCTGCTTTAATGACAAACTTGTCCGTGGAAATATAATATTCAGTTCCGTTGTCTGGAGTCATTGAATATTCACTTTTTACAAGAACAGCATCCCAGAAATCTGACAACAGGCTTATGGCTTCCTCTTCGCTTATTCCAAGTACATCTCTGGTTCTTGTGACGCGCCCATTTTTATAGTTACTGCCATTCGTGCGCTGTCTTGGAATCCACCCACTCAGATAGTTCTTCTTGCGTTCGGAATCAGACTGCCTGCATTTTACAAAACGCCTTGGGAAAGCAGCATAATAAATGTATTCGCGTTCATCGTTTGTAAGGCTTGCCCCTTCACCTTCCAGCGCTCCGTTATACACCAAATCCATTACCAGTAAATGAAACAATGCCGTTACATCATCAACAGATTTATTATATTTTGCGGCAACTGCCTCCATGAGTTGAGGGCTGTTTCCTTTATAGGCAAAATCAAGAATCCCCATAGATACGAGACTTGTGCTGCGGCGTGCACCCACCATCTCATTCAGTACAGCAATCCAAGCCTGCCTTCTGCTCATGGCTGTTAAGTTTTCTGTTCCTGTATCTCCCGGTTCTGCAAATGTTCGGTTCATATCAAAATAAGATGTGAGTTCATTAACAAGCGTGGAAATCTCCCATGGGTTTCTGTTAATACTATCTTTATTTTTCTTAATCACATGCCATATTCCGCGCCTTCGAAGAAACTCCTTATAAAACGATGTCATATAACAGGCAAAGAACGCCGCTTCGCTGCGGCTATCCGAAAAGGACAGAAACTGCCTCTTTTTCTTTACCGTTTCAACTGCTGGCTTTGCGGCAATTGCCATAGAAAAAAGCCCACCTGTTGTCTTTGCATCAGTTGATTTACTTTTAAGCAAAATCTCATTTTCAGGAAGCTGCTCAAATAGTTCTGTACCCAAAACAGCTGTAGCCGCATCATATCCTATATAAAACATCTTCATATGCCCCGTACTACAGCACGGACACCTGTGCTCATTCCTTGTACCTTTGATTTCAGCTTTCCGTATTCTGACGAGATTAGATAAACCGCAATCACATTCAAATTCTGCACTCTGGCTCTCATGAAGTATTTTTCCGCACTTCGAGCAAATCAAATAATCATTTTTGCCAAATTCATCATCCGTTTCTTCTTCCTCTTCATCCTCCTGCCAATCCCAGTATTCATTTTGTTCTCTTAAAAGATAAACTTCCTTCTTCTTATCCCACGCATTGTTTGCAAAATCAAAGAATCCGTGTTCATCCTTTCCCACAATTCCAATACGCCCGCAATCATCGCATACTGCAGCTTCAAATGTCCTATATTCTCCATCCGGTGTATATTTGGAACGGTTCAGGAACATACTTTTCCGTGTGCCAACAGAAATATATGCGCCCTCCAATGCCCTTATAAACATATGATATCGAGCCTTTATAAGAGCAGTTTTATTCTTCTCAGCTCTTGAAGCAACATTAATCAGATTAATAATATCCTCTTCTTTAACATTCTGATAGTTGCAGACACGAGATGTGATTTCACGAACGGTCATCGGTCGGACAGCACACTCTCTTAAAGCCTTATAAAGCTTAGAAGAAATACACAAATCAAACAGGATTTCGGCATCTGCTTCATTCGGATTATAATTCACATGATACTTATCCAATATTTCATTTAGAGAAGCATTGGGACTTGCAAGCTCTGCAAAAAGTAATGTTGGATAATCAATCATCTGGTCAGGAAATTGAGGAATAACCATTTTCGAACGGATAATGTCATCCTCCCTAAAATTCGCCTCGCATAATGTCTCGGCAAATGTAACTATATCACTGTCTGCCTCCTTACCGCCAAGAGTCGCACTGGTCAGTATATGGAGAACTTCCATAGAATTGCTGATTCTCGCTTTCAATCTTCTCAGCAAAAACGACGTTTCCATTCCGGTAGTTCCCCTATAAATATGAGCCTCATCAAGTACAAGGAACTTTAATTTTGCACCTGAAAAAACTCTGTCATCATTCGGTCTGAGCATCATATATTCAAGCATCGCATAGTTCGTTACCAAAATATGCGGCGGAGTCTTCCGCATGCTTTTTCTTGAAATGACTTCATTAGGTAAAGGCTTAAGAGCATGTCCATTAGCATCTTTAAAAATACGTCCATATTCAGCAATTCCAGCATCATCTTCCTCCTTGGTACTGCTGTTATAAACACCAAACGTTATGCCAGTATAGTTCTTTAGAATCTGGCGCAGTCTTTTCATTTGATCATTAGCCAGAGCATTCATCGGATATATTAAAATTGCCCTGACTCCGCCAGAAAGCGTGCCTTGCTCTTTTTCCCTTAACAGATGATTGATGATTGGAAGAATAAAGCACTCCGTCTTACCGGAACCGGTTCCTGTTGTGACCACAAGATTATGCTCCTGATTTATTTTTCGTATAGCCATTTCCTGATGAAGGTATAATTTTCTTTTCAGCTTGATTTCTTTATCGCCTTCGCTAACACCATTCTCGAGATCCTTAAAAAGAGGAGAAAGCTCTCCCTCGGATATCAGAGTCTCAATATTTTCACCAGTTTCGAACGAATCACTGATGTCCAAATAGGGCCCCTTCGCAACTGTATTGACTTTATTCAGACCTTCTGTAAATTGCTTTGCATAGTCTCGATCAGCTATGTGAAAGTTAGTAGAAACATAGCTGATAAATTCATCCTTTATACTTTTTGACGCTTCAATAGGATTGAACATTACTGTATCCTCACCTTTCTATATGTATACAAGTCCGCAAGATAATACGTGTTCCGAGTACGTACTGTGGGTTCTCTATCTGTAATTGCATATACATTTTTCAAAGCCGTTTTGTTAAAGTAGCGATAATAATAAATTCCATCTCCATCTTCATCTGTTATGCTAAGTGTGTGCTCGTTAATAAACGCAATCTTTACCGGATTTATTTTATATAATTGGAATCCTTCGTCAGACATCCTTCTCTCTGATGAAAATTCATGATGATTCAGGTTTTTTCCCATATAAAACATTTTACCTTTATATACAGGACATTCCCTATCTTCGCTATCAACAAAATGTATGCCAAGATACTCAATCTGATTAATATATGTATTCCTTATATCGACACTGCAAAGATTCCCGTCTTCTTCATAAGTGATGTTGGTAATTTCAATCATACTTGTACTGAAACGCAGCTCATTTTTATCACCAATTACAAGCTGTCCCTCTTGTAAAACGGTCTCATCACCAAGGAAAATGTTTTCTGATTCTTTAACTATCTGATATTTGTACTCACCAAGCAGAAGCTGCGGACTTGCTATAGCAGTCTCAGCTTCTAAGTCAAGAGGATACTCTTTTTCCCCATCCGCTGCAAATAAACGAAGTACAAAGTTTCCATTTTTATTTCCGAGAAAACCAAGCCCTCTGTTCCAAAACAAATCCCCATCATGATAATCAAAACTAACACTCGCCCAAAATCTTTCTGTTCGTGAAATTCTCCCAATTTTATAATCCTTCGTTAAGTATTTTCCCCTTAAGCAAAGTGTGACCTCAATCCATGAATTTATGTCAGAGTTAGAATACATAAAGACTGCATTTCCAAAACTAACTGTTCCAGTACTTTCTTCAGCAGCCTCAAAATCACCTATCTTTATAACTGCATAGCATCCCTCTGGATAAGACAAATATATTTTATCTTCCTGCCGTATGTCTTTTATCCATATAGCCTTTCTGTTATCCCATACTTCACCTGTACCATCACGAACTACAACACGCGGAATTTTTACCTCCAATGTACCATCATCGACAGATATAGAGATGTTCTCGTCATTCACTCCAAAGCAGCGATTCTTTACTCCTTGAAGACTTGTAACACTAACAAAGGAATTATCATAATCCTCCTCTGTGAAGTAAAACTCTTTATCAAAGCTTACATTAAATCCTGTAATCAGTTTAAATAAGTGCCTCGATATGATTCGATTTTTGTCAAAATCGACAACCTGAAATTCGCATGTGTTATCACGTGCAAAAATCAGCGGAATATTATATGCAAATGCGTTCCCTGTCTCTTTTGGAGCAATATTCGAAATTTCAATTTTCTCACCATTCATTGCAACAATGCATTTCCGAAAATCTAATTCTTCATGTGCAACAATAACTGCAGATTCATTCTTTGTAAGAACGTCATAATGATGTCCATTTTTTATAAAGGAAGCTGCCTTATTGGAAGATGGCACAATTACACGAACATCTCCGACAGACTCCCCATCGGGAATATCATATGAGAGTATCTGTCCGTCAGACTTAATTAAAAAGTCTTGTTCTAGTTTGACAAAATATGCGCTCCACCAAGTCCCAACATCAATTTCCGAGACTTCCGCACCGGAAAATTCAAATCTTACTGTTGAAGGCGCAAATATAGAATATGAACCCTTAACTGTCTCTTTGATATCGCATTCCTTTCCTTTTGAAAAACATACGTACTCTCTGTAAAGAGATTCTCTTGAATCGTAAATTTCCTCATCGTCACAAGAGAGTACAACACGAATACTAAGTGTTCCATCACCTCGTCTCATGCATTTATCAAGATTGATATCGAATCCTTTTAATGTTTTACCAAGCTCATTCCCATAAAAGCTCAATGTTTTACTTTCTACAACAACACTCCCTGTATATACCTTTAATTCGACCTTGTTGAAATCAGTTTTCTTCAAACGAACATCTGGAAGCATTATAACCGGAGAGGTTTCATCTAAAAGGCTATACTGTGGACGAATCCTGGTGTAATCAATAGCTACATTACGGGAAACAATGTTACACTCACGGTTTCTTATCTCCTTGGCACTTCTCAGTTTGCTTTCAATCCATTGATTACAGAGAATGTCTACATACAATTTTGTGGGTATCTCTGAATGACTGATAACGCCATGAATCCTTTCAAGCATTCTGGAAATAATCTGAACCGCATATCCGGTACGATATATGATTAATTTTCGAATACCCTCTTGGAAAGAATACACGTTACTACTAATTTCCAGATTTTCATCCTCAACCTTATCATCGGCTGTCAGCTTGCTCCTTAATGCAGACACCATTCGTGGAATGATAGGATCATCCTTTATATATGTCCATTCCATGTTAGTTTTATAGAAATCAAAGAGAAATTCATAGAAATGCATCCATGATCTTTCTGTTGTAAGCGCGTGAACTACAATTGTAGATTTATACTGATATCCTGTCGCGCTTGTCAAAAACCAGCGTCTATTTTTCTGCATAGCCTCAAGAACGCAGTCACATAAAATGCCCCTAAGCTGACCTGTATCATCACGATACCCAAACTGAGATGTTATATAATGCCAAAAACCAGATTCGTCGCCTGTATCCCATTCCTTAGCATATGTTATAATCGCCAGCGTAATTTGCATCTGAACTTTCAAATTAAATTTTATCAATGGATTTCGGAGCCGCTGGTCAATATATCCTTTTGTAATAGAAAACAGTTGTTGCTTCGTTCCCTCAGAAATAATTTTATTACCAATAAGCGGATTTTCGGCATATAATCTATCAAGCCAATCCTCTGATGTAATGTTATATTTCCGCATATCATCTTCAATAGTTTCAAGTACTTGTACATCTTTCCCTTGGTTCTGCCTGTTAGCATATCCATATAATTCTGCAATTTTATCAATAGAATATCCATTCCTTGAGATAAAAGAACGAAACCACTGAGTGGAGTTATTTGATGGTATCATCAATTTTCCATTGGTATAATGTGCGTCCAAAAACTCAATTATTTTCTCATCAGTAACTGTCGCCTGTGCAGATGAATATTCCTTTCCTGTGAGAAATAGGCAATATTCATCTATAGACATTCCTCTAATATTTGCAAATTGCCTGAACTTATATGGACTGTCCGGAACAAAATATTCTTTTTTGAGAACAGAAGATGTTCTGCCAGCAGTAGACAGTTCAAGCTCCTCCAAGGATAATTGATCTAATCGGCTTTCCCTTATTATCTGCTGCAAATCCTCCGGAAGCATATTAAGGAAAAAACATTTAATTTCTTCATCATTTACAAATAAAAATGCACAATCATCCTCATTATTACTCAAAAAATATGCCTTTATTCCTTCCTCACTTTCGGCAAATTCTTTCTTTTCCTTTACTATCTGGAGAAGAAGATTTCTGTCCATGTCTGTTAATTCTCTATTAAGCCAGTTCCCTCGATTGAATCGTTTATGGACAATCTGATTGACCCTGGAACGCGTAACACCATACCACTCGGAAAGCCATGCAGTTTTAAACCTATAGTTTTCTCTGAGTTTATATACGGTTTCAATATCCACAGTCCGCTTATGTTTTTCATCTACAGGTCTGCTCTCTATATCCGTCCTATCCGCAGGTTCAAAATATTCTGCTCCATCTTCTTTTATTGAGTTCGTAACAGCTATTAATTCATCAACAGATTTACTGCCAATTCCGTAAATTGAAAAAATTTCATTCCTCGACATCCTCATCATCTTGCCAACAGTATCAAATCCGCCCCTGATAAGTCCCTTCAGTAAACGAACACTCATTTTCAATTCATAAACTGAAATATTTTCTATTTCTTTAGGTACTTCGTACTCATCAACATTTTCTTCTATAGTCCCACATTCCCCAACCTCAAAGCCACCATCAGATATATCGTCTAAAACATCCTTAATCTCCTGATAACTCTTCATTCCAAGATTTTTAATATCAAGGAGTCTCCCTTCCTGATAAGCATCAAAAAGCTGCTGAAGTGTATTTATTCTTGCACGTTTCAACGAATTATATGATCGTACTGTAAGGTTTAATTGTTCAATTCCTATTTGATCGTACTGTAAACCATCCATACTTAACCTATCTCCTTATTAATGATCTTCTGTGTCCTTTAAAGTCAATGATTACGCTGCATTCTTATAGTATAAATAACTATGTTCATATATTACTTTCCGATAAACATACAACCTACCATACATATTGTTTGGCATCTCCTCATACGGGACAGTGCAAATCTGAACACCTAACCGCACTTCATTTCCTATTTGTTTGTCCAATTAACCTTCTATCTTTGTTACTTTATCTGTTTTTTTATCCTGATGCTTTCCTTAGTGATTGTACCACAAAAAGTTTAATATTTCGACAAGATTTTGATAATATAAACTTTTTATGATGTAAAATTTTTCAAATATTCCAACATATCAGAAAACATTTTATCTCGTTCCTTGGTCTTTCTGTTTTGTGTGATGTACCCTGCCTGCTGCCTGCTTCTCTTTCTTTTACGACCTGCTCTTTTTGTTTGAGCTTATTTCTGACACTTCTTGTATCTGCCACTTTTCTCCGTAAGTTTTTTATACTCTGCACGAGCTGCCTCATAATCCATACTCTCTCTTTTTGCCGCATTAAATTCCTTATAAAATACCCGTACCGAATCAAAGTTATATTCTTTCACAATAGAAGAAAACCGCTTTTTCATATTGGAAATCTGGATGTCAATACTATCTGCAGTCCCTCAATTGGCAGATATGTCGCCTATACGGGAATGATTACGCTGTCAGCTGCTGCAAGGGCATTGATTGTAATTATTCCAAGACTTGGCATACAGTCTATCAGTATGTAGTCATAATCATCCCTGACCAAATCCGTATACTTTTTGATAATGCAATTCTTCTGCTTCATATTTGCCATGCTGAACTCAAATGCAGACAATTCAATATTGCAGGGCATAAGACTAACCCCTTCCTCATGTATCAAAATTCCCTCGTCCTTTGCCACTTTCTCATCATTTGCAAGTTTCGCAAGGATTGTCGGGAATGAAACTTCCAGACTGTCGAGGTCTCCATATCCGAGTCCCGCTGTAAGATGCCCTTGTCCGTCTGCATCCACAAGCAGCACTTTCTTTCCCCTGTTTGCCAGTCCTATTCCTAAATTCAATGTAGTGGTGGTCTTGGTCACTCCACCTTTCTGATTTGCGATTGCGATAATTTTACACATAGCCATTCCTCCATTCCGATGTTAAATCATTTTCGTTTAATTACTGCATATCTTTCTGTGTCTTGTGAACCTCTGTATAGAGCCGCTTGTACTTGTCCGTTCCCTTGTTGCTAAAAAAGGAAGATGTGTTCTCAAGCCTGAAACGTTTGTCACGCTCAAGCAGTTTAAGAAACCATCTGATTTCCCTTTTTGTTCCCTGTACCCTTACTTTAATCATGGTATCCTCCTTTTCTTCCCTGGGACGGTATGTGTAAACTCGCTGCCCTTAACGCTGTGTCTGTCAATTTAATATCCACCTCCTTCGGGACAGTTGTTACTGACTGTTGCTTTGCAGGTCATTCGTATCTATCCTTTGTTACATTCATATTGTCATCAAGCAATTGGGATTTTAATTCTTCCCATGCTTCCGCCTCATTTTCCTGCAGCTGTCTGCCGCTTAAATAGCTGCATAACTTACTGTTGACTGCAGGATGAAAAAAAGAAATTTTCATAGTGGAAGGAATGTATTCTCCTTCTTCGTCCTTTTCTGCTTCAAACCGCATGCCTATCTGCTCATCCATTTTAAAGAGCAGGGACAAAACATCTGAAACAGTTTTTATATCAAAATCCGTAAAGACATTGATACTGATTCCCAGTGCATTTGCAATTTTAAGTAACTGGTCTACTTTGGGATTACGAATTCCGTGCTCATATTTTTTTATTGTAGTGGAATTGATGCCGGACAGCTTTCCGAGCATTTCCTGCGATATGCCACGCAAATCCCTAAAATATTTAATCTTTTCTCCGGTAGTCATGCTCTCCTCCCAGACAGAATGCATATGTTCTGTAATGTCCAAAATCAATCAGGATGGTTTTTAATATCTCTATGTCCCTGCCCGTACAGTATCCGTTTACAACCCTTATGAGGGAAAACTCCTGCCTTGATGTCAGACTGTACATGGGTGGTCTCCATCCGTCTTCTACCTTTATGTATCCATTGCGCCCGGATACATTAACAAACGGAACGTCAAACAAATCTGTCAGTTTGTTTTTTGCCCTTGTAACTGCGGTTGCTTTAATCCCGTACCTGTTCTCCAGCTCACGGTAGCTTGTCTTTCGCCGGTGATACAAAAAACTCATCAGGTCAAGCAGACGTTCCGCCTCAGAGAGACTTCTGGCATCCACTTCATCCTTCATCCCTTCAAGAATCTCCTCCACAGATTTTAGCCTGTGGCAGTATTCCGGATAACGGAGCTTAATGCCTTCCCAGAAATACACTGCATAGCTGCTGCAGAAAATATCACTAACGGAATAACTCCTGCACTCACTTACCTGTCTGCCGCCGCCCTCAAAATAAGTCACACCCGGCGTTCCGTCCGTGTAAAGGTTAAACGCCAGCCTGATTACTTTTATGCTGCCGCTTGTCTGCCAGCCCTGGTACAGACACTCTGTTTTGATGTACCCGGACTTCATGTCGTAGATCTGGCTGAAATGTTTCCTCGTGTCCCCGGAAATACCGAGAACATAAATCAAAGCCCTGTAGTAACAGTCCTGACACCTTGCCTGCTCCAGTTTCTCATAATAAAACTTCTCATGATCCTCGTTTTTAAAAACGATATCTGTGCTACTGACGCTTTGCGTCTCTGCTCTTAACGCTGTGTTGTTCATTCTCTTTTCCTCCAGTTTTATATTTTATGACCATAACAAAAGGACACTCCCAAATTCTCACTTGGAAAGTGTCCTTAAAGGTACATACCCTATAAAATTAAATGCCGCAGAAACGTATTATTCAGTGTTATTACGTATTATGCGTTACAAATTTGTAGTAAATTTGTAGTAAATCACAACCAAAAATCGCTGGAACCGTTGGTATTACAAGGGCACTGAAAAACTCCCATTTTTTGAGTGGGAGTTTTTATATTGGCATTCT
>CAJUND010000028.1 GCA_910587655.1 uncultured Agathobacter sp. | reverse complement strand
GAGCAGAGGACTGAAAATCCTCGTGTCTCTGGTTCGATTCCGGAACTGGGCATTAACTTTAAAAGAGATAGTTACTGCATTTGGCAGTAGTTATCTCTTTTTTGTTATTCAGTTTTAAGAAAGAACAGGGGTTATTTGCAATGCCGGATGTAAAGAAGGAACATGTTTTATTACAAAAGCAGTTTATTTTGATATTAGAAGATGATGAGGATCTGGCAGAAGGAATCTGCATGGCGCTAAACAGCGAAGACCTTGAGTTTGTGGTATGTGGAACAATCGCAGAAGCAAAAGTCATGCTGCATCAGAAACGTTTTGATTTGCTGATTCTGGATATTAATCTGCCGGACGGAAGCGGACTGGAGTTTTGCAGGCAGGTACGTGAATCTGACAGGGTACCGATAGCGCTGCTGACAGCAAAGGATATGGAGCTGGATATTGTAAAAGGCCTGGAATGCGGGGCGGATGATTATATTACAAAACCCTTTAGTCTGATGGTTCTGCGTGCAAGGGTGAGAGCGCTTCTCAGAAGAAACTGTACGGATTCAAAGACAGAGTACAGGGATACCGTATTCCGGTTTTGTTTTGATACGATGCAGTTTTATAAAGAAGGGATATCCATTGAGCTTAGCAGGACTGAACAGAGGATTCTGTATCCCCTGGTGTTTCATGCAGGGCAGATTCTGACAAGGGAACATCTGCTGGAGCTCGTCTGGCCGGAAGGAACGGAATATGTTGAAGATAATGCCTTGTCAGTGGGGATTCGCAGGTTGCGTGACAAGCTGGAGGATGATCCTTCCAAACCGGTTTATATCAGAACGGTTTATGGAAAGGGATACAAATGGGAGAAAATATGATAAGCAGATATCTGGTATTTTTTTTCTTACTTCTGTTAGTCTGTGTTGTAATATGGATTCTCACGGGGTTGTATTACCGCAAACAGATGGAAAGGACCTACCAGGGAATTTTGGAAAGGCTGGACAGGGCCATCGGAGGAGAACTGCAGGATACTGTTTTTGACGAATCCATGGATGCTGCGGTTACAGAACGGCTGAACAGACTTGTCTGTATATCGGGAATGCACCAGAAAAAGGCAGAAAAGGAACGGGATATTATTAAATCCCTGATTTCAGATATTTCACATCAGGTGAGAACTCCGCTGACAAATATCATGCTCTATACCGGACTTATGCAGGAAAAGATTTTAGACAAGAATATCATGCAGCTAGCTGATAGAATTCGCAGGCAGTCAGACAAACTGGATTTTTTTATGAAAGAACTGGTTAAATCTTCGTATGCGGAGAGCGAAATTATAAACGTTCATCCACGGATGACAAGTGTTGGTAAAATGATAAGCACTGCATGCCAGATGTCAGAACTGGCAGCTTTACATAAAAATATAGATGTTATATATGAAGAAACAGAAGCCGTTTGTTATGCAGACGATAAGTGGACAACGGAGGCGATTGGGAATGTTCTGGAAAATGCAGTAAAATATTCACCGGAATATTCTACGGTCAGAATCAGGGTAACAGTTTATGAATCGTTTGTCTGTATCGAAGTTACTGATAAAGGAATGGGAATCAGGGAAGACGAACAGGGGATGGTATTTGAGAGGTTTTACCGGTCAAAGGATGCCTGCCGGGAACCGGGATTTGGAATCGGACTTTTTCTGGTAAGGGAAGTTCTTTCAAAACAGGGAGGGTATGTCAGGATAAAATCAGAAATAAACCAGGGAACGACTGTCTGCCTGTATTTATCTTGTTATGAATTATAAATTATATTAAATGGAAATGTGTCATAAGTGTCACCTTTTGGACAGATTTGAGCAAGAAGTCTGTGTTATATTTTAGCAGTACGAAATGCATGGACTGATGTTAAAAGGAAAGGAGAGCATATGAAGATACTGGAAGTAAAAAATCTGAAAAAATACTATGACACAGGGGAAATACGGGTAAAGGCACTGGATGGAGTCAGTTTTTCTGTCCACAAAGGGGAGTTTCTTGCTGTCGTTGGGACTTCCGGAAGCGGGAAATCAACGCTTTTGCACATGCTTGGTGGTCTGGATGTTCCTACCTCAGGCCAGGTGGTGGTGGATGGAACAGATATTTCGCAGCTGACAGATGATGAGCTGGCTGTATTCCGCAGAAGGAAGACGGGATTTGTATTTCAGAATTATAACCTGCTTCCGCTTATGAATGTATATGAAAATATTGTACTGCCGGTAAAGCTTGATGGTATTAAGCCGGATAGAAATTATGTGGAGCAGATTATTGCAATACTTGGTCTGGAAAAAAAGAAATATGCCATGCCAAACCAGTTGTCGGGCGGTCAGCAGCAGAGGGTGGCGCTTGCGAGGGCGCTGGCAGCAAAGCCTGCAATCATTCTGGCGGATGAACCTACCGGGAATCTTGACAGCCGGACCAGCCAGGATGTACTGGGACTGATGAAAACCACCGGGGAGCGGTTTGGGCAGACCATTGTTATGATTACACATAATGATGAAATCGCCCAGATGGCAGAGAGAATCATGCGTATTGAGGATGGTAAAATCTGCGGAGGTGGAAAGATTGAAGCTTAAAGTGAAAAATAAAAAAGTCATCCGGGAGATTGCATGGACGACTTACCAGGCAAATAAGAAAAGAAATTTCCTTACGGTTTTTGCGGTTATTCTTACAACCTTTCTGATAGCTGGTGTTATGGCGACTGGTTTTAGCTACTGGAACACCATTTCCGAACGTAATGTCCGCATGGAAGGAATGGACTATGATATTGAGCTGACAGAACCGGACGAAAGACAGACGGAAAAAATACGTTCTATGGACCATGTAAAGTATGCCGGTGTGGCTGTGAAATGTGCTGTTCTGGAACAGTACCAGGAGAAAATACTGGATAAGGTCAGACTGTACTGGCTGGATGATATCTGCTGGACAAAGCAGACTGTTCCTGCAGTGGAAAGTTTTGAGGGGCATTACCCGCAGAAGGAAAATGAAATAATGCTGGGAATGGATACGCTTACGGCTATGGGAATTTCAGAGCCAAAAACAGGTATGGTTCTTCCGGTTACTTATTACACGTTAAAAGAAGATTTTCAAGAAAAATTACTGGAAAAGGAGTTTGTTCTCTGTGGCTGGTATACGGATTACAGCGGGTCCAAAAGGGGATATGTCTCAAAGGAATTTTATGATACAACGGGCGTCAGGCAGACAGATTTTACCCAGGGGGCGTTAAAGATTACCCTGAAGAACCCTTTGTATTCCAAGGATAATATTATTGCGATGCAAAATGCCATTGGAATGAACAGAAACCAGGTGATTGCTGCTGATTATGATACGGTTTCGAATTTCATTAAAACTTCGGCTGTGCTGGCAGTAACGTTGTTTATGATTTTTTTCAGCGGTTATCTGTTTATTTATAATACCATGTATATTTCCATTTCAAAGGATATCCGTTATTACGGACAGCTTAAAACCGTTGGTGTGACTTCGGGGCAGCTTAGAAAAGTTGTATACAGTCAGGTGGCAATGAATGCGGCAGCAGGAATACCGCTTGGAATTTTAGCATCAGTGGCTGTGACAAAAGTTGTGATTCCAAAGTTACTGGGTATTGTGAATCCGACATTTTCAGCAGATGATGTAGTGCCGGTAAAAATATGGGTTTTTGTGCTGGCAGGAGGGTTTTCATTATTAACAAACTTTATAAGCTGCAGAAAACCTGCCAAAATGGCGGGAAAATGTTCCATTATAGAAGCACTCAGATATACCGGGGGAAAAGTAAAAGAACGAAGGCGGGAATGCGGCGGTGTGTATTCCATGGCGTTTCGGAATATGTTTCGGGATAAAAAGCAGGCAGCGGTTGTTCTGGCCTCTTTTGTCATTGCGATTTCTGTTTTTATTACAATCAGTGTTGCGATACAGGCAAATGATGCCAGACGGATTTTGAATAAAATATACGACTGTGATATACGGTTTACGAATGAAACAATGCTTGATGATGACCGCAGGCAGCTTCTGACAGAGGAAAAAATATCACGGACTGAAAAGATAAAAGGGGTAAAGTCTGTCAGGAAAGTTGTTTCCGCAGAGGCTGTCATACCGTACCAGGAAGATGTTTACGGGACATATTACAGGGAACTGTACCAGTCAAGATACAGTCCCGGAAATTATGAAAATGACATGGAAAGTTACAAAAAAGGTCAGAACAATGATTTATTTACGGCGCGGTTGATTGGAATAGATAAAAACGGTTTTAAGCTTTTAAATGAAAGTATGGGCAATATTCTGGACTGGGATGAGTTTAACAATGGAAATACTGCTGTGGCAGTAAAAATGTTTACAGAAGGTGATAACGGGATAATCAATAAGAGAGTACATTTTCTGCTTCCGGACGGGAAAGAGCCTGAAAAGGAGCATTCTGTTATAATCGCCGCTGCAGGGGATATACAGCTGAACCCTGCGTATTTTGCCGGTGGATATTCCCCGGATTTGATTGTGAGTGAAAATTATGCAAAACAGCTTCTGGCAGAGCCGTTGACTGAGCTTATCCAGGTAGAATACGAGGATGCTTTTTCTGAGGAAACGGAAAAGCAGGTGAAAGAAATTTTTGCAGGTGAGAAGCAGATTACTTTCAATTCAAAGCTGGAGCGTTATCAGGAGATGAAAAATTCGGAATACCAGGTAAAAGTGCTTGGCGGATGCATTGCATTTATAATTGCACTGCTGGCGGTATTAAATTATGTTAACATGATGGCTGCGGGAATATGGAACCGTTCGGTGGAATTTGCAACACTGGAGAGTATTGGAATGACAACCGGGCAGATGAAAAAAATGCTGCGGGCAGAGGGTTGCGGCTATGCACTAATTTCGGCGGTGGTTTCCCTGGCGGCGGGAATTCCGGTAAGCCATGCTGTTTTTCAGGGGATGAACAGGTATTCGCTTTCGTTTTCCATACCGTGGGCAGGGAATTTGGTTCTATTTTCTGTAATATACGTGGTGTGTTTGACAGTTCCTGTTATAATATATGCCAGAACGCTAAATTTAAGCATTACGGAGCGTTTGCAGAATGCAGACGGAATGTAAGTTGGCCGGAAAAAGCTGTAAATCTGTGACATTCTGTGATAGAATATTCTTACTGCCAACAGATGAAAAAATGGGATGAAAAGGAGTAGGAAGAAAACTTGACAGATGTTATTTTGATTGTGTGCTGTATTTATTTTTGCGGGACTGATATATGGAGATTTTTAAATTCGAGGAAGGGATATGTGAGAATCCGGTGGATTCAGAAGTCTGGAGTGGACGCAGTGAAATTATATAATGTGCAGTACAGCAGAGCGAAAAGATTATTCCTGCCGGAGTTGCTGTTAAGAATACTGATAGCTGTATTGCTGATTCCGCTGGTAAATCTTTATTTAAGATATTTAAAGACAGAATACTGGCCATTAACAGTTTGTGTACTTCTTTTATTAACAAGTACATTAGTTAATTTGTATTTGGTTTTATTACGGCGAAAATACGGGGAATTTGCATATCTGACAAATTCCTCGCTTGCTACCATGGATGGGAATTTAAAAAAGGAGAACTGCCGGTTTGTCCTTGATATGGAAATTCAGAATGCAGATAGAGGAGATAAATATTTAAATGTATACAGGGGTAAAAGTGAAGTACCGTGGCGGTATAAACTGATTGAAAAAGAAGAGGAAGCAGTAAGGATTATTCATGAATTTTATATATAATCGCTTGACAAATAATTTTGCTAATTTTACGGGATAAGGTTATAATAGGAAAGTAAAAGGAAATGAATCTGGAGGGAGCAGCCGTGGTACGGGATCTGGAATCTGGAAGGGTATATATGCTAAACATCCAGGAGGCAGGAAAGCATCTGGAGGGGAAAAACGGAAAAGAGGAATTATGGAGGCTTATGGCGAACCACCAGACGTATTTTTCCAAGGCGTCCATGCTTTCTGACTGTATTGTCGGGGTACTGGTGGTAGCGCCCCGGATGGTGCTGCAGGAGAATGAGCTTCCAAAACCTGTAAAGCGCCATCAGTTACAGATTACCGTGCCGTATTATCTTGGAAAGGATGAGCTGGTTTTTCCGGTCAGGGAGGAGGACCAGCTTTTTATTGAAAAGATGGTACACAAAATTGAGCGTGAAGGCGAGGGAACCACGGAACAGTTTTTCTGCAGGTTTCTGGAGTCCATGCTGTTTCATGACATGGAGCAGCTGCAGGAAATTGAGGCGGTCTGCTATGACATGGAGGAAAAGCTGACGGGTAAGAAAGCGCATCTGGAGCCGACAGAGGATATTCTGCGTTACCGGAAGAGGCTGCTTGTGCGTAATTTTTATTACCAGCAGCTTGCCGATTTATGTGATATTCTGGTAAGCAATGACCAGGACTTTCTGATGGAAAAAACGGTTTCCAGCATTGCGGAGCTTGGGAAAAGGGCAGACCGGCTGTATGACTATTCCCAGATGCTGCGGGAGTATATGGTACAGATCAGGGAGCTTTACCAGCAGCAGATTGATATCCAGCAGAATAATACCATGCGGATGCTGACGATGGTGACAACCATGTTTTTTCCGCTGACACTGGTAACCGGCTGGTACGGGATGAATTTTGTGAATATGCCGGAGCTTAAAACTCCGCACGGATACGGGGTTGTGGTTTTGGTATGCATTTTGATTATTGTTGCGGAGCTGGTTTTTTTTAAGAAGAAAAAGTTTTTGTAAATGTCAGGTGGAAATGGTTATGGCAAAAGTGATTATGGTACAGGGCACAATGTCAGATGCAGGAAAAAGTCTGCTGGTTGCGGGACTGTGCCGGATTTTTAAACAGGACGGGTATCGGGCGGCGCCTTTTAAATCGCAGAATATGGCGCTTAATTCGTTTGTAACGGATGAGGGGCTGGAAATGGGACGGGCGCAGGTGATGCAGGCGATGGCAGCAGGAATCACACCGTCGGTACTGATGAACCCAATTCTTTTAAAGCCGACGAACGACACTGGTTCGCAGGTCATTGTAAATGGCAGGGTGCTTGGGAATATGAGTGCCAGGGACTATTTTTCTTATAAAAAAAAACTGGTGCCGGATATTTTAAAGGCATACCATGAGCTGGAAAAGCAGGCGGATATTATTGTTGTGGAGGGTGCGGGAAGTCCGGCGGAGATTAACCTGAAAGCAAATGATATCGTGAATATGGGACTTGCAAAGCTTCTGGATGCACCGGTGCTTCTTGTGGGAGATATTGACAGAGGCGGCGTGTTTGCACAGCTTTACGGGACCGTTATGCTGCTGGAGCCGGAGGAAAAGGAACGGATTAAGGGACTTGTGATTAATAAATTCCGCGGGGACAGGTCGATACTCGATTCCGGTGTTGCAATGCTTCAGGAAAAATGCGGTATCCCCGTTGCCGGGGTCGTACCGTTTATGGAATTGTCACTTGAAGATGAGGACGGTCTTGGCGTGGAGCAGAAACAAAAAGAAACCGGGCTGGTTGACCTTGCTGTTATCCGGTTTCCGAGGATTTCCAATTTTACTGATTTTCATGTATTTGAGCAGCTTCCGGGAGTATCGGTGCGGTATGCCGGGAGAGTTGAAGAGCTGAAAAATCCGGACATGATACTGCTTCCGGGAAGCAAAAATACGATGGGGGATTTACTGTGGATGCGCCGGAACGGACTGGAAGCTGCCATAAAGAAGCGGGCGGGGCGTGTACCGGTCTGGGGAATCTGCGGCGGATTCCAGATGCTTGGGAAAAGGATTTGTGATCCGGATAATATGGAAAACGGCGGTGAAATACGCGGCATGGAGCTTTTGCCGGAGGAAACTGTATTAAAACCGCAGAAAGTGCGGACGCAGGTCCGGGGCAGATTTGGGAATCTGGAGGGAGTTTTTGCCAGGCTGTCAGGTATGGAGTTATCGGGATATGAGATACATATGGGGGAAACACAGGGAACAGGAAATGAAGCGCTTCCTTCCGTTGTTATAGGAATGGCTGCGCAGGAAAAGGAGGACGGGGCTTATCTGAATAATGTTTATGGAAGCTATGTGCATGGGATTTTTGATGAAGGGAATATTGCGGTTCGTATCATAGAAATCCTTGCCGGGCGTAAAGGGGTCTGCTGGAGTGCGGAATATGAAAGTGATTATGCCACGTTCAGGGAAAGCCAGTATGACAGGCTGGCGCAGGGACTGCGGGAGCATATGGATATGGAGTTTGTATATGGACTGCTGTAGGATACTGCCGGATGGGGATGATTGGAATGGAGGTATGGGAATGGAAGAGATTAAGGATATTTTATCACTTTTTTCTGCGGAGATTCATGATGTTTTAAAGGCGAATTTTAGAAAAATGATTGTCTATGGTTCTTACGCCAGAGGGAATAATAATGAAAATTCAGATATAGATATCATGGTATTAACCAGTCTGCCAGAGGAACAAACTGGGATGGTGGAAGATAAATTATATGATGCTGCCTTTGATTTTTTCATGAGGTATGGTGTAAACATTAGTGTTATTGTTAAAAATGAGGAACACTTTAATTACTGGCTTGGAGCTGTGCCGTTTTATGATAATGTAGAGAGAGAAGGTGTCGTAATCAGTGGATGAAAGGCAGAAAGATTTGTGTAAATACCGTATTTCCCAGTCAAAGGACAGTCTTGAAGTGGCAGAAATGGCATTAGAGCATGGATTATATAAAGATTCGATTAACCGTTCTTATTATGCTGCTTTTTACGCGGTAAAGGCAGTTCTTGCTTTGGAAGTGGTTGATTTTAAACGTCATAAAGATGTAATGGCTTATTTTCATAAAACATATGTGGCAACGGAAAGATTTCCAAGGGAATTAGGAAGAAAGATTGGAAAACTTCAGCAACTGAGGGAGAAAAGTGACTATGATGATTTTTACCTGGCGTCCAGAGAGGTGGCAGAAATGCAGCTTAAGTCAGCAAAAACGATAATGAATGAGATAATAAAATTTGCCCAAAGTGTTGGTGTTGAAGGATTGAAATAATGGATATTTATATAGAAATTCTGGGGGAAATCGCAGATTTTATCCTGGATTTGTGGATGGATAAACTAAAAAAACGAAAGAAACAGGGCAGGTTACAAGGGAAACAGCTATGCAGGAAGAATTATTTACAAGGGAAACACTGGCGCAGATAAAGCTTACGCCAGGGGATAACAGAATCTACCGTCAGGTAAAGGAAATCTGGGACAATGTTGCAAAACCCCTGGACGGATTGGGGAGATTTGAGGAATTTATTGCAGGGATTGGCGCAGTTACCGGAAGTTCGGAAATTGATATACGAAAAAAAGCCGTAATAACCATGTGTGCCGACAATGGCATTGTGGAGGAAGGCGTGAGCCAGTCCGGGCAGGAAGTGACAAGGCTGGTTGCTGTCAGTATGGGCAAAAAGGAGAGTTCTGTCGGAAAAATGGCAGCATGCGCCGGAGCGGATGTAATACCTGTGGATATTGGAATCAATTCTGATGAGAGGATTCCCGGCGTGAGGGACTGTAAGGTCAGAAAAGGAACACGGAATTTTTTAAAAGAACCAGCCATGACGGAAGCGGAGACGCTGGAAGCGGTTTCTGTTGGAATCCTGCTTTGCAGGGAATGCAGGGACAGTGGATACCGACTGCTTGGAACCGGGGAAATGGGGATTGGAAATACTACAACGGGCAGTGCGGTTACTGCTGCACTGACAGGCTGCGATGCGCAGACTGTGACGGGACGCGGGGCTGGATTAAGCGATGCGGGACTAAAACGGAAGCGTGAAGTCGTTGCACAGGCTCTGGAAAAGTATCCGGTTCATTCCATGGATGCCCTGCAGATACTGTCAGCGCTTGGAGGCTTGGACATTGCAGGAATGGCAGGCGTATGTATTGGCGGAGCCATTTACCATATTCCGGTGGTGCTGGACGGCGTAATCAGCATGGCGGCGGCACTTGCAGCAGAGCGGATGGTACCCGGCGTCAGAGAGTATCTGATACCTTCCCATATGAGCAGGGAGCCTGCAGCAGAAAAAATTGCGGCGGAGCTTGGTCTGCATCCGGTCATAGATGCAGGTCTGGCGCTTGGAGAAGGTACGGGCGCAGTGATGATGTTTCAGCTTCTGGATACAGCGATTGCGCTTTACCAGAGCAGGACAACGTTTGATAAAATAGAACTCGAGCAGTATCAGAGACATTAAAGGATTACTTATGATTACACTGGTGATTGGCGGAAGCGGCAGCGGGAAGTCCGCATATGCGGAAGGACTGCTGGAAAATTTTACGGGGACAAAATATTATCTGGCAACGCTGCAGGCTGAGGACGAAGAAGCCGTTAAAAAGGTGGAAAAACACCGGATGCAGCGTCAGGGAAAGGGTTTTATTACACTGGAACAGCCGCGTGACGTATGCTGTGCAGTGGAATATGCAGCAGGGGAAAAATGCGGCATGCTTCTGGAGTGTGTGTCAAATCTTGTGGCAAATGAGATGTTTGGCGAATGTATCTGCCCGTCGGAGTCTGTGGTGCAGAAAGTTCTTGCGGATATAAAAACACTGGCGGAGAAACTGGACGAACTGGTGATTGTGACAGTGAACGTGTTTGAGGACGGAATTATTTATGATACTTCCACGATGGAATATATTTATGCGCTTGCGCAGGTGAACTGTGCCCTTGCTCAGCTGGCAGATACGGTTACGGAGGTCGTTGTGGGAATTCCGGTTTCAGTTAAGTGATTTATTACATTATGCCGGAGGGAGGAAAAAGTGAGGATTTTAAAAGCATTTGCAATCGCATTTTCTACATACTCAAAAATACCGATGCCGCAGTTTGCGTGGAACGAGGAGGACCTGCGTTACAGTATGTGTTTTTTCCCATGGGTGGGAGCTGTGGAGGGATGGCTGGTGTGGCTCTGGTTTCAGGCTGCGCTGGTATTTGATATTAATACATTTACTTATGTTCTGGTTGCGGCAGCTATTCCGCTGGCGGTAACAGGGGGTATTCATGTGGACGGATATATGGATACTATGGATGCATTTCACTCGTACCAGTCAAAAGAGAGGAAGCTTGCGATTTTAAAGGATGCGCATATCGGGGCATTTTCCGTGATTATGCTTGCGGTTTACGGTCTGGTTTACCTTGCCGGTTTTGCGCAGATTACGGACAGCGGGGCGCTTAAGGTGTTCTGCTGCGGATTTTTTCTTTCCCGGTGTTTAAGCGGACTGGGCGTCGTGCTGTTTCCATCGGCGAAAAAGGAAGGACTTTTGTATACGTTTGCGAATGCGTCCCATAAGCGGATTGTTACCGTTGCGCTGTTTCTGCAGACGTGTGCCTGCATTCTGCTGATGTTTTATTTTTCGTGGAAGGCAGCAGTGTTTGTCGCGGCAGCGGCGGGACTGTGCATGGTTTATTACAGGCTGCGGAGCATGAAGGAATTTGGAGGAATTACGGGGGATACGGCAGGGTATTTCCTGACAGTCTGCGAAGGGGCAATGGTTATTGCGGCGGCAGTGGCGGCCACAGTTTGATGGACTATAAATTTGGAAAAAAAGGTTGAACAGATAATAGCATCGTGTTATAATGTGCCGCAAGGGCAACTGCGTTACAAGGCGGTAGCCTCCCATTTTTCTGAAAAGTAGCAGTCGTTACAAAATGCCGTCCGGCATTCATCCCTTCAGGGGAAATGAGGAAAAGGGGAGGTGGTGTATATGAGTACATATGAAGTTTTTACTTTGCTGTTCCTTTTTGGAACGTTTCTCATTACATTGCTTACCTACATAGATAGGAATAATAAGCGAAAATAAATAAGCCTACCTTGTCAACTTAGCCAGTTCAAGTAGGCTTATTTTTACTACGGAGGCTAACCACATGTGGGCGGTTGCCCATTTATATTTACAATATAACATAAGTGAAGCAAAGAATCAAGCATGATCGTGTAAAATTAGTTCATGCACGGATTTTGACTTGTTACAAAACAGAGCGGACAGTAAGCACATTGGAAAGATGGTAGTGAATGGAATTATATATTGGCGGAAACGGACAAGATAAATTAAATTATGTTTTAAAAAATAGAAACATGGAAGAAAACCAGGTATGGAACAATCTGCATTTATGGTTTCGGGAAAAGCTGAAAGCAGGAGGGCAGCCGGAAAAGGAGCTCCGGGAATATGTCAGACAGCACCCGGACTCTGTGTTTATCAGTGATGAAGTTGGAAACGGGATTGTGCCGTCTGATGAATTTGAACGGGAATACAGGGAGCGTCTGGGACGGATGCTGACAGAAATAGCAGCGCAGTCAGACCGGGTGGAACGCGTGATATGCGGAATCGGACAGAGAATCAAATGAAACGGCAGATTGAATTTTTCCTAATCCGGCATGGTTCAACGCAGGCAAATGAAGAACACCGTTATCTGGGCAGGACGGATGAGCCTCTGTCAGAAAGGGGAATCTGTGAAATCAGGCGGAAGGCAGAACGTATCAGGGAATATATGCCGGAGCTTGTTTTTACCAGTCCCATGCAGCGGTGCCGGCAGAGTGCCGGGATTTTGTTTCCGGACGTTCCTGAAGTGGAAATTCCCCAGTGGAGGGAAATAGATTTTGGGATATTTGAGTGTAAAAACCATTCACAGCTTGATGGAAATCCCTTGTACCAGGCTTGGATAGACAGCGGGGGAGTGATTCCGTTTCCGGACGGGGAAAGCCGGGAGGAATTTGTCAGACGCTGTGCAAAGGGCATGGAGTATGCGGTCAGTCTGCTCTGCAAAAAGGAGTTTCAGAAAATTACAAAGGCGGCAGCAGTCGTGCATGGGGGAACCATTATGGCACTGTTGTCCTGTTACTGTGGCGGTGAGTATTTTGATTATCAGGTGGAAAATGCAGGAGGATATAACGGAATGTTATTGCTGGATAGTAAAAACCGAAAGGGGGGAATAGAAATTAAATTATGATTTATCATATTATTTCCTTTGCCGCGGGTTTTGTACTGGATTTTTTTCTGGGAGATCCTCACTGGCTTTGGCATCCGGTCTGCCTGATTGGAAAACTAATTTCGGCGTTTGGGGCATGGAATAAAAAAGAGCTTTCTGAGATGAAGAAGCTGTGGCGCGGCACGGTTATGGTGCTGGCTGTTACCGTACTGACATGCACTGCGGCAGCAGGGCTTTTTGTTCTTTCATACCATATTCATCCCCTGGCGGGCTGTATACTGGAAACTATCATGACGTACCAGCTTCTGGCGGCAAGGTGTCTGGAAACAGAAAGCATGAAGGTGTACCGCTGTCTGGCGGCAGGGAATCTGGAAGAAGCAAGGACTGCGGTATCCATGATTGTCGGACGTGACACGGAGAAGCTGGACGCTATGGGAGTGGCGAAAGCTGCCGTGGAAACCGTTGCGGAAAATACTTCGGACGGAGTGGTTGCACCGCTTATTTATCTTGCAGTTGGGGGCCCCATTGCGGGCTTTTTTTACAAGGCAGTCAATACGATGGACTCCATGGTGGGGTATAAAAATGAGAAGTATCTGTATTTCGGGAGATGTGCAGCAAAGCTTGATGATATTCTGAATTTTTTACCGGCGAGAGTCAGTGCGCTGCTTATGATTGCCGCCAGCTTTTTATCAGGAAATGATTATCACGGAAAAAATGCGTGGCGAATCTGGAGGAGGGACAGAAGAAACCATGCCAGTCCCAATTCGGCGCAGACGGAAAGTGTCTGCGCAGGAAGCCTTGGAATCCAGCTGGCAGGTAATGCGAGTTACTTTGGGAAAATTGTGGAAAAACCGGTGATTGGGGATGCCTGCCGGGCAGCGGAGTATGAAGATATAAAGCGTGCGAATACGCTGATGTACCGTTCGTCATTTTTCTGCTGGATACTGTGTCTGCTGGTTCTGGCGCTTTTTGTTGTATAATGCTTAAAAATAAAACAAATCTTCAAATTTTTTTTCAAGAGCGACACACAGCAGTAATGCAAGTTTGGCAGTAGGGTTAAACTGCCCTGTTTCAATTGAGCTGATGGTATTGCGCGATACTCCCACTAAATCAGCCAGCGCAGCCTGGGATAATTTCTTTTCGGTTCGTACTTCTTTGATATTGTTTTTTAGTTCAAGTGAATCATTCATAGTTTAGTGCCCCATAAAAAATCTTACTATGGCTATAACCGTCACAATAAGCGTAATAACTGCGATATTCAGGCATCCTCTGTTTTTGGTCTGAATGAAACGGTATGTCATTGCTGCACATACAGAGCTGCTGACAGTTGCACATAAATCCATCGTAGGCAGTCCCTGCTCAGAACGGATAAAAGAAAATACTGCAGCCATAAGAACCATTGCTATATATGAACACATCATTGATTTGTCCTTAACCTGAAGTTCTCTTTCATCCTTTTTTTCTGTCTGGGCTTTTTTTAATATCTCTTCTCTTTCCATAATACATTCTCCTTGCCAAGTTTTGTTTGCAAATTTAATATACCATTGCCAAGTAAACTTGTCAACAGTTTTTTAAAAAAGGAAAAAGCATTTCAATCAGTTTACACAGTTCATTGGTAATATGCTATACTTTGTAATATGATTTTGCTTTATAAGATTAAGGAACTGTTAAGGAATTACTTGTGACAAGCACTTGTCACAAGCAATTTATTAACACTTCCTAAGTTTCAGGAGTGAGCCATGCAGCAGGAATATCCCAAAATGCACCGTCCCCGTCATGGCGGGGATATTTATACGAAAAAAGTTCAGTACGATTTCTCCGTTAATATGAATCCCCTTGGTATACCGGAGCCGGTGAAAGAGGCTTTATCTGCGGCTGTTTTGCAGGCTGCATCATATCCGGAGTATGGAAACTTCACATTGCGGGAAGCGATAGCACGGGACCTGGGACTTCATATGGAGAATGTTTTGTGCGGCAACGGGGCGTCGGAGCTGTGTGCAGCAGTTGTCCACGCACTGAAACCGAAAAAGGCTGTCATTCCTGTACCATCCTTTTACGGTTATGAATGGGCGGCAGGCATGGAACATACAACGGTTCAATATGTGCCGCTGCAGGAATCCGAAGGATTTGCGGTTACAGAAGGATTAAAGGGCAGCCTGACAGCGGAAACAGATCTTCTTTTTCTGGCAAATCCGGCAAACCCGGCGGGAAGCTGTATTCCGCAAGGGCTGCTTTATGAGATTCTGGAGCATTGCAGAAAGCGGGAAATTACAGTGGCAGTGGATGAATGCTTTATAGAATTTACAGGACAGGACAGTGCGGTAAAATGGCTGGGAGAGTTTCCGAATCTGGTGGTTATACGTGCATTTACCAAGACATATGCGCTTGCGGGCATCCGGCTGGGATATCTGCTGGCACAGGAAAATATCTGCAGGAAAGCTGCCAGACAGCTTCCGGAATGGAATGTATCTGTTTCGGCACAGGCTGCGGGGCTTGCGGTTTACAGCGGGCAGTGGGAAAAGGATGAATATATCAGGCAGACCATCCGCTTTGTCAGAAAGGAAAAGGCATACCTGGAAATGGAGCTGAAAAAGCTGATGGGAGATAAAATTGCCATTTTTCCATCTGATGCAAATTTTCTGCTTCTGAAAACAGAAATACCGTTGTATGTTCTGCTGCTGGAGCAGGGGATTCTGGTCCGGGACTGTGAAAATTACCGCGGACTGGGGAGAGGATTTTACCGGATTGCAGTGAAAGGGCATGGGGAGAACCGGATACTGGCTGACGAAATAAACCGGCTGCTGTAACTGCAGGAAGGGCAGTGGTTTCATATGCGGCGGAAAATGGTTGTGGAACAAGAGAACACAAATAAACGGCTGAGATGAAAGGAGTTAAATCGTGATTTTGGAAACTGAACGGTTGTATCTGCGTGAGATGAACCAGACGGATTTTACATCCCTGTGCAGGATTTTAAAGGATGAAGAGACGATGTATGCATATGAAGGCGCATTTCATGACGCAGAAGTACAGGAATGGCTTGACAGGCAGATTTCACGCTATCAAAAATGGGGTTTTGGCCTGTGGGCGGTGATTTTGAAAGAAACAGATGAAATGATTGGACAGTGCGGTCTGACTATGCAGCCATGGAAGGATAAGGAACTGCTTGAGATTGGTTATCTTTTTGAGAGGGTATACTGGCATAAAGGTTATGCGGCGGAAGCCGCAGCAGCGTGCAAAAAATATGCCTTTGAAGTGCTGGATGCCGATGAGGTCTGCTCCATTATAAGGGACACCAATGTGGCGTCGCAGAAAGTGGCAATAAAGAATGGAATGACTGCAGCAGACACATGGACGAAACATTACCGGGGCGTAGACATGCCGCACCAGCTTTATGTGGTTCAAAAATAAAGAGAACACAAAAAGCAACAGTTCAGCCCGCACCATTCGTAAAGCCGCAGCTGCGCTGCTTTCCCGCTGCTGGCGCAGCTAACTTTGCTCATAATCGGGCGCTCCGTTCATAGCTGAACTGTTACCACAAAAAAGTTATGCCGCAGGCGAAACGTTGAAAAAGTGCTGCCGGCATGTTATACTGTATATAATTTAGGGGAAAAGCCGGAACGGAAAAACCGGACAGCTGAATAAATAATTAAATTCATATACAGTCAGGGGAGAAAACAATGCCGGATAACGAAATAGAATACATACAGCCGGGGGAAATAGAAAAAAGAAGCTTTGAGATTATTGAGCGAGAGCTCCGGCAGCAGGGAATCACGCTGCCGAGGGACCAGGCGTCCGTGACAAAGCGGGTAATCCATACCAGCGCGGATTTTGATTATGCCGTTACGATGACTTATTCAAAGGACGCGGTATCGGTTGCAAAAAAGCTGGTTCTGGACGGCGCGAATATTGTGACGGATACCCGCATGGCGCTTTCCGGCATTAATAAGAGGATACTGGAAAGCCATGGAGGACAGGCACACTGTTTCATGGCAGACGCAGATGTGCGTAAGGAAGCGGAAAAACGGCAGGTCACAAGGGCGGCTGTCAGTATGGAGCGAGCCATGATGATTCCCGGACCGGTTATTGTGGTAGTAGGAAATGCGCCGACAGCACTGCTTTCTTTATATGATTTGATTCAAAAAAAGAAATGGAAACCGGCATTTGTCATCGGGGTTCCGGTTGGGTTTGTAAATGTGGTGACGGCAAAAGAGCTGATTTTAAAAACAGATGTGCCATATATTATAAACCGCGGAAGAAAAGGCGGAAGCACTGTGGCAGCAGCGATTGTCAATGCAATACTGTACGGACTGGAGCGCTGATGCGGTATGGATTTACCACCGGAAGCTGTGCGGCAGCCGCGGCAAAAGCGGCGGCATATATGCTTCTGACCGGTCATGAAAAAAATGAAATTACGATTGAAACTCCGAAAGGGATTCTGTACCATACGCAGCTTGTCGATATCAGGCGTAACGGGCAGGCATGCACCTGCGCCGTGGTTAAGGACAGCGGGGATGACCCGGATGTGACAAACGGCATCCGGATTTATGCCAGAGTGTCGTTTTCCGGGGAGGTTATGCAGCCGTTAGGAGACGGACAGCCGGGGATTACGATTGACGGCGGAGAGGGAATCGGGCGCGTGACTCTTGCGGGACTGGACCAGCCTGTGGGAAATGCAGCCATTAACCGTGTGCCGCGTGAAATGATTGAAAAGGAAGTCAGACAGGTCTGTGAGCTATGTGATTACCACGGGAACCTGTCTGTCATTATTTATGCACCGGAGGGCGTACGCCTTGCTGAAAAAACCTTTAATCCGCGGCTTGGAATCGAAGGCGGGATATCCATTCTTGGAACAAGCGGAATCGTGGAACCGATGAGTTCCCATGCGCTTCTGGAAACAGTTCGTGTGGAACTGCGGCAGCAGCGGGTACTGGGAGCGTGCGTTGCGGCGGTTGCTCCGGGGAATTACGGACTGGAATTTATGAAGCGTACCTATGGGTATGACCTGGAAAAAAGCATCAAGTGCAGTAATTATATCGGGGAAACCATTGATATGGCAGTGGAACTTGGCTTTTCCGGACTGCTTCTGACCGGGCATATTGGCAAACTGGTAAAGCTCTCCGGCGGGATTATGAATACCCATTCACGGGAGGGGGACTGCAGAATGGAGCTTCTGACAGCGGCAGCGATCCGGGCGGGGGCTTTGGCAGAGAGCTTTCCCAGGCTGCTTTCGTGTGCAACAACAGAGGAAGCGTTAAAGATACTGGATGAAACGGGATTCCGGCAGCAGGTCATGGATGAAGTCATGGAGCGTATCGCATTTTATCTGGATAAACGGGCAGCCGGGAGGCTTAAGGCGGAGTGTATCATGTATTCCATGGAATACGGGGAGCTTGCCGCCACTGCCGGGGCGAAGGAGCTTATGGAACGTTTATGCAGGAGGCAGTAACTGTTTTGCTGCCGGAAAATATATGTCAGGAGGACTGGCTGGAAATGGTTTACTTTGTGGGTGCCGGACCGGGGGCGGCGGATTTAATCACGGTGCGGGGGATGCGTCTCCTGCAGAAAGCGGATATCATTATTTATGCAGGTTCACTTGTAAATCCCGCGCTGCTGGAATATGCCAGGGAAGGCTGTCGGATTCATAACAGTGCAGTAATGACACTGGAAGAAGTCATATCAGTAATGGAACAGGCAGAAAAAGAAAATTTAATTACGATTAGACTTCACACAGGAGACCAGAGCGTTTATGGAGCTGTCCGTGAGCAGATGGATATTTTGGAGGAAAAGGGAATTGCATATGAAAGCTGTCCCGGCGTCAGTGCCTGCTTCGGTGCAGCAGCATCCTTAAATCTGGAATATACATTGCCGGGAGTTTCACAGTCGCTTATTATTACAAGGCTTGCCGGAAAAACGGCAGTGCCGGAGCGGGAAAGTATTGAAAGCTTTGCCGCACACCATGCTTCCATGGCGGTCTATTTAAGTGCGGGGATGTTAAAGAAATTAAGCGGGCGTCTGATTGCAGGCGGATACGAAGCAGACACGCCTGCCGCACTGGTTTACAAGGCAACGTGGAGTGAAGAGGAAGCATATCTTTGTACCGTGGAAACACTGTATGAAACAGCAGAGGCACATGGCATTACAAAAACGGCAGTCGTGCTTGTGGGAGATGCAGTGGCACACCGGGATTATAAAAAATCGCGCCTTTATGCAGCGGATTTTGAAACCGGATTCCGGAAAGCAAAAAGGAGTGAAGAATGAAGCTGTATGCGGCAGTCTTTTCACCGGAGGGGGAAAAACTTGCAGAAAAGATAGCAGGACTTTCCCTGAAAATCCGTTATGGACAGCTGTTAAGAGACGGCCGTTTTGTGGCTCCGCGTCTGGAATGCAGGCTGCGCCGGGGGGAAAGGCTGGATGACTGGGTACGCCAGGCATTTGCGGAGCATGCACCGGTTTTATTTATCGGAGCCATGGGGATCGCTGTGCGTGTCATAGCCCCGTTCGTATCGGATAAAGCAGTGGACAGCCCGGTACTTGCGGCAGATGAGGCAGGGCGGTTTGTCATTCCGGTGCTTTCCGGGCACCTGGGCGGAGCAAATGAGCTTGCAGAACAGATTGCAGAGGGAATCGGGGCATTTGCTGTAATAACCACCGCAACTGATGTGCGCGCTGTGTGGTCTGCGGATGTGTTTGCCAGGCGAAACGGACTTCATATTGTAAATAAAGCAGGTATTGCGGAAATTTCCAGCAGGCTTTTGTGCAATGGCAAAATTACACTTGCCGTTGAGGGTATAATGGGAGACGAGGTGGAAAAATGGAGTAAATCACTTCCGGCAGGACTTCAGATGGTTTCTTATCATGTGCAGTCAGAAGAATGTGATAAAAATACAAATGCAGATTTAATTATATCCACTAATGAGACTGTGCTTGCATCTGCTGTCCTTGGCATGAAGCCGAAACAGTATGTGATGGGAATCGGGTGCAGGCGCGGCACTGCTTATGAACAGATACAGGATTTAGTGGAAAAACAGTTAAACGCATTACATACTGTCAGACTTACCGATCTGGCGGCAGTTTCTTCCATTGACTGTAAAGAAAATGAAGACGGAATTCTGGCTTTTTCGGACAGAAACAGGATTCCGTTTTATGTATTTACGAAAGAGGAGCTTGGTGCGGTGGAGGGAAGGTTTCATGCATCGGAATTTGTGAAGCGGACGGTCGGGGTGGATAACGTCTGTGAGCGGGCGGCAGCAGCGGCAGCGAAGGGAGAGCTTGTGCTGCAGAAGCAGGCAGGAGACGGCATCACACTGGCGCTTGCAGAGATACCGAAGGAAATTCTGTATCAGAGGCTGCTGGATGGATTTGCAGAATCAGCTGCGGAAATAAAAGCAGAAAGGGAAAAATATGTATGAACCTGTTTATATAGTGGGAATGGGACCGGGGGCGGAGGAAATGATGACGGCAGAAGCAGTTGCTGTGCTTGAGCAGAGCGAAGTGATCGTCGGTTATTCCCTGTATCTGGATTTACTGGGGGAACGTTTTAAGGATAAGGAATTTCTGTCAACCCCGATGCGGCAGGAAGCCGCGCGGTGCCGGATGTGTTTTGAACAGGCCGTAAAAGGAAAAAAGGTAGCCATGGTCTGCAGCGGGGACGCCGGGATTTACGGCATGGCGTCCCTGATGCTGGAGCTGAAACCGCAGTACCCAGGATGTGAGGTGCGGGTGGTTTCCGGGGTGACCGCAGCGGGCAGCGGGGCAGCAGTTCTTGGCGCACCGCTGGGGCATGATTTCTGTGTCATCAGTTTAAGCGACCTGCTGACGCCGTGGGAACAGATAGAAAAACGTCTGAAAGCAGCGGCGGCAGGGGATTTTGCCATTGCGGTTTATAATCCGGCAAGCCGTAAGCGCGGGGATTATCTGAAACGTGCCTGCGAAATTTTAATGGAAAACGGGGCAAAGCCGGAGCGTGCCTGCGGATATGTGGAAAATATCGGAAGAAAAGGCGAACATGCGGTTACCTGCACTCTGAAAGAACTGAAAGATGAAAAAGTCAATATGTTTACGACAGTATTCATTGGAAATTCCCAGTCTGAAATTATAGACGGGAAGCTGGTGACAAAGAGAGGATATATTTTATGAAGGCAGTTTTAATTTTTGCCGGAACTACGGAAGGAAGGGAGCTTGCACAGCTTTTATCTGAATCTGGGATATGCTGCAGAGTCTGTGTTGCAACAGATTACGGAAAACTTGTTATGCCGGAGTCTGATGATGTGTTTGTATCCGTGGGACGTCTTGATGAAAATCAGATGCGAACACTGATTGAGGAGGGATACCGGACGGACAGCGGGGAGATCCTGGAATACCAGGCAATAGTGGACGCCACACATCCCTATGCCACTGAAGTTTCTGAAAATATTAAAAACAGTTTAAATAATTTGAATATTCCGTATCTGCGTCTGAAACGGGAAGGGAATCCGGACGTCTGCCGGAACAAACAATCCGTTCGCTGTTTTGACAGTCATGAAGACTGTGCAAAGGCGCTTGCAGGTACGAAAGGAAACATTCTTCTGACAACCGGAAGCAGTGCGCTTTCGGTTTACTGTCTGGACGCATGCAGGGAGCGTCTGTATGTACGGACCCTTCCGTCACAGGAAAACATTGCGTCATGTGAAGCGCAGGGGATTTTCGGAAAACGGGTGATTGCCATGCAGGGACCGTTTTCCGCTGAAATGAACCTTGCCATGATCCGGCAGTTTGATATCCGCCATATTGTGACAAAAGAGAGCGGCGCCAGCGGCGGCTTTGCGGAAAAAATGCAGGCGGCGGAAGAAGGAGGAATCCAGGCATGGGTGATTGGACAGCCGAAAGAGAGCGGACTGTCATTTTCAGAAATTGTCAATCAGCTTCAGAAGCTGCTTGATACAGAGATTATGAAAGAAGCAAAGGTGGAAGTCTCCCTGATTGGAATTGGAATGGGACCGGATACCATGAGTATGGATGCACGCTGTGCAATGGAAAATGTTGATTTAATATTTGGCGCTGAGCGGATGCTTTCCTGCGCTCCCGCGGGAATAGAAACTTATCCATATTACCAGGCTGATGATATTGTTTCCATATTATTGAAAAAGAAAAAGGAATTTTCCGGAAAAACAATAAAAGCAGCTGTATTACTTTCGGGAGATGTAGGATTTTACAGCGGAGCAAAAAAAATAAAAGAAGGATTAAATAAAAATGGTTTTCGGGACGTCCGCCTTTATGCCGGAATTACGTCCGTTTCCTATCTGGCGGCGGCAGCCGGCGAAAGCTGGGAGGATGCAAAGATATTAAGTATTCATGGCAGGAAGGATGTACTGCGGTGGCGTGCAGAGCTGGTGGATTTGGTTATGTATCATCCTAAGACCTATGTACTGGTTTCGGGCGCGGAGGATATCTCCGGAATCGGAAAGCTGCTTACAGACGCCGGACTGGGAGAATGTATACTTGTCTGCGGATACCAGCTTTCTTATGAAGAGGAACGGATTCAGACACTTCTGGCAAAGGAGGCGGAGTCTGTTACCGGGCAGGGACTGTATACCCTTCTGGTAAAAAATCCCGCGCCGCAGAAAAAAATCCTGACGCCGGTGCTTGCGGATACAGATTTTATCCGTGAAAAGGTGCCGATGACCAAAGAGGAAATCCGGCAGGCAGCAGTCTGCAAACTGGGGCTGACAAATCAGGCGGTCGTATACGACATAGGCAGCGGAACCGGCTCCATTGCAGTGGAATGCGCCAGGTGTTCCCCGGATATCCGGGTTTATGCGGTGGACAAAAAGCAGGAGGCAGTGGAACTGGTAAAGAAAAACCGGGCAAAGTTTCATTTGCAGAATGTGATTCCCGTGCTGGCAGAGGCGGTGGATGCGCTGCAGAACCTGGATACGCCGACGCATGTATTTATCGGCGGAAGCGGGGGAAATATGCGTAAGATTATAGAGACGGTCTGGGAGAAAAATGTGAATGCCTGCATTGTTGCCACAGCAGTTTCCCTGGAAACTGTTGCAGAGCTTGCAAAAGCAGAAACGGAGTTTTTCTGCCCGAAAGGGTATCTGCCGGACATGGAAACCGTGCAGATTCAGGTAAGCCGCAGCAAAAAAGCCGGAAACAGCCGCCTGATGCGGGCGGAGAATCCGGTGTATCTGTTCCGGCTGCGGCTGAACCGGCAGACAGAGGACAAAACGTAAGAAGATACAACATAAGAAACGAGGGAAAAACATTGGCTCATGCGGGAATTTTGCTGGCTGCACCGTCAAGCGGCAGCGGAAAAACAACGGTTACCTGTGCGCTGCTTGCCGCACTGAAAAAACAGAACAGAAAAATCAGAAGCTTTAAGTGCGGGCCTGACTATATCGACCCCATGTTCCATGAACGGGTGCTTCATGTGCCGTCACGGAATCTGGATACTTTTTTTTCAGACAGGGAACAGCTGAAAAAGCTGTACTTCCGGGGAGCGGAGGACGTGGAGTTTTCCGTTATTGAGGGTGCGATGGGACTGTATGACGGTCTGGGGGGCGTAAAGAAAGAAGGTTCTGCCTATTATCTGGCTGAGATTTTAAATCTTCCTATAATTTTAGTGGTGGATGCACATGGAATGGGAAGAACCATGGTATCTGTACTTGCCGGAATCAGACAGTATGATAAATGCGGGCATATCGCAGGGGTGATTTTAAACCGGACCAGCGAAGGTGTTTACCAGTCAGTACGCGGCATCATAGAGGAAGAACTCAAGCTTGCGGTGCTTGGATATTTTCCGCAGCAAAAGGAGTTTCAGATAGAGAGCCGCCATCTGGGACTGAAAATGCCGCAGGAGATTACAAATTTAAAAAAACAGGTGGAAGCCGCAGCCAAACAGCTGGAAGAGACAGTGGACATTGCGCGGATTCTGGACATTGCCGCAGAATGGGGGAACATTACCTGCAGCAAAGAGGAGGACAGGCCGGAAAAGGAAGGCCGAAAGAAAGCAGATTCACAAATGACGGAGAAAAGACAGACCGTACGGATTGCCGTGGCGGCTGATGCAGCATTCTGCTTTTATTATGAAGATAACCTGCAGATGCTGCGGGAACTGGGAGCGGAACTGGTGTTGTTTTCCCCGCTTGCGGATGCGCTGCTTCCTGAAAATGTCGATGGAATCCTGCTGGGCGGGGGATATCCGGAGCTGTATGCAAAAGAGCTGTCTGAAAATGTGTCCATGCGCCGCAGTATACGGCAGGCTGTTTTGGACGGGATGCCGTCCCTTGCAGAATGCGGCGGTTTCATGTACCTCCATGACAGCATAACAGCCGAAAACGGGACATTTCCGATGGCAGGCGTTGTGGCGGGAAACTGCAGGAATACCGGAAAACTGGTACGTTTTGGATATGTGGAGATTCAGGAAAAAGAGCCGGTATTTTTACAGGGTGGTAAAATAAAGGGACACGAATTTCATTATTATGATAGCGACAGCAACGGAGAGTCTGCCGTGGCAAAAAAGCCGGTATCAGAAAAAAGCTGGGACTGTGTTCATGAGGGAAAAAACCACTGGTGGGGTTATCCTCATCTGTATTATCCGTCAAACCCTGCCTTTGCGGCGCATTTTATCCAGTGTGCAGCGGAGTGGAAAAAAAAGAGGGCAGAGCAGACACGGAAACCAGTCTGCACGCACAGTGAAGAAAAATTAAATGAGGAAATAATAAATAAAAAGTGTGAAGGAAGGCTTTATGGAATCGGAGTGGGTCCCGGGGAGCCGGAGCTGATGACAGTAAAAGCAGTACAGGCTGTGAAAGCATGCGATATGCTGGTCCTTCCGGCAGCTTCCAGGGAATCTTGTTATGCATACCGGATTGTGGAGCAGGTCTGCCCCCTGGCTGCCCAAATGCCAGTGCAGTGCCTGCCCTTTCCCATGACGCGGGATGAGAAAAAACTTGCGGCGGCCCATGCCGAAATATATGCGAACATCGAAATTGAACTGAAAAAGGGAAAGAAGGTGGGACTTCTTACCATCGGGGACCCTTCGGTTTATTCCACATACATGTATATGCACAGACGGGCGCAGGAATCCGGGTGGCAGGCACAGATGATCAGCGGTGTGCCGTCCTTTTGCGCCGCAGCCGCAAGACTTGGAATTTCCCTTGGGGAACATGCAGGTGAAATCCATATTATTCCGGCTGCTTATGATATTTCGGATTCCCTTGCCCTTACAGGAACACGCGTATACATGAAATCCGGGAGAAAACTGGAGGAGCTGGTTTTACGGCTTCAGGAAGATGAGAGGACAAAACACTGTGAAATTTATGCCGTCAGCAACTGCGGAATGCAGAATGAGCAGGTGTATCATGGTATAGAGGAACTGAAATCTGCCGAGGGATACCTGACAACGGTGATTGTGAAAGAAAATGAAATCACGGATTAACTATAACAACCGGAAAGGACGGGAAGACAAATGGATAACTCCTGCCGTTTTTTTGAAAACAGGGACTGCGAATATTTTCCGTGCCATAAAGGCACGGGGGACTTTAACTGCATGTTCTGCTATTGCCCGCTGTATCATTTAAAGTGTCCCGGAGCACCGGAGTATAAAGAAAAAAACGGGAAAATGCTGAAGGTATGTACCAACTGCAATTTCCCGCATAAGCCTGAAAATTATGATAAAATTATGGATATCCTGAAAAACGGATAATGCCGTCATATAGTAATATTGATATGAAGGTTTTTGGAACTTATCTGCGCAAGAATATCATTATATGAAGCATTGTTCAGCCGGGAGGCGATGGTAAGTGACTTTTTCACATATTCCTCTTCCGGTGAAAAAAGTTTGCTGACTGTTTCATTGTCCGCCATGGAAAGTAATTCTGAATTAACAGAAAGTTTTCCGTCGTTTTCGATTGTAATACCGATATCTTCCAGCTCTTCGGCATGTTTTTTTGTAAGGTTTTTCAGCTGTTTGAGATAACGTTTTGTTTCGGAGTCATCCGACCCTTTCCCGGACTCGATCATATTGTTATATGTGCTTGCAAAAGCCTCAATGGAGGCTTTTACGGATTCCGTAATGTCCCCGTCCTCTGCAGCTGTTGTATAGTCGTTGCGTTTCAGTCGTTTTGCAGCGCGTGTGAGCGCGCGGCTGTCTTCAAAAGCCAGTTCCACATTGCTGAAATTGCCGCGTGTGGATTTTTTGCTGGCATCCCTGTTATTTGTATAAAATGTACCTAAATAATAATCACTTGTAAAATTTATTCCGGATGATATCTTTGCCATAGGAAACCTCCCTGTTTTTATGGTTTTGCTCATAATCGGGCGCTCTGCCCACAGATGACCTGTTAGTTACTATTCACTGGTCAGGAATGCGCACTAGCTGCGCATTCCGTGAGAACATGATTCAGGAGTGAGGGGCGATTTTTGCGAAGCAAAACTCTAATATCGCCCCGAATTGTTACTATGAGCGGTCTCCCGGACCGTGAATAGTAACAACTGTTATACAGTATATATCGTCAGGTCATTCTTTTTCTTTACATCTTTTCCAAAAAGAAGTAAAATTACCTTAGCTGTCGGCATTATACTGGACAGCTATAAATGAAAGAGGATTTAAATCAGGAGGCTGCTTATGGAAAAAAAACAGTTTGGAATGACGGCCCAGGGGGCTGCAACACTGTTTGCAATTACAAATACTAAGGGAATGAAAGTTCTGGTAACAGATTTTGGTGCAACACTGGTTTCCATATTTGTAAAGGACAAAAACGGAGAGGATACAGATGTCATCCTTGGATATGAGAATGCGGCGGAATACGAAAAACAGACCTGTTATTTCGGTGCAACAGTCGGAAGGAACTGCAACCGTATTTCAGACGCAAGGATTATGATTGATGATACGCAGTACATACTGGATGCAAACGACAATGAAAATAATCTGCACAGCGGTACAAACGGGTTATCAGGACGTATCTGGGATGTGAAAGAATATCTGGAACATAAAATTACACTGACGACAGAGGATGCTGATATGCAGCAGGGATTTCCGGGAAATGCAGCCGTGGCGGTGACATACGAGGTAACAGAGGAAAACGGACTGAAAATTACATATCATGCAACTGCGGACAAGAAGACCCTGTTTAATTTTACAAACCATTCGTACTTTAACCTGAACGGGGAAGGAACTGCGATGGACCACATTCTGCAGATTAAGGCGTCACACTACACACCGGTGAAAAACGAAAAGGCGATTCCGACCGGCGAGATTGCATCTGTGGAGGGAACACCGTTTGATTTCCGCACGCCGAAAAGAATCGGGCAGGATATTGCCGCCGACAATGAGCAGCTGCGGTACGGCAACGGCTACGACCATAACTATGCCATTGACAAAGAACAGGCAGGTATGGAAGTTGTTGCGGGCGTTTACAGTGAAAAATCCGGTATACGCATGGATGTCAGCACGGACTGTATCGGAATCCAGCTTTATACGGCGAATTTCATTCACGGGCAGAAGGGGAAAGGCGGCGTGGTATATGAAGACCGCGATGCATTCTGTCTGGAAACGCAGTATTTTCCGAATTCCATTAATGAGCCAAACTTTACCACTCCTCTTACGGAAGCAGGAGTGGAATATCATTCGGAAACAGTATACACATTCAGCCTGATTTAAATGAGGAAATAAAATGAAGATTGTATTTCTGGATGCAAAAACGATTGGGGATGACATTGACCTGTCCGGGTTTGACACCCTTGGAACTGTGGTGAAATATGGGTTTTCCACAGCCGGTGAAGCACGGGAGAGGACAGCAGATGCGGATGTTATTATATTAAATAAAGTAGAAGTCAATGAACAGACCATCGGAAAGGCCAAAAACCTGAAGCTGGTCTGTGTGACTGCGACAGGAACGAACAACCTGGATAAGGAATACCTTGACAGCCGCGGAATTGCATGGCGCAACGTGGCGGGGTATTCAACCGAAAGTGTTGCGCAGCATACATTTGCCATGCTTTTTTATCTGCTGGAAAAACTGCGGTATTATGATGATTACGTTAAGACGGACAAATATGTCGATGATGTGACCTTTACCCATTTTGCGAAAGCGTTCCATGAGTTAAGCGGCATGACTTACGGAATTGTGGGGCTTGGAACAATTGGAAAACGTGTGGCGGACATTGCGCGGCTGTTCGGCTGCCGGGTGATTTATTATTCCACCTCAGGGAAAAATATACAGCCGGAATATGAGAGGGTGGAGTTTGACGGGCTTTTAGCGCAGTCGGATATTGTTTCCGTACATGCGCCGTTAAATGAAAATACCCGCGGTCTGATGGATGCTGCTGCATTTTCAGGGATGAAACCTTCCGCAGTCTTTTTAAACCTTGGGAGGGGACCGATTGTTGTGGAGCAGGATCTTGCGGATGCACTGCTGCAGGGGAAGATTGCGGCGGCGGGACTGGATGTGCTTGATGCAGAACCGATGCGGGAGGATAATCCCCTCCGCGGTATTAAGGACAGTGAAAAGCTTCTGATTACACCGCATATTGCATGGGCAAGCATCGAGGCAAGAAAGAGGCTGATGCAGATTATTTTAAACCAGATAAAAGATTTTTTCCATTTGTAGGAAATTCCCTGCCGCATGGCTGTCCGCTTAAGAAGGAACGGTTTCCGTATTCCTGCAGAAATGCCTGCAATTGTGATAACGGAAATCCGCTGTTTCGGAGTCTGTAGTAGTTTTTGACGCGTATGCAGTACTGGTGTAAGGCATTCTGGTAAAGTTCCGGAAATGATGTGTTTTCGGTTTCTTTTGTCCAGGGATGTATCCAGTTTCTGTGGCGGAGGTTAAGCGGGTCTTTTACAAAACAGTACTTATCACTGGCAATCATTGGTGAGATAAACGCCCTGCCAATCAACAGACGCTCAAAAAAGCGCAGAATTACTTTTTTCCTGCCGGACGGGTCACGGAAAAAACAAGTGCCCAGCTGCATCCATTCCGGAGCACTGCCCGGAAGTCTTCTGCTCACTTTGTAATCAGGGTAGGCAGTCCGGTATGCGTATGCAAGCATCCTGTGAATTACCCGGCGCTGTGCGGGGGTGAGACGGATTGTGGCGTTCTGGCGGAAACGGGACGGGGACAGATTTTTTTTCTGTTTCAGAAGTTCCTTGTCAATTTCCGTTTCAAAATAGGAATGCCTGCCGAAATACTGCAGGTTGGTCTGCGGATGCTCCGGTTCGTATCCGGTAAATGCATAAACATAAGGATGGAGGGCGCAGTCTAATGTATAGTGCCCGATAAACCCGGTAATATAGGCGTCTGCGATATTAAGGCAGCGTTTGTTTCCGGCAAAGAGCCGGCGGCTTTCCAGAAGACTGGAAAAGAATGCACCGGTATTTGTACTGTGTGCAAGCGCGCCCGGATTTTCCGGGGATACCAGATATACCGGAAGATAGTAAAAGAACAGGTCCGGTCCCTGCAGGCCGAGTCCGAAAGCGGCATGGTTCTGTTTTAAGTTTTTGCGGAGCCGTTCAGAGGTAAGTCTCTGGTACAAATCTGCTCCGAATAAATAGTGGGTTGTAAAGCCTGGCATGGTTTTTTCCTCGATTCCGTGTAATTATTTGGTTTATTCATATTATAATATATCCATAAAGTGGAATAAAGATTTATTTTTATCTTGAAAAAAATGAAGCATAATGGGTTTCAGGGGAATGAAAGTTAAGTTAAGATTTAAAATTACAACTGAGTATGACAAGAAAAATTTCATCTGGGTCGGGGCGGCGCTGGTTCCGGCATTTGCCATGCTTCTGGCAGTCGGGTATCATCCGCTGGCGCTGGTGTTATTCGGGATTCTGCTGTTTGCCATCCGCAGTATCCGTCTGGAACTGGATGAGCGCACCCCGTGGCTGTGGACTGCGGTTATGTTTGGGGCAGGTGCGGCATTTACGGTATATTCCATCCAGTACCTGCTTCTGGATGCGGAGCTTTTTGCAAAGACCAGCAGTCATATGCTGCGTATGAATATTCTCTGTGTTCTTCTGGTGTATCTTCTGGTTCAGGTTTTCACAAACAACAGCGGACTGACCTGCATGATCGCTCATTCAGGATTTCTGCTGCTTGGGTTTATCAATTACTTTGTATATATGTTCCGGGGAAATGAGTTCAGCTTTTCGGACCTGCGTTCCATAGGAACCGGACTCAGTGTGGCGGATAATTACCGGCTGCGGCTGGAGGACAGGGGGGCATATGTGCTTCTTGCAACAACCCTCTTTTTTGCGCTGGTGTGCAGGTGCCGCGTGAGCTTTGTGCACCGTCTGCATATGCGGATTATGGCGGTCATGGGGGCGGTACTCTGCGGAATTGTTGTTACTGCCAATGTATACAGTGTGAATACGGAAACATGGGAACAGAAGGGCAGTTACCGCAACGGTTATATTTTAAACTATGTACTTGGAATCCGCGACAGCTTTATTTCTGCTCCGGAAGGGTATTCCGGGGAGGCGGTTGCAGAACTGGAAAAAAAGTACAGTGTGAAGGAAACATCTGCCGTCCTGCCGGACAGGGAACCTACGATTATTGTAATCATGAATGAATCTTTTGCAGACCTCGGGGTACTCGGGGAGCTGCATACCAATATGCCGCTGACGCCCTTTTATGATTCCCTCTACGAAAATACGACAAAGGGCTATGCCCTTTCTTCTGTGTTCGGGGCAAAGACGCCTAATTCCGAGTGGGAATTTATGACGGGAAATTCCATGGCGTTTCTGCCGGAGGGCTCCGTGGTGTACCAGCAGTATATTGACAGTAAGCCGGCTTCCATTGTGTCCGGTTTAAAGGGCCGGGGGTATACCTGCGTGGCGATGCATCCGTATTATGCCAGCGGATGGAGCAGAAACCAGGTTTATCCGGACCTGGGCTATGATGAAATGCATTTTATTGAGGATTTTGACCAGACAAAGGTGATAAGGGATTATATTTCGGACAGGGAACTGTACGAAAAGGTGATTGAACGCTATGAAAACCGGAAAGTAAATGAAAAGCTGTACCTGATGGGGATTACGATGCAGAACCATGGCGGATACACGGAAACCCATGAGAATTTTCCGGAGAATTATTATAAAATCGGGCGTTCCTATACGGATGCGAACCAGTATTTTTCCCTTGTTCATGAGAGTGATAAAGCGCTGGAATATTTCATCAGTTATTTTTCCGAGGTGGATGAGCCGGTGGAAATCGTGTTTTTCGGAGACCACCAGCCGAGCCTGAACAGTAATTTTTACCCGATTCTGAATGGAAAGGGACTTTCGGGACTGACGGAGGATGAGCTGGAAAAACTGTATATGGTTCCGTTTTTTATATGGACCAATTATGATACGCCGGAGGAAACGGTGGAAATCACAAGTCTGAATTATCTGTCCACGCTGGCACTGGAAAAGGCGGGCATGGAGCTGTTTCCCTATAACCGGTTTCTTTCTGAAATGATGGAAGTCGTTCCTGCGCTTAATTCCCGCGGATATTATTCCAGGACACAGGGACGGTATCTGCATCTGGACGAGGCTGCGGGGGAAGAAGCGGCATGGCTCAGACGGTATGAGCAGCTGCAGTATAATTCCATGTTCGACAAAAAAGGAAGAAGCGATGTGTTTTTTCCATATTAATTTGCTGCAGAATCCGCGGCAGGAAAAGATATGATTTTATGAGGTAAAGATTGAAAAATAAAAAAATAGAGAATGGATAATGCTGCAGGTGATTTTTCAATCTTTATTTGTGCCGGAAAACGGCACAAATGGCATCACGCCTGCGGCATGGTACAAAAAATGAGACTGAGAGATTTACTGGAATTTGATGAAATTGTGATACAGGCGCATGACAACCCGGATGCAGATGCGATTGCAAGCGGCTTTGCGGTATACCGTTATCTGAAGGATAATGGGAAGGAGCCGGAGTTTATTTATGGCGGAAGGAATTTTATCCGCAAGACGAACCTTGTTATGATGATAGAGGATTTGAATATTCCCATCCATCATGTGGAACAGATCAAGCCGCCGCAGCTTCTTTTAATGGTGGACTGCCAGTATGACGGGGGAAATTCCACGGTTTTTCCGGCTGAAAATATAGCTGTGATAGACCATCACCGCGTCAGCACGGAGCTTCCGGAGCTTTCCAGGGTGCAGACACACCTGGGGGCATGCTCCACGCTGGTCTGGAGTATGTTAAAAGCAGAAGGGTATGATATCCGGCATAACAGGGAGATGGTAACGGCGCTTTACTATGGCCTGTATACGGATACCAGCAGTTTTACGGAAATTGTGCATCCGCTTGACAAGGATCTGCGGGATGAGACGGAATATGACAAGTACCTGATGCAGAAATACCGGAATGCAAATATGACGCTGGAGGATCTGGAAGTGGCGGGAGCTGCGCTTCTGCACAGTGATTACCTGGACGCTTACCGGGTGGCAATTGTGAAGTCCGCCCCGTGCGACCCGAATGTGCTGGGAATTATCAGTGATTTAATCCTTGGCGTGGATGCGGTGGATTTATGTATTGTATTTAATGTACAAAAAGGAGGCGTAAAGATTTCCGTGCGGAGCTGTGTGGAGGAAGTCAAGGCAAGCGAGCTTGCGGCAGAGCTCTGCAAGGGAATCGGGTCAGGCGGCGGACATGTGGCGAAGGCGGGCGGTTTTATCCAGATGGATCTGCTGACGAAGGAATACCTTGCTTTTTGTGAACAGCAGAACTTTTCCCCGCGCATGGAATATGACGAGGAGGGCAAAAACAAACAGCCGACGGCATCCGGAATCAAAGCTGTCATTGAGCAGCGTTTCCGCGAATACATGGATGATACGGATATTTTATATGCCGGTGAATGTCGTCTGAATGTCCTGAATGCGAAGAGCTTTTGTCCGCGGATGATTCCGTGGGGATATGTTCCGCTGACTAAGCTTCTGCCGGAGGGGACGCCGGTTACGGTGCGGACGGTACACGGGGATGTGAATACGACGGTACAGGAGGGCATTATCCTGACGGTCGGTCCGAGAGGGGAAATCTATTTCCGCAGGGAGGCGGAGTTCTGGAAACAGTACCGCACTTACCCGGAATGGGATTTTCACCTTGCGGATGCGGAATACGACCCGATTATTAAGGCAAGCGGGTCTGAAACGGTGATTATACCGCTGGATTTTGCGAAGGTCTGTGTGCCGAAAGGAAACAAGGTTATTTATGCGAAGCAGCTGGACCGCAAGGTAAAGCTGTTTAAGGAAGGCGATGCAAAGCAGTACAGTCTGGGAAGGGTCGGGGATTATCTGCTTGACAGTACCGACCAGCTCAACGGAATCCATATCATGAAAAAAGAAAGGTTTGAAAAAACTTACCGGATGGCGAAGGAACAGGAGGAAATCAAGGCGGTTATTTTTGACCTGGACGGGACGCTTCTGGATACGCTGGAGGATTTGAAGGAAGCAGTCAATGCGGCGCTTCTGTCCATGAATATGCCGGTCTGCACGCTGGAGCAGGTGCGCCATTATGTGGGAAACGGAGTGCGCAGGCTGATGCAGCGGGCGGTGCCGGATGGAGAAAATAATCCGAAATTTGAAGAATCATTTGCAGTGTTTAAGGAATTTTACGGGGAGCACTGTCTGGACCATACGAAACCGTACCCGAATGTCCTGGAGCTTCTTAAGGAGTTAAAGGAGCGCGGTGTAAAGACGGCAATCGTATCCAATAAGCTGGATTCGGCGGTAAAGGAACTGGATAAGCGGTTTTTTGGGGGATTTACAACAACTGCGATTGGGGAACGTGAGAATGTGGCAAGGAAGCCGGCTCCCGATATGGTAAATGAGGCAGTTGCGGTGCTGGGGACGGAACGGGGCAAAACGCTTTATGTGGGCGATTCCGAAGTGGATATTATGACGGCTGAAAATGCGGGACTTTCGTGTATTTCAGTGACGTGGGGCTTTCGCAGCGAAAAGTTTTTAAAGAAAAACGGTGCAAAAACACTGATTCAAACTCCGCTCGACCTATTGTATCTGATATAGGTTTCGTGGTAAAATATGTTGACAGTCTGGCGTCTGCCGGACGGTTACTATACAAAAAAAGGAGAATTATACAGGTGGAAAAAAGAATTTCAGGGACAACCGGACTGCTTGCGCTGATTGGTTCACCGGTCGGACATTCCGGTTCGCCTGCAATGTACAACTACAGTTTTGAAAAGCTGGGACTTGATTATGCATACGCCGCTTTTGATATTAAGGAGGAACAGGTAAAGGACGCGCTGGACGCCATGCGGCTGTTCCATATGAGGGGAATGAATGTGACGATGCCGGACAAAACAGAGGCGGCAAAGCATGTGGATGAACTGTCGCCGGCAGCGGAAATTATCGGGGCGGTCAATACCATTGTCAACGATGACGGAACGCTGAAGGGATACATTACAGACGGTGAGGGATTTGTAAATAATTTAAAGGATCATGGAATTGATGTCCGTGGGAAAAAGATTACCGTTGCCGGGGGCGGCGGCGCAGCAACCGCGATTCAGGTGCAGTGCGCCCTTGACGGAGCGTCAGGGATTACGATATTTAATATGAAGGACGCTTTTTTTGAACGCACACTGGAAACTGCGGAAAAAATACGTACAGCGACTTCTGCCGTGGTAAATGTTTATGATATTGCGGATACAGCTAAAATGACAGAAGAAATACATAGCAGCGATATTTTTGTAAATGCGACCATTGTCGGAATGAAGCCGATGGAAGACCAGAGCGTTGTAAAAGACCTTTCGGCGTTTCATGAAAACCTGGTCGTATGCGATGCCGTGTACAATCCGGAAGAAACAAAACTGTTACGTGATGCGAAAGCAGCCGGATGTGCCTGTGTTGGCGGAAAAGGAATGCTGCTGTGGCAGGGAGTCGCAGCATTTAAACTATATACAGGCATGGATATGCCGGTCGGGGAAGTAAAGGAGAAATTCTTTTCATGAGTACGAATAGGGAAATTGATTTTAATATTTTTCTGATTGGATTTATGGGAACTGGAAAAAGTACGGTTGCGCGGGCGCTGCAGGAGGAACTGCAGTTTCCGCTGGTGGAAATGGATGAACGGATTGTAAAAGAACAGGGCATGGCAATTACGGAAATCTTTGAAAGATACGGGGAAGAATTTTTCCGGGACATAGAAAGCCAGCTGGTTTTAAGCCTTGGCATGGAGGAATCCGCGGTCATTTCCTGCGGGGGCGGTGTGGTTCTGCGTCCGCAGAATGTTTCCAATATGAAAAAAAGCGGAAGGATTGTACTGCTGACGGCGACACCGGAGACGGTATATGAACGCGTGAGGTACAGTAATGACCGTCCGGTACTGAACGGACATATGAACGTGGAGTATATTGCCGGACTGATGGAAAAGCGGCGTGCGCTTTATGAGGAGGCTGCCGATGTGACAGTTGCAACAGACGGCAGGACATGTGAGGATATCTGCCAGGAGATACTGGATAAACTGGAGGAATAGGATATGCTGAAGTATGATAACAAGTTTTTTACTGCGCTTGGAAAACTGGTGGACTGTGTGTGGCTGAGCCTGCTGTGGCTGATATGCAGTATTCCGGTAATTACCATGGGCGCTGCCAGTACTGCGTTATATTATGCGGTACACAAGTCAATACGCGGAAACCGGGGATATACAACCAGAAACTATTTTTCTGCCTTTAAGGACAATTTTAAACAGTCAACGCTCGTGCATCTGGTCTGGCTGGTTGTGATGGTGGTTCTGGTCGGTGATATTTATATTGCCAGGGCTGTCTTACAGTCTGGAAGCAACCTGGGGCTGTTTTTTTACTTTTTTCTTGTACTGGCTGCAATGGTCATTGGCTGGGCGTGTTATATGTTTCCGTATATTGCGCGATTTGAAAACACAGTTAAGGCTACGCTGAAAAATGGGGTTCTGCTTGAAATCAGGCATCTGCCATGGTCGCTGCTTTTAATTGTGCTGGTATTTGCAGTTTTGCTGCTTACTTATATGATGCCGCTGTTTCTGTTTATTTTTCCATCGGTTCTTACGCTAATATTTGATTTTATACTCGAGCGGCTGTTCCGCCGTTATATGAGTAAAGAAGATTTGGAGCGTGAGCTGGAAAATGACAAAATTGACAATATGGGATAAATTTAATTAAAAATATTAAAAAGGAGAAAAGATAAAAATGGAAGTAAAGATTTCAAATGATGTAAAGTACATTGGAGTGGATGACAGAACGATTGACCTGTTTGAGAGCCAGTATGTTGTGCCGGAGGGCGTGACCTATAACTCTTACCTGATTCTGGATGAGAAGGTGGCGTTAATGGATACCGTGGACGTCCGCGGAATGGAAGAGTGGGAGAAGAACCTGATGGCGGAGCTGGGTGGACGCAGCGTGGATTATCTTGTGGTTTCCCACCTGGAACCTGACCATGCGGGAAGCATTGGAAGACTGATGGAACTGTTCCCGGAAGTAACGCTTGTCGGCAATGCAAAGACGTTTGCCATGCTGCCGCAGTTTTTTGATGTTTCCGGGATTAAGCAGCAGACGGTTGCAGAGGGAGAGTCCCTTTCACTTGGTAAGCACACGCTGAATTTTTATATGGCGCCGATGGTTCACTGGCCGGAGGTTATGGTGACCTATGAAAGTACGGAAAAGATTCTGTTTTCTGCAGACGGATTTGGAAAGTTCGGGGCAATGGACGCAGAGGATGACGAAGGCTGGGCATGTGAAGCCAGAAGATATTATTTTAATATTGTAGGAAAATACGGCGCTCCGGTGCAGGCGCTTTTAAAGAAGGCTGCGACGCTGGATATCGAAAAAATCTGTCCGCTGCATGGTCCCATTCTGGATGAAAACCTGGGATATTATATCGGGTTATACGATACCTGGAGCAGCTACCGGCCGGAGAACAAAGGGGTGCTTGTTGCCTATGCATCCATTCACGGCAATACGGGAAAGGCAGCGGAAAAATTTGCCGAAATGCTGCGTGAGCGCGGTGTGGAAAAGGTTGTGGTCAGCGACCTTGCAAGGGAGGATATGGCTGAGGTCATTGAGGATGCATTCCGGTATGACCGCATGGTTGTTGCAGGCGCAAGCTATGACGGGGGAGTGTTCCCGTGCATGCAGGACTTTTTACACCATTTACAGTCCAAGGCATACCAGAACCGCACGGTAGGTATCATTGAAAACGGCTCATGGGCGCCGTGTGCGGCAAAGACTATGAAGGCTGTGCTGGATACCATGAAGAATGTGACCATTGTGGAGCCGTCCGTAACCATTAAATCAACCATGAAGGAAACGGATGTTCCGGTTATGGAAGCTCTGGCAGATGCCATTGCAGGCGCTTAATGATTGATTATAAGGGGGATGTATGAGAAAAACAAAAATTATCTGTACCATTGGGCCGGCAAGTGAAAAAGAGGATGTTTTAACAAAAATGTGCCAGGTGGGCATGGACGTTGCGCGTCTGAATTTTTCGCACGGAAGCCATGAGGAACACCAGAAAAAAATTGACCTGATAAAAAAAGTCAGGGAGCAGTTAAATCTGCCGATTGCCATTATGCTGGATACGAAGGGACCGGAATACCGGATTAAAACCTTTGAAAACGGCAGGGTTACACTGAAAGAAGGGGATACATTCATTCTGACAACAGAAGACGTTGTGGGAAATGAAGAGCGTGTGTCGGTGACATATAAAAAACTGGTGGAAAATCTCAAGGTGGGAGACAGGGTGCTGATTAATAACGGCCTGATTATCCTGGAGGTGGAAAAGCTGGAAGCGCCGAATGCCGTCTGCCGGATTCTTGCCGGCGGCGAGCTGTCTGACCGTAAGAGCATGAATTTCCCGAACAAGGTTATGGATAATGAATACCTGAGCGAGCAGGATAAACAGGATCTTCTGTTTGGAATCAAAAATGACGTTGATTTTGTGGCGGCATCGTTTGTATCGGTAAAGCAGGATGTTGTGGACCTGCGGGAATTTCTGGACGCCAACGGCGGGGAAAGCATTGATATTGTTGCAAAGATTGAGAACCGTTCCGGTGTGGACCATGTGGAGGAAATCTGTGAAATTGCCGACGGCATCATGATTGCACGCGGTGACCTGGGAGTTGAAATTCCGGGCATGGAGGTTCCGGCAATCCAGAAATACCTGATTAACAAATGCCGTATGCTGGGAACACGCGTGATTACGGCAACGGAGATGCTGGAATCCATGATTCACAATCCGCGTCCGACGCGTGCGGAGCTTTCGGATGTGGCAAATGCCGTGTATGACGGTTCCTCCGCCATTATGCTTTCCGGGGAATCCGCAGCAGGCAAGTATCCGGTGGATGCTGTCCGCAATATGGCTGATATTGCGGAATATACGGAAAAGCAGATTAATTACACCAGACGTTTCCAGAATACGGAGTTTGAGACGGAAAGTGTGCTGGATGCGATTTCCCATTCGACCTGCGCGATGGCGATTGATGTGCAGGCAAGGTGTATTATTGTCAGCTCCTTAAGCGGAAAAACCGTGCGGATGGTCAGCCGTTTCCGCTGTCCGGTTGATATTATCGGAATGACGACATCCGAAAAGGCATGGCGCAAACTGAATCTGAGCTGGGGTGTGAAACCGGTATTAAGCGAGGAGTTCAGTTCCATGGAGGTTATGTTTTACAATGCCATGATACGCGCCAAGGAAGTGTTTGACTTAAAGAAAGGGGACCATGTCGTTCTGACAGGAGGCCTGATGAACGGACAGACGGGAAATACGAACCTGATAAAGGTGGAACATGTGAAATAATAGTGTCTGTAACAAAAGCAGGAAGCCAATTAAGGTTTCCTGTTTTTTTGATGCATTTTTTTGGATGGTCGGCTGCATTCCGGTGAAAAAGGGGAATGTTTTCTGAAAAAACAGGAAAATCTGACCGTTCGTTACAAATATCGACCGCTCGTTACATTTTGCTTGAAAAGGAATGGAGCGGGCGTTATGTTAGGAATACAGGGAAATAAATTCGGGTTATATGATATGGGACGGTCACGGAGGTTTACAATTGGGCAATTTTAGCACTGCGGTTTTTATCCGCAACGAAAAACAGATGACAAAAGAAGAGTTTGCAGAGGAATTTTGTAAGAGCATGGAGAAGCGAGGCTACAAACGCGGAACGGAGAAAAGCGGAAGCAGTTATGTACTTGTTTTTTCTGAAAACAGCGACTGGGTGACGCTGAAAAGGAAAGCATATGGGAGTGACAGATATGCTGTCATGGAAGATTCTGGTTGGTTTTCGGAAGGATTACAGACCGCTTGTGTCAGTATCAGCCTTGTGGACAGCGATTTTGCAACGCTTGAGCTTTATACCCGAAGCAAGGTGCAGACGGATTTTTCGGTTCTGGGGGATGCGTCCGGCTATCTGGGCGATAGGGAACAGCCGCTGGGAGTGCGAAAATACTGGGAACCGTTTTTGAAGGAAGGATTTACATGGGAACAGTTCCAGAACGTCCTTACAGGCAGCTATACGTTTGCAGAGGACGGGCTGGATGAAATGGCACCGTACCTGGGGATGGATATGGGGTGTATGGGTTCAGACGAACTGTCATCCGGTGGGGATGAGTCAAACACTATAGTCCTTTATTTCCGGAAAGCGGCACGGACGCCATCCTTAAACACGGTTTTTAAGCAGGTGTTCGGGGAAGGGTTAAAGGAACAGGGATTTGTGAAAATCAAAGGGAAGCAGCCGTATCTTGTGCGGATGGTAGGGGATGAGATTATTCATGTCATAACCTGTATGGATGAGTGGTGTGGGGACAGGGGATTTAAAGAATTTATTATTTATGCATCTGTAGCTACAGTATATAGGAAGAAAATAGACCTGACAGTAAAGCCGGAGGATATTGAGTTTCAATTTGAGTCATTAAGTTCATTTTATAGTAAAAATTCCACAGCTGAAGATTATGACAATGAGTATAGGATGAAGCTGTATTCTTTCCGGTATAAAGAAGATGATGGACAATCCCTTCAAAGTGCGATGGAACAAGCGTTGGAGGAAAGCATAAAATTTATAATTCCGGTACTGGACCAGGCAGTAACATTGCCGGATTCGTGTCTTAAATTTTTTCGGAAATTTAATCTGACTAATTTTTATAGACCTGAGTATGACGTAGAACAGCAGACATTTTCATATACCGCTTATGAAGATGGATTACTGTTAATTCATATGAAAAACCAAGGACATTTTCAGAATGGAATTCCACAAGCAATTGCAGACCCTCTCAAAGTCATGGAAAGCAGACTATGTAGCAGACCAGAAATTTATGAAAAAACTATGGCAGAACTGAAACGGCGTAAAGAGGAAAATCAGGAAACACTGAGGTCTTATGGATTGGAACTGTAACCAAAAAGTAAAATGATATATAGAGGAGAATCATTATGAATAAAGTAAAGAACAAAAATTGGATGCGGATTATTTCATTTATACTGGTAGTTGCGTTGCTTGTGACATCAACGCCGATACAGAATCTTTCCGCAGCAGAGAAAGAAGTATATTTGAAAAGACTGGAAGAAATGGTTGCATCGGCAGTGGGAGAAGAAAGAGAAATACTGCAGGATGTGCTTGTAGATGCAAAAAGTAAAAAAGGAGCTGGGGATTGGTGGCAGGCATGCTTTAGTCCAAATGGAGACAAACTTCCTCCTAATTATTTCCATAATAATGTTCAAAAGAGGATTCGAGGTGTAAATGACGGATTTAATTCCCAAGAGCTATATATTACTTTTAAATCAGGTGATTATGGTCGTGCAGATATATATAAGATTATAGAGGAAAAGGAAGGCGATAAAAATTATATTTGGGAAGTTAAGCCGGCATCGTATAAAACAGATCCAAATAAGAAAGCCGGAATGAATCAATTAAAAAAATATATTAATGGGGAGGCGAAGAATGGAAATAAAAATGAATATGGAAACAAACTTGAAACAATCAAAGGAGAAACATTTCCGTGTGGAAAATATTTTATAACATATGTTGATGCGGGAAATGGTTTAATACTATACTGGTTTCAAAGGATGCCAGAAGAAGAAAAACAGACACAACCAGCCGAAGCCATAGAAAAATCAGACGCAAAAAACGACGTAAAAGATTTCCTGATAGACTGGCTTCCAACCCCTCCGGTAGTGGTTCCTGACCTGCCGGGAGCTGAAGTCGCACCGGGAATTAATGTGGACGAGCTGGACCTTGAAACGCTTGGAAAGCAGGTGGCAGCTGCATGCGCCATTGCTGCAAGTATAGCAGTGGTCTGTAAATACGGTAAGCAGCTGAGTTCCGTTATGATAGCCCTGGGACAGAGAAGTGCACAATTTCTGACGGCAATGGCAATGATGCCGCTGACAGAAGTAAATGCGGCTGAAATTAAGCAGGAATGTGATGATTACGAGGATTTTTTGGAGATTTTTTATCCCGGAAATCTTGCAGACCTCTACCGCGAAGCCATGGAAAACGGTGATTCAGAAAGACTGGAGGATTTAATCCGCGGTATCCAGAATGATTCTAAAGATTATGACAAAGCAGGCGAGGCACAGCCGCCGCGCGATCCGTTAATTATTGATTTCGGCGCGGAAGGAATTGAACTGAAATCACTGCAGCATGGTGTGAATTTTGACCTGGACAATAACGGTTTTGCGGAAAAGACAGCATGGATTGGAAAAGAAGATGCATTTCTTGCCCTTGACCGAAACGGAAACGGAAAAATTGACAACGGGGGCGAACTTTTTGGAGACCAGGTAATGCTGGAAAACGGTAAAAAATCCAAATCCGGTTTTGAGGCATTAAGTGAGCTGGATGAAAACGGAGACGGGGTGATTGACAAAAAAGATGCAGCATATGAAAAACTGCTGTTATGGACAGACGTCAACCATAATGGAAAATCAGAAACTGACGAGCTTTGCGGACTGAAAAAGTCCGGGGTTATTTCCATCAGTCTTGACTGTAAAAAAGAAAGTCTGGTGGATGACGAAACCGGTGCGCGAATTGCGGAGACCGCGGATGTAACCATTAAAACTGGGGATAAAAAGTCGGTCACAAAAATAAGCGAGTTCTGGTTTCCGGTAAATTCATCAGATACCACGCAGGGGGACAAGGTAACGGCAGGAAATGTCCCGGATATTATCGAGGCGGTACGTGATGACCGGGACGGGGAGTTATCGGATTTGTGCCTTGATTTTCTTGAGTTAAATGATGCAGCCGAAAAAAGGCAGTGCCTGAAAAAGATTCTGTATCTTCTTACGGACGCCGGGGAAATTAAGGCAGGAAGCCGCGGCGGAAATATAGATGCACGCGACCTGAAAGTAATTGAACAGTTTATGGGGCGTGAGTTTGTCGGTGTGGGCGGTTCCAGTCCGAATGTAAATGCGGCGGCGATTTTAAAAGAAATATATGCTGACATTGAGAGTAAATATTATACCATGCTGAACATATATGGCGAGCTGGGCGGATACCTGAACGCTGTGTATGAATATAAGGATGAAAACGGAAAAAAGGCGCTGGATTTGTCTTTCCTGTATTATGTGCTTGATGCAAAAATTACTGACGTGGAAGATGTGGATACACTGCTTTATGATTTTGGCGTGTACCTTACTATTTTTGACAGCATGAATAAAACAAAATATTTTCATGAGTTTCAGGAGCATTTTGCAGAGATTTCAGAACATTATGCAGACCAGGTGGAGCTTGCAAAATCAGGTACTACATATATTGGGACTGACGGCAGGGATTCCTATGGCGGAAGCAGCTGCAATGATTTTATTTTCGGACTGGCAGGAAACGATACCCTTTCAGGAAATCATGGAAACGATGTACTTGACGGCGGGGAGGGGGATGATGTACTTTCCGGTGGTCATGGAAATGATACATTAAGCGGACAGGAAGGAAATGACACGCTTGACGGCGGAGCCGGGAATGATTTATTAAAAGGCGGCAAAGGCGACGATACCTATATTTTTGCCAAAGGATATGGGACTGACAGGGTGGTCGATGTAAGCGGAAAAAATGTACTTCAGTTTCAGGGAATCCGTTCGGATGAAATTCTGGTAAACGGAGAGGATTGCAATGCGGTTGTAAAAATAAAAGGAACGAAAGATACCCTTGTTCTCTGCGGCTTTGGACTGGGAGAGGAATTTCGTGATTATGACCTGGTGTTTAAGGATGCAAAAATGCATGTTACGGATTCGGGGAGCCCGTTTAAGTTTATTTACGGGGACAAAGGAGATAACGCCCTGCAGGCAGTTGTGGACAGTTCTTATATCTATGGTTTTGAAGGCGATGACAGGATATCAGGAAGTGAAGGAAATGACATTATTTATGGAAACCAGGGAAATGACTGTATCTGTGCCGGAAACGGGGCCGACAAAATTTTCGGCGGTGCCGGGGATGACATTCTGGACGGCGGCGCGGGGGATGATTTCCTCTATGGCGGCGAAGGAGACGATATTTATGTCTGGGGAAGGGATTACGGCACGGACATTATCAGCGATTCCGAAGGTGAATCCGTAATCCGGCCTGCGGAAGGGGCCGCTGTCCAGGACCTGGAAATCAGTACTGCCGGGAACAATGCGGTCATTTCCATAAAAGAAACAAATGACCGTCTAATTATCCAGGGGTACACGGACAACCCAAAACAGTATTTTATCCAGACAGAAGAGGACAAGGTACTGCTCGGAAGTTATCTTTTGGGTGAAAACAGCAGCTTTTATTCCGGCACCGAAAACGGGGATTATTTTGAAAATGACGGAAAGGAAATCCTGGCAGGCGGAAAGGGCGACGACCGGCTTATCGGCACGGATGAAAAAGAATATGTATTTGGCGACGGCGGAAAAGACCAGCTTCTTTCTGCAGAAGGCGATGACGTGGTTTTTGGCGGCGCCGGGGATGATTACATCAATGGCGGAAATGGAAATGATTACATGGATGCCGGTGCAGGAAAGGATTTCACGGATGGCGGCAGCGGAGATGATATTTATGTATTCCGGCAGGGATACGGGGAGGTTTCCATACAGGA
>CAJUND010000027.1 GCA_910587655.1 uncultured Agathobacter sp. | reverse complement strand
TTTTTAGGATAAAATATTTTTCATTTTTCTATTGACATTTATTAGCTGGACTTTTCTAAATATTTTTTGTATTTTATATTATACTTATTTTTTACAACGTTTCGTAAATATTTTTAACTGTTGCATTATAGGATTTGTGTGCGTATTCTGCACATTTTCTAATTAAATAAAAAAGACTGCTGTTATATTAGCAGTCTATTCTCCGTTTACATTTTTTACAACCTATAATTCCCTAAACGGGCGTATTCCTTCCTAAACGGGCATATTTTCGTATTTTTTCGTGATTTTACTGCCCCGTTTTGTCATCTACTGTGTTCTGTTCTTTTTCCAGCTCCCTGCCGGCTTATATAATTTAATTGTAAAATAGACAAACGGAGGACAGAATCATGAAAAAAGAATTTACGGAAATGGGATGCAGAATCAGACTTCGCCGTAAGGAACTCGGCATTACGCAGGAAACGCTTGCAGAAACCCTCGGCATATCACCCAACCACCTTTCCGGAATTGAAACCGGAACGCAGAATCCAAGCATCCGTTTATTTGCAGATATCTGCGGTGCGCTAGATGTCACACCGGATTACCTGCTGCTTGGCAGTATCCATGCAGGAAATTTGCCGGAGGATATTGCAGACAGTCTCCAGCTGTGCAGTCCGAAAGACCTTGGGCGCATCCGGAAAATTGTAAATGTTTTTGTGGAGGAAAACCGGTCCCCGTAATTTCCGGAACAGTTATGCGGCCTGCCATGGTTGTATGGCACGCGGCAGTTTGCGTCAGATGATTTTAACGATTGTATCTATTATAAGGGCAGCCACACTGTGGTGCTGCCCTTATCTGTATTTACACTTTTTTCTCCATATCAGTGTACACCTTTAAATGCCTGGCAGAAAATACCTGCAAAACATTCCAGCTGCCAGACAAATTCCAAAAACCGAACAAATACTTCCGGCAACCGCCATTTTTCTTCCCTCCAGTGCGCTTCCTTTGATTCCGCAAAACAGCCCGCCTGCCGATATCCCGGCAAACAGTACTGCAGCCATCGGTCTGCCAGCCCACAGAACAAATACGAACAGCTCAACAAGAACATAGATAAATCCGTCCAGCATGTCCGGCAGTCCCGTCAGCAGAAACAAATATGGAACCAGACAGCAGATGCCGATTCCAAGAGATGCGGCAGCATATGTTTTTGCAACTGCCTGAGAACAGTCTGCAAAAAGTGCCGGAAAAATACTGGAGGCTTTTTTACGGAACAGCACCCCTGCAGGAATACCGGTCAGTATCCATATGATTCCCGCCAGAAAACCACCGGTCAGAAATACAAATGTATCAATACTGGTTCCCCAGGTGGAATATGTCAGCACATAATATGTTTCCGTCCCGTCCCATGGAAGTTCCGGGTGGTCTTCCGGGGATACGGCATCTGCATGGTCATATTCCGGACATGACCACGAGCCGAAGTCTATTCTTTCCAGATGGCTGTTATTTTCATTGATATAGTCCTCAAGTTCTTCCAGACTTTTTTCAGAGCTGAAAACCCGCTCCGCCTTGATATGTACAATTTCCAAATCCGTCCAGATGACATTGGTTTCAATTTCCCTGCAGCCGTCCGGAAGTTTCACACGGTTCAGGTTGCAGATGAATGGCAGACGCCACAATATGGTAAAATAAAGCAGTAACCATAAAAGTGTTATAATGACTGGTGCAATTATTTTTATAACCAAAATTATTTTTCCCCTGCTCATTCCCTCTCACCTTCCTCTTAAGTATGTTCCTGATTAACAGCAGTCCTGCTGTTAATCCTTGTTCAGTTTTTTATTTCAGCCCATACCATGACCCGTTCCATGAAACCGTGGTCTTTATATTTTAACACGCTATCAGTAAATACACGAAAAGGCTTCCTGCTGCGATACTCAGTCCAAAAGCTGAACACCAGATTCCAGCCACCGCAATTTTATAACCGCCCCTTTTCCATGCAATAATTCCAAACACAAAGCCAAGAACAATCAAAAGCAAAAGCAGAAACACCACAACTCCCAGATAAAAGAATGTAAATACACCAAGAATCGGACTGATACTCGTATTCAGCCAGCAGCCGGATATAAATGCGCAGGTAGTAACGGGTATTCTCACTTCTGGGAATATTTTTCCCATAAGAAAAAACACCAGTGCTCCTGCCAGCACGGCGGAAATGATGCCAGCCAGAAAAACACTTATGTCAATAATACCAGTTCCCCATGTGGAATATGTCAGCACATAATATGATTCCGTCCCGTCCCATGGAAGTTCCGGGTGGTCTTCCGTGGATACGGCATCTGCATGGTCATAGTCCAGGCATGACCACGAGCCGAAGTCTATTCTTCCCAGATGGCTGTTATTTTCATTGATATAGTCCTCAAGCTCTTCCAGACTCCTATCAGAGCTGAAAACCCGTTCCGCCTTGATATGTACAATTTCCAAATCCGTCCAGATAACATCTGTTTCAATTTCCCTGCAATCATCCGGAATCTTCACCCGGTTCAGGCTGCTTGTGAATGGCAGACGCCACAAAACAGTAAAATAAAGCAGTAACCATGAGAGTACCGCAATGGCTGGTACAGTTATTTTAATTACTGCAATTATTTTTTCTTTACCCATAAGACCATCATTCCTCATACAAATTAATTATCCAAAAACAAAGCTTCTATAATTTCAGTTTTTTCATCCCAAATCCTTCATATGAATAATCCTATTTACACTACCCTCTACACGTACTCCTTCAGTACCTATAATCCTGATATACTGAATTTTATAGACGCATGTCATCTTTCCATCTAATTTTATATACACAGCCTCCCCAGATGGACTTTGGTTCTTCTTATAGGTTATCTTCCCCGTATTGCAGTTTTTGATTATTTTTCCACGAATGGGTTTATGAACCCTTTTCTTTTTCAACATCTTTAGTTTTCCCTTAAATGCATCTTGGTGAACCGCCAGCATTGGAATATATTTAATTGGAAAATATCCAAGTGAACCATCCCATGCCTTCACGGTTTTTACATCCTGGGAATCCAAAAATGCCTGGGCAACATTTCCTCTTATTTTAAAGGTCTTTTTAATTTTTTTCTTCTTATATTCTGTGCTGATTGTAACGTTATCATTATAATCTATAGCGTCCAGCACCCCTCCATTACAAGTAAGAATATTAATCATTCCAATGGTCTTTTTCTTAAGATTTCTGATATAAACAGCCCCCTCCGCTGAACTCACAGTTCCATTCGGATTTGTTGTCAGGTTCTCATTTATATTTTTATCCTCATCCAACTTAATAACAATAGCATAGAATGAACCATGAAAAAGTAATGAAACCCTGTCAGTCCCATTTTGCGGCAATGCGTTCCACTCCTTCACAAACTCCTTTTGCGTGTTAATCGGAATCATTGTGACCTGCTTTTTACTTTTGTAACCATACACTGATTTAATGGTCTTCTGTTCCCGCTTTGCCTGGTTTGTAAAGTCATCCGGATTATAAAAAACATAGCTCTGTCCAATACTTGTGCCGCCTTTTCCATACATCGTCCTGAACGCTGCATCCGAATACTCATCCGATACCTCTGTCTCCTCACATGAAGCAAGGTTTCCCTGGTCGAACGTAATCTTATCAAGCAGGATGGCAGTCGTATAAGCTGTATCTGCAGCATCCCTCACGCTGAAAATCAGTGTCACCTGCTGTCCGGCATAATCTGAAATATCCACGTCTGCTTTCTGCCAGCCGGTCATCCATACATCACCATTATCAAATACAATTTCCGGCGAAACGCGGACAAGTTTTCCCGCCTTGTTGCTTTCCGCCTCAAAATCGTCCGCAATGGAATTTACATCCACTCTGAACAGAGTATGTTTCTTCTGCCCCTCATCCTTTAATGTAAGGCTGACCTCAAACGGATCATCATACCTCGTTCCTATATACTCCAGAAACTCTTCCGACAGGAAATTCCAGTCAAACGTCAGACCGGATGCCTCCTGCGGCACTGTCACTTCCTGGCTGATTTCCCCCAGTTCCTTCGTATACCCAAGGCCTGTGGATATAATTCCCATTTTTTCCCCTTCCGTGGGAACGATGCTTCCAAGACATGAAATACATCTTCCATCCCCCTCTTTCTGCCATCCGGAAAGCCCTTCTTCAAATCCCCCGTTCATGATACCTCCGCAGGTCATGTCAGTCTGGAACGCCATGTTTCCATATCCCCTGATTCCGAAATATGCCCCGTCCCCGTACTGCCTGTCATATGAATAATCAAAGGCTTCCTGAGTTGTAATTCCTTCACACACCAGACCTGTAAGCAGGTCTCCGGTCTGCAGGGTAACATAATCATTTGTCACGGCTCCCGTATAGCCATAATATGTCTTTGCACCTTTTTCTGAAAATACATTCCAGAAATCCTCTGTAGCAAGACTGGTGCATGAGTTATTGATAATTACGGAATTTGGAAAACGCCCTTTCAAATGGTGTGAAAACCAGTCTGTACCCACCATGTACTTCATCTGCGTTGTTTTTTCCCCCAGCTCTCCACGGATCAATACGGACATTTCCCCTGACTGCAGTTCCTCCTCATATATCATGTCAATATGTGTATATGTTTCCCCTGTAACCAGCCATTTTCCCTCCAGTCCATGGGAAGCAAGGATTACCAGCCCATAGTCTGTCATTTTTTCCAGTGATGCGGCATCTGCCTTTTCATCACTTAAAATATCCACGTTCAGATTTCCCGCATACTCCTCTGTAAGCAGATGCACCATTTCTGTTTCATCCGCATCTTTCCATTCAGTATCATATGGATTCCACAGCAGAACCCTGTTTGACAGTATAAAACTGTAACCGACTTCTGACTCAACCGTTTCCAGGGCGTCCAGTTCGTCAGGGTCTGTATCATCCTCATAATCTTCATAATCCTCAGGGTCAAAATCCTCAAAATTATCCAGTTCCGCTTCAATATAAGAAGATCCGCTTCCCCTCCGCATTAATTCTTTATCTGTGTCATCCGCAATCTGTACATATGTGGAAAGGCCATTTTCAAGTGTTACGCAAACCGTCCAGTCATCAACCGCCGAAACCTTCTTTACAGGCTCATCTGCCAGCAGTTTTTCAATCTCCTCTGTCATCCCGCTGCTGTTTCCTTCGGTCACGGACTGTGACACCTGCCCTGAAACATATTTTTCCAGTTTTTTGTTTATTTGGTTATACTGATCAAAATCCTCCTGCAGGAGCTGTTTTTTCACTGTGATTTCCATCTCCCGGCTGTCCAGCTCTTCGCCGTTGCAGCTTAGTACTATCTTATACCTTAAGTTTTTTTCTTCCGGTTCCCTGATAGTTATTTTCCCGCTGTATATCCCGTCATTTTTTATTTCATCCCCGTACAGGCTCAGATTGCCGGAATCTTGAAGCTCTGCTATCTTCTCACAGCTGTTTCCTATATACTGATATAAATCCATTTTATATTCGGTATTAGCATTCAGATATTTCGTTTCTGCCCATATTCTAACAAAATACTTACTGTTTGTCAAAAGCATATCTTGTGACGTATGCACAGATTCGATTCCCGGCTTTTCATCTGGTGCAGGATTATCTTCTTCTTTACCTTCATTCTTATTATTTTCATCCTTTTCGCTGTCTTTTTCATCACTGCCGCTGTTGTTTTCCGATCCGGTATCCGGATTCACTTCAGTTACTGCTATATGCTCCGCCTCAGCATATTTCCCTTTTACCTTATATCCAAAATCCACCGTTTTCTCTGGCGCAATAGTTGAATTATATCCGGAATTCTTTATCACATATGTGCCGTTTTCTTTTGAAACAATGACACCGTTCCATATACTTTCAATTTCATAAGGCGCATCAAAAGACAGACACCAGTCCTCAATCGGGGTGTCAGATTTGTTCTCAATTGTAACCTTGACAACGCATCCTTCCTCCCACTCACTTTCAACTGCAAATGATACATTCCTGCGGTTTTCTGACACTTCTTTCTTCGCTGACAGGATTTCATACTTCTCTGCCAGATGCATATCCCCGCTGCATGAAGCAGTATAACCAAAAGAAACACTGGTTCCCGGTGCAATATCCTGATTCCAGCCTGCATTTTTTATTATGGTTTTCTGGTTTTTCTGTGATTTAACCGCAGCATTCCATATGTTCTCAATGCTGTCTTCCGAATCAAATGCAAGTGTCCAGTTTTCAATCGTTTTATTTCCTATATTTGTAATTTCAACGGTCGCATTATAATAACCGTCCCACTGTGTATCCACAGTTACATCCACGCAGTAGCTTTTTGTCGTGTAATGCACACTTTCTGTTTCTTCCGCCCGTACAGTATCGGCATCCGCCAGCACTGACAACAGCATCATAACTGCCAGTACTGCTGCGGCAAATCGCTTTACTTTATCTTTTATTTTTACTTGTTTCATTTATGAAACAGTCCTCCTAATGTTTGCCTTGTTTTTATGGTAATTTGCCTCTTTCTGATTTTACTTCCAGAAATTATTTCAAATCATTACATATCATTTCCAGTCCCTCCCTTCATTTTTTCCATCTCCCGGATTTCAGTTTTTCTGCCTTATCCCTTAGACACATGATTTCCAACAAAAAAACTGCCGTTACACCTGGCAGTCTATTCCCCGTTTTCATTTTATTCAACCCCTGGTTCCCTGAACGGGCGTATACCTTCCTGAACGGGCATATTTTCGTATATTTTCGTGTTTTTACTGTCCCGCTTTGTCATCTTTAGCCTTCTACTATTTTCCAACAGTCCGCCATGACTATATGACATATGGCAGTTTGCGTCCGATTATTTTAACTATTATATCTATACACAAGGGCAGCCCCGCTACGGTGCTGCCCTTATCTGTATTTAATTCTACCACTTACCTGATTCAGACTCCTAATTATATTTTCCAGAGTCTGTATTAAAAACCACTCCGGACAGAAACCCGTCTATAAAAGCCCTGCGTCTGCTTTTCTGACCGACACCTTTATATGGTTCGGTTTCATAATAACCGCTGTATGGTTTTATCTCACTCAGCGCCTCGTACCATACATAAATTTCTGTTGCACGGTCATCATTTGCAAAATGACTGTCCTCACGGTATCCCTCATGTAAAATGATGTAACATATTTCACCATCCCTGCCATAATAGAATCCATTCCACGTCACTCTTTCAGTCAGTGCATTAATACCTATTTCCGGCAGGACAATTTCATACTCCCTGTTTGCCGCAGCCTTTGCCAGCAGTTTACATTTATCAAGCAGTTCATCGGTATCGCAGGAGCCAATAAGCCTGATTCTGTCATCCAGATTACCAGCCGCAAACTCTTCCAGCCGTTTCTGGTATCCCATACCGCACACCCAGGAATCATCCGTGAAATACATGTTTCCATTTCTGTCCAGAAAAGTCATTTCATCAGGTAACTCTCCATAACTTAGCTCACTGTTATCCGTATAGCATGTGAAAATAATTTCGGGCATCTGGTCCAAATCTTTCACGGTGAATGCAAAACTGCTGTAATACCAGCACGCTGCAAATAAAATTATCAGAAATAAACCCGCAATAAATGCATTGACTTTATTTTTCCCCATATCTGTGTACTCCTGTCAGTGTTGAAGAATTATAAAATGTATTGGCTGAAAAGCATGAAACCAGAATAAATAGGAGCCGGGATTTTTATGTCCTAATAAATAATTCCCAGCTTTTTCATGTCCGCTTCTCCTTTCATTTTACATTTGCTGACTTTCCGTCTTCTTTGCCTTTTCCATATGTTTTCATTTCACTGTTTTCCGCAAAAAAAAGACTGCTGTTACACCTGGCAGTCTATTCCCTGTTTCCATTTTTTTCAACCCATTATTCCCTAAACGGGCATATTCCTTCCTGAACGGGCAGTATCCTCCCGTTTCCTGCAAAATAAAAAAGCCATGCAGCCAAACCGCACAGCTTTTTTACTATTTCAAAAATTCCCTTATCTGCTTATAAACCCCGGCACCGTCCAGTCCGTACTTTTCCAGCAGCTCTGCCGCAGGACCGGATTCCCCGAACGTGTCGCGGACGCCAATCCGCAGCACCGGCGTCGGCGCCTCTTCTGCAAGCGCCTCCGCCACTGCGCTTCCAAGCCCTCCGATAATGGAATGCTCTTCCACCGTGACTACTCTTTTTGTCTCTTTTGCAGACTGTACCACCAGTTCCTGATCCAGCGGCTTGATGGTATGGATATTTACCACCTTTGCGTTAATGCCGTCCGCCGCCATCTTTTCCGCTGCCTCAAGCGCACTGTGGACGCAGAGTCCTGTTGCAAATATGGTCATATCCTTTCCTTCCCGTAAGACCACGCCTTTTCCCGGTACAAACTGATAATCCGGGTTATCGTTAACCACCGGAACCGCAAGCCTGCCAAACCGCAGGTAAACCGGGCCGTTTATCTCATAGGCGGCTTTTACGGCGGCCCTTGCCTCCACATCATCCGACGGGTTAAAAACCGTCATGCCGGGAATGCTGCGCATTAAGGCAAGATCCTCGTTGCACTGGTGGCTCGCCCCGTCCTCGCCCACGGAAATTCCGGCATGGGTTGCGCCGATTTTTACATTTAAATGCGGGTAGGCAATGGAGTTTCTTACCTGCTCGTATGCCCTGCCTGCCGCAAACATGGCAAATGTGCTGACAAACGGCACATAACCGCAGGTACTCATTCCGGCTGCAATTCCCATCATATTTGCTTCTGCGATTCCGCAGTCGATATGCCTTTCGGGAAATTCCTTTTTAAAAACGCCTGTTTTCGTTGCTGCTGCAAGGTCAGCGTCCAGCACCACCAGATTATCCTGTTCTTTTCCAAGCGAAACCAAAGCATTTCCGTAGCTGGCCCTTGTTGCTACTTTCTTTATTTCTGACATCATGCTTCCCCCGCTTTCCTTAATTCTTCCATTGCTGTTTCATATTCCTCATCATTCGGCGCCTTGCCGTGCCATGACACCTGGTTTTCCATAAAGGAAACGCCCTTTCCTTTGGTGGTATCTGCGATAATGGCTGTCGGCATTCCTTTGGTATCCTTTGCCTCCGCAAACGCCCTGCGCAGCTCTGAAAAATCATGTCCGTCCACGCAGATGACATGAAAGCCAAATGCTTCAAATTTTTTGTCAATCGGATACGGGGAACATACGTCTGTAATCGCACCGTCAATCTGCAGGTTATTATTATCCACAATGACCGCCAGATTGTCCAGCTTCCGGTGTCCGGCAAACATCGCAGCTTCCCAGATCTGCCCCTCTTCGATTTCACCGTCACCCAGCAGTGCATAGACCCTGTAATTTTCCTGCTTCATCTTTCCTGCAAGCGCCATTCCCACTGCCGCGGACAGTCCCTGTCCCAGCGAACCGCTTGACATATCAACGCCCGGAATATGCTTCATGTCCGGATGTCCCTGCAGGTAAAAGCCCGTATGCCGTAACTGCTTTAAATCCTCCTTCGGGAAAAATCCCCGCTCGGCAAGGGCAGAATACAGCCCCGGCGCCACATGCCCCTTGGAAAGTACGAATCTGTCACGGTTTTCCATTTTTGGATTTGCCGGGTCTATATTCATTTCTTCAAAATACAAATAGGTAAAAATGTCCGCCGCAGACAGGGAACCGCCCGGATGCCCGGACTTTGCGGCATGTACCGCGGTTACGATTCCTTTACGGATTTCTACGGCCGTCTGTTTCAGTTCTAAGTCAGTCATTGTATCCTCCTATGCGCCAAACACCGCTTCATAATCCTTTTTAAATTTTTCAATTCCCTGGTCGGTCAGCGGATGCTTTGTCATCTGCTCAATCACCGCATAAGGAACTGTCGCAATGTCGGCTCCTGCCAGCGCACAGTCCGTAACATGAATCGGATTGCGGACGCTTGCCGCAATAATTTGTGTTTCATAGCCGTAATTCTGAAAAATCCGTGCAATTGTGGAAATCAAATCCACACCGGTCTGGCTGATGTCATCCAGTCTTCCAAGGAACGGCGAAACATAGGCTGAACCTGCTTCTGCAGCAAGAATCGCCTGGTTTGCCGTAAAAATCAGGGTAACGTTTGTTCTGATTCCCTCTTTGGAAAGAACTTTGACTGCCTTTAATCCTTCCACGGTCATTGGAATTTTGACGACCATGTTTTTATGTATGGCAGCGATTTCCCTGCCTTCCTGAATCATCCCTTCCGCGTCTGTCGTGGTCGCCTTTACCTCACCGCTGACCGGACCGTCAACAATGGACGTGATTTCCTGAATCACCTCGTTGAAGTCCCTTCCTTCTTTTGCGATGAGCGACGGATTTGTGGTAACGCCGCAAATCACGCCCATATCGTTTGCTTTTCTGATATCATCAGTATTCGCAGTATCAATAAAAAATTTCATTGTAAAATCTCCTCCTTATGATTGAAACGTCACCTGTCCCATTAGCAAAACGGATTCTCGGTCGGATACATCATACCTGCAGGCTGGTTAAAGTTAATCTCATCAATCGGAACACCCACGTATTTAAACACTTCATACAGTGTCTTTCCAAAGTGTCCGAACGAACGGGTTGCCACCGGAAGCACCTCGCCCTCTGCAATGTAAGCGCGAATTTTTGCATCCGACGTACTCTGTAAACGGAAGAAGGTAATTTCACCAGGAATAATATCGCCCTCCAAGGTTCCCTGTGTTACTTCCTCCGGCAGCGTTCTTGCCATAATGCGCTGGTACTTCATCTCGCAGAAGGAAAGCTTTGTGGACGCGGTGTTTCCGCAGTGGAAGCCCATAAAAGTATCCTTAAGCGTATAGTTGAATTTTCCTTTGATATCGCTTTCATAAATATCCGCCGGAACGGAGTTGTTGATATCAAGAAGGGTTACGACATCCTTACTGATAACCGTACCGATAAATTCGCTTAATGCGCCGTAAATATCCACCTCGCAGGATACCGGAATGCCCATCTTTGTCAGGCGGCTGTTGACATAGCACGGCACAAACCCGAACTGCGTCTGGAATGCCGGCCAGCATTTTCCTGCAATCGCAACAAACTCGCGGCTTCCCCTGTGTTCCTCCACCCAGTCGGTTAATGTCAGCTCATACTGTGCAAGCTTCTTTAAGATATCCGGCTTTTTGTTTCCTGCCCCAAGCTCATTTGCCATGTCCGCTGCAACAGCGTCAATCCGTTTGTCGCCCTCATGGTTTTTAAAGCTTTCAAATAGATCCAGCTCGGAATTTTCCTCGATTTCCACACCCAGGTTATATAACTGCTTAATCGGTGCGTTGCATGCAAGGAAATCCTGCGGTCTTGGACCGAAAGAAATAATTTTCAGGCTGGAAAGTCCGATTACTGCGCGTGCAATGGATGTAAAATCATGAATCATGTCCGCGCATTCCGCAGCCGTTCCAACCGGATATTCCGGAATATAAGCTTTTAGATTACGCAGCTTTAAGTTATAACTTGCATTTAAAACACCGCAGTAGGCATCCCCTCTTCCATCAATCAGATTATCTCCGGTTTCTTCTGCCGCGGCAACAATCATTGCCGGACCGTCAAATTCTTTCACGAGAAGGGTTTCCTCTGTTTCCGGCCCGAAGTTTCCCAGATAGACCACCAGTGCATTGCAGCCGGCATTTTTAATATCTGCCAGTGCATTTCCCATGTGTGCTTCATTTTCCACGCACACCGGACATTCATAAATATCCCCGTACTTTTCTGTATATGCCTTAACGACTGCTTTCCTTCTGTTTTCAGAAAGACTCATCGGAAAACAGTCCCGGCTTACCGCCACAATTCCAATCTTTTCTTCTGGCATGTTGTTCATAAAAAAATCCTCCTTTTTATGTTATGGAGCAAATCACATTAAAATTTGCTTCGCAAAGTGATTTGCGTAGGCAATGTCCCTGCTTTGCAGGAACATTACATGTAAAAAACTGGTTTTAACGCCGGGTAAATCTGTCTGAACTTCCGGTACTGTTCTTCATATTTTGCGGCAAGCGCTGCATCCGGCTCGATGCGTTCCTTCACCTTTACCATTTTATCCGCCGCTTCCTTTACACTGGCAAACTCCCCGCAGGCAACCGCCGCAAGCATGGCTCCTCCCATGGAAGGCCCCTCCTCAATCTCCGGTACTTCAAGCGCTATATTTAAAATATTTGCAACCATCTTTTTCCAGAGCGGGCTTTTTGCCCCGCCGCCGCAGATTTTTGAGCATTTTACTTGAATGCCAAGCTTCTTTGCCACCTCAAACGAATCCCTGAGCGCAAACGCAACGCCCTCCAAAACCGCCTGCGTCATGTCGGCGCGCGTGCTGTCCATGGTAAGCCCGGTGAAAGTTCCCCGTGCCAGTGCATCATTGTGCGGCGAACGCTCGCCCATCAGGTACGGCAGGAAATACACATGGTTTTCACCCAGCTTTTCAATGGCTTCCTGCTCTTTCCCGTACTCCTTTGTTCCGATAATGTCATCCATCCACCATTTGTTGCAGGACGCGGCGGAAAGCATGCAGCCCATCAGGTGGTAGCTTCCGTCCGCATGGGCAAAGGAATGGAGCGCATTGTTTTCATCCACACCGAATTTTGCGGAAGAAATAAACAATGTCCCGCTCGTGCCGAGTGAAATATTGCAGGCGCCGTCCCCGACCGTTCCGGTTCCGACTGCTGCCGCCGCATTGTCGCCTGCGCCTGCCGCCACCTTTACGGTCTCCGGCACGCCGAGCTGTTGTGCGATTTCCGGAAGCAGCGTTCCCACTGCCTCATAGCTTTCGTACACCTCTGGCAGCCAGTCCTCTTTTATGCCTAAAATGTCACACATTTCTTCTGACCATTTCCTGTTTTTCACGTCAAAGTACAGGGTACCGGACGCGTCGGAAACATCCGTTGCAAATTTTCCGGTCAGGCGGTAGCAGAGATAATCCTTCGGCAGAAGAAGCTTTGCAATTTTACCGTAGTTCTCCGGCTCGTTCTTTTTCAGCCAGAGAACCTTCGGCGCCGTAAATCCGGTAAAGGAAATATTTGCCGTATATCCGGAAAGCGTTTCCTTTCCGATGACATTATTTAAATAATCACATTCCTCAGTGGTCCGGCTGTCATTCCAGAGAATCGCCGGGCGGATGACCTCACCCTTTTCATCAAGCGGCACCAGCCCGTGCATCTGTCCACCGAAGCTGACGCCTGCCACCTGTGATTTGTCACAGTCCGCCAGAAGCTCCTTTAAGCCGTCCATGGTCTGACGAAACCAGTCGTACGGATTCTGCTCGGACCAGCCGGGATTCGGGAAAGACAGCGGATATTCCCGGCTCGTGATTTTTTCTATGGTCCCGTCTGAGCTTAACAGCAGAAGCTTAACCGCGGAGGTTCCCAGATCAATTCCTATATAGTACATAACGCCCTTCCTCCATTCCTATTATAAATCGTGTTTTAAACTTTTTCCATAATCTTAACATCTTTTGCCGCCAGTTGAAACGCGCCCGCCGGATGGATTTTTCCTGTGATTACATCCTGCATCGCTGACGGCAGAAAGAGTTCGGTTTCGCTGTCATTATGGTTTAAGATATACACCAGCTGTCCCTTTTCGTTTTCACGGCTGGTAACCTCCACGCCCGCCGGCGTTTCCAGTACCGGTTTTATTCCCTGTTCCTCACATAAATCCGTTAAAAACGTCCGGTAAAACTCCTCCGTGGAAGCCGTGGCAAGATAGTAGGCGTTTCCGTTTCCAAAGGCATTTTTCGTAATGACCGGCATTCCCTTGTAAAAGTCTGTTCCGTAGCCGTTATCGTCCACCTGCCCGGCTCCCTCTAAATGCAGAAGGTCGCATAAAAGCGTTGCCGGATACGTTTTCCCCTTATAGGAAAATTCGTTTTCCATCTCCTCCGGAAGCGCGTCTTCCTCCTCTACCCAGATGCCTAAAATATCCCTTAATTTCCCAGGATAGCCGCCAATGGTGACAAGGTCGTGTTCATCCACGTAGCCGCTGAAAAATGTGGTTAAAAAGGTGCCGCCGTTTTTTACAAATGAGAGAATCTTTTCATCGTCATTTCCCTTTACCATATAGTATACCGGGGCAATCACCAGTTGATAGCCGGAAAAATCCGCATCCGCTGAAACAATGTCCACGTTGTAATTCATGTTCCGCAGCACTTCATAAAAACGTGCAAACTCATCCAGGTATTTCAGGTTCTGGCTCGGTCCCGCGGAATATTCCACCGACCACCAGTTGTCCCAGTCCATCATCAGGGCAATCTCTGATTTCGTCTTCATACCAAGCGTTTTTGTCCCGATACGCTTTAGCTCTTTTCCAAGCGCGGCAACTTCTTTATAAACGCGCGCTTCCCGGCTGCCCGCATGGTCGATGACCGCGCCGTGGTATTTCTCACAGGCGCCGATGCTTCTTCTCATCTGGAAAAACATCACCGTGTCCGCCCCGTGCGCCACTGCCTGGTAGCTCCAGAGCCGCATCACGCCCGGCCGTTTTAAGGCATTGTACGGCAGCCAGTTTGTCACACTCGGCGTCTGCTCCATCAGGGCAAACGGTTCGCCGTTTTTAATTCCGCGCATCAGGTCATGCGCCATGGCAATTTTTGCGTAGCTGTCCTCGTTCGCCGGGTAATTGTCCCAGGAAACAAAGTCCATTTCCTTTGCCCATTTAAAGTAGTCCAGCGGCTTGTAAAATCCCATCAGGTTGGTTGTCACTGCTGCATCCGGGAGAATATTTTTCACAGCGTCCTGCTCGCTTACATAGCATTCCAGAATGGAATCCGACATAAACCTGCGGTAATCCAGGGAAATCCCCTGGAACGTGGTGCGGTCATATTCAAAATGCTCGCTGTTTAAATTCGGGGCAACGATTTCGTCCCAGTCGTAAAACGTATGCCCCCAGAAGGCGGTATTCCATACCTTGTTGACTTCATCGATGACTTTGTATTTTTTCTGAAGCCAGACGCGGAACGCTTTTTCACAGTTTTCGCAGTAGCATTCCCCGCCAAATTCATTGGAAATATGCCATGCCACAATATTGTCATAATCTTTATAATGTTCCGCCAGCTTCTCTGCCAGCGCAACGGAATACTTCCGGTACGTCGGGCTGTTCGGGCAGGAATTGTGGCGGTCGCCGAACTTGCGCTTTCTTCCGTCAAACCCCACCCGCAGGATATCCGGATACTTTTTTGCCATCCATGCCGGATGCACAGCGGTAGAGGTGGCAAGGCAGACCTTCATTCCGTTTGCCTTGACCAGCTCCATGATTTCATCCAGCCTTTTAAAATCATAAGTGGACTCGTTCGGCTGCAGGCTCGCCCATGAAAACACATTCAGCGTCACAATGTCAATGCCTGCATCCTTTAACATTTCCATATCCTCCAGCCAGACCTCCTTCGGCCACTGCTCCGGATTGTAATCGCCGCCATAGGCGATTTTGTCTAATTTTTCATATGGAATCATATTTCGCTCCTTTTAAGAAACTGTAATTTTCACACTTTGGCGGATGTCTGCGCTTGAACTTCCTGCAAGAACCTCATAAGTTCCCGGAACCTTTACCCATGCCGCCTGGTTCACATCATACATCTGAAACGCCCGCGGGTTCAGACGGATCCGGAGCATCAGCAGTAAAATATGGCGGATTTTTTCATCTATGTCCGCTTCGTCCACTTCGCCGTTTCTGACTGCTTCAAGCAGCGGGTTTGCCATTACATATTCATCAAAATCCGGTGTTACGGACATATCAATATCCAGCGCGCTCTTTCCGGCAGGAACGGTATGGTGCGCGCCGCCCCAGTCAGAAATCACCGTGCCGTCATAGCCCCATTCCCCGCGCAGGATTTTTTTCAGCAGCAGCTCGCTTTCACAGCAGTGCTGCCCGCGAATCAGGTTGTATGCGCCCATAATGGAATACGCCCCCGCTTCTTTCACCACCGCCTCAAATCCCGGAACGCGCGCTCGTCAATTTCCACATTCACCCACAAACGCTCAGTTTCCTGGCTGTTCAGTGCAAAATGCTTGACGCATGCCGCAACATCCGCCGTCTGGATTCCCTGGACAAGCCGGACTGCCATCTGCTCAATTAAATACGGGTCCTCGCTGAGATATTCAAAATTCCTGCCGTTGTTCGGCAGTCTTTTTACATTGATTCCCGGAGCAAGAATCACATCCTTGCCGCGTCCCCTTGCTTCCTCGCCCAGCACCTGTCCTGCGGTATACGCAAGCTTGGTATTCCAGGTTGCGGCAATCGCGCTGTTGCTCGGCAGATAGGACACGATATCGTCCCCGTGTCCTGCCGGAAGCCAGGTATCCGGCATAAATTCACTTCTGACGCCCATCGGTCCGTCTGACATTTTAAGCGGCGGAATGTTTAACCGCTCCACGGAACCGGTCTGAAACAGACCAGCCCCGTGTATCATCTTTATTTTTTCCTCCAGGGTAAGCTTTGCAACAACTTTGTCAATCTGCTGCATCATTTCTTTTTGTTCCATATGCCGCACCTCACATTCATTTTATTCCCCCGTTTTCCTGACAGTGTTCAGGCTGTTTTTACTGTTACGTCTGCCTGGCATGACTTAAGCAGGATGTTTTTGTCTTTCTTTTCCATTTCCGCGCCCTCTGCGGATACGGCGTCCGTATTTACAAGTTCAACCACGAGATTTTTCGCGCTGCTGTTTTCTATATGGATACGGATTTCGCCGTCATGCTTTTCCGCGGTAACGGTACATGCCATTTTCTGGTCCATGGTGTAAACGGAAGTCTCCGCTTTCGCGGTTAATCCGAATACCCGTAAAGTCACGCCGTCGCCGTAGTCGTATTCCGGGTTATCCTCCACGGCGCCGACCGCCACGATGGAATCCGGCCCTGCCATCAGCGGGATATCGCAGTAACCGCATGTTCTGCTGTACCACTTTCCGCCCTCTTCCTCTTCTCCGGTAAAGAAGTTCGTCCATACGCCGTCCACAGCCGGAAGATAGTATTCGCCGATGCTATCCTCATTGAATACCGGCGCCACCATCAGGCTGTCGCCAAGCATGTACTGCTTATCAATGTGGTGGGTATTTTTATCCTTCGTAAATTCCAGCACAAGCGCACGCATGGAAGGAATGCCTTCGTTATGCGCCGTAAGCGCAGTCTTCCACAGATACGGCATCAGCTTTGCCTTTAACCGGGTGAAGAAACGAACCACGTCAACGGCTTCCTCGTCATATGCCCACGGCACACGGTAGGAAGTGCTGCCGTGCAGGCGGCTGTGGGAGGAAAGCAGTCCGAACGCGCACCAGCGTTTGTACACATCCGGTGTGGAAGTGCTTTCAAATCCCCCGATATCGTGGCTCCAGAAACCAAAGCCTGACATCTGTAAAGACAGTCCGCCGCGCAGGCTCTCCTCCATGGATTCATAGTCGGACCAGCAGTCGCCGCCCCAGTGTACCGGGAATTTCTGTCCGCCGACGGTTGCAGAGCGGGCAAAAAGTACCGCCTCGCCTTTTCCTCTCTGCTCCTCCAGAAGTTCATAAACCACTTTATTGTAAAGGTAAGTATAATAGTTATGCATTTTTTCCGCGTCCATGCCGTTATGGTATACGCAGTCAACAACCGGAATCCTCTCACCGAAGTCGGTCTTGAAGCAGTCCACGCCCATATCCAGAAGCGCCTGAAGCTTTCCCTGGTACCATCTGCATGCGTCCGGGTTGGTAAAGTCCACAAGCGCCATGCCCGGCTGCCACATATCCCACTGCCATACGCTGCCGTCGTTTCTCTTAAGGAAATACCCGTGTTCCATCCCTTCGGCAAACATGGCGGAACACTGTGCAATGTACGGATTAATCCAGACACAGACACGTAGTCCTTTCGCCTTAATCCTTTTGAGCATTCCTTCCGGAAAGGATACCTTTTCCGGGTGGTTGACAAAGATGCCGTATCCCTTATTGGAAATATAAAACGGAATGTTTTTATAGGACTGTTCGGTGGATGTGCCGCCGTCCTCGTTCCAGATATCCACGGACTGTCCGTTTTTCGTAAATGCACCGAAGCGTTCTCCCAGTCCGTAGACCAGCTCGCCCACGCCGAGGGAAAGCTGCTGCCTCATGTACGCATCCTCGTTTGTCAGGGCATAGGCTTCCCCGTTCCAGTCCGTTTTCATATAGGCAAGGTCACGCCAGCCGCTTGTGCAGCGTTTTTCTTCGCCGTTTAAATATGTCATTTTCCAGTTTTTCTTATCAATGACAAGCCCCGCGTTTCCGCTTCGGATACAGATTGTGTCCTCACTGTCCTCAACTTCCAGCTTACAGTTTTCATCACTGTTTAATTCAAATTTCGGGCCGTTGTCAGCTGCCCCTTTATGATGCACTGTCTTTATCCGGATGACCTCAGGCACCGGAGAGGTAATCTCAACGGACAGACAGACACCGCCAAGTGTATTCCCGCGCTGTGCGATATGTGTGGTCGGGGCAAATAACATCACCCTCTTTTCCTCCACAGTTGTAAAATATACCTCTGCCGGTGACAGGCAGCCCACTCCCTCTTTTTGTAACCAGCATCCATTACTAAATTTCATATTTTCCCCTCCATCAGTAATATTTTGCAAAGCAGGCACCGGCTGGTTCTGCTTTAAATGTTAATCTGAGTATAGTCCCTCTTAAATTATCTTCCAACTTGAGTTTTTCTACAAGTTTTACTATAATTATTATAGATTTCAGTCAAATAATTTCTATGGTAACAAGAAGGAGAAACCGTATGCGTACCCACCGGAAAAAACACACCGTATGAAGAAGGTGCGGAATAAAATTCTTCTGATTTTTATTTTTGCAGCCATCGTGCCGATTCTTCTGGTTGGCTCTGTCTCTGTCATACAGCTGCGAAACCAGATGCTAAGTCATTATGATGAACAGCTGGACGCGGAATGCACCCGTGTCAATTCCATCCTGTTTGACATCACAACCACCATGTATACCTCATCGGAATCCATTATATCCACCCAGGAATGCATGAAGCTGTTCGGGCAGCAGTCAGAGGTTGACGTAACGGACAGCAGATACCAGGATGTGACGTCTGATCTGACACGCTTAAAGCAGAACACGGCATCCATTGCCTCCCTGAAAATCTATACCGACAATCCCAACGTCCCGGAAAATAATTACATCCAGTATACGCCCTCTTTTAAAGACCAGGAGTGGTATCCTGTTTTAAGTGACAAAGCATGGAACCACTGGGGCAGTACAGCATCCACAAGAATCCGGCAGGAATATTATGAACTGACGCTTGTCCGCCGCGTGGGTACAGTTTCCAGCCGCCACTCTGCCTACCTTGTGTTAAAAATTGACAACAACCACCTGAAAAACCGTATGAACCAGTATTCATACACCATCTTAAGCAGTATCAATCATAATCCGGTATACTATTCCACTGACCGGAATCTTCTGCTGACGGATTTTCCTTTTCAGAAAAATCCAAAAAAAGAATTTTATTCTTTCAGCGGCTGCATGAAGCTTGACGGAAAAGAGCAGCTGGCGCAGATTGTTTCTTTCCGTCCATACGGAACAAAAGACATGATTTATACCTGTGTAAGCGCCGGTGACGCTTATAGTAATATCAATAAAATTATCATGACATATATGCTGGTTCTTTTCATCAGTATCGCAGTTCCGGTCTTTGTTATTTCGCTGTTTTCATTTGCATTCAGCAGGCGTATTGCCATTTTAAAAACAGCCATGCACCAGGCAAGTGAAGGGGATTATAACATTATTGACGAATTAAAGGGGGATGATGAACTAAGCGATGCTTTTACGGATTTAAAACGCACAGTGGAATTAATCCGCGAAAAGGAGGCGGAAATTTACCGGGCGCAGATTCATGAGCAGCTCCTTACCAACAAACAGCTGCAGATGGAATATAAAGTGCTTGCCAGCCAGATTAATCCGCACTTTCTCTACAATACGCTTGAAACCATACGGATGCAGTCACTTTCTTCGGGCAACCGGGATGTTGCCCATTCCATAAAACTGCTGGGGAAAGCCATGCATTACGTGCTTGAAAATTCCGGAACCAACTCCACCACGCTGGACCGTGAGCTTTCTTACATTGAGACTTACAGTGAGATACAAAAGCTCCGTTTCGGGAACCGCTTTACGTTTTCCATCGTAACCGATGAAGGCATCCGGCCGGAGGATTACCAGATTCTGCCCCTCCTGCTCCAGCCTGTTGTTGAAAATGCAGTTGTGCACGGACTGGAAGCCGTGGAAGCAGACGGACGTGCACAGCTTCACATCTCCGTGGAAAACGACACGCTGCAGATTACCATACAGGACAACGGATGCGGAATTGACCCTGAAACGCTGGAAAAACTCCAGTACAATATCCATCACCATAATCCGGAGGATTCCCGCAGTATCGGACTGTTTAACATTAACCAGCGCATTAAACTCCGCTACGGGGATGAATTCGGAATGCGGATTGAAAGCATCCCAAATGAAGGCACAACTGTAACCATCCGTATTCCGGCACAGAATATCAATGCAGATGAAGATATGTGAAACGCCACGAAAATACATGGAAAACCCCCGGTCCATAAAACCGGGGGTTTTCTGTATAGTAGAAAGTTTAAAGGAAGGAACAATTTTATTTTGAAGCTTCTGCTGCAAAACGGTCTTTTGCGTTTTGCATGTCAACCTCAAGTACCTGCTCATAACCAAGTCCGTTTACGGTATCCTGCATATCCTTTAAGAGCCGCTCAAACTCTGCTTCATCCTCAGCAAATATCATCTTCCATGAATTTGTAAGAATAACTGCCCTGCAGTGCTCTTTGATTGTCTGGATATCTTCTTCATACTCCGGTGCTGCGTAGTTGGAACCGGGTCTTACAACAAGCATTCCGTTTTCTTTTAAATAATCAAGTGTTGTTTGCCCTCCATAATGCGCGGACCAGTCCTCGGACAGCTTCGTGGATGCCTTTTTCTGGTAATCATCCCATTTTAGGTAGTTATAGCATATGCCGTTTGATTCATCCACATCAGCAACACCGACCGCCTTGTAGTTTAATGCGGAAACACCGTCAGCCCACGTACCTGTCCCCCATTCTTTTGGAACATACAGTTCTTCCAGCTGCTCAATAAATGCCTTTTCACCAAATTCAGTCAGTTTTGGTTCTCCGTCTTCTCCCATCTTCCATGTCAGCCCCTCGGGTCCGCATATTCCTCCAGCAGCTGCGCCTCCCATCTTTACGCCTTCAGGTGAATACAGCCAGTCAATAAAATCCACCAGACGCTGCGGATCCTTTGTCCTGCTCCCGATCATAATGCACGTACTAAGTTTTCCCTTTGGCATGGATCCGTAGGTTGCACATTCCATGTCGTTAATAACCACTGTTGCAAAACCTTTTCCCTCCGCCGTATGTGCTGAAGTATTGTACTGCCCTCTGCCGAGCCACGGCCACAGGGAATATAACACCGCACCATCTTTGTATTTTGCTGTCATACTGTCAAAATTCTGTGTCGTGGATTCCGGGTCTACCAGTCCCTCCTGATTTGCCTGAAACAAAAACCTTAATGCCCTTACATAAATTCCGTCCAAATCGGTAACCGACTGAATCTCCGTCCCGTCATCCTTTACCATGCAAAACCCCTGGGACTCGTATCCGTAAAGCGCGCTGATTGCACCGGCGTTCTGCATAATGTCTGTATCCCAGTCCTTAAAAAGCGAAAACGCATATACCCTTTTTCCGGTATCTGACTTTTTTGCCGCACTCTGCATATCAGAGAGAACTGCAACCATATCCTCCAGCGTCCCAATCTCAGGGTATCCGATTTTTTTATAAATATCCCAGCGGACGGATGGTGCATTGGTCGGCTCCGTGGCGTCGCACGGCTCTGTGGCAGACTGGTTTGAAATTTCACTTGGAACAGCCCAGACGCCGTCAGTTCCTGCAAGCGCCGTTGCATCAGCAATCGCATCTTTATGCCTGCCCAGCGTATCACACCCATCCAGATACGGGGACATATCAAGTACAAAATCTGCACTCACAAGTTCCTTCAGCCGTCCGTTATCCGCATTAGTAATAATCAGGTCGCCAAGATTTCCTGCTGCCGTCCGTGTCAGGTACAGGGTATCACCGCCGCCGACAATATTTGGGGCAATGATGTTCAGCCTCATATTGAATTTGTCTTTCACGACTTTTGCAAACCATCCGGTCTGCTCACCCTGAAAATTAGCCTGACTGTCAAATACATCAATCGTAAGCTCCTCTTCATATGGTCCGCCGTGCGCGCTGCCGTTTTCCTTCTTTTCAGGCGCAGCTTCCGTCCCGTCCTGCTTCCCGCTTCCATCCGCACAGCCGGCAGCCATGCCTGCTGTCACTGCAAGAGATAATAAAATACTGGTGGTTTTCTTCAATACGTGTTTTTTCATAAAAACCTCTTGTCATTTATATTTATAAGCAAAATCCTTAACCTGAGAATAATTATACTGTTTTTTCCTGTCAGCCGCCACCTTACTATTTTGACATTATACCTGTATTTTTTTCAACTATTTATATATATTCATCCGTTACGGGAAAAAATATTCCAAATAAAAACCCCCGCCTGTATCAGTCCTTTATCACAGGACTGACCAGAGGGGTGTATAAATATTATTTAAGCTTCGGATCCTCTGCAACTGTTTCTCCCGTCTTGTTCAGGTAAACAGAAAAGATTTTACCGTCGTAGCATTCAACCTTTAATTCAATTATGCCGTCTGCCACGGATTCATCATTGAAAAATGCACTTGTAATCGTCAGAGTGCCTTTTGCTTCGTCTGCATCCCATGTGCCTCCCTTGTCCACATACGGACCTCTCTGCAGCCATACTCTCCAGCCAGAGTTTGGACCAACCCTGTTTTCGCCTTCACAGGCAGTGATACGTCTTACCTCACTTCCCTTAAAGTTTACCGGAATTACAATACCGTCAGCCGTAGTTCCTTCCGCCTTTTTCGTTACTGTCGGTGCTGCATTCTTAACCAGGTATTCATGCCAGTCTGCGCCGGAACTGAATTTTATCTGCAGGTCTGCCATCTGCCCGTATTTCTTGCCCATCTTTTTATAGAGCTTCTGCACATAAGCCTTCTTTAAGGTAATGGTCTTTGTTTTTGAATTGTAGGTATAATCCTTATTCTTTTTCAGACCCCTGATGCTCTTAAACTTGTTTCCGTTTAAGGCAAGCTTAATCTTTACGCTGCCTGCCGGCTTTTTGCTGAAATAAACGGTGTCAAGCCCCGCTGCATAGGAAGAACGTCCCTTTAAGGATGCCTCCAGCACCTTTCCAACCAGCGGCTTTTTCCATGAACAGTTCCTGGAATTTCTGTCAATTCCGGAGCCGTTATCCCAGAACATCAGGGAAACGCCGGCATTTTTGTTTGCCTTGTAATTCATGTACTCGTAATACTTTAATTCCTCACCGCTCTGAAGAACATTATCTCCGGCATCATATCCAAGAAGTCCCCACTCGCCGATGATTACGCCGATTCCATTGTCGGTAAAGGTCGATTTGATTCTTGCAAACACATCGTCAGCTGCCATTCTTGGTGTGTAGGATTTTCCGTTGTCATCCTTCCAGAGTTCATCGTCAAGGCCCGTGGTTCCAAGGTTTGCAGAGTATACCCACTCAGAATAATAATGTACCGTGGCAACCACATTTTTGTCATTCAGTCCCTTTATGTAGTTGTAAAGCGCATCCAGCTTCACCTGCTCACAGCCCGTATTGATGGTCGGGAGAATAATCATACGCTTGTCGTTCTTTCCGCCGCTCTTACGGATCATGTCGTAAGCTGCCTGGTTTACCTTGTCAAGCTTTGCCTGCTTTTCTTCATCCGTTCCCTCATTGAACTGCGGCTCATTGAGAGTTTCAAAGCATACCTTGTCCGAATCATCCTTAAATTCGTCTGCAAGCTGCTCCCATAACTGGGTAAAACGGATATATTCTCTGGATTCTTCCTTTCCGTCCCAGCTGTTCATCCACTTCCATGAATCATGGTGGATATTAATCATGACATACAGGCCTTCGTCCACTGCCCAGTCCACGACCTCATGGTAACGTGCAAGAAAGTCCTTGTTAATGACAGCCTTACCGTCCTTTTCCTCGTAACGGCGGAACAGTGTCAGCGGCATACGGATACTCTTGTAGACTTTCTTCTTTATTGCCTGAATCAGCTTCTTTGTGACCTTTGGATTCCCCCATGATACTTCACCCTTGTCCGGCTCGCTTTCGTCGTCCACGTCCACAAAACCGTCAAATGTGTTTCCAAGGTTCCAGCCGCTGCCCATTTTTTCCACATACTTAACAGAAGCTGTCTTTGTCTCTGCCGCCTCTGCCGGCTGTGCGCTAAATGCCCCGGTGGTAACTACCATTGCTGCGGCCAGTAAACCGGCAGCCAGCTTTTTCATCTTACCTGATAACATTAATAAAACCCTCCTTTTTACTGGCGGTATCCACTGTGGGAACCGCTGTTTTCAGTAATTATAACAGCAGGAGGTTTTTTCCAGTATCCTAAATTTTAGAGATATAATACCTTAATTTTTTTACTTCTGTCCGGCATCCGTGATTTCTTACATGTATTTTTCCCGCCGCGGTATCGCCGTATCCTCCGACAGCCCTTTATATGACACCGCTCTTATACTGCGCCATGCTTTGATTTCCCGGTACTTAAATACCACAAACAGAGCCGCTGCTGATACGGCAGCAAATACAGCGATTCTTTTCCCTGCAGTTTTTCTTGTTTTCATTCTGTGCTCCCTCCGTTTCTGAAACTTTTATCCAGCGGTTACTGGTTTTCATAAATGATAACACGTATTACAGCCCTGCCGCCATTTCACCGGCTTACATACAGCTTACAGTTTTGTAAGACCATTCCGGCTCTGGCATGCATGGAATGAACAATGGATAAAAATTTCCAAAATTTCTGTTGACAGATGTAAAAATACATTGTAGTATACTCTTACGCTTTGTTAAAAATCCAAAGGAGGTAACGCAGATGTTAAATATATCATTACATTTAAACAAAAGACCCACAACCCAAAACCGATTATTCTGTAAAATTACCTCCGTGCTATTTTTACCCATACAGCATCCAGTGAAATAAATCCTGCTGTTTTATTTATTCGCTCAGTTTCAGCCGTGGTATTTTACCACGGTTTTTTTTTATGCAAAAATAAGGAAAAACGCCTGTTAATCCAGGCAGATGGGAGTAAACCGACATGAAAAAAATATCCAGTTACATCCGGGAACGCAGATTTACATACCTGTTTGCAGTGCTTTCCCTGCTGGCTTCCGTTACCCTCGACCTCTGTGCCCCGCAGCTCACCAAAGGGATTGTGGACGAGGTAATCGTAGGCGGCAAAACAGAAAAATTAAAATTTTTCCTGCTTGGAATCTTTGGTATCGGAGCAGGCAGGTGCATATTCCAGTATACGAAGGAATACCTGTTTGACAGCGCAGCCTCCTCCATCAGCGGAAAGATGCGGAAAGACCTTTTTACCCATGTGCAGGGCCTAAGCGCCGATTTTTTCGACCGCACCAACACAGGGGAACTGATGGCGCGCATCAAGGACGACATTGACCGCATCTGGGATGCGCTTGGTTACGTCAGTATGCTGATTATCGAGGTTATCGTACATACCCTGATTGTACTGTATTTCATGTACCATCTGAACTGGAAGCTTGCACTGCTTCCCACCGCCGCCATGATTGCCTGCGGCATGATTGCCGTAATCATGGAGAGAAAGCTCGGCGTGGTATATGAGGAAATCAGCGAGGAGAATGCTGTACTCAATACGGTTGCCGAGGAAAATCTTGCCGGCGTCCGTACCGTTAAGGCTTTTGCACGGGAAAAATTCGAGATTAACAAGTTTTTAAAACATAATAAAAAATACTATGACCTGAACATGAAGCAGTCGAAGGTATTTGTAAAATACTATCCGTATTTTTCTGTCATCACGAAAATCCTGCCGCTTATTACACTGATGCTCGGCGGATACATGACGATACAAAAGTCCATGACACTTGGAGAGCTGAGCGCATTCGTGGAATATTCCTCGAATATCGTGTGGCCGATGGAAATGCTCGGATGGCTGACAAACAGCTTTTCCTCCGCTGTGGCTTCCAGTAAAAAACTGAAAAAAATTTATTCCGAAAAGCCTTCCATCACGGAACCGGAACATCCGGTTGTCCTGGACAGCGTAAAAGGAAAAATCGAATTTTCCCATGTCGGCTTCCATAAAGCGGACAACTACGAAATACTTCATGATATCAGTTTCTGCATTGAACCTGGAAAAACACTTGGAATCATGGGCGCAACGGGCGCGGGGAAAACCTCCATGATCCATCTGCTGCAGAGACTTTATGATGCGACAGACGGTAATGTTTATCTGGATGATGTTGACATCAGGGATTTAACGCTGGCACAGATCAGAAGCAGTATTTCCCTTGTCATGCAGGATGTGTTTCTTTTTTCGGACACCATCACAGAAAATGTCAGGCTCGGAAAACGCGAGGAGGTTGACCTCAGGCGGGTGAAGAAAGCATCAAAAGACGCACAGGCAAGCGAATTCATTGAACGCATGGATAAACAGTACGATACTGTAATCGGGGAACGGGGCGTGGGACTTTCCGGAGGGCAGAAGCAGCGTATCAGTATTGCGCGCGCCCTTGCAAAGAAAAATCCGGTTCTTGTACTGGATGACTCCACCTCTGCCCTGGATATGGAAACGGAACACTTAATCCAGCAGACATTAAACGAGCTTTCAGATACCACAAAAATCATTATTGCACACCGGATCAGTTCAGTAAAAAATGCAGATGAAATTATTGTACTGGACAACGGGGAAATTGTGGAAAAAGGAGTCCATGAAGAGCTTCTTGCGAAAAAGGGGCTTTACTATGAGACTTATCTTTCACAGTATGGAAATATGGAGCAAAGCCAGAGAAAGGAGGCGTAAATTATGCCGATTAATTCATTTAAGGATGACGAAACGCATGTGGAGAAAAACAAACGGGAAACCCTGCTGCGGCTGTTCCGTTATCTGCTTGCCTACAAAAAAGAAATTGCCGGGGTGCTGCTTGTCATGATTTTTGTCCTGGTGATCAGCCTGGTCAACCCACTGATTATGGAATCCGCAATTGATAATTATATTGCAGTCTCAGACTATCCGGGACTGTTCCGGTTACTTGGTATCGCACTGGCGCTCAACCTTCTGGTTATTCTTGCAGTCAAGGTGCGGATGTACGTGATGGCAAAGGTCTGTAATAATATATTGGTGACCATCCGGCAGGAGCTGTATACCCACATCCAGACGCTGGATTTCCACTTTTTTGACAGCCGTCCCACCGGAAAAATCCTGTCACGGATTATCGGAGACATCAACTCGTTAAAGGATGTGTTAAGCAACTGTGTAACAACGCTGATTCCGGATTTTCTGACAGTCATTGCCGTCACTGCCATTATGTTCATAAAAAATCCGGCATTAGCTGCAGCTTCGCTTTTTTCCATTCCGTTTATGGCATGCGGTATCTTTTTTATTGAGATTAAGGCGCATCCGATGTGGCAGACATTCCGTAAAAAGGCTTCCAACCTGAACGCCTTTATCCATGAGGATATGTCGGGAATGCGGATTATCCAGAGCTTTACCGCTGAGGAGGAAACAGAAAGTACGTTTGATGAACTGCTGAAAGAACACCGCGGCTCCTTTCTGGACGCCGTACGCTTAAGCGATGCCTTTGGTTCGGTGATTGATTTCTGCTGGGGACTCGGCACCATCAGCCTTTATTTTACCGGAATCATGATTCTGGGAACAGATCAGGTTTCGCTTGGTACTTTTATTGCTTTCGGAACGTATATCAGTATGTTCTGGCAGCCGATTAATAACCTGAGCAATTTCTATAACCAGATTATTACAAATATTGCGGGAGCAGAAAGAATTTTTGAAATTCTGGATACGGAATCCGGCATCAGGGATACAGAGGACGTATCGGAAATTCCAGTCATCAAGGGAGAGGTGACATTTGACCACGTATCTTTTTCCTATGATGAAAATACAAAGGTTTTAAATGACGTCAGTTTTCGTATTACGCCAGGTGAAACAATTGCACTCGTTGGACCGACCGGAGCCGGAAAAACAACCGTTGTTAATTTAATCAGCCGGTTTTATGATGTGCAGGACGGCACGGTAAGCATTGACGGATATGACGTGAAAAGGGTTTCCATTGAAAGCCTGCGCAGACAGATGGGAATTATGACGCAGGATAATTTTCTGTTTTCCGGCACGATAAAGGATAACATACGCTACGGAAAACTGGACGCCACGGACGAGGAAATTATCGCGGCTGCAAAAGCGGTAAACGCCCATGAATTTATTATGAAACTGGAAAACGGCTATGATACGGAATTATCCGAACGCGGCGGCGGTCTTTCCATTGGACAGAAACAGCTTCTTGCCTTTGCCAGAACGATGGTCTCCATGCCGAAAATCCTGATTCTGGACGAAGCTACTTCAAGCATTGACACCAAGACGGAACTTTTGGTTCAGTCCGGTATTGAAAAGCTGTTAAAAGGACGGACTTCGTTTGTGATTGCCCACAGACTTTCCACCATCCAGAAAGCCGACCGGATTTTTGTGGTGGATGACGGCAGGATTATTGAGGAGGGGACTGCGGCGGAGCTGCTGGAACGAAAAGGGGTTTATTATCATTTGTATATGGCGCAGTTTGCAGTCTGATACGCAGACAGAATTATTATGGCAGAACAAAGCCCGGGCAGTTCTTGTTGTCCGGACTTTTCTTATATCATCAGTTTTTTATTTTTAAAAACAGTTCCCGGTTAAACTTCGGCTGGATTTCCTCAATCTGGCTGGCGATTGCCTCGCAGCACATTTTCACCTCCGGGTTTGCCGTTCCCTCACTGTTTCGTTCCTTAAACACATGCCCCCACTCCGTCAGGTTTATCTTAAAAATAAAGTTGCTCGGAATGCTTAACATATACAGTCCCCGTTTTACATCCGCACTGTCCTTTAAATCCTCCCTGATATATCCGTTAATTGTTTTAACGTAGGTTACACCGTCTTTTTCCATGGTATCCGGCGTGTCAATCCCCAGGTATTCAAACGCGGTATCGGTGGGGATAATTTTGTCGCTGTACCAGTCCGAAACCTCATACCCGAAACTTGCAAGTCTTGTGCTGCTCCTGATAATCCGGTTGTTAAAACGGGCGGCATGGGAATCCCAGTCGTCCTGTCCAGCCCTGTGCAGCCCCTCCACCGTAACGGAGATATCTATAAAGCGAAGCATGGTCGTATGCCGCCAGCCCCACTTTACCAGGCTCTCAAGCCATGTATTATATTTTTCCAGCGCGTCTTTATCGGCGTTTTCAAGTATTCTTCCATGCCGGTCCAGCACTGCTTCACAGGTATTTCGGATTTCCGTTTCCTTTTCCCTCGTCCATGAACGTTTGCTCATAAACATGCTGACAATTGCATCCGCAATCCCGGTAATTTCATTTACATAAATTTTCATTTAATGTTCCCCAATTAACTTTATTTTTTCTTATTTTTTATTGCACCGTAAATAACAGCAACAATGCCCCCAATCACAGCGCCTGCAAGTGCAGCAACTGCAACAGTTCCCAAATATGTCATTAAATGTGTCTCCTTTTTGGTTTATTGCTTACTCTTTTATGATGTCCAGTTCGGTAATATTGACGCCGGAAATAGTTAAGATGACTTTCAATTCAATATAACGCCCTTTCATTTCTTTTTCTGTCATATATCATCACCTTGCCTTCTTTAAGCTTGATTAATTGTTCTCCTTAATCATAGCAGATTATATAAAAGGTGTAAAGCCTTTATCTCCTTATATTGCACGAGAAAAAGAGCGTACAGACAGTGTCCGTACGCCCTGGAATAAGGAGTTAATCTGATATTCTGTTTAAGGTGAAATCGTCCACGGTTCCCCAGCTGTTCGCATTGCACTTCATGCGCACGCCGATTTTAAGGGTCCCGTCTGTTACTTTAATTTCCGGAATCTTCGGATTTTTCCAGTCCGTATAAGTTGTCAGCATAAAGGAATCCTTTAACTCTTCCCCGTTCGCCACTGCATATAATTCCAGCACGGAGTCCTCCGACAAATCGCCGCCCTGTGAGTATGCAAACAGCTGGTAGGTTCCCGGCTCTAAATCGGTAAATTCCTGCTCAATGGAAAACTCCATATCAGACTCCGACCAGAAATGGAAGGAAAAATCACCGGAGTAGGCATCGTCCGCCTTTTCCAGAAAGTCCGTCGGATTACTGTCACCTTCATAGGAAACTTTCCACATGGAAGTATCGACATCCTCAAAACCAGGATTTTTTACATGGTTTACCATTTCAACTTCCACATAACAGGTCACTGCCGTGCCGTCTTCAAGAGTTCCGGATACTTCATGGCTTCCGCCTTTACTCGTATCAATTGCAGCTGCCTCGTCTTTATCCCATGTGACAGCAACCTGTTTGTTTGCGGAACGGTCGTTATAAATAACATCAACTTTTTCCGGCAGCTTTAACTCTTTTCCCACATCGCAGGTTACTGAAATTTTTGGAATCGCGTCCACGGCAAGCGGGGCGGTTGAACCGTATTTTAAGTATTTAAATACATTTAAGGATGCAAGCGGATGTCCCTTGAAATCAAACATTGCCTGATTGTCCCATGAGCAGCCTCCATAATACAATCCTGCGTCATCCGGGTCATAATCAGCTGCATAGCTGCTTGCCCAGCCGCTTCCGTATTTTTCCCATATCGGAGAATTATCAGCTGTCGCTTCCCCGACCGGAATCCATACGCCTTCCCAGTAAAATACGCCTGCCACGCCAACGTCGTTTGCCGCCGCGCAGATATCGCGGATCATGGACGCCTGGCTCTGTACGGTTGCCGCATATCCGTCCACTAAATCATCCGTGCCGACAAGACTGTTTGCATTTCCGTCCCCGTCCTCAGCGGTATAGCAGTAAGAAGTTTCTGCAATGATTACTTTTTTGCCGTATTTGTCCTGCAGATTTTTTGCAACTGTCTGCATATTTTCATTGGTACCGTCCCAGAACGGATAATAGGACAGTCCAAAAATATCATAATCCACGCCGGAATCGGAAAGTGTCTGGGCAATCCAGTCAATGCCGTCGTTATCTTCAATATTTGTATAATGCACCACCACCTGGATATCCTGTTTGTATGAATCAGATATTTCCCGGACGGCGCGGCTTCCAGATTTTAAAAGATTCATCACCGCATCCGTTTCGGTTTCTCCGGACATGCCGTTGTTTATTTCATTTCCAATCTGTACCATCCCCACATTGACGCCTGCATCAAGGATTTTTGTAAGGCTTTCTTTTGTAAAATCATAAAGCGCATCGCATTTTTCATCAGCGCTCATGCCCTCCCATGCTTTTGGCGCATGCTGCCTTTTCGGGTCCGCCCAGAAGTCAGAATAATGGAAATCAATGCTTACTTTCATTCCGTATTTCGTCGCACGTTTTCCAAGCTCAATGGCGGTGGCAACATCATTATTTCCTCCGCCGTATCCGTTTCCGTCTTTGTCATACGGGTCGTTCCAGACACGCAGGCGTATGTAATTTACCCCGGACTGCGCCAGTGTCATAAAAACATCCTGCTCTTTGCCGTCATAACCATAATAGGTAACGCCGCTCTTTTCCTCCACAAGTACGGAAGACGCGTCCATGCCGCGGATAAAATCATCGGAAATATTTTCCACCGGTTCCACAACAATTTCTGATTCATCCGGACCTTCCGGCATTGGAAATGTGGTTATTTCCATTTGTGACTCAGTCTGTGTTTCCGTATCTGCTGTTTCCCTGTTTTGCGTACCGCAGCCTGCAAAAACTGTGGAACAGAGGCTGGCGCTTAAACATAATGCCAGCAACTTCATGTGTAATTTTTTCATCGTGTAAATCCTCCCTTTTTGAACATCAGTCCACTCAGGGGGGGCATACCCCTTCCCCCTGGTGAACTTCTTTACTTTTCCGCCGGTTTTGTCTATAATTTATCATAATACAGACAATTCATTTTGCAATATCGCAAAACGATTTCATTGGGCCCGTTTGTATCATATTCGGGATTCCTTTGACAGAAAACAGACCAGCCTTTCAGAGGCTGCCAGACGGGGGAACTATGGAAAAAGATACCAGACTGGATATGCAAAAAGCCCTGGACAGCAGAGATTCTTCCATCAGCGTCCAGAACGGGGAAAGTGATTTCAGCCGTTTTTACCACATAAATGTCCCTTTCCAGCTTACACTGGAATACTGCGACGGTTCCGGAAACGGGGATTATGTCAATATTATTACACTGTCTTCCACAAAAGCAGTCATGTACCAGGAAACCCTGGAACAGAAAAATGATTCCTATTCAAAAAACGCACCGCATCTCCATGATTTTTTTGAATTTGTTATCGTACTTGAGGGTAAAATTTTACAGAAAATTGAGGGGAAGGAATACTTTTACGGAGCAGGCAGCTGCTGTCTGATTAACCGGAACCTGCGCCATATGGAATATTATAATTCCAGGAGCAGGGTGTTATATATCGGACTGTCCCCGGACTTTGTGTCAGAGCTTTTTGATACTGCAAAAAATTCTGTTTTTCCAGATGAAAAAAGGTTCTGCAAAAGTGAGATTTTTCGTTTTATTACCGCTGACCTGAAAACCCCCGGCAAGCGTGCCTACCTTGATTTTATCCCGGCATACCAGAACCACCGGAATTTTATGCACCTGCATGACATTGCGGAATCCATGGTACAGACGCTGTTGTGCCCGGAATTTGGTACATCATACAAAATCCGCGGACTGCTGTGTTCTTTTTTGTCATATCTGTCCCTGCCAAATTTTTACCACTGCACCAGTATCCGCCTCGATACGAACAGTGATTTTCTCCTCTTTTCACGCATCACGCGTCTGTTTGAGGAAAGCGACGGCAGGATGACGCGCACGGAACTGGAACAGTTTTTAAATTACAGCGGGGATTATTTAAACCGCATTGTCAATAAGTTTACCGGTATGTGCCTTTATGACTATGGCATGACATTCTGTCTGAAAAAGGTGGCGCAGTATCTGACGGAAACGGATGAATCCATCAGTGCCATTGCCGCACGGATGAAATTTACAAACCGCACGCATTTTTATGCCCTGTTTAAGGAAAAATACGGGGTTACCCCAAAGGAATACCGGCAGGGGAAAACGAAAGGGGATACGGCGGATGTTCAGGAATAATCCCAGATACTCATCTGTCTGTTTCCATTCTCAAACTGTGAGAGATATTCAAAAATTTTGTTGTTATTATGTACGATTTTATACTGTCCGCATTTTTCATGAAAAAATTTCATTAACGCCGCATTGTCAGGGCTGTCCAGAACATACTGCATACCATAAGCTTTTATATATTTTTCTTTCATTCCGGGAAAATTCCTGTCCAGCTGCCTGTAAAAATATTCGCGGTTTCCTTCGCGCATTGTCACACCCATGGAAAAGCAGATGACACCGTAAACTTCTGCTTCAGCGCACATATCCAGAATACCGGAAATATTTTCTTTTGTATCATTAATAAACGGGAGTACGGGTGAAAGCCAGACAACGGTCGGTATGCCGGCATCCCGCATCATTTTCAGCACCTCAAAACGTCTGCCCGTCGGACATACATTCGGCTCAATTTTGCGGCACAGCTCATCATCGTATGTGGTCATTGTTATCTGGATAACACATTTTGTTTTTTGATTTATTTCTTTTAATAAATCCAGATCCCTTAAAATCCGGTCTGATTTTGTCTGCAGTGTAACCCCGAACCCGTAACGGCTGATCAGCTGTAATGCCTCCCTGACATGACATAATTCCAGTTCAAGGGGAATATAAGGGTCAGTCATGGCACCCGTCCCTATCATACATTTTTTCCGTTTTGATTTCAGGGAAGCCTCCAGAAGTTCCAGGGCGTTTTCTTTTACTTCAATATCTTCAAAGTCGTGTTCGATATGGTAACAGCGGCTTCTGCTGTCACAGTATATACAGCCGTGGGAACAGCCGCGGTATAAGTTCATTCCGTTTTTTGCTGATAAAATTCCTTTTACTTTTACATAATGCATGGTTATTTTCCGATAAAAATGCACCGGACAGACTAATGTGTCCAGTGCACTGCTCTGTTTTTATATTTTATTCTTTTATAATATCAAATTCCATGAAAAGTGTAAAGGCTTATTTAATGTTCTGACAGAAAATCGTATATCCTCCTGTTAAAATCTTTTGCCTCCTCATATGCGGAATGTCCGAGGTTTTCATACATATAAATTTCACAGTTCAGCTTTTGCGCGATTTCCAGGGACGCATCCGCTGTCACAATGATATCCTTACTTCCGCCAAGCACAAGAACCGGACACTGAATCTTATCCAGATTATCAAATGTGCTGCAGGTTAAACATGACTTTGCAAGTATTATAAAACGCTGCGGATTTTTGGGTTTTGGAAATTTCGCAAGTACAGGCAGTATAAAACGGTATTTTTTTATGTATGCATCGGAATACAGTTTCTGTACCATATCCTTTACGATATCTTCAAAGCGTCCCTGTTCTGCCATGGAAACCCAGCCGTTCACTACTTCTGTTACGGTATCATTTGTGCGTGATAATGTTACTGCAAGCACAAGTTTTTTCACCAGCTGAGGATGATTGAGCGCCAGGTACTGTGCTATCATTCCGCCCTGGGAAACTCCAAATACACTGGCAGCCTTCAGGTTCAGACTTTCCATTGCATACGCAATATCGGAAGCAAGATCTTCCACGGTATATCCCTCCGGAATTTCCCTTTTCCGGTCAAAGCAGTAGACTTTATAATCTTTTGCAAATATCCGGTACATATGTGCCAGCGCAAGGGCAGAGCCTCTGGCATCGCTCAGGTTCAGGCCGGGAATCAGTATGAGGATTTCAGTTCCTCTGCCAAAGGTGATGTAGTCCATTTCTGTTGTGTTGATTTTTAAAGTGTGATTCTTTGCTTCGTAAAACATATTATTTTTCGCCTTTCTTTTCTGTATTTTATAGCTTTTTCCAGAGTCATAATCTTTTATCACTTCCCATAATATCAAATATACTGATTTGCTCCTCTTTGAATGATTTCACCTTACGTTCTGTAATTTTATCTTCCTCCGTAATGATTCCGCATAACAGAGGGGACTGCGGGTCATATATGCGGCAGTTACTGCTGACTTTCTCATCAGATTCATTTGCATAACAGTATCTGCAGGCATTTTGGCAGGTATGATAGGAACCGGTTTCTACGCTTTCCATACACCCGCATTCAGACCTTTGGTTCTTATCCTTTTTTGCGGTTATTTTATAACCGGTTATTTTTTCTATCAGTTCCTTATCAATACAGCAGTTCCGTTCGATTCCGTACTCGGATAAATCGGTTTCCTCTGCACATGCAGCAATTCTCATTTTATTTTCTCCGGCAATTTTCGAAAGTGCTGCTGCAAATTCAAACAGTTTACTGTCTTCTAAATGTTCAACTTGAATCCCCTTCATATTTTTCTTTGTCTTAGCATACAGGTCGAGAAAACTGATAACCACTTTGTCTGTATATCCCTGAAGCGTTTTTGCAATTTCCCGAAATGCCTTAATATGATATTCCGGTGTATACCGGTCTGTAAAAAAAATCGGATCATATCTCCAGATTACTTTTTCTTTTCCTGTTTTTTCAGATAACCTGCGAAAAATATCTGTCATCTCTTTTTTCTTATCCGGCAGGCCGGGTTCAATGTCCTTTCCGTATCCTGTCAGGGTAAACTGAAAGTAATATTTATAATCTTTTAATTCATCTAATTGATCCATCAGCGGCAGCGGATTTTTCGTCCAGAATACAATACAGTCCACAATCCGGGGAGATAAATCTATTTTACTGATCTGATGGAAATTCATCGGATTCCTCACATATAAATATCCTTCCCTGATTCTGTTTATAAACCATTCGGAATAGTAATTGGGAATATCTGTTCTTCTGCTTACACTCAGAATCATAAAACACCTCTTTTCGTTTTAAACAGGAATGTCTTTGCCATTCCATTTTGCAATTACAGCATCCGTTTCAGAGACTGCCCATTTAATTATGTCTGAAACTGTCTGAGGTGTAATTATGTCTGGAATCACAATTGGAAGCAGATATCTGTTCCACAGACCATTTGTTTTTTCATTTTGAAACATATTCCCTTTGCTTATGATATACGGGGTTTTCGTGTGCAGCGGGACAGAAAGAACCAGATTCTTATCTTCAGAAATTATGTTCAAAAGATAATACTGGCTGTCATGATCCATCTCAATATACCAGATGTATAAAATGCCTTTAACAGTAATTTTTCGCCGGTTTTTTGTTCTTATACTCATACAGCCTGTTCTATTGAACTTTAAAAACTGTTAGATATTGATAACCCGTATCAGGCACATCAGATGCCGTAGGATGCACAATAGCATCATAATCTGTTGGATCCGGCTCTACATCTCCCTGATAAAACATTGTTGCAATACCTATGTAATCATATTCAGATATATCCACATTAACTGTTCCACTCTCTCCGCAGCCAATTACCACATCTTCAGCCACCCCAAGAACATTAATTCCCCAGTCACAAGATGCTGCAGTTGCAGAACCACAGAAAATAATAGTCCCAAAAACATTCCATGCTTCATCAATATAACGATATAACTTAAGTGGATTTTTCCGCGAGGAATCGTTTAACTGTATGTCAAATGAAGCCACTCCATCTGTTACATCTGTAAGAGTAATTGTAAAATAGTATGTAATTTGATATGTGGAACTATCTCTCGTTACTAAATCAATGCTGTCCCCCACCCCAAGTGGATTCATGCGGCTGCCACGACGTACTTCCGCTTCATCTAATTCCTCTGTTTCTTCCGGTTCCGTGGTTTCCGTAATATCCGGTTCAGTAGATATTTCCTGATTTTCGTTGTGACTTTCTGTAGTCAAATTTGTTTTTTCTCCACAAGCAGTCAAACAAAATGATGCTGCTAATATTACAGCTGAAATTAATTTTACTAATGACTTTTTCTTCATAAAAACTACTCCTTATTTAAAATTTTATGGTAAAGGGATACCCTGCCAAACATTTCATCCATCAGAAAAGCAGGAAGAAGACAATATTTTAATAATTTCCTCTCCATATTTTTCCACTTTGACTTTACCAAAACCAGATACCTTTAATAAATCTTCTTTTGTTCGCGGCTTTTTATTCAATAAATCCTCCATCTGGGCGTCATTAAATATATAATATGGTTTTATTCGTTCTGCCCTGCTTTGTTTCAGACGGTATTCCTTTAATCTCTTGGCGGCATCTCCTTTATACGTTTCTGAATTATGATTCGCTGATACCGGCTGTTCTGACAGAATTTCTTTATGATTCAAATCATTCTTCGGTTCTTTTTGTGAAACAGGAGCATTGTTTTGACTGGTATCATGCAAAAGTTTTTCATATTCCTTCGTATAATCAGACCTTTCCGGTTTATTCTGCCCAAGGTAAAATTCCGCAAGCTCAAGCATTGCCTCATTACTCATCCCATCCCCGGATTCCGCATCCTTTTTCTTAATATATGCAATGAGCTGGTCGGCACGTATGACCTGCTGTTTTATTTCTTCCGGCGCATATTTTATATTCAGACAGGTTTTAGGGTTTGCCAGTACCACGATTGAATGATAATTATTATCAAAATTCTTTTCAAACATCATTTTTGAAATAAAATTTCTTTTACTGTTTTTGCGAACTTCTTTCAGCACCTGCATATGCCTCTGGTTCTGGGTTATAGGTGAATAAATACATTCTTTTATACTTTTACCGGAGAACCCGTATTTTCTGATGAATGCACCCGTAGAATCAATCTCAATGTTTCCTATCAGATTTTTACATTCAATAATATATGTATGTTTTCTTGTAATAACCAGATAATCAATCTGTGCAGACAAGCCGCCATATTCCAGGTAAATGTCATGAAGGATATACATATCCATTCCGCTGTTTTTTAGTTCAAAAGCAATATTAGATTCACCATACTTTCCGGCAGTTGCTATATTGAGTTTCTTTTGAATCAGATTTATATTTTCCCCTTCTGCTTTTGGCAAAAGATCCTTAAGTTTTTCAATATAGGTATCCACCTCACTTGTATCTTTTAAAAATACTGGTCCTATTGGTTTTGTAAATATTCCCATTTTTTCTTTCTCCTTATTGTTTATTTTAATACAGCTACATTTTATTTCCCTGGCAGAGTTACGCTTTCTGCTGCCATCATTATCTGCTCCGGATTTACTTCATATGTAACCTGATTTGAAAAGGGTACTGTGTTTTCTTCTAAATCATTATGATCCGTCCAAAGCTCACACTGCAGCATAACCGTCTGAATGGCATCATCCATTCCCTCTGGTGGATAGCGGTGTTTTTTCAGGAGCCTTTTTATCATCATACGCATTCCTGCCCTAGCAGAATCTCTTTTCTGCCAGTCAATGGTGCGGTTTTTGCGGAGTGAATCAGCCAGTTCTTTTGTGATGGCAATCAGCTCCTCATTCTCATAAAAATCCTTAATTGCCCGCGGCTTTGTAAGTGCGTCATAAAACGCCAGCTCATCAGCCGTAAGCCCCAGCTGCTCCCCTTCCTTTCTTGCTGCTGCAATTTGTTTCGCCATATTTAATAGTTCTTCTATTACCTGCTCATTTGTAAGCATCCCATTTAGATAACGATTCATAACGCTATGTATAATTTCGCTGAACTTTTCTGATTTCACTACGTTTGTATGTCTGTATACCAGTATCTGTTCGGCAATCAGTTTTTTTAATAATTCAACTGCAAGGTTTTTCTCTTTCATTTTAGAAATTTCCTCAAGAAATTTCGGATCAAACAGAGAAAAATTTTGTGCTGCATCAGAAAACAGATTAATTACACCCTCGCTTTTTATGCTGGCCTTCAGCAGTTCATTAATACGCTGGTTCATTTCCGGCAGAGATATCTTCTTTCCTTCCCCTTCGTTTATTAAACGCATGACCAGCACCCGTACCGATTCAAAAAATGCTGCCTCAATTCGTAAATCCTCTTCTGCAAGTGATGAACAAAGAGACAGTGCCTGCTTTAACAGTAATGCTTCTTTAATGAAATCCTCGCGTTCTTTTTCCCTTCCAACTGCAGTGATAAAATTCAAAGCACCCTTAATTGCCTTTGCCCGGTCCATATTTGTTCCCGCCATAAATTTTGAATAATCGTATCCATAAAATATATCTCTGCATACAGAAAGTTTTTCCAGAAACTTTGGATAGGCAACTTTTGAAATATCGGTATCTCCATAATTTTTCCTGTCACGGGCCGTAAAATCATTCATTGCCTCCCTGAGTGCAGAAGCAATCCCAATATAATCGACAACAAGTCCGCCTTCTTTATCTTCAAAAACACGGTTTACCCTTGCAATTGCCTGCATTAAATTATGCCCCTTCATAGGCTTATACACATACATGGTTGCCATTGACGGAACATCAAATCCGGTCAGCCACATATCAACAACAATTGCAATTTTTAAAGAACTTCCATTATCTTTAAACTCTTTTGCCAGCTCATTCTTATGATGCTTGTTGCCGATAATTTTACGCCAGTCTTCCGGATCTTTATTGCTTTCCGTCATAACAACTGCAACCTTTTTCGACCAGTCAGGACGAAGCTCTAAAATTCTCTGATAGATTTTTATTGCAATCGCACGGGAGTATGCCACAATCATAGCTTTTCCAGTCAGCAGGTTTTCCCGGTTATTCTCATAATGATCCAGTATATCATCTACAAGCGATGCAATTGTTTCATCATTTCCAAGAACAGCTTCCATTTGACTGAGTTCACGTTTACTTTTCTGAATAACCTCCGGATCCGCATTTTCTGCCATGAGATCATATTCTGCATCAATAAGTTTTAACGTTTCTTCATCCAGCTTTAATTTAATTACACGGCTCTCATAATAAACAGGACGTGTTGCCCCGTCCTCAACAGCCTGTGTCATATCATATATATCAATATAATCTCCAAACACTTCACGGGTACTTCTGTCCTTTTGGGAAATAGGAGTTCCCGTAAAACCGATATATGTAGCATTTGGTAAACTGTTTCTGATTATTCTTGCCGTACCTGTTTTTATCTCACCTGTTTTTGCATCAATTTTTTCTTTCAGACCGTACTGTCCGCGATGAGCTTCATCTGCCATAACAATAATATTCCTGCGTTCGGAAAGCGGTTCGTCTGATTCTTCAAACTTTTGCATGGTTGTAAAAATAATACCATTCGCCTGCCTGCCATCAAGCAGTGACTTTAAATGTTCACGGCTTTTTGCATGCATGGGTTCCTGCCGAAGAAAATCTTTACATTTTGTAAACTGACCATACAGCTGGTCGTCCAAATCATTTCTGTCCGTCAGCACAACAATGGTCGGACTATCCAGCGTCTCCTGCAAAAGATGTGCATAAAAAACCATTGACAAAGATTTTCCGCTCCCTTGTGTATGCCAGAATACACCGCCTTTTCCATCCGTCACGATCGCTTTCTGTGTGGAATGAACTGCTTTTTTTACTGCAAAATACTGATGATAACCAGCAAGAATTTTGGTCTGTTTTATCCCTTCATTAGAAAAACAGATAAAATTTTTAATTATATCCAGTAACCGCTCACACTTAAACATTCCCTCAAAAAACGTATCAAACTGCGCATGCTGTGTATTTTCATAACTGCCGTCTTTTGTTTTCCATTCCATAAAACGGTCCTCGCCCGAAGTGATAGTTCCCGCTTTTGAAGTTAAATAATCACTCATAATACAGATGCAGTTATATATAAACATAGACGGAATTTCCTGCATATAATTTCTTATCTGCATATATGCTTCCGAAGCATCTGTTTCCTCACGGGAAGGAGATTTCAATTCTGCCAGCACAATGGGAAGTCCATTTAGAAAAATGAGTATATCCGGTCGCTTGTTACTCCTCTCTACAAATGTCCACTGATTCGCAATCACAAAGGAATTATTATCAGGATTCTGGTAATCCGCAAGATACATGAGTCCGGAACATTCCTCGCCTTTTACAAAATAACGCACCTCAATACCATGCTGCAAATAATCCGTAAATACGTAATTTTTCTGTACTAAATTGGCATTTTCAAAATTTTTTAGCTTATACAGGGCTTCTGCGGTTGCTTCTTTTGGCATATTGGGATTTAGACGGTTAAGGGATTCCTCCAATTCGTTTTCGTATAGTGGACTGGAAAAATCACGTTCTACATTGGGTCCGTATACATGGCGGTAACCCATTTCCTGAAATAATTCTATGATTGTATTTTCGTAGTCGGCTTCGGTGTAAAATGATGTCATATATTTCAGCTCCTTTTCCGCGAAGTTTCCCAAAAAATAATTTGTTTTTGTAAATACACATACCAATCATTAAGATGATAATCTATTTTCACAGAATCTGATAAATATGGTTCAAGTATTTTTAATTGTATTCTCGCCCATTCAGAATTTGTTACATGATAACATCTGTCAATATTATTTGCAACCTCATACATTTCATATGAATCCAAATTATCAACTTGTGCCTTCTCTATAACTGACAACATCTCATCTATACGCTTACCATCACAATTTTTACTTTTTATAAGGATTTCTTCTGGACTTACCTCTTCATTTTCTATCAAATGTCCCGGATATAAATATTGTAGCTTTTCTCTTGAATATGAATACTCTTTGGGGATAAATGCAGTATCGCATTCTACCGGTTCCACTTCAAAATAATGGTCTATTGACATTTCCTGCAATCCATCATGAATTCGAGCAATACCTTCCTTAAAAGCTATTTGATATTTATCTAATAATGCCTGCATTTTCTCATTTTCAAACTTTGACTCCAGAAATGCAATCCATTCTCTTACAATATAACTTTTATTTTCACCACAACGCTCCGAAATTGCGCTTTTTAAAGAAAATAAATAATCTTTATAGGAATTAAATTCGTTTGGCAAAGGAATTCTTTCCTTTTGCATCTGACATATTAAATTTCTATTGTAATTTTCCACTTCATTAATAATTTGTTCAATAAAATTATACCTTTTCTCAAGATAGTTTACAATTTCGCATACATTGATTGGCACCAGCTTATTAAACACCATATCATTTCTATAAACAACTGCAGCAAAATCTGCATGTTTTAATTCTTCATCTACATTTACATTAAATGAATAATATCGCATAATTGAATCTTTGGTATGCATATAGGCGCACCATTCTGGTTCTTCTCCCTGATACATTTTATACCTGCTTGTCTCAACCGGATGTACAGAACAAAGTGATCGTAAGTATTTAAAGTACTTCTCATCATTTCCAGTCCCATCACTTCCCAACTGATTAAAAGACGTACTATCCCCATCGGATTGATAACGAACTTGGTAAATACCTGCAAGCATTGTAATACAATCTATAAGCGTTTGCCCATAATTAAATATATCACAAAGCCCAAAAATATTATTTATTTTTATTGAATTGCAATGATTAACCAAATCGTCAATTCTGTCCAGACATGCGCATATACAATTATATGCATTGGCATCTACTTTTTTCCTGCCCTTTGCAGGGAATAAAAAAGCTCCTTGTTTTTCATATGCGAAGTTATGATGTTCATTGATTTTATGTCTCAGTCTTTGGTTTAATTCCAAATTAAAATTAGTTTTCATGGTTTTAATCCTCTAAATCATCATTCGTTCTTACGACTATTTTCATAATTTCATCAGCCTTATTATATGCACACTGCTTTTCCTCACCTTCTCCTATCAAAGTTTTACATATATCCATCTTCATCCTACTTATCACACTATCCCTCTTTATCCAGTCTATGGAAGCATTTTTCTCTAAAACACCCAAAACTTTATAAACAATTTCCTTATTTTTTACAATATTATTAATAGCCTTTTCTGTTACCTTATAATTTAATTTAGCATTACTCATTCCTCTCTCTATTTCTACACTATTACTTTCCTGAAATTCTTCGTAATAAGGAACCTTCTGTTTCTTTGATTCATTAATTTTCCTTATATACATTAGTTGATGTTCCAATTCAGGAAACATACTTGAATCATTGATATTACAAGCTTCCAGCTCTGCCAAAATTTCCTCTTTATTTTCTGGTTTAATGTAAAAGAACTCTTTTTCAAACTCATCCAAAAGATTACATTTGCTTTTATACATATATCCGTTTTTTTCTTCCCCCTTTGTGATAGAAAAATTAAATTTTCCCGGAAGCAGAAAAGCTCCACTTTGTCTAATTAACCTCTCATTGCTAAGTATTGGTAATACTGTATAAACGCCTTGAAGTATTTCTATAAAATTATTCAATCCATCACCTTCGCACCATCTCTCTTTTTGCCCATCACTTATCACCCCATCTTCCAGCAACTTTGTCAGCACAGTTTCTATTTTCATTCCAGCCCTCATATCATACCATGCCAAAGTTGCTATTATATTTGTCGGCAAACTATCATATAAGATGGAATTCCCTTCCTCCTTTTTAAAGTAAACAACTCCATGAGGTTTCAATTTATTTGTCTTTTTTCCTTCACCATAATACGCCTCTTCTTTATGTGGCAAACATGCAAAATATAATGCAACCAGCGGATTAGTAGTTATGTCCAGCAAGCGAGTACACATACCATAATGCTGATATTTTTCCATTATTTCAAACGAATTATTCAATCCAATAAATTCTTTCGGAATTTGGCGCAAAGGTTCAAGCATTAAAATATGTTCTATACTTAGTAAATCATCCCTAAAAATACTGGGTTCAATTTTCCAAAAATCAGCTTCTTGTCCCCTGTAAAATAGCTGTATATTAGAGGTTTCATGTTTTTTATTCAAAAAGCTTATTTCTCTCATAAACTCATCAACGGATGCAATCTCTGTTCCGTTTGCTGTATCTAATGGTCGATATACCGGCATTTATACACCTTCTTTCTGTTAAAAACGATAATTTAGAGCGGCAAGCACAATCCTA
>CAJUND010000026.1 GCA_910587655.1 uncultured Agathobacter sp. | reverse complement strand
ATTATCCATACCGCTCTATCCGCCAAATCCAACGGATAACTATTAATTATCCATACCACCTTCTTCCTTCCTTCTCTATAATTTGTCCACCCCTTCTCCTCCTCACACCACAAAAAAATTCCTCGGATGCTTATTCACCAATATATCCCTCTGCTTCGCCATCGCCACATGCGTATAAATCTCCGTAACATTAATCGAACTATGCCCCAGCATCTCCTGAATATATCGGATATCCACATCCGCCTCCAGCAGACTGGTCGCAAACGTATGGCGGAACATATGCGGGGTAATGTGCAGACTGATGGAAGCAAGGGAAGTATATTTGCAGATCATCCGGCGAATGGACTGGTCGGAGAGTGCCCTTTTGTCCTGGCTGGCAAAAAAGTGCCCGCAGGCTTTGATTTCCGCAGAAAAATTTTCCCGGTATTCCTCCAGGATTTCCACCACTTCCTGGTTTCCAATCTGGATTTTCCGTTCTTTGCGTCCTTTCCCATAAATCAGGACACTTCTGTCATCGAGGTTTACATCATCGGGCTTTAAATTGCACAGCTCCGAAATCCGCATGCCCGTGGAAAAAAGCAGTTCTATGACAGCCGCGTCCCTTAAGGCATTTCTGCGCTGGTAGGGAGTTTTTGCCTCAAGCCGCTGGCGGTGTATGACAGCTAAAAAAGTTTCCATGGTAGGCAGGGGGATGGTTTTAGGGAGAATCACGGGTTCACGGAATTTGATTTCAAGCCTGTGGAAAGGATTCTGGCTTATCATATCCCTGTATTCCAGATAATGAAAAAATGCTTTTACAGAGGCAATTTTTCTTTTTACTGTTTTAGGTTTGAAATTTTCATGAAGTCCGGCGATGAAAACTTCCAGTATTTCCGGACTGATTTCCGAAATGTCGGAAACCGATATCTGTATGCAAAACTGCGTCAGGTCGATGCGGTATGCTTTTAATGTTTTGGCATCCAGCCGTTTCTGGCAGCGGCAGTAGTCCAGGTAGTTCTGTATGGCAGTCTGTAAATCTTTCATAGTTATCATTCTCCTTCCTGAACACCAGTCCGTTCAGAATTTGTCGGGGGTTCCGGCATAAAAGTGTTGTTGGGTTAAAGGACTGTGTTCATGCACCAAAGATGTGGACAGGATGCATACCAGATGTTCAGAGAAAATCTGACGCAAACTGTCATTTTTTGTCATTACCGGATAAAGATATAACGCATGAGACGTTTTATGTCAAGCTGGAAGCCGGAAGAACAGAAAAATTAAAGTAACAGTTCGACGGAAGGCTGAACTGTTACAAATTAAAAGCGTCAGACGTTTTTTACTGTAACATTTGCTATTTAAATAGTGTATAAACAGTAGAATACATAAAATAAACAGTATTGTTCAAATCTATTATTCATGATATAATATAGCAGGGTGATTATATTGAGATTACATATTGCAATATGTGATGATGAACCGATTTTTTGTAAAGAGATAAAGAAAAAGATTTTGGAAATCCGTCCGGAATATGAAACAGATATATTTTTTTCAGGGAAGGAACTGTTAGAAACTTCTGCGTATTATGATATGGTGTTTCTGGACATTGAAATGCCGGAACAAAACGGAATGGAAACAGCCCGCATTTTCTGTCAGTAAAAATATATGGGATATATTATTTTCCTGACAAATTTTACGGAGTATATGGTTGATGCATTCAAGGTAAAGGCATTCCGTTATCTTACGAAACTTGTTCTTTATTTAATAAATCAGAGTGTTGAAACACCATATCCTTTAAAACACTGGCTGGAAAATTGCCGGGAGATGACTTCTGCCAGACCCATAAATCATTTATTGTTTCATTAAGACATATCACAAAGATAGATACACATGAAATTATTTTAAAAGAAAACAATTTCTGGATTCCATTGTCAAGAAGAAGGCACAGTCTTGTTAGGCAGAAGTTTTTTGATTATATAAAGTGACATGTGGTAATTATATAAAAAGGAGCAGATATGGAACTGGCTTTTGAAAACGGGATACGTTATATTATTGAACTTTTAAAAGTGTTTTTAGTAGTTGTGTATGTCTGGAAAATGCAGCCCCAAAAGACAATAGGGATTGCATTTACTGCAAGCATTGATATACGAATCAACACCGGAAACAAGCTGAAATCCTAAAGATTCAAGCAGTTTCCATGAACCCTTATTGCTGGGGGCACATTCTGCATATATCCCATTTCCAGTGCTTCAAAATCACGCTTGCACATATATACATTTCCAATCATTTTATGGGAATTTTCCAATTCAACAGCAATCATTTCATCTGTACCAATGCGCCATTCAAGATTTTGTTTTGTTTCATCAAAGGTTTGTGGTTTTTTCTTAAACTCATATAACATGCTGTTGTTTGCAAATGCAGCCGCTTTTTTGGTAACCACGCGAAAAGGCACATTGTCTGTCATGCCAGACAGGGTTATTGAAGGTTTTTATAATAAGAATAATCAACAATGCCCTTTATGTTTTCCAGGGCGCCTTCCTTTAACTCTTTCACCATCAGGCACTCCGGCGCAGGAAGCTGGATTTTCGCACCTGCCACAATCCCGTAATCACAGGAGGTTTTAAACCCTCTTGGATTGTAGTTTTGCGGATTACCTTCAACAAGCGCCGCCTCATATCCGAGTTCTTTTGCTTTTTCAAAACCATACTCGATGAGCTCCTTGGAAATATGCTGTCTTTGCAGTTCTGTTTTGACCGCCACCGGGGAAAGCAGCAGCAGCTGGTTTTCATATTTGCCTTCTAAAGGGAACCGTGAAAACATGGCATAACCAATCATGGAATTCGTTTCATCTGTCATAATCAGTTCCAGCGCAGGCAGATAAAATTTTCCATTCCGGATTTCCTTCACTAAATTTCTTACGGTTTTTCCGTTTTCTTTCCCTTCGGATTTTGTAAATACATGTTCTACAAAATCCAGGGCCTCCTGCCGGTGTTCTTCATCCATGCATGTGATTGTCCGGTTTTTATTCATTGTTCCATCCTCCCATTTCTGTCTTTAACTTTATAATACCAGATCGAAATATGCGCGGAAAGCAACCGGATGATTCCAATAAAAGAGTAGAGAAACGTTACTATGATCGGCCTTTTTGGCCGTGAATAGTAACAGAGAAACAGCGTACCGCAATGCTGCAATACGCTGTTTTTCTCACTTACCTTTTTGCCTTGCCAGTATTTTATAAATTCCCTGCTTGGAAATGTGATATTCCTGCGATAGCTCGGCTACCCTGCAGCCGTCCTGGTATTTTTGGTAAATCTCCATATTGCGTTTGTCCAGAAATATCTTTGTGCCGGTTTTCTCTCCCCAGCATCGCTTTGACTCTTCTTTTTTTGGAATATAAACGCTTTCACCATCCACATATTGCTGGATCCGTTTTACCAGCTCGGCAGGTAAGACCTGTTTTCCGTTTTTATAGCCCAAGTGTCTGCCTCCAAATATCATTCATTACCAGAGTGCACAGGCTATCCGTATGTGACAGCCTATGCTGCACACACCTCTTCATAATATTTTTTCAACATGCAGTTTTCCTCCTTGTTTTTCTTCCAATTATACAGGATGCCATCCCGCTTTACAAGTTAAACGGGCTTTTTTTCATCCCCAGCACAAGAAACCGCACAACCGGGATGCGCTTTATCATTTCATATACCGCAAAGGTAACCGGAATTTCAACAGCAAACGCAATAATATAATTCAATATTGCAGGCAAATCCAGACAATAGCACAAAAGCCAGCAGCTCACAATTAATACCGGGTAATGCAGTATGTAAATCCCAAAACTTGATTTTGTCATATACCGGGTAAATCCGGTTTCCCTGTTAAAATATTTCCTGCCGCATCCAAGAATGGCAAGAATGACAATCCACAAATACAGGTTTGTCATCAGGCTCTGCAGGCAGTCAGAAGAGGTAAAATCACTTCCGCCGTAAATGATGGCATAGAAGACGGCGCCGATTATGGCAAGGCACAGTACGGGAATCCGGTATCGTTCGGTAAGCTCCTGTACTTCTTCATGCGAAAAAACATAATAGCCTAAAAGAAAAGCCGCAAAGTAAATGCCAAAGCGATACATGGTTAAAACCGGCAGATTTAAAATCTGTGCTGCTCCGAATACCAGAAGAAAAAGGAGCAGTAGAACCGGGAAATTCACATTTTTGCAAAACTTCCACAGTCGGTCCTTTTTATCCAGTTTCCGGAACAAAACAAGAAGGCAGGAAAAGAGAAACAGCATCTGGATAAACCAGAGCGGACCGGTGCCGCTGACTGCGGAAATGGGATATACCAGGGCAGATGGAATATAGTCAAGTCCGCCGCCCATTTTAATGTTCAGGTATCCGGTAATCCAGTGAATAACAAACAGTCCGAGTGTTGAAGGTACAAGCAGTTTAACGGCACGTTCCTTAAGAAACTGTTTTCCGGTTCGTTTCTGCAGGGCATACCTTGCACTGATTCCGGCAATGACAAATAAAAGCACCATAAACCATGGATAAATGATACAGGAAATTACATCAAATGCCGGAATATTTTTTGCATCCGGAATGCCGCCTAAAATACCAACACCGTTAAACATATAGCAGACATGGTAAAACAGAACAAGTATGACAGTTGCCCACCGGATATTGTCAAGATAATATTTTCTCATTCTTCTTCTCCTTCGTCTTCTGATTCTGCCTCAAAAACAGCAGCAGCCAATTTGTCAAAAGCATTCTTTTTTGGGATAGCCAGCCCCTTTTTTTCGTCCCCCAGAATAATTATGGTGTCTCCCGGCTGGAAATCAAATATTTCGCGTGCCTGCTTGGGAATTACAAACTGTCCTTTTTCCCCGATTGTGGCAGTCCATGCGTATTTGCCCCGTGGTTTTTTCATGATTGTACCCTGCCGCGTTTCCCGCGGCTTTTTCCTTTCTTCATATTTTAAATCATACTCCTGCGTCTGTGAGAAAAGTATGATTTGTATAACTAATTATACATACCGGAGTGCGAAAAGTCAACAAATGATAGAAAAAGCCATTCTGCAGCCCCCAAACCGCATTCCACTGCATTTTTATTGTTTTACCAGAACAGAAATGGTAGAATACTAATTTTCAGGAGGTGGTTTTGTGATTCACATAGCAGTCTGTGATGATGAAAAATATATGTCGGATACCATCAGGACCATGGCGCATGACTTTTTCCGCAGGAAAAATATGGAGACCGTCATCTGGCAGTTTTCTAACGGAAAGGAGCTGCTGGAATCTGACAAAACAATAGATATCCTGTTTCTGGATATTCAGATGAAGGAAATGAACGGAATGGAAACGGCCAGGATTCTGCGCAGCCGTAAATTTAAAGGATTTTTGATTTTTATCACGGTATTAAAGGAAATGGTATTTGATTCGTTCGAGGTACAGGCATATGATTATCTGGTAAAACCAATTGAAAAAAAGCAGTTTGAAAAAACCATGGAACGCCTGTTTTCGTCCATGCAGGATGCCAGTCAGGCAAATTTACTTGTGCAGAGAGGATATGAAAGCAGTATCATTCCGTTTGATGAAATTGTATACTGTGAGATTATTGACAGAAAGGTGTACCTGCATCTGGTGTCATCTGAAATCATTGATTATTATGACCGGATTGAAAATCTGGAACGCAGGCTGGACGGAAGGTTTTTCCGCTGCCACAGAAGTTTTCTGATTAACCTGAAATATCTGAAAAGTTACAAAAACAAAACAGCATATATGGAAAATGGTAAGGAAATACCCGTGTCGCGTCTGCGGAGTAAAGAATTTTCCGGTGTGATTCTGCAGTATATGAAAGAATGGAGGCTGTGAGAGATGGATTTTTTTAACGGGTATATTATGGCAGCTGTTCAGATATTTACTGGCTTATACTTTCTTTCAAAATTTTTAAAAAAGAAAGTAAAGCCGGTTTATTACTTACTGTTTGCAGGAGCGGGAACCGGAATGATAAGGTGGATTCAGGCTGGCGGCACGGCCGAACTTGCTGTATTTGTTCTGTTGCTTACAGCGTGGGGAATATTTTTATGCCATGCGGACTGGGAGTCCGTTTTGTTGTATGCCGCACTGGTTGTGGAAATTATGCAGCTATGTTACGGAGCCGTTAATTCTGTACTGGGGATGCTGTTTTCGGTGAATTTTCCCCAGGGGAAGGAAACTGCCGAAATTCTATTTGTCGTGCTGGGGAATATGGCGCTGCCGGCTGCCGTTTTCTGTTACTGTATGGTCTGCCGTTACTTTTTATACCATGAATCGGTTAAAAAAAGATACCTGCTTACGATTCTGATTCCGGTTGTAATGATTTTTTTAATGGAGGAATATATCAGTTCCGTCATTTACGGAAATACGGTTGTTACGGTTGGTAATAAAATTGTTTCCACTACAAACCATTACCAGATGCTTGTAATTCAGTTACTGGGGCTGGCAAGCCTGTTCTGCCTGATGTTTGCTTACAGAAAGCTTCTGGAAAATTTTCACCTGCTGACACAGCTTTCACTGCTGGAACAGGAAGAGCATACCCTGGGCAGGTATGTGGAGGAAGCAAAGTCCCGTTATGAAAAAACAAGGGCATTCCGCCACGATATTAAGAATCATATCATGGTGGTAAAGGAGCTTCTGCAGAATGGAAAATCAGGGCAGGCGCTGAATTATATCGGGGATATGGAGGAAATGACGGAGGAATTATCATTTCCGTGCAGCGCCAGTCATCCGGCGGCGGATATACTGATTGGTACCAAGCTCGGACTTGCCCGGAACATGGGAATAGATGTTCATTGTTCCCTGTTTCTTCCCCATCCCTGTCCGGTGCGGGATATCGATTTTTGCATCATCCTTTCAAACGCGCTGGATAATGCGGTCCGGGCATGCACAGAGGATGCCGGTGCAGAAACATATATTCGTGTGACCGGGAATGTACAGGGGGATTTTATTCTGATAGAAATAGAAAACAGTTTTCACGGAAAGGGGATAGTAAAAGAGGGGACAGGACTGTCAAACATCAAAGCAGTAGCTGAAAAATACCATGGCGCGGTGAATATAAAAACGGGAGACGGAGCGTTTATCCTCAGTGTACTTCTTATCATTCCACAGCAGTCAGAAAGCATCCCACAGCAAATCAGTTAAATGCAGTTTTGTGAATGACGAAAGAAACTGTGCAGGCAGAAAATGGTCTGACGCAAAAAAAGGAGGATAAGCATATGCCAATGGAAATCAGCGGAAGCTGCGGCTGCCGGACGAGTTATATGGAGCAGCTGAAAGCAGAACGGGAAAAGACGGAAAAAGCGGAAAAGGGGGGAAACGATAACGGAACATCTGCTCAGATACCTGTTCCAAAGGATGAATATATCAGCAGTGAAAAATCAGCTGTAAAACCCAGCGGTCTGTACCGGGTAGGGCAGGACGAAGCCGGAAACAAAAAGATATTTTTTGATAAGCCGGAAAAATCATCGGAAGAGGATGAAAACAAACAGCCGGGAATGAAACCGGCAAATTCCGGAAAGCCTTCGGAGAAATGTACCGCAGATACAGATAAAGTTGAACGGGAAATCAGGAAGCTGAAAGAAAAAAGGCAGCAGTTAATGCAGCAGATTAAGGCAGCAAAGGATGATGAAACTGCCAGGAAGCTGGAAAAGGAACTGGCGCAGGTGGAAAATGAATTAAGCCAGAAGGATAACGACGCATACAGAAGACAAAATACCGTTTTTTCGTAATGCAGCCAGGAGGAAGGAAGAAATCTGGTAAACCATATCCTGTTTTTTTCTTTGAAAAATTGCCATATGGGTGTATGATATATACCAGTGGCGGCAGACAAATACAGGGAAAAAATTTACGGGGTGACAGGCAAATGCGCGGGGATATTACGGAAATGGAAAATGGGGAAAATGGATACATTCAGCATAAATTTCGAACTAAAACCAATTGAAAAAATTATTCCATGGGGTGAAAAAAACAACCGGAGCATGCACTGGTTCGGACTTACGGACGGACTGCTCTGGATTCGTGCAGGTACAGAGACGGTATATGAATATTCAGATGCCGCAAGGGAACATTTTGGTGATAATATCATGTATAACGACTACCAGCTTGCAAGATTTCTGGAGGATTTCTCAGGTATTCTGCCATTTGTCCGGGAACCGGTTCCAAAGTTTTTTTATGATAATATTGGTGAATTTGAAAAACAGACGGATGCCTGGAAAGAGCTTCATTACGAAGATGAGGATGCGGTATTTGAGCAGTTTTACGATGACGAATTTGAACCGTTGACAACATGGTATTACAGACGTATCATGGATTCAGGACATCTGGTCGGGGGACCATGGATTGGCTGTTTCAGGCATGGTGACAGGATAAAAATATGCTGGAACAGCGATTACCGGCTGGAAAACGGAAGCAGTATCTGGACAGCGCCGAATGGGATTTTTGAAATGCCGTATGCCGCTTTTGTATCTGCCGTTAATGAATTTTACAGCTCTTTTTCTGAAAAAATGGACAGACAGGTGGAACTGGCGCTGCATAAGGACTGGGGCGGAATAAAGCTTGACAAAGAAAGACTGGTAAAAGAAAACGGGGAAAGAAAAGAGGAATTTCGTCAGAAACTGCAGCTGCTGTCCGAACCCTGCCTTGCCGCGGACTGGGATAAGATGTTAAAGATTTATAATAAATGTATTTCTTCACAGACAGGAGGCAAAAACAATGTTTGAAACAATCTATTACAGCGTAAACAGCATCGACGGGGATTATGCGTACCTGAAACGCGAGGGCAGTGAAGATGGGGAGTTAAAGTGTGTGGCGCGCGCCCTGCTTCCCATGGAAATATCAGAAGGCTGCAGGCTGGTATATGAAATGATGCAGTACAGCATCTGCCAGTAATGGTAAGCTGCAAAACTGCAGCAGCACATGTTTTTCACATTTTCTGAAAAGAACAGAAACTGCAATCATTTTGTGACAAAATAAGTGTATTATGTGCCAAAAGCTTGCAATCAGGATTAAATGGTATTAGCATAGAGCTGAAAGGGCAGGTAAGTTTATTATGTAATCAGGCAGTGCAGAAATCTTTTGCACTGCAGTTACAGATACAGGAAAAAAGCAGAAATGGAAAAATGAATCAGTTCTTCAGACTGGCCATACAAAATCCCCAGCCATTTCCGTTGTATTCCAGTATAAACTTTCTGCCCTGTCATATTATAAAAACATATCACAGATAATAAAATTCTCCATTCAGACTGTCCCGAAATAATTTCCTTCTTTTTAGTAAAACGAAACTGTAGTATACTATGTTTCATACAACATACATATGGAAACTGGCATAGGACAGATTTTGCATGGGGGAACAGAATGAAGAAAATACTGATTGTAGAAGACGATACCGATTTACAGGAGGGACTCTCGTTTTCCCTTTTACAGGAGAATTACGAAACAGCCGCAGCATTAAGTATCAAGGAGGCCAGAAAGCAGCTGGAAACAGCCGGCTTTGATTTGATTCTGCTGGACTGCAACCTGCCGGACGGCAGCGGCTTTGACTTTTCCATAAGTGTAAAAAAGAAATACAGCATTCCCATTCTGATGCTGACCGCAAGGGATACGGAGATGGACGAGGTCAGGGCGCTGGAGCTTGGCATAGATGATTTTATGTCAAAGCCTTTTTCGCTTGCCGTTTTAAAGGCAAGAATCAAAAAACTGGTAATGGCCGCTGCGCCGCTGCAGCTGGTTTCAGGCGGAATAACCGTGGATAAAAATACCTGTAAGGTATATAAAAACGGGACTGAAATAGAATGCAGCCAGACCGAATACCAGATCCTTGTATTTTTTATGGAGAATGAAGGAATGGTACTTTCCCATGAGCAGATCCTTTCCCATGTCTGGGACAGCAGGGGGCGGTATGTGGATGAAAATGCAGTTCCGGTAAATATAAAAAGGCTGCGTGCCCGTATCGAGGACGACCCCGGAAATCCCCGGTATATCAAGACCGTTTACGGAATCGGCTATGTCTGGAGCAGGTGAGAAACACAGAAAGGATGCCTTTTTATGACAGCAGAGATAATCCTGGCAGTATTCTGTGCTATTGCAGCAGTTTTTGCCGGTGTGGAAGTTTATAAAAGAAAAAAACTTTACCGTCTGACGGACCAGATGCTGGATGAACTGCTGGACAGGGAAGAAGTGGAAATATCTGATTTACAGGAGGGGGAGCTGTCTGCTCTGGCGGGTAAGGTAATCCGGATTCAGGAAAAAATGGAGTCTGAAATTATGCAGGCGCAGGCAGAAAAAGAACAGGTTAAAAGTCTGATTTCCAATATGTCACATCAGTTAAAAACCCCGCTGAGCAATGTCATTATGTACCGGGATTTGATGGAGACCGGAATCCCGGAGGAAAAGCAGGAACTTTTTCTTGCAAAAATGAAATTCTGGCTGGACAGGACGGACTGGATTTTACAGTCCTTATTTAAAATGGTAAAACTGGAGCAGGGAGTGATAAAATTTGAGGTGGAAGAGCAGCCGCTTAAACCGACACTGCTTGACGCCGTCAACATGGTTTATACCCAGGCGGAAAAAAAGAACATCCGCATAGAAACAGAGCCGTTTACGGACTGCCTGCTGCTTCACAACCGGAAATGGACGGCGGAAGTATTCAGCAATCTTCTGGAAAACGCAGTGAAATACTCTCCGGAAAACAGCAGCATAAAAATTGCGGTAATTCCGCTGGAACTGTTTACGGAAATCAGGATTTCCGATGAGGGAATCGGCATCAGAAACGGAGAGCTGAATGATATTTTCAAACGGTTTTACAGAAGCAGCGAGGTGGAAAACAGGGAAGGCTCCGGTATCGGACTGTATCTTTCCAGGCTCATCCTGGAACAGGAACAAGGGTATATGACCGTGAAATCCGAACATGGAACGGGGAGCAGTTTTTCCGTATTTTTACAGAAGCCTCATAACATTGGCGTGTTATAAAGTAACAGCCGTCAGCTATTGTGGGAATAGTTGGCGGCTATTTGCGTTTATCCCTGAAAATCTGATAAAACAAATATAACAAAACTGTCATAATTCCCCCGGACTTTTGTTATCAAAATGACAGATTTCCCTGCTATTTTATACTTAAAACAAGAAAAACAGAAAGGAGAAGCAGTATATGACAATTCTGCAGGTGAAAAATATCAGCAAACAGTACGGGGCAAAAGAAAACCTGGTAAATGCGCTGCATGACATCTCGTTTACCGTGGAGCAGGGTGAATTTTCCGCCATTGTCGGAACTTCCGGCTCAGGAAAAACCACGCTTTTGAATTTAATCGGCGGACTGGATGTTCCCACATCAGGGGAAATCAGAATCAGAAACCATGATATTGCAAAACTGAAACGGAAGGAACAGACCATTTTCCGCAGGAGAAATATCGGGTTTGTTTTCCAGAATTACAGCCTGATGCCGGTACTGAACGTATATGACAATGTAGCGCTTCCGGTTACGTTTGACAAAGGAAAACATATAGACCATGATTTTATCGGGGAGTTATTAACAGAACTGGGACTGTGGGAGAAGAGAACGCGTTATCCCAATGAATTATCGGGAGGACAGCAGCAGCGGGTGGCGCTTGCGCGTGCCCTTGCAAACAAGCCCGCCATCATCCTTGCGGATGAGCCGACTGGAAACCTGGATTCCCGCACCACGGTGGAAGTGATGGGGCTGTTAAAAAACAGCAGTAAAAAATACAACCAGACGATTCTGATGGTTACGCACAATGAAAGCCTTGCAGGAAACTGCGACCGGATTTTTCATATTGAGGACGGACGGCTGCAGACTGCGGAAGATGTTCCCGCAGGGGGAGAGGCAGGTGGCGGGAAATGAAAAATATATTCCACATTGCCGTTTCCTATCTGAGATACTATAAAAAACAGACAGCCGCGCTGGTTACCGGCGTGATGTTATCCGCTGCGCTTTTGTCCGCCATGGGAGGACTGTTATCCAGCGGAAGAATTGCGGCATGTGACAATGCAAGAACGGAATACGGCGACTGGCATTACAGTTTAAGGGCGGACAGGGGCCGGTGGTTTGACAAGTACCAGAAGCAGCCCGAAGGAGCAGGGTTTACGGTTGAAAAAACCGGAATGGAAATTGTAAGGAAATCAGTCAGTGAGCCTTTTGGCATACAGTTTGTCTATGCGGATGACGGTTACCTGGAACTGATGGGAAGAACAGTTTTAAAAGGCAGTTATCCAGAAGAGGAAAATGAAATTGCAATGGATATGCAGACCTTAAAAAATCTGGGTGTTTCAGAAAATATAGGGACAAAAATAACGCTTGACGGCCAGGACTTTGTCTTAAGCGGGATTGTCAGTGAAATGCCGGAAAAATTACCGGAACTGTTAGGCGACGACAGACAGGTATTTGTAAATTCCACGCTGGATTACGGGACAAACGGCAAATTTTTTTACCTGAAATTTGATGAAAGAAAAATGCCGTTTCAACAGCTGACTGCCTTTGCAGGGCAGTACGGTATAAAAATGACAGATGTGTCCAGAAACAACGGACTTGCCGGTTTTATCGGTGTTGAAATGCCGGGAAGGGCGTTTGATATTATAAAAACCGGGCTTTCCCATAAAGAAGCCGGGCTGCCCTATATCTGGGGACAGTTAAATGAAACCGGAAAACTGACGGAAACCGTTATTCTGATTGCCCTTGCATTTTTTGGTGCGTTTATTATCTGCAGTCTGTTTAAAATTTCTGTTATCCGCAGAATGTCGGAATACAGTATTATGCGTGCCATTGGAATGACGGACGGGTGGAATACCGCGGTTCTGCTTACAGAACTTTTTATCATCTGTCTGTTTGGATATCCGTCTGGATGTCTGTCTGGAAATCTGGTTTCCTGGCTGCTTTATGCAAAGTGGGGACGGATTTTTATTGTACAAAGCGGAATGTATCACAGCGGGGGGACGGCAATGGCGGAAGAATATGCAGTTTCCAGACTTCCTGATGCCGGAACATACCATATGAACGTACATGCGATGGTTTTCGGTTTCCTTTTTCTGGGCGCTGTTACTGTATTTGTCAGTATACATCTACAGGCAAAAATGAGGCGGCTGACAATCCGCCAGATGCTGGCAAAAGAGGTAAAAGTACGGCGGAACCGCAAAATATACAGCCGGAAAAAAAGGAGCCTGACAGGAATTTTAACCCACCGGTTTATGTTTGAAAAAAAGAGTACCTTTTTTGGGATTATACTGTCATTATCCATTGGAAGCGTCATTTTTCTGGGGACATTTTATGTTACGGAAAATACAAAAACAAATAATGAATTAGTCTTTAAGGCAGACGACGGGCTTGGTTCGGATATCCAGATATATATGCAGTCGGATGTGCCTGCGGATGTAATACCGGAAAAAGACGTTAGCAGGATGAAAGAAACCGCGGGAATCAGGAAGTTTCACCCGGTGCGTTATCTTCTGGGGGAAATTCCGCTAAACGACGGGAAGCTTGTCTGGAAGCCTTTTTTTGCAGACATTGCGGATGATCCGTCCAATCCGCCGGACCCAAATCTAAAAGAAAAATACAATGGGGTTGCCGTGCAGACGGGAGAGGAAAATTATAAATTAAAGGTAAATATCTACGGATATGATGATGAAATGCTGGAGGAATTAAACGCGTATCTTCTGGAAGGGGAAATTTCGCCCGGACAGATGAGGAAAGATAACAGCGTGGTGGTAAAGACCATTATGGACGGACAGGGGAATTATGACGGAATTGACATTCATCCGCAGGATACGCTGGAGCTGAAAACCATAAGCTCTTTCGGTGTGCCGAAAGAGGCGCTTAAATTTCAGGGAAAGGATGAGTGGTACCAGAGTAAAAACATGAAAGTGGCGGCAGTTGCCAGCAGACCGCTTGCAAAGGTGGACACCTTTATCGGGGACGAGGGAACGACAGAGGTGGACATTATTATGACGAATGAGCAGATGAAAGAAAATTTCGGGGTGGAGGATTACAGGACCATCAGTATTTCGCTGGAGGAATCCCAGAAAGGAGAGGAGGCGGCAGGGACGCTGCAGGCGTCTGCGTCAGAAATAAACAAATGCGTGATAAAGGATTACCGTATGCAGATTAAGGCGCAGAACCTTTACCTGATGCAGAAAATGGTGTTTTATTACGGAATTGCAGCTATTCTTCTGGCGGTGAGCCTGATTCATATTATGAACAGCATGCAGTACCTGGTGGCGGCGAGAAGGCATGAATTCGGCATCCTGCGCGCCATGGGGGTAACAGATTCAGGTTTCCTTAAAATGATGGCAAAGGAGGGACTGCGGTACGGCGTTTATTCCGGTCTGGCAGCCCTGGTCATGTACCTGGCAGCCCAGAAAATACTTTATTATTTTATGGTGCATGTCTACCGCTACCTGCATCCGCAGGGCTTTATCTCTCTGTGGATACTGCCGGTTCTGGTGCTGGTAAATATCATTCTCTGTACAGCTGTCACGCTTTTTTCTGCGGGAGGAATCTTACGCAGACAGATTATAGGGGAAATCAGGGAATAAAAATGACGTAAAAGGGGAGGCTAAAGTCTCCCCTTTCTTGACAATTTCCCGTAAAAATGGTTTAATCGTAATGTCGTCAGTCTCTGACTGGCGGCCCTGGCATGCGCAGCATATTGCGCGCAGTATTATCATTTAAAGATGGGAGAGATTGAATATGAAAAAGATGAAGAAGCTTTTATCAGCAGTCGCAGTTGCTGCGATGGCATTGTCCCTCTGTTCCTGCGGAGACAATGGAACTGCACAGAGTAAGTCTGAAAGCGGCACGACAAATCCGGGAACCGCACAGTCGCAGTCCGATGGGAAGTCTGGAGACGGAACCTACAAAGTTGGTATCTGCCAGCTGGTACAGCATGAAGCGCTGGATGCAGCAACGAAGGGCTTTCAGGACGAGCTTGTGAAAGAACTGGGTGAGGGAAATGTAGAGTTTGATGTGCAGAATGCACAGAATGATTCCAATACCTGTTCCACGATTGCAAATGGTTTTGTATCTGCGGATGTGGACCTGATTCTTGCAAATGCAACGCCTGCTTTACAGTCCGCAGCCGCTGCAACAGACCAGATTCCGATTCTGGGAACTTCCGTTACCGAGTACGGCGTGGCGCTGGAGATTTCCGATTTTAACGGAACCGTCGGAAGAAACATTTCCGGAACTTCTGACCTTGCGCCGCTGGAAGACCAGGCAAAAATGATCCAGGAGCTTTTCCCGGATGCGAAAAATGTGGGACTGTTATACTGCTCTGCAGAAGCAAATTCCCAGTACCAGGTGGATACGGTAAAGACTGCGTTAGAGGGCATGGGTTACACCTGCGAGTATTATGCGTTTTCTGATTCCAACGATTTGTCGGCAGTTGCAACATCTGCAGCGGACAAGAGCGATGTTATTTATATTCCGACAGACAATACCGTTGCAAATAATACTGAAATTATCAAAAATATCTGTCTGCCGAAAAAGGTTCCGGCTGTAGTGGGCGAGGAAGGAATCTGCAGGGGTTACGGCGTTGCAACACTTTCCATCAGCTACTATGACCTTGGTGTGGCTACCGGAAAGATGGCTGCAAAGATTTTAAAGGGGGAAAGTAATATTTCAGAAATGCCAATCGAGTATGCCCCGAATTATGTAAAGAAGTACAACAAGGAAATCTGCGATGAACTTGGAATTACCATTCCGGAAGGATATGAAGCAGTCGAGTAGGAAGCAGATGTACATGAAGGAGCAAAAAAATGGATATCAACAGCTTGTTAAGCGCACTTCCGGGTGCGGCGGCACAGGGACTCATCTGGGGAATCATGGCAATCGGTGTGTACATCACATTCCGGATTCTTGATATTGCGGATTTGTCTGTGGATGGAACAATGTGTACAGGGGCGGCAGTCTGCATTATGATGTTGCAGGGCGGCCAGAATATTTTTGTGGCGATGCTTGCGGCTACGGCTGCCGGAATGCTGGTGGGACTTGCCACAGGGATTTTCCATACGGCAATGGGAATTCCTGCGATTCTTTCCGGTATCCTGACACAGCTGGGGCTGTGGGGCGTCAACTTAAAAATCATGGGGAAATCCAACCAGGCAATCAGCGTGGACAATTACAACCTGCTTGTTTCCCTGCGGTATGTAAAAAATGCAATTACAGATAAGAATACAATTGCAGTGGTAATCCTGTTTATTATTGCAATTATTGCAGTTTTGTACTGGTTTTTCGGAACAGAGCTGGGAAGCAGCCTGCGTGCCACGGGATGTAATGAAAACATGGCGCGGGCGCAGGGCATCAACACCAACTTTAACAAAGTGCTCGGACTGATGATTTCCAACGGGCTGGTCGCTTTCTCCAGCGCGCTGCTCGGACAGTACCAGGGATTTTCCGATATTAATATGGGAAAAGGCGCCATAGTCATCGGACTTGCAGCAGTCATTATCGGCGAGGCGGTTTTTGGCAGAATATTTAAGAATTTTGCTTTAAAGCTTCTTGCTGTTGCACTGGGCGGAGTCATTTATTTTATGGTACTGCAGGTGGTTATCTGGTGCGGCATTGACACGGATCTGTTAAAACTGTTCCAGGCGCTCGTTGTTGCAGTATTCCTTGCAGTTCCGTACTGGAAGGGAAAATATATCACGAAGCCTGTAAAAATCGGTGATAAAGCAAAGGAGGAGGCGTAATATGTTAGAAATCAAAGATATTTACAAAACCTTCAATGCAGGAACCGTCAACGAAAAGACGGCGCTAAAAGGACTGTCACTGACGCTGGAGGACGGCGACTTTGTTACGGTAATCGGCGGAAACGGCGCCGGTAAATCCACGATGTTAAATGCAATTGCAGGCGTGTGGCCGTTGGACAGCGGCTCCATTGTCATTGACGGAACAGATGTGACAAAGTTAAAGGAATACAAACGTGCGAAATTTCTTGGCAGGGTGTTTCAGGATCCGATGACCGGAACCGCCGCCACCATGGAAATCGAGGAAAACCTTGCACTTGCCATGCGGCGCGGGGACAGAAGAACCTTACGGGGCGGCATTAAAGAAAAGGAGCGTCAGAAATATAAAGAAATGCTTGCAACGCTTGGACTCGGACTGGAAGAGCGTATGACATCCAAAGTTGGTCTTTTGTCCGGCGGACAGAGACAGGCGCTGACACTTCTGATGGCGACCTTAAAGAAACCGAAGCTGTTGCTGTTAGACGAGCATACGGCGGCGCTTGACCCGAAGACAGCGGCAAAAGTTCTCGAAACAACCGATACGATTGTAAACCGCGACCATCTGACCACGCTAATGATTACCCACAATATGAAGGATGCGATTGCACACGGCAACCGCCTGATTATGATGATGGACGGAAATATCATACTGGATATCCGCGGGGAAGAAAAGAAAAAGCTTACCGTATCCGATCTGCTTCATAAGTTTGAGGAGGCAAGCGGAGAGGAATTTGCAAGCGATAAGGCGATTCTGGGATAAACAGGGAATCACAGAGTAAAAGAAGAATACAAAAGGCTTAAGGAGCAGTCATCCCCCGGAAGCCGGAATACATATTTTCCGGCAAAGGGGGAATTTTGTTATCAGGGGGTGAAGCCATGCCGGAGGAAAAATACAGATATATTGCCATTGATTTAAAATCCTTTTATGCATCCATTGAATGCCGGGAACGGGGGCTTGACCCGCTGACAACAAATCTTGTGGTTGCAGACGTAAGCCGGACGGAAAAAACCATCTGTCTTGCCGTATCCCCGTCCTTGAAGGCATATGGTATTTCGGGGCGCGCCCGGCTGTTTGAGGTCGTACAGCGGGTAAAGGAGGTAAACAGAAAGCGGCTGCTTCAGCTGGGCAGACTGCATGAAAAAGAGCAGCAGTTTGCGGGGGAATCTTATGATGCCACGGAACTGGAAAAATCCCCGGAGCTTGCACTTTCCTATATTGCAGCTCCCCCGCGGATGGCGCTGTATGTAAAATACAGCACATGGATTTACGAAGTTTATTTAAAATATATTGCGCCGGAGGACATTCACGTTTATTCTATAGATGAGGTGTTTCTTGATGTGTCGCATTATCTGCGGATTTACCGGATGAGTGTGCGTGAGCTTGCCGGAAAAATTGTAAAGGATGTGTTTGAAACGACCGGAATTACCGCCACGGCGGGTATCGGGACCAATCTTTACTTGTGCAAGGTTGCAATGGATATCGTGGCAAAGCATGCACAGCCTGACAAAAACGGGGTGCGGATTGCACAGCTGGATGAAATGAGTTACCGCAGGCTGCTCTGGGACCATAAACCGCTCACCGATTTCTGGCGTGTTGGCAGGGGGTATGCGAAAAAACTTGCAGAAGCCGGAATTTATACCATGGGGGATATTGCAAAATGTTCGATTGGCAGGCCGAATGAGTTTTACAATGAAGAGCTTCTGTACAAATTTTTCGGCGTCAACGCGGAACTTCTCATAGACCATGCATGGGGCTATGAGCCGTGTACCATAAAAGAAATCAAGGCATATAAGCCGCAGACAAACAGTATCTGCATGGGACAGGTGCTGCAGTGTCCGTATCATTTTACAAAGGGAAGGCTGATTGTCCGTGAAATGACGGACATGCTGGCGCTTGACCTTGTGGAAAAGCGGCTGGTGACAGACCAGCTTGTGCTTACAGTCGGATATGACATAGAAAATTTAAGCGATGAAAAAATCCGGGCGAACTACAGGGGGAAGGTTACCACCGACCGTTATGGCAGGAAGGTTCCCGAACATGCGCACGGTACGGCAAACATTGACCGCCCGACTTCTTCCTCACGCCTTTTAACGGACGCCGTACTGGAACTGTATGACAGGATTGTAAATAAAGAACTGTACATCCGCCGGGTAAATGTAACGGCAAACCGCGTGGTGGATGAAAATTTTCAGGCAGGGCAGGAAACGTATGAACAGCTGGAACTGTTTGCGGATAATCATGCACAGCAGGAAAAAGAAAAGGAGCAGACCGGACTGATCAAAGAACGGAAACTGCAGGAGGCAATGCTTGCCGTAAAAAAGCGGTACGGGAAAAATGCAATTTTAAAAGGCACCAGCCTGGAGGAAGGCGCCACGGCAAGAGACAGAAACGGACGTATAGGAGGACATAAAGCATAATGAAGAACACACACAGATACGACGATATTATTGACCTGCCGCACCATGAATCTAAGACACATCCGCGGATGTCACGGCAGGACCGGGCGGCTCAGTTTTCCGCATTTGCGGCGTTAACCGGACATGGGGCGGCGATTCGGGAGACGGAAAAAGAAGTGGAAAAGAGGGTGGAAGAAGAACTGAAAAATCACAACGGTGACGGGATGATAAAATAACAAAATAATAGGGAGGAAACATTATGCCGGTATTTGATTTTAAGGATACAAAAGAAGAAAACAGGGAGGTAACATATACCGCATTTGCCTCAAACCGGACAGCGATTTCTGCGGAATTTCCGGTGATGCTTCTGGACAACAGCAAACGGGAATGGAAGCACCATTCCTGCGGGGTATTTACCAATCCCGTAAAGGGAACGTCCTTTGAATTTCAGGAGGAGGACGGTGTTGTCAGCGCGGATATTTTACAGATTGATTCCCGTTTTGTCAGCCTGCTGCGCTGGCTGGGGGAAAACCATATTCATGTGCGTCTGTCCGGAAAAAACAGGGAGGACGGCTATGCAGTCTATAAAATCCGGGAAATGGCGTTCGGCGGCGGAACCAAGCTTTCGGCGGAGGATGGTTTTTTACAGTTTATGATTGAGCGCCTGCTGGAGAGCAGCCCGCCGGAGCCGGAAGAGGAGGATGACGATGACAGGGAGGAAACCGGGGATGAAATGAAGCTTACAAGCTTACAGAGCATCACGGATTTTATGACCTGCGCCGGAAGGACGCTTCCTGACAATATCCAGCTGTGGGCGAGAAGGAATCTTGCCGTTGCGCGTTCTGCAGAGGTATCGGTGGAGGAACGCCGCCATGCACAGCGTGCGCTTTCCATTATGATGAACATCCAGTGGAAAAATAATTATTTTGAGTCCATTGACCCAGAAGAAGCGCGCAGGATTTTAGATGAGGAGCTTTACGGAATGGAGACCGTGAAGCAGCGCATTATGGAGACGATTATCCAGATTAACCGGACGCACACCCTTCCGGCATACGGACTTCTGCTGATTGGGCCTGCCGGAACCGGAAAATCCCAGATTGCCTATGCAGTGGCACGGATTTTAAAGCTTCCGTGGACGACGCTTGATATGAGTTCCATCAATGACCCGGAGCAGCTGACCGGAAGCTCCAGGGTCTATGCGAATGCAAAACCGGGAATTATTATGGAGGCATTTTCCATGGCAGGCGAATCAAACCTGGTATTTATTATTAACGAGCTGGACAAAGCGAGCGCCGGAAAAGGAAACGGTAATCCGGCGGACGTTCTTTTAACGCTTCTTGATAACCTGGGTTTTACGGATAATTACATGGAATGCATGATTCCGACGGTTGGTGTGTATCCGATTGCAACGGCAAATGACAGGGACAGAATCAGCGCGCCCCTGATGTCGCGTTTTGCCGTGATAGATATACCGGATTATACCAGTGAGGAAAAAAAGGTCATTTTTTCTGACTTTGCGCTGAAAAAAGTGATAGAGCGTATGGGACTGCGTGAAAATGAATGCACCCTGACGGCTGACGGGCTGGATGCCGTGATTGAAAAATATAAAAACACCTCCGGCATCCGTGACCTGGAACAGGCCGCAGAACACCTTGCCGCCAATGCGCTTTACCGGATAGAAGTCGAACATGTTCCTTCTGTGGTGTTTGATGCAGAAATGGTAAAAAAGGTGCTGGGATAATTTGACATATTTTTCCGTGAGTGGTATAATCTGACCTTATAATTAAAAATCAAAACAATTACATAGATAAATCGGTAAATTTTACCGTAGACTATAAGTTCCTTCTTGGCACGGACAGGACATATTTTCAGATGCTCCCCGTCATGCCATGCAGGGATGAAAAGGGAATCCGGTGCAATTCCGGAACGATCCCGTCACTGTGATAGTGAGCGGCCTGTTACATGTAATACTCGAAAGGAGTGTTGCACAAGCCACTGAAAGATTTCCACTCTCTTTTGGGAAGGCACAACAGCAAGCGATGACCTTAAGTCAGGAGACCTGCTTATAGTTCTTGTAAATCACTTACGGTTGATAAGGGTATTTACGCTGCAAATAATTTCGGTATCTGCTATATTCCTTGCGGAAAACGGCAGATATCGGGGTTCTTTTTTGCGTATCAAAATATAATACCATTCTGAAGGAATCAGAATCAGCTGTAGATAACCAGCTGGTTCTTTTTTATGTCCAGGTAAATTTTACATGGGCTGATGTTCGATGGAGGAGAAAACAAAATGAAAAAGAGATTCATGAGTATCATGGCGGCTGCAGCATTCTTTGTTGCAGGCTGCGGCAAAGGAGGCGGCGGGGAAACCGCGCAGCCGTCACAGGAGCGCGGGGAACAGGTTTTAAAGTTTGGATGTTTTGACTACGTGGATTCCATAGATCCCGGAAACATGATAAATGCAGCCTGGAACTGTACCAGGTTCGGCGTCGGGGAATGTCTGTTCCGTTTTAATGACGCCATGGAAGCGGAACCGTATCTGTGTGACAGCTATGAGGTATCGCCGGACCATAAAACATGGACCTTCCATATCAGGGACGGTGTGAAATTTTCAAACGGGGAGGATGTGACGCCGCAGAAGGTGGCGGACTGCTATGAACGTCTGTATGCCTGCGAGGGAAGCTCCACACCGGAAAAATTCATGGATTACGCGTCCATGAAGGCGGATGACGCAAAAGGAAACCTGACGGTTAAGACAGACACGGCATATCCGGACCTGACAAAAAACCTTGCCTATCCGGTGTTTGCAGTTCTTGATGTGGACCATACAAAAAATTTCGACGAGGGGGCCATCGGCACCGGCCCGTATGCAGTGACAGAATTTGAAGCTGCCGTCGGGGTGGAGTTTAAGGCAAACCAGTATTACTGGAACGGGGAAGTTCCGTTTGACGGAATGGAACTGAAATTTATCAATGATTCTTCCGCAAAGACCATGGCACTGCAGGGTGGTCAGGTGGACCTTGTGGAAAATATTACGGAAGTCAGCGATTTAAATACATTAAAAGAAGACGGAAATTTTGATGTAACCATTGCAGGTGGTGTGCGCTGCGGTTTTACGAATATGAATTTTAACGGCGTCTTAAAAAATGATGCCCTGCGCCAGGCTGTCCTTATGGCGGTGGATACAGACACGCTCTGTAATGTGACACTGGGGGGACTGTATACGCCGGGTTTTTCCGTGCTTCCCTCAAACCTGAATTATCATTATGACAGCCTGGAAAATCCATACGCCTATAACGTGGAAAAGGCAAAAAAACTTCTGGATGCTGCAGGCATTGTGGATACCGACGGCGACGGCATCCGTGAACTGGATAAAACACCGGTCAATTTAAATTATGTTACCTATGACAACCGCAGTCTTTCCACACTGGCGGAAGGCGTACAGCATCTGTTAAAGGAAATCGGAGTGGAAACCACGATTCATACAACAGACGGCGATACCTTGTGGAACCTGACCGTATCCGGCGAATACGACTTAAGCTCCGGAAACTGGACAACCGTGGGAACCGGGGATCCGCAGGAATATCTTGCCAACTGGTATTCCGGGGGAACCGCCAATTACTGCAACTATAAAAATGAAAAATACGATGAGCTGTACGAAAAGCTTCTTGTGGAGCTGGATGATAAAGAGCGTATTCATCTGATAACGGAAATGCAGCAGATTTTGATTGATGATGCGGCAGTTTTAGTGCATGGGTACTATAACAGCTCCATGTGTGCTTCAAAGAAAATAAAAGGTGCAGTCATTCATACGGCGGATTATTACTGGATTACTACGGAGATAAGGCCGGCATAACAGGAGGCAGAAATTTTGAAACAGAGAAAAACTGCAGGACGGCTGCTGCAGATTCTGGTGGTCTTACTGGGCGTCAGTTTTCTGACTTTTCTGCTGACAAGCCTTGCGCCGGGAGATCCTGTGCGCACGATGTATACGTCCGCCGGAGTTATGCCGGACGAAGAAATGATACAAAAGACAAGGGAGGAAATGGGATTAAACCGTCCGCTTCCCGTGCAGTACGCGGACTGGCTTGCAGACTGCCTGCGGGGGGATTTTGGCGTATCGTATTCCTATGGAAAGCCAGTGGGCGAGCTGCTTTTGTCCAGACTCCTGCCGACCGTGAAACTGGCGGTTTTATCTTTACTGTTTATGCTTGCATTTTCACTGCCGCTTGGCATGGCGGCAGCAGTATACCAGAACAGGTGGCCGGACGTGCTGGTCCGGATACTTACTTTTTTTGGCGTGTCCATGCCGAATTTCTGGGTGGGCTTACTGCTGCTTCGCATTTTTGCGGTCAGGCTTGGCTGGTTTCCGGTGATTTCCTCCGGCGGCGATTTAAAAAGCATGGTTCTGCCTGCGGCAACGCTTGCCTTTGCCATGACGGCAAAATACACAAGGCAGGTGCGGACGGCGGTACTGGAGGAACTGAATCAGGATTATGTAACCGGTGCGCGCGCGCTTGGGATGAAAGAAAGCAGGATTCTCTGGAAACATGTGTTTCCTAACGCACTGCTTCCCTTAATTACCATGCTTGGGCTTTCCCTCGGTTCCCTGCTTGGGGGGACAGCGGTTGTGGAAGTGATTTTTTCCTGGCCGGGACTGGGGAGCCTGGCAGTTTCCGCGATTATGAAATATGATTATCCGCTGATTCAGGGATATGTGCTCTGGGTTTCACTGATATACATGCTGATGAACCGGCTGGCGGATATCTCCTGCCATTTTCTGGACCCGCGTATCAGAAATTCGTCAGGCGGCTGATGTTTCCAAAAAGAAAGGGAAAAAACATGAAAAAAAGAAAGGGGACAAAATACACGGCATTTCTGTTTTTTCTGGCCTGCGCCATTCTGGTTGTACTGGCAGCGGTTTTTGCACCGGTTCTGTGTGCCGGAAAAAGCCCGGTGGAGGCAGAGCTTGCAGATGCGCTTCTTGCTCCGGATTCCCGTCACTGGTTTGGGACGGACCAGCTGGGAAGGGATATGTTTGCGCGCGTAATTTACGGGGCGAGAACCACATTATGCGCCGCACTGGCGGTCGTTGCCATTATTTTTGCGGCGGGAACGCTGGCCGGTATACTGGCAGGATATTTCGGAGGAGTCACAGACGCGGTAATCATGCGGTTTTCCGATATCATGGTTTCGTTTCCGGGAATGGTACTGGCAATTGCGGTTGCCGGGATTTCCGGGGCAGGCGTAAAAAATGCAGTACTTGCCGTTTCATTCGTCAGCTGGACGAAATACGCCAGGCTGGCAAGAGGCCTTGCGGCAAAAATCAGGCGCAGCGACTATGTACAGGCGGCAGTCGTGGCGGGCAGCCGCCAGCGGCATATATTATTCCGCTATATGCTTCCTGCCGTACTCCCGACACTGGTTGTCACAGCGGCAACGGATATCGGAAGTATGATTCTTGAACTGGCCGGACTTTCTTTTCTGGGATTCGGTGCGCAGCCGCCGGAGCCGGAATGGGGACTGATGTTAAATGAAGGCCGTCCGCTTTTACAGACGGCGTCCTGGCTGATGGTGTTTCCGGGACTTGCCATTTTTCTTGTGGTGCTTGTGTTTAATTTTTTAGGCGACAGTCTGCGGGATGTGCTGGATGTGAGAAAGGAGTAAAGGAACCATGCTGGAAATTAAGGATTTGTGCGTTTCCTACGGGGGAAAAACGGTGGTGCGCCATTTTCATTTAAAACTGGAACAGGGCAGCATCTGCACCATTGCAGGGGAAAGCGGAAGCGGGAAAACAACGGTAATCCGTGCTGTGTCTGGGCTTCTGGCAGCAGGTGGCAGGGTGACGGCAGGAGATATTCTCTTTGAAGGTAAGTCCCTGTTGTCTGGTTCAAAAGAGGAATGGCGAAAACTGCGGGGGACGGGGATATCCATGATTTTCCAGGATACCGGCGCCATGTTAAACCCCATAAGAACCATCGGAAGCCAGTTTGTGGAATATATCCGCATCCATGAACGGATGCCGAAACGGCAGGCGAGAGAGCTGGCGGTTACGATGTTAAAGCGGATGCAGCTTTTAGACGGGGAGCGTGTGATGAAAAGTTATGCGTTCCAGCTCTCCGGCGGAATGCGCCAGAGGGTGGGAATTGCAATGGCGATGACATTCCAGCCGAAACTGCTTCTTGCCGATGAGCCTGCCAGCGCGCTGGATGCAGTTACGCAGGCGGAAATTGTCCGGCAGATGAAGGAATTAAAAAAAGGGAATACCAGTATTCTGATGGTGACGCACAATCTTGGCGTCGCCGCTTATATGTCGGATGAAATGATTCTGATGAAGGACGGCAAAATTACGGACCGCGGCAGTAAAGAGCATCTGCTGCAGAGCGGAAACGCTTATACAAAAAAGCTGCTGGAAGCGGTTCCGTCACTGAAAGGAAAACGTTATGTCCCATGAAAAAGAAGAAGTGATTCTGGAGGCGAAGCATGTCACACGCCGTTTTCCGTTACCGGACGGACAGGTATTTACGGCATGTTCTGACGTCAGCCTGACGCTGCATAAGGGAAAAACCCTTGGAATCGCCGGGGAATCCGGCTGCGGGAAAAGCACCCTTCTTCGGATGCTGGCGTCACTGGATACTCCGGATGAGGGGGAAATTGTGTACAAAGGACAGGATATCACAGAATTAAAAGGGGAAAAAAGACGGCAGATGAGGCAGCATATCCAGATGGTGTTCCAGAATCCGTCCGCATCTTTCCATCCTAAAATGAAAATCCGTGATATCCTTTGTGAACCGCTCTTAAATTTTAAGCGGATTTCCCCAAAGGAAAAGGAGGAAGCAGCAAGGGCTCTTTTACGGATGGTGGAACTGCCGGAGGATTTTACTTCCCGTTATCCCCATGCCATGAGCGGCGGGCAGAGGCAGAGAATAGCGATTGCGCGCGCCATTGCGCTGGAACCGGAAGTGATTGTCATGGATGAGGCGACCTCGGCACTGGATGTGTCGGTACAGAAAAGCATGATTGAGCTGATTGTGCGGCTGCAGAAGGAAAAACAGACAGCCATTGCCTTTGTGGCGCACGACCTGGCACTGGTGCAGTCGTTTGCGCATGAGATTGCGGTGATGTGCCAGGGAAAAATTGTGGAGGCGCTTCCTGCCGAAAAACTGGTAAGTTCTGCGAAACATCCGTACACAAGACGGCTTCTGGAAGCCGGGTTCTCAATTTTTGATTAAGAATAAATAAATAATTTGTAAATTTGTGCTTCCATTTTTTGAAAAAAGGAGTAGAATAAAAGCGATAAAAAATTTTAGGAGGTGCACAGATGTTATTAGCACAGGTGCTTGCCGTACTTATTTTTGTGGTTATGTTTCTGATGATTATCACGGATAAGATTGAACGGCATTATATTACTTTGGGTTGCGGGCTTCTGACGCTGCTCCTGGTATTCGGTCTCGGTCTTCACAGTATGACAGCAGTCATCAAAACGCTGAATGTACAGAATATATTCACGCTTGATTTCTGGTACCAGGCAGGTGAGGCATCCGAATCCTCCAGTGGTATTAACTGGGCAACCATTATTTTTATTGCAGGCATGATGGTCATGGTCGAAGGCATGGCGAGGGTCGGATTTTTCCGCTGGCTTTGCATGCGGATTGCAAAACTGGTCAATTATAAGACGATTCCGATTTTCATCACGTTTATGATTATGTCGTTTATACTTGCCATGTTTATCGACAGTATTACGGTTATTTTGTTCCTTGCAGCAGTTACAGTAGAGCTGGCGCAGTTACTGGACTTTAATCCGGTTCCCATGATTCTGGCGGAAATTTTCTGTGCGAACCTGGGCGGTTCTGCAACAATGTGCGGAGATCCGCCAAATATCATTATCGGTACATCACTCGGCTATTCGTTTGCGGATTTTGTGATGAATACGGGAGTGATTGCAGCGATTTCGCTGGTTGTGATAGTTGTGTTTTTCTATTTTGCATTCCGTAAGGAGTTTGCAGGGAATAAAGACAAAAAGATTGATATTTCCAAGCTTCCTACGCCGGAAAGCGCAATTACGGATAAGGTTGGGTTTGGTATCAGCACCGTTATCTTTTTATGTGCGGTTGCCATGCTGGTGACACATGCAATGACAGGACTTACCGTGGCATTTATCGGGCTGTCCATTGCACTGGTAACGCTTCTTACTTCCGGCAGATATGCGCTGGAGGTTTTAAAGAAAGTAGACTATAAAACGCTGCTGTTTTTTATCGGGCTGTTTATCGTTGTAGGCGGTCTGGAGCAGACTGGTATTCTTGAAGTCGTTGCAGGCTTTATCGGGGATGTCAGCGGCGGAAATGCGATGTTAATGATTGCAATTATTATCTGGGTATCTGCAGTTGCCAGTGCATTTATTGACAACATTCCATTCTCAGCAACCATGATTCCGGTGATTGACACGCTGGCAAAGACACAGGGCATAGACTTAAGTGTGCTGGCATGGGCGCTTTCCATGGGAACGGATATCGGAGGAAGCGCAACGCCGATTGGCGCGTCCGCAAATGTTGTGGGAACCTCAGTATCAGCCAAGGCAGGACATCCGATTGGATGGGGCGAGTACTGCAAAAAAGCAGTGCCTGCTACTGCAATTGTACTGGTAATCAGCACAGTGTTTATTTTTGTTAGGTATTTATAAAAAGCAGTATTCTTTAAAAGGAGAACAATATGGGCAAGCAGTTAATTATTTCCTTAAGCCGTGAATACGGAAGCGGCGGGCATTTTATCGCGGCACAGTTAGCCAAACGGTTTGAGCTGCCGATTTATGACCACAACCTTCTGGACGAAGTGGCAAGGGAAAAAGGTTTTAATGTTCAAAAACTGAATAAGTATGACGAACTTCCGAAGAAAAAGTTTCTTTCCAGAAGCGTACGCGGATTCAGTAATTCACCGGAAGAAAACATAGCGATGATGCAGTTTGATTTTCTGCGGGACAAAGCGGAATCAGGCGAGTCGTTTGTCGTGGTCGGCCGCTGTTCCGAGAGCGTGCTGCAGGATTTTGAAGGCCTGATTTCGATTTTTATCATCGGGGACCGGGAAGCAAAAATCAGGCGAGTGGAAAACGTGCGCGGATTTTCAAGAAAAGCAGCGGAAGAGGCAATCGCACGCCATGACAAGACCAGAAGGGACTACCACAACCATTACTGCGATATCAAGTGGGGGGACGCCCGCCATTATGAGCTTTGCATGAACAGCAGTAAACTGGGGCTGGAAAGAACCATTGACTTTATTGAAACATATATTAAAGAACGGACAGAAAAGTAGGTTTATGATGGATACCATTGCAAACAAAACTTTTGATGAAGAACGCGCCCTGTACGGTGCAGAGGAACTTCTGGTAAAAAACTGTAACTTTGACGGCCCGGCGGACGGGGAAAGCGCATTAAAGGAGTGCCGGGATATTACCGTGGAGAACTGCTTCTTTAATCTGCGTTATCCGTTCTGGCATGACTGCAGGCTTACCATAAAGAAGTCTGAAATGACAGAGCTCTGCCGGGCAGCGCTCTGGTATTCCAGTGAAATTGATATCCTGGGAAGCCGGCTTCACGGGATTAAGGCGCTGCGGGAATGCCGGAAGGTAAACATGTCAGGCTGTGATATTGTTTCGCCGGAATTTGGCTGGTCGGTACACGGACTGGATATGGAAAACTGCACAGCCGAAAGCGAATATTTTATGATGCGCTCCACAAACCTGAATTTCCTGGATGTGCGCATGAAGGGAAAATATTCGTTCCAGTATATTGAAGATGCGGTTTTTGAAAACTGTGTGTTTGATACCAAGGACGCGTTCTGGCATGCGAAAAACGTTACCATAAGAAACAGCGTGGTAAAGGGGGAATACCTGGCATGGTACAGTGAGAACCTGACGTTTGAGAACTGTAAAATTTCCGGAACACAGCCGCTCTGCTACTGTAAAAATTTAAAGCTCGTGGACTGTGAGATGACGGATACTGATTTATGCTTTGAGCGTTCCGAAGTGGAGGCTGTGCTGACGGCAGAGGTTGCCAGCATCAAAAATCCTCTTTCCGGTCATATTTATGTCCCGGCGGTCGGTGAGATTATCCGGGATATCGAGGGTGCAGACGGGGAAGTTGTGATTCAGGAACATAAAAAATAGTTAATGAAAGAAACCGCCGTACTGGAAAATGATTCCGGTACGGCGTTTTTTTACTTATCAAATAATTCATTGTGAGTACCAGAACGGACTAAGGTCAGTACCAGCACCGAATCATCAATGCGGTAAATGAGCAGCCAGTCTGGCTGGATATGGCATTCCCTGTGTCCTGCCCAGTTGCCGGACAGCTCGTGGTCCCTGAATTGTTCTGGTAAAATCTCCCCTCTTGACAAGATACGGATAATGTCGTCCAGCAGGTCGATATTCAGATGCCGTTTTATGGCAAGTTTATAATCCTTTTTGAACTTTGTCGTCCAGACGATATCCCGCTTCATTGTTTTAATTCCCTGAGCGCTTCTTCAACGTCTGAGTAGTGTTTTACATTTGGATCATGTGCAATACGCTCTGCTTCCATCATGGCTGCAATCGTTTCCATGTTAGGCTGGTCCAGTTTTACATCAAATGGAAAACCGCCTGCACGGAGTGACTGGCGCAGGAAAACATTGATGGCTGTGGTAAGGTTTAAGCCAAGTTCGCCATACAGGCTTTCACACTTTTTTTTGATTTCGCTGTCCATGCGGACACTGAAGTTGGTTGTATTTGCCATAGTTATTCTCCTTTTTTGCTATCTGTTGTACTTATATTATATACGGTTTGCATTGCATAATCAACTCAATAGATGCAAAAATTCCAGAAAATAATGATATGGTTTAAAGCTGTTTTCTGTTAAACAAAGGAACAGCCGCCGCAATACAGAATGCGCCAAGAAGGACTGTTACCAGTACCGCTTTTATATAGTCGTCCGGTTTTGCAGAAGCTGTAACAAGCTGTGCGGAATTTGCCAGCATCACCGGAGAGTATTCCTTTATACGGGGAAACAGTCCCACAGTATATGCGGCAGCAGCGTATCCCCCGGTTCCGAGAAGTACACCGGTGCTGCCGGAAGATAACGTGGAAAAAAATACCATCATGCTGATGATGCCTGCACCGAACAGCCACCAGTGAAGTGCGGCAGAAAACAGGAAGGATACGCTCCGGTTGTTCCAGTAAAAAGCATTGTACCCGTAAGTAACCAGAAAACAGAGCCAGTAACAGAGCGTCCATACAGCTAATACAAGAATAAATTTTGCCAGTACGATTTTATGCCGCGGCAGTCCTTTTGTCAGTATGGGAATCAGCGTGCCGGACTGGTATTCCCTGGTAAATATGCTGCTGTAAATTAGGATGAGGACAACCAGCAGAAGGGGGATATTTTTAAAAAACTGCGTCCATGAGGTCAGTGCATCCACGGTAATTGTTCCGACGCTTAACCCGTTTTTGGAAAGCGAATCAGAAAGCAGCTCCATCATCCACGGTGTCAGCTTTGCAATGGCAGGATTCATAATGCCGAACAGGACCGACAAAATAACAAGGATGGCAAGTGTTCCGCTGCGCACGGTTTCCATCCATTCTTTTTTTAAAACAGCCAGTAAAGTTTTCATGGTTTTGTCACCTCCAGGAATAAATCTTCCAGCGGGGTTTCCATATGTTCAAGCTTCTGTACAGGAATTTTCTGCTCTGCAATAAAATGTAATATGGAAAATAAAAGGCCGCTTTCCCCGGCAAATTCCAGTTCATGGTTCGCATTTAATGTCATGCCGCTAAATGCCTGCATGAGTTTTTCCGCGTCATATCTGCCTTCCGGTTCCAGAATATATTTTTTTGAAGAATGGATGCTCCGCAATTTAGAAACAGTTCCCTGCAGCACAATGCTTCCTTTGTCCAGAAAGGCGGCGTCCGTGCAGATATTTTCCACATCTGACAGGATATGTGTGGAAAAGAGTACGGTAGTCTGTTCTTTTGCTGAAAGCAGAATGTCCAGTATTTCCTTTCTTCCGGCAGGATCAAGGGCGGAGGTCGGTTCATCGCAGATTAAAAGTTTCGGGCGGTTCAACAGTGCCTGCGCAATCCCCAGACGCTGTTTCATTCCGCGCGAAAAACCTTTGATACGGTGATTCTCGTTTTTTAATCCGACCAGCTCCAGAAGCCCCAGGCAGCGCACTTTTAATTCCTTCTCCGGGATTTCACTGATTTTTCCGCAGAAAACCAGGTATTCATACGGCGTCATGTAAGGGTAAAACTCCGGAACGTCGGGAAGGTATCCAATATTCCGGTTGGTCTTTGTCTGTCCGTAAGCCACCCGTTCCCCTGCGACAGTGATTTGTCCGCCGTCAGGCTTTAAAAGACCGAGAATAGTCTTCATGGCGGTAGTTTTTCCGGCGCCGTTTTTTCCGATAAAGCCGAATATACTGTGCTCCGGAACGGACAGGTTCAGTTTGTCAAGAACTGTTTTATCCCCGAATCTTTTTGTCAGATTCGTAATGGTCAGCGCGTCCATATTATGATTCCTCCCTGCCAAGCAGAAAATAAAGGATGGGACCGATAAACTGCATTCCGATGATGGTAATAAAAATCCAGAGAGGACGGTTTCCCCTGCGGTAATTTTCATGTGTTAAAATATGGTGCAGCGTATACCCCAGCAGCAAAATTTCTGCAGCTGCAAGGGGGATGATAAAGGGTAAAAATTCTCTGATATTATTCATTTTCAGTCTTGTTCTCCTTTTTATATATTTCCACACAGAATCCGTGATGCCCGCAGGCGCTGCAGGTCAGCTTCCGCATGTCCGGCGTGTGGCGTGCAAAAAAACATTTGTGGAAGGCGGGACGGAACACGGTGTGGCATACGCTGCAGATATAGGCAGTTCTTTTATAATAGAACACCGAAGCCAGTAATCCCGTGGCAAAGACAAAACACATTCCAAGTGCAAACGGAAGCCATTTTCCTGTCATGATTCCGTAAATGAGTGTCCAGATTTCCACAATATCCATTGCAATGCCGGCCGGAATAAGTAAAAAACGGGTGTTTCTGAGCTTCTCCTTATGTTCAATCACATATGCCATGTCTCCAATGGATGCAATGGTAAAATGTGAGTCTTTGTTCAGAAGCTGCTTTAGTTCCGTAACTTTTTTCAGCTGCAGTTCTTTGTCCTCCAGTTCACTTTTCAGTTTCTTCTCCTGTTCTGCCAGTAAAATGGAAAGAATGTCCCCGGAGTGTTCCTCTGTAAGAAGTTCTTTAATACTGTTGATTGGCAGACCGAGCTCCCGGAGAAAGCAGATAATTTTCATTTGTGCAATGTCCTCTTCGCTGTACAGACGTCTGCCGCCTTCACTAAGTCCGCTTGGCGCAAGAATCCCGCGCGAGTCATAGTACTGGATGGTACGGACGGATACACCGCACAGCTTTGCAATTTCCCCGGTGGTATATTCTGGCATTTTTTCACCTCCTTAAGCGTTATTCTGTTAATAATTTACCACATGACGCAGCGTCATAAGCAACAGGTAATGCAAAAAAACTTGCGAAAACACAAAATATAAGTATTATTTAAAGAAAAAAGAATTTTTCTGTCACACAGGGCATGCTGCGCTGTCTAATTATACAGGAGGTATGAAAATGGAAAAAAATGACGAACTGTTTACTTTAATTGACAAGGCTGTTGCCGGGGATGGAAAATCCCTCGAAACGGTCCTTATGGGCGTGAAGGATCTGGTGTTTAATCTATCCCTTAGAATGCTGGGCACTTTTGCGGATGCGGAAGATGCAGCGCAGGATATCCTGCTGAAAATCATGACGCATCTTTCCTCATTTAAAAAAGAAAGTTCCTTTACCACATGGGTTTTCAGAATTGCAGTGAACCATCTGAAAAACTATAAGAAGCATATGTTTGCGCACTGTCCGCTGAGTTTCGAGTACTACGGGGATGATATTGTAAACGGGAAAATCGGTGACGTGCCGGATTTGACGCAGAACGTAGAAAAAGCGGTTCTGGCAGAGGAGCTTAAGATGTCCTGTACAAATGTAATGCTGCAGTGCCTTGACGTGGAAAGCCGGTGTATTTTTATACTTGGGACTATGTTTCAGGCTGACAGCCGTATGGCAGGGGAAATTCTGGAAATGACGCCGGAGGCATACAGACAGAAGCTTTCCAGAATCCGTAAAAAAATGGCCGGTTTTCTGGAACAGTACTGCGGGGAATACGGAAGCGGGACATGCAGGTGCAGCGGCAGGGTTAATTATGCAATCCAGAACCACAGAATAAATCCTGCCAGTCTGGATTATTCAAATGCAGCAGTTATCCCGGACAGGACAGTGCTTGATGTAAAAGATGCCATGGAAGAAATTGATCATCTGTCGCAGTATTTTTCATTCTGCAGAACATATGAAGCGCCGGAAAAGACAGCGCAGTTTATCAGGGATTTTCTGAAATCGGAACCTTTTTCCGTGGTTAAAAATTCATAAAAGGAGAATATTAATATGAACACACAGCTGATTATCAGTTATTTATCAGAATTAAGCAGAAACAACAACCGCGAATGGTATCATTCCCATAAGGAAGAATACAAAGAAGCATGTGCGGCATTTGAAGCGCTGCTGCAGGAACTGATTCTTGAAATAGGTAAAACCGACAGCAGTATCCTGCATAATGAGCCAAAAGACCTGACGTTTAAAATTGTCAGGGATACGCGTTTCAGCCACGATAAATCGCCGTATCATCCGGCTTTTCGTGCACATATCGGAGCAAAAGGAAAACTGCCGGTCCCGGTGGGATATTACCTGATGATAAAGCCGCAGAACCAGTCTTTTCTGGGCGGAGGGCTGTTTGCTGATATGTTCAGGGACGCTACTGCGATGGTACGGGATTATATTGCAGAACATCCCGGCGAATGGGATGAAATTATCCATAATGAGGAATTTATGAGATATTTTACTGTTAAGGGAAATTCTTTAAAAAATGTGCCGAAGGGATATGACAAAGAGCACAGTCAGGCAGAATTTCTAAAATACAAAAGCTGGTACCTGGAATATGCCGTGGAAGATAATGCCATTTTGTCCCCTGAAACCTTCCTGCAGCAGGCGGCTCAGGTATATACTGCAATGAAGCCCTTCAATGATTACCTGAACCGCGCGCTTTCAGAGTTTCAGATGCCTGTAAGGGGATAAGAATAAGATAAAATCCGTCCATATTACATAAAAAGCTTGCAAAAACTCCAAAATTCCGTATTATTATATATAGAGTGTTATACTTGAGCGGACAGCTACGATGAAAGAATGAGGTATGGACATGGCAATCGGAAAAAAATCAGAACTTGTCAAATCATTTTCGGAGTTAAAGGAAGCGGATTATTCAAGATTTCCGGAATTACAGGAAATGTACCAGAGGCTGCAGAGCGGCAGGGGACAGCTTGCAGAGGTTTTTGACAAGAATATCAAAGCGGTCATGCAGATTAGTTCCCTTGATCTTACCATGCAGTATCAGACAGAAAAAATCATGGATATTTCCCGTAAGATAGAGCTGGCATCAGACAGGATTTTCGGGACGTCGGGTCATGCTGATATTATCGGGGATGCAAATAACCAGCATACGGAACTGACAAATACAATTATTGATGTGGCATCAGAAACCGATGATGTTTACCGTAAAATTGAGGAAGGGCAGAACGAGCTTACCACAATCAGGGATCTTTCCGCCCAGACAATTGAGATATCCCAGAAACTGCAGAAAGATATGGACGGTCTGTTTCAGATTATTGACAATATCGGGGAAATTGTTTCCGGAATTGACTCAATCTCCATGCAGACGAACCTGCTTGCTTTAAATGCCAGCATTGAAGCGGCACGGGCGGGTGCGGCAGGACGCGGTTTTGCAGTTGTGGCGGATGAAATCCGCAGCCTTGCAGAGGAAACCCAGAATATGACCGGAAGCATGAATGAGTTTCTGGAAGGAATCCGCAGTGCGTCGCGGGCGAGCATACAAAGCACTTCAGACACCATGAAAGCGCTGGAAGGTGTCACGGACAAAATTAAAAATGTCTGGGAATTAAACAACGAGAACAAGGCGCATGTTTCAAAGGTTAATGAGTCTGTTAGTTCAATTGCCGCAATCAGTGAGGAATTAAGCAGTTCCATGACGGAAATGGAAAACCAGTTAAGGGACAGCACGGATTTTATGAAGCAGGTAAGCATTGATCTTGGAGAAGCTGTAAAACCGGTGGTGGATATTGAGCAGAGTCTGGATGATGCGGTCAAGAAGATTGGCAGTATGACAGAGGATTCATTTTACCACCTGGAAAATGAAGAATTTGCCAAATATGTAAAAAATGCCATCGGTGCACACCGCACATGGCTTGGAAATCTCAAAAAAATGGTTGTCGGGCGTGAGGTCATTCCGCTGCAGCTTGACTCCAAAAAATGCGGGTTCGGTCATTTTTATTACGCCCTTACCCCGCAGATTCCGGCGGTACTTCCAATCTGGAATGCCCTTGGGGACAAACACAAGAGGTTCCACCAGTTTGGCGCAGAAGTGATTCAGGCGATAAACAGCCGTGAATATGCCCGTGCGGAGCAGATTTACAGGGAAGCAGAGGATTATTCCCGCGGACTTCTGGAGGATCTGCAGAGAATCTGTAATTATGCAGTATCCTCATAAATAAAAATAATACATTCAACACTGGATGACAGGTGTTCTGGAATGAAATGAAGCGGGTGCCGGAGAACGGCGCCCGCTGTTTCGTTTGACGAAGGGTCCTTAAAAAGCTTATGATCCGGTGGATGGCTGGTGAATACCATAAAACAGATAAAAAGCACAGATACCAGAGCACACAGTAAAAGAGTATAAGGCTTTCGCGTGCAGGATAATGCAAGACTGTAAGAAAGCCGGAATGCAATGATTGTGCTTAAAATAAACACGGCAATATCCAGAATAAAAACATCTGTTCCAAGCAGAAAGGTATAAGCATAAAAAAGAACGGGGATGGAAAAAGTTCCTGCCAGAATCCCAAAACACAGGGAAGAAACGATGCATGGATATTCTTCTTTTAGCTGATAAACCATAAAAAAAGAATACAGCAGCATAGGAAAAAACAGAAGCTTCATGTGTTCCCATACGGATTCACTGACCGGGGTAAACAGACCGGCGACGGCATTATTTCCTGTCCAGTCATACAGAAAATGCGCAAGCGTTCCTGTGACAAGGACGAAAATGATTCCTGCAATGGTATAGCATTTTAACTTATTCATATTATTTACCTCATGAATAAGTATATGTGATTTTTGGCATGTTATGTATTGAAAAAGTTATCCGGGAACAGGACGGTTCATAAATTTTTTTCCGTTGTTTCCCGCCGCACCAGAACCGGGGTTATTTTTTTGTGGATGATTTCGTTCTGTGGTTTCGGACGGCGTTTTTTTAGTTCATTCATCTGTTCCACCAGAAGTGATACTGCCTCATGGGCGATTTTATCAATCTGCTGTCCGACAGTGCTGATGGGAATAATGGCTTCCTCCGCAATGGGGGAGTCATCAAATCCGATAATACAGTATTCGTCCGGCAGTGTTCCGTATTCACGGAAAATAATATTCAGCATGATACTGGCATGCGTGTCATTTGCCATAAAAAGTCCCTTGTTTTTGCCAGGGTATTTATTTTTTATATATTCAAAAATTTTCTGCATGCAGTCTTCCGTTTCTTTGTATGATTTTCCAAGATTCTGAAGTATAAGTTCATGTTCTATACGGTATTCCCTGCAAATATCCCCAAACCCCAGAATACGTCCGTAGGAGGGGATGGTTTCTGGAACATCTGAATTAATATGCAGCAGAATGTCGCAGCTGCTTTTTGCCAGAAGGCTTGTTGCCTGTACAGCCCCCATATAGTTGTCGGTATTTACACTGTTCACATACCTGTCCTCCCGTTCAATGGTGACGATTGGAATATTGCAGGCAGCCAGCTCCCGGGACGGGATGGTATGACTTAATATAATCATTCCCTCAATTTTGTATGCCAGAAGTTCCTGGATGTATTTTCGTTCTGTTTCTTCATTATCCGTACTCACGAAAACCAGAAATTTATAGCCGAATGTTTCATATGTTTTTAATATCTGGTTTAACATCTCGGCATAATAATGGTAAAAGAGGTTTGGTATGATTACACCGATAAATTCACTTTTTCCGTTTGCAAGTACCTTTGCCAGTTTGTTTTCCTGGTAATCCAGGTCTACAAGCGCCTGTGCAATGATTTCCTGGTTTTTTAAAGTCAGGGAATCCGGATTATTAAAATATCTGGATATCGTCGTTTTGGAAAAGTTTGTGTATTTTGCAATGTCATCAAAAGTAACTTTCTTCTTACTCACCGCGCAGCCACCTCCGTGTTTGTTTTCTGATAAACAGTATAGCAACGTTTCAGCGGAAAATCAATAAAAAAAATAACCGGTTACGTAACCGATAACTTTTTTTGGAAAAAGGTCTTGACAGATGAAAACCAGGGTGCTAAGATAATCATATAAAGTAACCGGTTACTTTACCGGTTGCATAACCGGTTATGAAAAGGCGTAAACATTGATATGAGGTTCAGGAAAGGAGAGACAGGAATGAGAAGATTACCTTTAGCCATGCTGGTTTTCATGCTGGCTGCCGGTTCGCTGACTGGCTGCGGGGGGAAGAAGCCGGATCCGGGTGATATTGCAGGCTACGATGAAGGAGAGCAGTATCTTTCCATCTGGGTGCATTCCATTGAGGATACCGACGAGGGAGCATGTTACCGGGAATCCGTGGAGGCATTTAATGAGAAGTATGACGGTACATATTTTGCGGACATTGAGTTTATCCCAAGGAATGACAGCGGCGGCGGTTACTCTGACAAGATTAATGCATCCGTTATGTCCGGGGATTTGCCGGATGTGCTGACTGTGGACGGACCAAATATTGCGGCATATGCTTCCAACGGGATTATCCAGCCGCTGGCAGAGCTGACAGAGGAAGAGAAAGGAATCTACCTGGAATCCATTATCGACCAGGGGACATACAATGACAAACTGTATGCCCTGGGTGCCATGGAATCCAGCGTAGGGCTGTATTACAATAAGGAAATTCTGAAAGAGGCCGGTATAGAGGTTCCGGCTGAAGGGCATCCGTGGACTTATTCTGAATTTCTTGATGTACTGGAAAAGGTAAAGCCCGTTGTGGAAAAGAAAAAAGGGTATGCAGTGGATATGACATTTCCGGTAGGCGAAACCACAATTTATTTCTATGCACCGTTTTTCTGGTCCAATGGCGGAAATCTGGTGGATGACACCGGACTGAATGTGGACGGCGTTTTGAATACGAAAGAGAATGCTGAAACAATTGAGTATTTTAAAACACTCCTGGATAAAGGATATATGTCAAAGGTTCCGGTTGAGAATCTGTTTGAAAGCGGGCGTGCCGCATTTAAGTTTGACGGGGCATGGGAAGTAAATAATATTTATAACAGTTATCCGGATTTTCAGTTAGGCGTTGCCCCGTATGTGGTTGGGGACCGCTGGGACAAAGGCAGGTATACACCGACCGGCTCATGGGCATATGCGGCATCCACAAAGACGGAAAATATTGAGGGTGCAACGGAACTGGTCAAATGGATGAGCGGTGTGGAAAGCGGAACACTGCTCTGGGAGAAAGCAAAATGTTTTCCGTCAACTTACCAGGCATTTGAGTCCATTGATATTTTCCGGACAGATGAAAATTACCGTGCGCTGTATAACCAGCTCAGCAGCTACGGACATCCAAGACCGAAAACGCCTGTTTACCCGCAGGTAAGCACATCGTTCCAGCAGGTAATGGAAAACTGTGTGTTGACCGGGGAAGAACCGGAAGCGGAACTGGATAAAGCGATAGAAAGGATTAACGCCAAATTAAAGCGTTATAAGGTGAATGAATGATGAGGAAAAAATCACAGTCTCTTCTGGGCATGGCATTTTTCGGTCCGGCGTTAGTACTGCTTACCGTGTTTTTGTTCCTGCCCATGATACTTACCCTGATATTCAGTTTTACTGATTTCTTTGCCCTGAATCCGAAGCTTACCCACTTTGTGGGGCTGGATAACTTCTTTCAGATTTTTAAGGATGAGGATTTCCGGAGGGCGTTTGTCAATACCGTCTGTTTCGTACTTATTATTGTACCGCTGCAGGGTCTTGGTTCGCTGGGGCTCGCCCTGCTGATTAACAGGGTCACACACTGTAAGAAATATTTTAAGGTGGCATTTTTCCTGCCGGTTGTCATGTCGCTTGCAGTGGTATCCACCTTATGGATACAGATTTACAGTCCGGAGGGGATTTTAAATTCTGTTCTGGGGAACTTTGGAATTTCCCCGCAGCCGTTTATTAACAGTGCTTCGCAGGCGCTGCCGTCCATTGCCATTATGAGTGCATGGCAGGGCGTGGGCTATCAGATGATTATCTTTTTAGGGGGTCTGCAGGGGATTAACCCGGCGCTCTATGAGGCGGCAGAGATGGACCATGCAACCTCCTGGCAGAAGTTTAAGGATATCACGCTGCCGGAACTGAAACCGCTTTGTATTTTCGTATTTATTACCATAACCATCGGGGCGTTCCGGATGCTGGTACAGCCAATGGTAATGACGGGCGGGGGACCGTCCCATTCCACATACACGATGGTTTACGATATTTATGAGACTGGTACGGTCAACTGGGAAATCGGGCTGGCATCAACGATGGCAATTGTGTTTGCAGTATTCGTGATGATACTTACCGTGATTCAGACCATTGCAACCAGGGATAAGGAGGAAAAACATGTTGACAAAAAAGCAGAAAAGAAATAACTGGATACTGACTGCCGTTTTGATTGCGGCTTCCCTGTTTTTCCTGTTTCCGGTCATCTGGATGCTTGCAAATTCCTTCAAACCGGATGCAGCGATTACGAATGACATGAATTCATTCCGGGCATTTGTCCCGCCGGCCCTGAATGGAAACTTTTTCGATAACTATATTAAGATTCTGACGGATACTTCCTTTGTGAGGTATATGCTGAATACGCTGTTTTATGCAGCGGTGCTGATTGTACTTGGCGTTATCGTAAACGGGCTTGCCGGGTATGCCCTGGCAAAAATAAAGTTTCCGTTCCGGGAACGCTGGCTGATGATTATTATGCTGTTAATGATTGTGCCGATGGAAACAATTATCACGATTCACTTTTTATTCATTGCAAAACTGGGGCTGTTAAATACCGTAACCGGATATATACTTCCGATGATTGTAAACCCGTTTAATATCTTTTTGTTCCGTCAGGTGTTTGTCAGTCTTCCGGATGATGTGTACGAAGCGGCACAGCTTGACCACTGCAGGCCGTTGAAATATTTCTTTACGATGGTGCTGCCGATGTCAAAGAGTGTGGTTGCCACGGTCAGCGTGTTTACGTTTCTGAATGTGTGGAATGACTATTTGTGGCCGTCACTGGTATTTACATCAGGAGACCTTCTGACCGCACAGATCGGACTGAATGCGATAACGTCAAATGATAATACCACGATGGGACAGAAACTGGCAGTGATTACAATGATTACGATTCCGGTTATTATTATTTACTCACTGTTTTCAAAGCAGATTGTAGAAGGTGTTGTATCCACAGGTTCAAAGGAGGGCTAAGCCATGAGTTTTATTGAGTTAAAAAACGTATGCAAAAAATACGACAAATCAGATAAAAATGCAGTAACAGATTTTAATCTTGCGGTTAAGGAAAAAGAGTTTATCGCCTTTGTCGGACCATCCGGATGCGGAAAGTCCACAACACTCCGGATGATTGCAGGATTTGAGGAAATCAGCGGCGGGGAGCTGTATATTGACGGAAAGAAAATGAATGAAGTTGCACCAATGGACCGGGGAATTTCCATGGTGTTCCAGAATTATGCCCTGTATCCGCATATGACAGTGGAAAAGAATATTTCCTACGGGCTGAAAAATATGAAAGTGCCCGCAGACGAGATTAAGAAAAAAGTGGACTGGGCAGTTAAAATCCTTGGTCTGGAGGAATACCGCTACCGGAAACCAAAGAATCTGTCCGGCGGGCAGAGGCAGAGGGTTGCCCTGGGACGTGCGATTGTCAAAAACCAGAAAGTCTTTCTGATGGATGAACCGCTGTCCAATCTGGATGCAAAACTCCGTGTCAGCATGAGAAACGAAATCAGCAGGCTGCACCGTGAGCTGGGCAGTACAACCATTTATGTAACGCATGACCAGGTGGAAGCAATGACAATGGCGGACCGGATTGTTATTATGAAGGACGGGGTTGTGCAGCAGACGGGGGAGCCGATGGAACTGTATGAACATCCATGCAACAGATTTGTCGCAGGTTTTATTGGTTCCCCGCAGATGAACTTCTACAATGTGAGTGTGGAAAAGAACGGTATTACATTTTCCGATGGAAAGAACATTAGACTGCCGGATACCGTAATGAATAAAATAAAAGGACGTGCGCGTGTAATTATGGGAATCCGGGGTGAGGATATCAAATTTGACAGCCAGAGTCTGGAAGAATTCAAAGGCACAAGGCAGGAGGCGGTTATTGATAATACAGAAATTATGGGAAATGAGAATAACCTGTACTTTGAGTCTGGGGGCACGGTATCTGTGGCAAGGGTTTCAAAGTACGAGGTAAGCAAAATCGGAGACCATGTGGAATTTGTGATGATACCGCAGAAGATGCACTTCTTTGATCCGGAAACGGAACAGGCGCTCGGTTTGTAAGAAGCAGGAGGTTTGGAATGACTGATTTGGAAAAGGCAAATAAATACCAGGAAGAGAACAGGACTGACAAAAGTGAAAAACCGGTATTTCATGTAACTCCGCCGACAGGCTGGATGAACGACCCCAATGGATTTTCCATTTTCCAGGGAAAGGTTCATTTGTTTTACCAGTACCATCCATATGGTGACGTCTGGGGACCGATGCACTGGGGACACTGCGTATCAGATGATTTTGTGAAATGGGAGGAGCTTCCGGCAGCCCTTGCGCCGGATACGGATTATGATGCTGCCGGATGTTTTTCCGGCAGCGCCATTGAAACAGAAGGCGCTCATGCACTGGTTTATACCGGAGTAATGGAAAAGGAAAGAGCCGACAAAACGAAAGAGACCATCCAGCAGCAGTGTCTTGCCATCGGGGATGGATTCAGCTATCACAAGGTAACCGAAAATCCCGTTATTCTGGCAGAACAGCTTCCGGACGGGTTTTCCAGGGAGGATTTCAGGGATCCGAAAGTTTGGAAGGAAAATGAAACCTATTATCTGGTGGCTGGAAATAAAAATGAGAAACAGGATGGCCAGGTTGTATTATTCGCATCAGAAGATTTAAAGACCTGGCGGTATTTATCCGTACTGGCGGATAACCGGGGAAAATACGGAAAAATGTGGGAGTGTCCGGATTTCTTTCCTTTAGGAGGAAAACATATTTTGATTGTTTCCCCGCAGGATATGCAGGCTGACGGAGCAGAGTTCCACAATGGCAACCAGTCGGCTGCACTGATTGGAGAGTATGACAGAAAGAATTATCATCTGCAGGAAGAACAGGTGGTTTCCCTTGATTACGGAACGGATTTTTATGCACCGCAGACGCTGGAAACAAAAGACGGACGGCGGATTATGATTGCGTGGATGCAGTCATGGGATATGAATATAAAACCTGCAGAACAGAAATGGAACGGGATGATGACCATTCCGAGACAGCTGCAATATAAAAACAATGTGCTGTACCAGCAGCCGGTAAAGGAACTGGAAAGTTACCGGACGGAGCCGGTCGTATATTGGGACAGGGAAATATCGGGAACATGCCGGCTGCCGGGAATCCGGGGACGTGTGCTGGATCTGACGGTGGAACTGCTGGACGGGGATTATCAGGAGTTTTCCATTTTTCTTGCGAAAAATGAGAGATATCATACCAGTTTCCGCTATATCCGTGCCGCACAGACCATTGAATTTGACCGTACCCGCTGCGGCATGGTAAGGGACGTGGTGTGCCAGAGAAGCATGAAAATAAAGAGAACGGAGGAAACTTTAAAACTCCGTTTCCTGATGGATAAGTATTCTGTGGAGCTGTTTGTAAACGACGGTGCACAGACGTTTACCTCAACTTTCTATACTCCGGCTGATGCCGAAGATATTGAGTTTGCGTGTGATAAAAAGGCAGTGGTAAATATAGAAAAGTATACCGTTTCTTTGGATGAAAACGGAAGGGAAGGTGATCAGCTTGAAAAAATATGATGCGGTTGCCCTGGGGGAATTACTGGTGGATTTTACAGAAAACGGTGTCAGTGCACAGGCAAATCCGTTATATGAAGCAAATCCCGGAGGCGCACCATGCAATGTTTTGTCCATGCTGCAGAAACTGGGGAATCAAACAGCATTTATTGGCAGAGTCGGAAAGGATTCTTTTGGGAAAATGCTGCGGGATGCTGTGGCCGGGCAGGGGATTGACACAAAGAACCTGACAATGGACGAAAAAGTTCCGACAACGCTGGCATTCGTGCATACTGCAGCGGACGGGGACAGAAGTTTTTCTTTTTACCGGAATCCGGGAGCAGATATGATGCTGAAGGAGACGGATGTTGATGTCTCCATGCTGCAGAATACCCGCCTGTTTCATTTTGGAAGCCTGTCCATGACAGCGCATGGTGCAGAAACTGCAACGAAAATGGCACTGGAGACGGCAAAAAGCGCCGGGGCGCTGGTTTCTTTTGACCCGAATCTGCGCCCGCCTCTGTGGGACAGCCTGGATATGGCAAAGGAAAAGATTGCATATGGAATCAGCCAGTGTGATATTTTAAAAATCTCTGACAATGAAATTGCTTTTTTTACCGGAAGTTCGGATATTGACGACGGGGTATCGATGATACAGAAGCAGTACCATACGCCGTTTATCTGTGCCACGATGGGAAAAAAAGGGAGCAGGGCGTATCATGCAGGAAACAGGGTGGAGTGCGGACCGTTTCTCAACGCAGATACAATAGAAACAACAGGAGCCGGGGATACTTTTATGGCATGTGTGCTGCACTGGGTTCTGGAGTACGGACTGGATATGGATACGCAGAAACTCTATGACATGCTGGAATTTGCCAATGCAGCAGCCTCTGTTATTACAACGAGAAAAGGGGCGCTGAAAGTGATGCCGGAGGAAAGCGAGGTATGGAATTTTATACGGGAAAGAAGGATGTGATCCTGAAATTTTTTAATCCGGAAACCGCTTTCAGGTGAAGGATGATGGAGGCGGCGGAAATAATAGACAAGTAGTATCGTATGAAAACAAGGCTCGAAATGCAGTAATTTAATTTTCGGGTCTTTATGTATATGACAGTAAAGCAGGCGGCAGAAAAGTGGGGAATTTCTGACAGACGGGTGCGTATACTTTGCTCGGAAGGAAAGATTTCAGGAGTTACACGGGAAGGGCGTAGCTGGATGATTCCGGCAGACGCAAAAAAACCAGAGGATGGGCGGTTTAAGGCAACGGAAAGTTCATTGTCGAATACACATATAATTCCAATGCGATTGAAGGGAACACTTTGACCCTGCGTGAAACGGACATGGTTTTGCGTGGACTGACGATTGACAGGAAAACATTAAAAGACCATATGGAGGCAGTTGGGCATTAAAGAAGCATTTGATTTTGTACGTGATCTGGTAAAAGATCAGGTGCCTTTATCGGAGAATATCATCAGGCAGATTCATTATTTTGTTTTGGTGGATAAACGAGAGGACAGAGGCGTTTACAGAAGGGTTCCCGTCAGGATTATGGGAGCGAAACATGAACCGGTACAGCCATATTTGATTCAGCCTGTGATGGAACAGTTGCTGAAGGCTTATAGAAACAGTACGGAACATATCATTTCGCAACTCGCACGATTTCACATTGAATTTGAGGGGATTCACCCTTTTATTGACGGAAATGGCAGAACCGGAAGGCTGCTTGTAAATTTGGAATTAATGAAAGCCGGATAACCGCCAATTGACATTAAATTTACTGATCGGATTTCTTATTATAATGCATTTGATGAATTTCATGTAAAGCATAATCCTGATGCAATGGAAAAGCTGTTTGCGGGGTATGTGAATGCGAGGCTGGACAGTTATTTGATGTTTCTTGAAAAATAATCATACTGGGAGGAATTTTTATTGTGATTAAAATACTTTGCATCTGCCACGGCACTCCAGTTTTACTATAATGCAGGACTTTGCAAAGTGGGGCAGAGTACGGCAAAATATGGCGGAAAGCCTTGCAAATACAAGGGCACTGAAAAAGTCTGATTCTTTGAAAAAGAATTAGGCTTTTTTCAATGT
>CAJUND010000025.1 GCA_910587655.1 uncultured Agathobacter sp. | reverse complement strand
AAAATCTTTTCTTGAATCTTTCAAGGTTTTTCACTGTTCGGTTGTCAATGTCCGGATTTGCCGTCGGTATTTTATCTGCTCAACGACAACTTCTAAATATTATCATATTTTAATTTCTCTGTCAATACTTTTTTGAAGAAAAATTAAAACTGAGCGGAGAAGGAGGGATTTGAACCCTCGCGCCGGTTACCCGACCTATACCCTTAGCAGGGGCACCTCTTCGGCCAACTTGAGTACTTCTCCAAAATAATTGTTAAATTTTTCATCACTTTCGTGAAGCATTTTATATTTTACTAAATTTTTTTGTGTTTGTCAATCACTAATTTTATTTTTTTTATTTTTGTAAAATTCTCTATTTTACTATTAAACTTTTATGACAGAGACGCGGCAGTTATCTTTGCAGCGTCCCTGTCATTTTACAGTAAAGTATCCTAATATTAATGTAACTTATTATAAATCTGTTCTACTTTCCTGCATGGTAAGGTTTACGTTATCCAGTCCTGTGACTGTCACGTTACGGTTTACTTTTGCATCATATGTATCTGCTTTGACTATTTCTGCAAGGTCAATTCCTGTTGCTTCGCGCATGCTCTCAAACAGCCGTGACATTACAACTGGCACATTGCCTGCAACCTGGTCCACACCGTTTCCGCTTCCTTCACCGCCGATAATTGTAATTTTATCAATCTGTCCAAGCGGTTCTGCAATTTTTCCTGCTACATCCGGAAGTACTTTAATCATCATTTCTGCAACTGCTGCCTTGTTGTACTTCGCATATGCCTCAGCTTTTTTCTCCATTGCTTCAGCTTCTGCAATACCTTTTGCCTGAATTGCGGTAGCCTCTGCTTCACCAACAGCACGGATACCGGCTGCTTCCTGCTCTTTTGAATAACGGTCAGCTTCTGCCTGGGCTTTTTTTGCTTCTGCTTCGCGCTGGGCTTCAAACTGTTTTGCTTCTGCATCTTTCTGGCGCTGGTAAAGTGCAGCTTCTGCACGCTGCTGCGCTGCATATTTGTCAGCTTCTGCCTGTTTTTTGATTTCTGCTTCAAGAGCCTGTTCTTTTACTGCAACTTCTTTCTGTTTTAATTCAATTTCACGTTCCTGTTTTGCAATATCTGCATTTGCAGTGGTGATTTCGATGGTTTTTCTCTGTTCTTCTTTCTGAATTTCATAAGCAGCATCAGCCATGGCTTTTTTGGTATCTGCTTCCATCTGCAGTTCTGATTTTTTGATTGCCAGTTCGTTCTGTTTTTTGGCTATTTCTGTCTGGGCGGCAATTGCTGCATCGTTGGATTCTTTATCCGCGGACGCCTGCGCTACTTTGATATCCCTCTCGCTTTCAGCTCTTGCGATTGCTGCTGCTTTTTTGATTTTTACGATGTTGTCGATACCAAGGTTTTCGATTACTTCATTGCTGTCAACGAAATTCTGAACGTTAAAGCTGATGATATCGAGTCCCATGGCTGCAAGGTCTGGTTCGGCATTTTCCTTTACAAGATTTGCAAATTTCTGGCGGTCGGAAACCATTTCCTCCAGCTTCATCTTTCCAACAATTTCACGAACATTTCCTTCCAGTACTTCTCTGGCAACTCCTGCAATGTATTCTGTATTTTTGTTCAGAAAGTTTTCTGCTGCAAGACGGAGCCGGTCAGGTTCATTGCTGATTTTTACGTTGACTGTTGCATCTACATTAATATTAATGTAATCTGCTGTCGGAACAGCATTGCTGGTTTTGACGTCAATCGGTATCAGCCTGAGATTTAGTTTATCCAGCCGTTCAAAGAACGGGATGCGAAATGTTGCCTTTCCTATTACTATCTTGGATTTTTTCTTGACACCGGAGATAATATATGCCATATCCGGCGGTGCTTTCACGTAACCGATGCACAACAGAAAAATAACGATTGCAGCGATTACAATCGGCACTGCAAATTTCATGATTAATTCTGTCATAACTAATTTCCTCCTTCGTTTCTGCTTTATTTGATTTTATCTTTATTATATATTACTGTAAACTGAAAGTATATACCCGAAATCTGGAAAATTTAAAAACCACCAGTGTAAATTTGGGTTACTGGTTTACACTGGTGGTTTTAAAGTGATTCATTTACATTTACTTAACAACAGTCTCATACAGATTATTTCCCTCACGGTCTATCACTACGATAACGGGAAAATTTTCCACATATAATTTTAGGAGGGCTTCTGCACCTAAATCTTCATAACAGACAGTCTCTGATTTTTTGATACACTTGGAAAGGAGGGCGCCTGCGCCACCGACTGCTGCAAAGTAAACTGCTTTGTTACGCACAATTGCATCAATGACTTCTTTGGAACGCTTTCCTTTTCCAATCATGGCTTTCTGTCCCAGGTCAAGCAGACGGGGAGCATATTTGTCCATGCGAGTGGCAGTTGTCGGACCGGCAGACCCAATCGGTCGTCCTTCTCTGGCTGGCGAAGGTCCCATGTAATAGATGGTTGCATCTTTTATACTAATAGGAAGTTCTTCACCTGCATCCAGCGCTTCTGTCATGCGCTTATGTGCTGCATCCCTTGCCACATATATAGTTCCAGTAATGTAAACATAATCCCCAATTTTTAAATCTGATGTTATTTCCTCTGTAACTGGGGCTGTGATATACTTATCCATTTAATTTCTCCTGAATTTTCCTGTCTCTTTTTTTATTACTTCTGTATCTTATAAAATCACCAATGAGCCAGCCTGCTGTTATTGCGCATGCAGAAACAAGAAACGGCATATCTGACCCGGTTAGTTTATTACATAATAATGTTACAAACAGTGCTGAAAGAAGACATAAAATAATCTCCTTAATAATATACAGAAATTTCTTCACTATATCTCCCTCACTGTATGGCGGTTCACATGACAGCAGATGTTTACTGCTACTGGAAGTCCTGCAATATGGGTGGCATAGGTGTTAATATTCACTGCAAGGGCTGTCGTTGTTCCTCCCAGACCTCCCGGTCCGATGCCAAGCCGGTTAATTTTTTCAAGCATTTCCTGTTCCATTTCTGCTACATATGGGATATCTGAATGTTTTCCAATTTCCCGTGTAAGGGCTTTTTTTGCAAGAATGGCACATTTTTCAAATGTTCCACCGATACCGACGCCTACTACCATTGGCGGGCAGGCATTCGGACCAGCGTCTTTTACTGCTGTAAGAATCGATTCTTTAACGCCTTCGATTCCGTCTGCCGGTTTTAACATAAAAATGCGGCTCATATTTTCACTTCCAAATCCTTTTGGTGCAAATGTGATTTTCACTTTGTCACCTTTTACGATGGAATAATGGATAACTGCAGGTGTGTTGTCCTTTGTGTTTTCCCTTATTAAGGGGTCCCCGACAACAGATTTCCGTAAATACCCTTCCGTGTATCCCTGACGCACTCCTTCATTTACTGCATCCTCTATCAGCTGCCCTTCAAAATGTACGTCCTGTCCTATTTCGATGAAAAATACCGCCATTCCGGTATCCTGACAGATTGGTATCATTTCCTCACCTGCGATTTTCAGGTTTTCCTGAAGCTGGTTTAATATTTTTCTGCCAAGCTCGGATTTTTCTTCTGCTGCCGCTTTTTTCATACATTCTGCCATGTCCTCTGACAGGAAATGGTTTGCCTGAATGCACATTTCCTTTACTGCTTTTGTGATTTCTTCTGTTTTAACTGTTCTTACCATAATTTTTCCTTATTTGCTTTACTGTCTGTCATGGTTTCTTTTATTCAGATGAATTTTATATTTTTCAAGGATTTCCCCGTGTTCATGGGATTTCATATTCGGAAATGCCTGTACTAAACGGTTAAATCCAAAGTTTTTCTTTGCCATGGTTTCTTTGTATCTGGCGCGAAGTTCTTCCAGCTCTTTTTTCTTTTCCTGATTGGTTGCTTTTATCTTCTCTGTATTTTCCACTGCCAGGGCAGTATTTTCATAGACGCGTTCCCCGATTTCATCGGAAAGCCGGTGTATTTTTTCTGCTATGTCATCCAGCACCTTTAAACGCTTGTTGAAATTTAAGATGGTTGCCACTGTAATTCCAACGTCTGCTGCAAATACTGTGATTAACACTGTAATTAATACAACTCCAAGTACTTTTGGAATACCAGTAATAAATTTGTATATGATGGGATGTACAATATCCATGACAAATGTACAGGCAAGTCCCCAGTAAATGGAAAATTTGAAGCAGACATATCCTTTGATGTTAAACGGAATACTGCTGTAATCCCACCATTTGTTATGAAATATCTTTTCCAGCACAAATCCGGTTATATATTCCAGCGTGGATGTCAGCAGGAATGAACCGAGAAACAATACCGGAAGATTTTCTTTTAAAGGAGTAAGCACTGCAACCACGATTACGACGCCGCAACCATAAATCGGGCAGTATGCTCCGTTTAGAAATCCACGGTTGACAAATTTACCATCATTTAAGGCTGCATAACTTACTTCTGTACACCATCCAAAAAATGCATATATCATAAAAATCCATAATACTTCATAAAGATTCCGGGGCATTTTTCTTTTCTCCTAATAAATACACCAGGTAAACGGATTTATACTGTTTACCTGATGTACTTTTCAATTGTTTCTTACTGCTTCTGGTTCATCTGCCGTACTGGTTTTTTCATTTTCTTCCGGTATTTCTTCATCTGCCGGCATGAGTGATTTATCTTCCACAACACGGGCGATGCTTGCAACTGTGATATCATCCTTTAAATCAATTAATTTTACACCTGATGTTACTCGTCCAAGCAGGGCTGTTTCGTTGATTTTAATGCGGATAATGATTCCTTCTGTGGTTATTAGCATCAGTTCATCATCAGCTCCCACAGATTTTACTCCAACCAGATTACCGGATTTTTCTGTAATCTTGTAATATTTGATTCCTTTTCCTCCACGGTTCTGGGGAGTAAATTCGTTAATTAAGGTGCATTTTCCGAGTCCTTTTTCGGAAACTATCATGATGGATTCCCCCTGGGATGCCATCTGCATTGCTATCACTTCATCCCCGTCTGTCAGGTTCATTCCAATCACACCCATTGTTTTACGTCCTGTGGCTCTTACGTCACTTTCATGGAAACGGATACACTGTCCGTATTTGGTAAAAAGGAATATATCTTCGTTATTGTCGGTGATTTTTACCTCTATCAGCTTATCATCATCCCGGAGGCTGATTGCAGCAAGCCCTGTTTTACGGATGTTTTCGTAATCTGTAACAGATGTTTTCTTAACGATTCCGTTTTTGGTTGCCATGAAAAGATATTTTTCGTTTTCATATTCCTTGACCGGAATCATGGCTGTTATTTTTTCATCCGGCTGCAGCGGAATCAGGTTTACAATTGCAGTTCCCCGCGAGGTACGGCCCGCTTCCGGAATTTCATATGCTTTTATCCGGTAAACCCGTCCCATATTGGTAAAGAACATCAGGTAATGGTGGGAGGTTGTCATCAGCATTTCCACGATATAATCATCCTGGATTGTCTCCATGCCCTTGATACCTTTTCCGCCGCGGTGCTGGCTTTTAAAATTATCTGTCCCCATGCGTTTGATGTATCCGACTTTTGTCATGGTGATTATGGTATTGGTCTCCGGAATCAGGTCTTCCATGGATATATCAAATTCATCATATCCAATCTGTGTTTTCCGCTCATCACCGTATTTTTCCGCAATGGCAAGAATTTCTGTCCGGATAACTGTAAGAAGCTTTTTCTCATCTGCAAGTATGGATTTCAGTTCGGTAATCAGTGCCATTAATTCTTTGTATTCATTTTCCAGTTTCTCTCTTTCGAGACCTGTCAGGGCTTTCAGACGCATATCCACAATTGCCTGCGCCTGTGCATCGGATAATTCGAACCGTTCCATCAGGGCGGTTTTTGCTTCCGGCGTGGTACGGCTTCCCCTGATGATTGCAATTACTTCGTCAATATTGTCCAGTGCAATCATTAAACCCTGTAAGATATGCGCCCGTTCTTCCGCCTTGTTTAAATCATATTTTGTACGTCTGGTAATTACTTCCTTCTGGTGCATCAGGTAGTAATTCAGCAGGTCATAAAGATTTAAAACTTTTGGCTCATTATTCACAAGCGCAAGGTTGATAACCCCGAATGTATCCTGCATCTGTGTGTGTTTGTAAAGCAGGTTTAATACAACGCTTGGATTTACATCACGCCTCAGTTCAATTGCAATACGCATTCCTTCACGGTCGGATTCATCACGTAAATCTGTAATTCCGTCAATTCGTTTTTCTTTATGGAGTTCAGCAATTTTTTCAATTAAACGCGCTTTGTTTACCAGATACGGAAGCTCTGTAACGACAATCCGGTTTTTTCCGTTGTCCATGGGTTCTATGTCTGTGACTGCACGGACACGGATTTTACCCCTGCCGGTCCGGTATGCTTCATTGATTCCGGATGTTCCTAAAATAACGCCGCCTGTCGGAAAATCGGGTCCTTTGATGATATGGATTAATTCATCTATTTCGGTTTCTTTATCTTCAATATCGTTATCTATTAATTTTACTACAGCATATATAACATCCCGGAGATTATGCGGCGGAATGTTTGTTGCCATACCTACGGCAATTCCGGTTGTACCATTTACAAGCAGGTTCGGATAACGGGAAGGGAGAACCTTTGGTTCTTTTTCCGTCTCATCAAAGTTTGGTACAAAATCCACGGTATCTTTGTTTATATCCTGTATCATCTGCATGGATATTTTTGACAGCCTTGCTTCTGTATATCGCATGGCGGCAGCGCCGTCACCATCCACAGAACCAAAATTTCCATGTCCGTCCACAAGTGGATATCTGGTTGACCATGGCTGTGCCATGTTGACAAGCGCTCCGTAAATGGAGCTGTCACCATGCGGATGATACTTACCCATGGTATCACCGACAATACGGGCGCACTTACGATGAGGTTTGTCCGGTGTATTATTCAGCTCAATCATGGAATAAAGGACACGGCGCTGTACCGGTTTTAATCCGTCCCTGACATCCGGCAGTGCGCGGCTTGCAATAACGCTCATTGCATAGTCGATATAGGAGGTTTCCATGGTTTTCTTCAAATCAACTTGTTTTATTTGGTCAAATATCTTGTCATCCACTGATTATATTCCTCCTTAAATGTCAAGATTCTGGACATACTTGGCATTTTCTTCAATGAACTCTTTTCTTGGTTCTACTTTGTCACCCATCAGTATGGTAAAGGTAGCGTCTATTTCGGATGCATATTCTTCATCATACACAACCTGTTTCAGGATACGTTTTTCCGGATCCATGGTTGTTTCCCAGAGCTGTTCTGCATCCATTTCACCAAGTCCCTTGTAGCGCTGGATTTTATTATTCTGGTCGCGGCCAATTTCTATCAGAAGACTGTTCAGCTCCTCATCACTATATGCATACCAGATTTTTTTGTTTTTCTCAATCTTGAATAACGGCGGAGTGGCTAAGTACACATGTCCCTGCTTAATCAGTTCCGGCATAAAGCGGTACAGAAATGTAAGCATAAGAGTGGCAATATGTGCCCCGTCCACATCGGCATCCGTCATAATAATAATCTTGTGGTAACGCAGCTTGTTAATGTCAAAATCCTCATGAATGCCTGTTCCAAAAGCTGTAATCATGGATTTTATTTCTGCATTGTCATAAATCCGGTCAAGTCTTGCCTTTTCCACATTTAAGATTTTGCCGCGAAGAGGAAGAATTGCCTGTGTTGCCCGGCTTCTTGCTGTTTTCGCAGATCCGCCTGCGGAATCTCCCTCGACAATAAATATTTCGCATTTGCTTGGATCTTTATCGGAGCAGTCAGCAAGCTTACCCGGAAGCGCCGTTCCTTCCAATGCCGTCTTTCTTCTTGTTAGGTCCCTTGCTTTTCTTGCCGCTTCCCTTGCCCGCTGTGCCAGAAGGGATTTTTCACAAATATTCTTTGCAATGTCAGGATTCTGCTCCAGAAAATAGGTAAGCTGTTCTGTTACAACGGAATCCACCGCACCCCTTGCCTCGCTGTTTCCAAGTTTCTGCTTGGTCTGTCCTTCAAACTGCGGTTCTTCGATTTTGATACTGATAATCGCGGTCAGTCCCTCCCTGATATCATCACCGGACAGTGCAGCATCGTTTTCTTTGATTATTTTCTTTTCCCTTGCATAGGAATTAAATGTTTTTGTCATTGCATTCCTGAATCCTGCAAGATGTGTCCCGCCCTCCGGCGTGATAATATTATTTACAAAGCTGAAGGTTGAGTCATTATAGGAATCGTTGTGCTGCATGGCAACCTCAACATAAACCCCGTCCTTGCTTCCTTCACAGTAAATCACATGTTTGTAAAGCGGTTCTTTTCCACGGTTTAAGTATTTTACAAATTCCTTGATACCGCCTGCATAATGAAATTCATGGTTATGTCTGCTGTCTTCCCTCTTGTCAATCAGCACAATACGCAGTCCTTTGGTAAGAAATGCTGTTTCGCGGAGACGCTGCTTTAATGTGGTATAATCAAAAATGGTTTCTTCAAAAATAGTTTCATCCGGCATAAAATGTATCCTGCTTCCATGAAGTTCAGGATCACAATCCCCCGTCACATGTACATTTCCATCCGGTTTTCCACGTTTATAGCTCTGCTGGTAAACTTTTCCGTCCTTATATACCTCTACAACCAGCCAGTTTGAAAGCGCATTTACAACTGATGCACCAACGCCGTGCAGGCCGCCGGATACTTTGTATCCTCCGCCGCCGAATTTTCCGCCCGCATGAAGCACGGTAAATACAACCTCAAGTGCCGATTTTCCTGCCTTGTGGTTCATACCGACCGGAATACCGCGTCCGTCATCCAGTACAGTAATGGAATTATCTTCTTCAATTGTTACCTCAATATTATCACAGTACCCCGCCAGTGCTTCATCAACCGCATTATCCACAATCTCATATACCAGATGGTGCAGACCTCTTGCAGAAGTACTTCCAATATACATTCCCGGTCTTTTGCGTACCGCTTCAAGTCCTTCCAGTATCTGAATCTGATCAGCTCCATATTCCTGACTGCTTTTTACTTCTTTGCTCATGAATTTCCTCCTCATCCAATGGATGAAAAACTATATTTATATATTATACCTCACTCACTTTTTCAAAGACCTTCCCGTTTACTACCTGGAAAATCCTGTTAATCTCAAAGCGGTTTCTCACAAATTCCTCTAATCCGGTACATGTGATAATTGTCTGTATATCGGTAATACTGTTCAGCAGATAATTCTGCCTGCTGCTGTCAAGTTCGGATAATACGTCGTCAAGTAACAGAACCGGTGTATTATTGATTGACCTCTTCACCAGGTCTATTTCTGATAATTTCAAAGAAAGTGCCGAAGTACGCTGCTGTCCCTGCGAACCGTATTTGCGGATATCAACATTTTCTATGGAAAATAGCAAATCATCCCTGTGCGGTCCTACGGTTGTCTGGCAAATCTTCAAATCTTTGTTTTTTGCACGCATCAGCTCATCTTCAAAAAAAATATCATCAATGCTTGGTTCATATTTCAGTACCAGATGCTCTTTTCCGCCGGAAATCTTTGAATGGATTTCTGTAATAATTTCATTCAGTTCTTCCACAAACTGTCTGCGTTTTTTTATGATATTTCTGCCATATGAAAGAAGCTGTGCATCCCACACCGGAAGCGTGTCAATTAATTCCTGTCTGTAGCAGATATCTTTTAAAAGCCTGTTTCTCTGGTTTAAAATTTTGTGATAACTGGATAAATCTGACAAATACAGTTTATCCAGCTGACACAGTTCTAAATCAATAAATCTTCTTCTTTCCGAAGGACCGTTTTTTATAATATTCAGATCCTCTGGCGAAAAGAATACAATATTCAGTATTCCAAAAATTTCGCTTGCCTTTTTGATTGGAATTTTGTTAATTGCTACTCCCTTTGCACCATTTTTACGAAGATGCATGTCAATCTGGTAGTCTTTTTCATTTTTGCGGACTATCGTCCTTATATGGGATTCGTTCTGGTTAAAGCGAATGATTTCTTTGTCACGGCTGCCTTTATGGGATTTTGTTGTCCCGCTCATATAAGCCGCTTCCAGAATATTTGTTTTACCCTGGGCATTATCCCCATACAGAATATTGGTATGACTGTCAAAATGAATATCTAGTTCCTCATAATTTCTGTAATTACGAAGTTCAATGGACTTAATAATCATTTAACAATCTGAATTGTCTCTCCATTAAAAGTGACAACATCCCCATGATACAATTTTTTTCCGCGCTGTAATTCCGTCTGTCCGTTTACCTGGACCTGTCCGTCCTGAATAAACATCTTTGCATCCACGCCGGACCCGACAAGCGACGCCTTTTTCAGCGCCTGTCCAAGTTTGATATATTCATCTTCCTGTCTGATATTTACTGTAATCATATATTCTCCTGATTTCTGGAATGATTATAAAAAGTAATTAAGTTTACACGTTATTGAAATTTACCGGAAGAATCAGGTAAATAAATTTTCCCTGGTCATCCTTTACAAAACAAGGCGCCTTTGGATTCACCATATAAAGGCTTACTTCTTCCTCATCAATTACCCGGAGTGCATCTATAAAGAATTTCGGATTAAACCCAATCAGGATATCTTTTCCATCTTTCTCAATATCAATCTCTTCATTCATGGAACCAATAAAGGAATTAATCTTTAGTTCCATGCTTCCTTCCGTTATGTTCATGATAATCGGTTTCTTGTCCCCTTCTTTTACAAGAAGAGTAGCACGGTCGATACAGTCCAGAAGTTCCTTTTTGTTTATTTTTACCTTTGTTTCGTAATCGGAAGAAAACATTTGGTCTATCTTGAAATATTCCCCTTCAATCAAACGGGAAACAACGGTTGTAGTATCGAAATCAAACACGATGTGGTTATTTGCAAGATAAATCATCACGTCATCTTCCACCCCGCCCGGAACGATTTTGCTGATTTCCTGCAGGGTTTTCCCCGGAACAATTACTTTTTTATGGTCGTAGTTATTTTTCAGCTCAATGTTGCGGATGGAAATACGGTGGCCATCCAGTGAAACCACTTTGAGCTGGTTATCGTTGATTTCAAAAAGCTCTCCTGTCATCAGCTTGTTATTGTCATTATCTGCAATTGAGAAAATCGTCTGCCGGATAACTTCTTTTAATGTAAACTGCGAAATCACGATAGATTCATTTTTCTCAATATAAGGCAGATAGGAAAAATCATCCCCTGATTTACCAACGATGTTGAACTTTGCCTTCTCACAGGAAATCACTGTACGGAAAGAGGAATCTGTTTCAATGACTACTTCACTGTCCGGAAGCTTACGGACAATTTCTGAAAATATCTTTGCATCAAGTGCAATGACACCCCGTTCTGAAATTTCTCCCTCGATTCTTGTTTCGATTCCAAGTTCCATGTCGTTTGCCATTAATTTTATCTCAGAGGCTGATGCATCGATAAGAATACACTCAAGGATAGCCATTGTAGTACGGGTTGGAACCGCTTTGGATACAATATTAACTCCACGCAGCAGGTTCGCTTTTGAACAGATCAGTTTCATTTGAAAACTCCTTCCTGGTTTAAATAAATATAAATAGATATCCGTAATAATAATAATAGGGGCTGTTCACATGTGAAAAACCTCTGCAAAGCCTTAAGGGTAAAGCTTTTAACGACTTGATAACCAGCTTTAAATCCTGTGAAAACCAGAGGGATAATCTGGACAAGTCAGTTGACTGTTTATCATAAAGAAAAGGTTAAACCTGTGTTTTCACAGTCTGTCCACTGTGGATAAACGTGAATATGTTGAAAAAGATTCTTATTATAATAGGAAGAAACTAATTCGGATTTATCTTTTTCTTAATGGTTTCTATGGTATTTCGGATGGTTTCATTGCTGTTGTATTCTGCTGTGACTTTTTTGATTCCATGTATAATTGTGGAATGGTCACGTCCTCCAAGCAGGGCTCCTATTGTATCAAGCGGACACTCTGTCATGGTTTTGCACAGATACATGGCTACCTGTCTGGGTTTGGCAACATTACTGCTTCTTGTTTTGGAAATCATCTGGTCAACTGATATATGGTAATGTTCAGATACAACTTCTATGATAAGCTGCGGGGTGATTTCCCTTGGTTCATCCGGTGTAATAATGTTTGCAAGTTCTTTTTCTGCAATTTCCCTGTTGATAGGAAGATGTACCAGGTTGTTGTATGCAAGAAGTTTGTTTAATGCACCTTCCAGTTCCCTGACATTGGATTTTATGTTATTTGCTATGTAACTTAGTGCCTCATCATCAATTTCAAAACTGTCAGATTCGGCTTTTTTACGAAGAATTGCCATACGTGTTTCATAATCAGGAATACCAATATCAGCCATCAGTCCCCATTCAAAGCGGGAACGGATTCGTTCTTCCAGAGTTTCCATCTCCTTCGGAGGCCGGTCAGAGGTCAGTATAATCTGTTTGCCCTGTGCCTGCAGGGCGTTGAATGTGTGGAAAAATTCTTCCTGCGTACTTTCTTTACCGATAATAAACTGAATATCATCAATCATCAGGACGTCAACCTTGCGGTATTTGTCACGGAATTTCGTCATTGAGGAAGCGTTACCGTTACGGATGGATTCAATTACTTCATTTGTAAATTCTTCTGAGGTAACGTAGATTACTTTTGAGTCCGGGTTCTGGTTAAGAACAAAATGACCGATGGAATGCATCAGGTGTGTTTTTCCAAGCCCCGGTCCTCCGTATATATAGAGGGGGTTGTATGCTTCACCTGGTGATTCTGCCACTGCAAGGGATGCAGAGTAGGCAAACCGGTTGTTGTTTCCAACGACAAAGGTATCAAATGTATAGTTAGAATTCAGGTTTGAGTTATCTCCCGTAATACTCTGTGATTTTTTCAGGGGTTTGTGTTCCACCTTGAGTTTTTTTGCTTCATCCGGAAGAATAAACTTTATCTCATATTCAATTTCTGTAATTTCAACAATAGCAACGCGGAGGGGTGCCAGGTATTTCTTTGAAATATAGCCCAGTGCCATCTGTTCGGAAGGCACTAATATATAAAGAATATTGCCTTCAACTGCAAAAACTTCCAAAGGACGAATCCACGTATCGAAAGAAACATCACTGATCTCGTATTCTTTTTTAACGGTATTTAGTATTTCATCCCATTTTTCGATAATTTTATCCATTAAATTCCTTATCTCCACGCTTTTCTATAAAAAGAGGATATTTTTCCATAATCCTACATATACTATAGTACACTATTTTGACCTTTAAATCAACGTTTAAAGCGTGTTTATCGTGCAGAAAAGTTATAGACCCGCATTTTTCTGGTCTGGAGTGATTTATTCGTTTTTATCCATGGAATATATACAGATTATCCACAAGTTATCCACGCAATGAGGATAACTTTTTTGATGGTAATACCATATATAGTAGTTGGAAAAAAAGGAATATTATATTTTGTATCCAAGTTATTAAATTTTTAAAAAACCCTGATTTTACTTGACTTGGAGAGGTTTTATGATATATAATTTCTATTGATGTTTTTGTAATGAGGAGGTGGACAAGAATGAAGATGACATACCAACCAAAAAAGAGACAGAGATCCAAGGTTCATGGTTTTAGAAAAAGAATGAGTACTGCAAGCGGCAGAAAGGTATTGGCTGCAAGAAGATTAAAAGGCAGAAAGAAATTATCAGCTTAGGCCACAATATTGTGGTCTTTTCTTCTTTTATGATATATCTTAAGAGGAGAATTTGAAATGAAATTTTCGGAATCATTGAAGAAAAACCGTGATTTCCAGACTGTATACAAAAAGGGGAAATCCCGTGCAAACAGACTGCTTGTCATGTATATACTGGAAAATCATACGGAAAAAAACAGATTAGGTATATCTGTTAGTAAAAAAGTTGGAAACAGTGTTGTCAGACATCGGGTAACTCGCCTGGTTCGGGAGAGTTACAGACTTATGGAGGATAGGTTTCGCAATGGACTGGACATTGTGGTGATTGCAAGGGCAGGTGCAAAAGATGCGTCTTTTCATGATATAGACAAAGCCATCCGGCATCTGGGAAGCCTTCATAAGATTATCAGTAAGGAAATGAATTAAGAAAGAAAAGAAGATGGAATTGTGTTGAAAAAATTTATGATTGGAATCATTAAATTGTATCAGAAATATTTATCTCCCATGAAATCAACCAGATGTCCTTATTATCCGACCTGCTCCTGCTATGGACTGGAAGCAGTGGAAAAATACGGCGCGATTCGGGGAGGGGCACTGGCTGTATGGAGAATTTTAAGGTGCAATCCGTTTTCCAAGGGTGGATATGATCCGGTTCCATAATTTTTGTTATGAATGGAGGTTATTATGCCAGTCATTGAATTGACAGCATATCCCGGTAAAATCCTAGGACCGATTGCAAAAATCCTGGGATGGATTATGAGCGGGATATACGATATTATCTACAATTTGTCAGGCGGCACAATAGACAGTATACCGCTTGCAATTGTAATCATGACGTTACTCATTTATATGTGCCTGCTTCCGCTTACCATTAAGCAGCAGAAATTTTCCAAGCTTTCGCAGAAAATGCAGCCGGAAATTCAGGCGATTCAGGCAAAATATAAAAACCGCAAGGATCAGGAATCCATGATGGCAATGAATCAGGAAACACAGCTTGTATACCAGAAGTATGGTGTTTCAATGACAGGAAGCTGTGTACAGCTTTTGATTCAGACGCCGATTCTGCTGGCGCTTTACCGTGTGTTTTATAATATTCCGGCGTATGTTGGAAGTATTAAATCTTCTTACACAACATTGGTTGATGGAATTATAAGTACAAACGGATTTACGGAAAAGCTTTCCGAAATGATGGAAGGATTTAATACAGTAACTTCCAGCGGGCTGAATGCATCCAATGTTGCTGAAACTTTTGCAGGAGCAGGAAGTGAGGCACAGAGGAATTTTATTATTGATATTTTATACAAGCTGCCGTCCGCTGCATGGAACAGTACGGCAGAAGGCGTGAAAACGCTGGCTGAGCAGTTTCCAAATCTGCAGGATGCAATTTCCGGTACGATGGAGCGTATGAGCCATTATAACTATATGTTTGGGCTTAATATATCAGATACTCCGTTTAGCATTATCAGGGAAAATGTTGGCAGCCACTGGGGATTTGTTTTTCTTGCTGCACTGATACCAGTAATTTCCTATCTGACCCAGGTTGTAAATATTAAACTGATGCCTACTACAGCATCTGCTGATTCAAATGATGCAATGGCAAGACAGATGAAGAGCATGAATACGATTATGCCGCTCTTTTCCCTGTTTTTATGTTTTACAGTTCCGGTAGGTCTGGGTGTTTACTGGGTGGCAAGTTCTGTAGTCAGGGCAGTACAGCAGTTTATTATCAATAAACATTTTGAAAAGATTGATTTGGACGAGCTGATCCTGCAGAACCAGGAAAAAGCAAAGAAAAAAAGAGAAAAACTTGGCATCAGCGAAGAACAGATTCGTCAGGCAGCACAGATTAACACAAAATCCATTGGTTCAAAAGCTAACACAAACGTGTCTACTGCCAACCAGGAACTGGAACTTGAAAAGGCAAAGTCAATGAAATCGACAGCAAAGCCTGGCAGTCTTGCTGCAAAAGCAAATCTTGTACAGGATTTTAATCAAAGGAATAATCATTAAAAGGGGGTATTCTAATGGATTATAAAGAGTTTTCTGCCAAAAGTGTTGATGAGGCTGTTACCCAGGCATGTATTGAGCTTGGAACAACAAGTGATCAGATTGAATATGAAGTGATTGATAAAGGAAGTTCCGGATTTTTGGGAATTGGAAGCAAGGATGCTGTTATCAGGGCGCGCAGGAAATATTCTACGGAAGGATCCGCAAGGAATTTTCTGGATTCCGTATTTAAAACAATGGATATGGAAGTTGAGATTCTGATTGATGTAAATGAGGATGAGCATATCATTGATATTGAGTTAAAGGGTGATGATATGGGAATCCTGATTGGTAAAAGAGGACAAACCCTGGATGCATTCCAGTATCTTACCAGTCTTGCAGTAAACAAGGAATCCGAAGAGTATTATAAGGTAAAGCTTGATACAGAAAATTACCGCAAGAGAAGAAAAGATACTCTGGAAAATCTTGCAAGGAATATTGCATCCAAGGTGAAACGTACAAAGCGTCCGGTTTCCCTTGAGCCAATGAATCCTTTTGAGAGAAGAATCATTCATTCAGCTTTGCAGAATGACCGTTATGTTGTTACACATAGTGAAGGGGATGAACCTAACAGATATGTGGTTGTAACATTAAAGAAGTAAAAGATAATAGTTATTTCAAAGGGTGAATATCCGGCTGGGTATTCACCTTTTGTCTGTAGGAGGATAACAGATGCATTCAGATACTATCGCTGCAATTGCAACAGCAATGTCACCATCGGGAATTGGAATTATCCGTATGAGCGGAGAGGAATCCCTTGCAATTATAGATAAAGTTTATCATTCCAAATATGGTCATAAAAAACTGAGTGAATGTGATAGTCATACGGTTCATTATGGATATATTTATGATGATAACAAACTTGTGGATGAAGTGATGGTTCTTTTAATGAAGGCCCCTAATTCCTATACGAGGGAAGATACAGTGGAAATCGACTGCCATGGCGGTGTTTATGTGATGAAGAGAATTCTTGAAATTATTATCCGCTCAGGAGCAAGACCAGCGGAACCTGGTGAATTTACCAGGCGTGCATTCTTAAATGGCAGAATAGACCTGACACAGGCAGAGTCAGTGATTGATATAATAAATGCGAAAAATGATTTTGCGCTTAAGAGTTCACTGAACCAGCTTAAAGGGGCAGTGTGTCAGGAGATAAAAGAAATTCGCGGAAGGATACTTCATGAAATTGCTTTTATTGAATCAGCGCTGGATGATCCGGAACATATATCCCTGGAAAGTTATCCACAATCCATACACATTGTTGTGGATAATGAGATAAAAAAGATAGAAAAACTGTTGGAATCCTTTGATAATGGGCGTATATTAAAAGAGGGTATCAACACTGTAATTGTGGGTAAACCGAATGCAGGCAAGTCTTCCCTGCTTAATATTCTGGTGGGGGAAGAGAGGGCAATCGTAACAGAAATTGCCGGTACCACCCGTGACGTCCTGGAAGAACAGATAAACCTGAATGGAATTACGTTAAATGTGATGGACACGGCTGGAATAAGAAAGACAGATAATGTTGTCGAAAAGATTGGTGTGGACAGAGCAAGAAAATATGCCGCACAGGCGGATTTAGTGATTTATGTGATTGACGCCTCTGCTGAACTGGATGACAGTGATTATGAAATTATGGAAATGCTTCAGGATAAGCAGACAATTATTCTGCTTAATAAGTCTGATTTGGACATTAAAGTGAGTCTTAATGATATAAAAAGACATATTGATAAAGTCGTTATTCCAATTTCGGCAAAGGAACACCAGGGAATGGAAGAACTTGAGGATACCATTAAAGAAATGTTCTTTCGGGGTGAAGTTACTTTTAATGATGAAGTCTTTGCAATTAATATCAGACAAAAGACATCTTTACAGATTTCACTGGAATGTCTGCATCATGTAATGGAAAGTATTGAGGACGGGATGCCGGAGGATATGTATTCCATTGATTTAATGGATGCGTATGAAGAGCTTGGAAAAATTATTGGTGAGTCTGTGGATGATGATCTTGTGGATGAGATTTTCTCAAAGTTTTGTATGGGTAAATAATATTAATCATTTTAATAGATGAAGATAATGAAACATTTTTTAATTTGTTAAATTAAGAAAGGATAGGCAATAGTCTGAAAATGAAGGAAAACAATACTGAAAAAAGATGTTCCTATATCGAAGAAACTTATGATGTTGTGGTAGTCGGGGCAGGACATGCCGGGTGTGAAGCGGCGCTCGCATGTGCAAGGCTTGGTCTTGAAACCATTATATTTACGGTCAGTATTGACAGTATTGCCCTTATGCCGTGTAATCCAAATATTGGGGGAAGTTCCAAGGGACATCTGGTAAGGGAAATTGACGCCCTTGGCGGAGAAATGGGAAAAAACATTGATAAGACGTTTATACAGTCAAAAATGTTAAATAAATCCAAGGGACCGGCTGTACATTCTCTCCGCGCGCAGGCAGATAAAACGGAATATACGAAGGAAATGCGTAAAACACTGCAGAATACCGACCATTTGACTATCCGTCAGGCTGAAGTTTCGGAAATTCTTACAAATAAGGATTATTTCTTTTCTGATGACAAATATGTGGAAAATGAGAATCAGAAGATTACTGGTGTCAGGACTGTATCGGGAGCTGTCTACCGGTGTCAGGCTGTTATTTTATGTACAGGCACGTATCTGAATGCCCGCTGTCTGACAGGTGAGATGATTATGCATACGGGACCAAATGGATTATCGGCTGCAAATTATCTGACAGATTCGCTGTTAAAACATGGAATTAAAACCAGGCGTTTTAAAACAGGAACACCGGCACGGATGGATAAGAGAAGTCTGGATTTTTCAAAAATGGAAGAGCAGTTCGGGGATGAGAGGGTAGTTCCTTTTTCATTTACAACAAATCCGGAAGATGTGCAGATTGAACAGGCTTCCTGCTGGCTGACATATACAAATGAAAAGACACATGAAATTATTCGTAATAATCTGGACCGTTCACCAATTTATGCCGGAATCATAGAAGGTACCGGTCCAAGGTACTGTCCATCCATTGAGGATAAAGTGGTTAAATTTGCAGATAAGGACAGGCACCAGATATTTATTGAGCCGGAAGGACTTAGTACAAATGAAATGTATGTTGGAGGGATGTCTTCTTCACTTCCTGAGGATGTGCAGTATGCCATGTACCGGACGCTTCCGGGACTGGAAAATGCAAAGATTGTCCGTAATGCATATGCAATTGAATATGACTGTATTGATGCAAACCTTCTTTATCCGACACTTGAATTTAAAAAAATACAGGGGCTGTTCAGCGGCGGACAGTTTAATGGCAGTTCCGGTTATGAGGAAGCTGCAGGCCAGGGACTGATAGCCGGAATTAATGCGGCAATGAAAATAAAGGGAAAAGAGCCTCTGGTTTTAGACAGGTCCCTGGCGTATATCGGAGTCCTGATTGACGATCTTGTTACAAAATCAAACCGCGAACCTTACCGCATGATGACTTCACGAGCGGAATATCGTTTACTTTTACGCCAGGATAACGCGGATTTACGGCTTTCTAAAATTGGATACGAAATCGGACTGATTTCAAAGGAACGTTATGATTGGATATGTCAGAAAGAGCAGATGATTGAGCAGGAGATTAAAAGAGTAAATTCTGTTAAAATCGGGGCAAATGAAAAGGTTCAGAAACTGCTGGAATCATATGGCAGCATTCCTCTTAATACAGGTACAATGCTGTCTGATTTAATCAGGCGGCCGGAGCTGGATTATGAGAAGCTTGCTGAAATTGATGAGAACAGACAAAAACTTCCGGATGAAGTTATTGAACAGGTAAATATTCTGATTAAATATGAAGGATATATTACCAGACAGATCAAACAGGTTGAAAAGTTTAAAAAACTTGAGAAAAAAAGACTGCCTGAGAATTTTGATTACTGTGAAGTTTCCGGTCTCAGGATTGAAGCCCAGCAGAAGCTGAATGAGTTTCAGCCGTTGAATATTGGACAGGCCGGAAGGATTTCCGGTGTGACTCCTGCGGATGTATCTGTTTTACTGGTATATCTTGAACAGTTAAAATATTCTAATCCGGAACTTTTTTATAAACTTAATCCTGATGAATCAAATTTATCTGGTCTGGATGATGGGAAAGGAGAGTAACATGGGATATCATGTTGAAAAATTTCTGAATGAAATAAGAAAAATGAATATTTCACTCACAGAAGACCAGATAGAAAAATTTATTACATATTATGAGATGCTGGTTGAAAAAAATAAAGTGATGAATCTGACAGCAATTACAGATTTTGACGAAGTATTTGAAAAGCATTTTGCAGATAGTCTTTCTTTAGCATATGCGTTTGATTTAAACCAGGAAATGTCGATGATTGACCTGGGTACGGGAGCGGGTTTTCCAGGTATTCCGCTTAAAATTGTTTTTCCGCAGCTTCGGATGATTCTGGCGGATTCATTAAATAAGAGAATTCTATTTTTGAATGAAGTAATCGAAAAAACAGGTTTAAACGATGTGGATACTGTTCATGGCAGGGCAGAGGATTTAGCGCGTAAAAAGGAATTTCGGGAATCGTTTGATTTATGTGTTTCTCGTGCAGTTGCTAATTTGTCTACTCTTACGGAATACTGTCTTCCTTTTGTAAAGGAAAATGGAAATTTTGTTTCCTATAAAGGAGCAGACTGTGATGAAGAGGTAGAGGCGGCTAAATCATCCGTTCATCTGCTGGGGGGGAGAATTAAAAAAGTAAAGAAATTTGAACTGGGAACATCCAGACGTGCATTTGTTATAATTGAGAAAAAGAAGCCTACACCGAAAAAGTATCCAAGAAAAGCCGGAACACCTGCAAAAGAACCATTGTAAAATAAACTTTTTTACAGAAATAAAAGCGGAAAAAATATACTATTTTAAATAAAAACCGCTTAAAACAAAGGGATTCTGCAAAAGTACAAAATACCAGGGTTATTTTTGTATTAAAAAAATCTTCTGTAGTCCATAATGATTACAGAAGATTTTTTATTATCTGGAAAACACCTTGTTTCATCAAAATGTTATTAATTCAGATTACTTTGCCAGTACTGATTCAATAATCTGGCATACCTTTCTTGGATTTTCCAGATGCGGATAAAGTCTGCAGTTTGAAATATAAGTAATTTCCATTTTGGAATTAAGCCTGCGGTACTCATCTATTGTTTTAAGGTTGTTGTTAATATCTCTGCTTCCAATCACATAAACAGGTTTATCCAGTTTTTTGAGGGCATGCGATAAGTCTGCATTCATGTAATTTCCGAGAATGCTGGAGTAGAGGTATTTTCCGCTGCTGTTGTCCATATGTGCTGCCTCGTAAAAAGCATCCTCGATTTTTGAGGAAACCAGCCGGGACTGGAAAAAGTATGTTTTCCGGAACTGGTCATTAATCCTGATCTGATTCATAAGCAGGTTATATATAAATGTTCCAATCAATGGAAGGTTTAAGACAACCTGTTTAAATTTACTCTGACTGTCTGGTATATAAGACAGGGTTTTCATGGAGACAGGATTAATTAAAATAATTTTGTTAATTATGGACTCATCCATGTGGTTTGCCATAATCACAAATGAACCTGACATATTGGATGCAACAATATCAGTTTTTGAACCAATCACATTTTTGATAAAAGAAGTAATCAGCTGGACATACATGTAGTTTGTATAGCTGACGCCTGGTTTATCAGAAAGACCGCATCCCAAAAGATCAATGGTATAAACGGTGTGATTTTTCAGCAGTCTTTTTGTAATTTTTGACCACTCTACGGATGAACTAGCGGAATTAGTATCATGAACAAGGAGAACAGGGCTTCCTGAGCCAAGTTTGGTATAAAAAACATTGCCCTGTTTCCAGGAATAGTACGCTCCGTCCTTTGTTGGAAGCATGTTCTTTTTCGTAGATGTGGTTGCTACGAATCTGTTGTATGCGTACATACCTGCAAAAGCAGCAGATGTGAGAAACAATACTTTTTTTGTACTTTTTTTCATAGTAACCCTCCTCTTTTATTTCTGTGAGCGAGTGCTCATAATAATATTATAGTCATTTTTGCTTCATTATACAATTAATTTTTATTTATTGCTTTTTTTTAAAGAAAAAATGTTTTATAATAGAATAATATAATAGTACTTTTGTAACATAATTTGTCGAACGTGTGTTTGGAGTAAAAATGGTAAGAAAATACTTGGAAAAAACAAGGCAGGAGTTTTTTGAACAGAAAGAGCGTATTTCCGAACAGATAAAATCCTGTGAAAATAAATTGAAAGAAAACGATAAATTTATTGAACTGCTTGAAAATACAAGTGACCCAAATTATGAAGCATTTACACCCCGCGAAACAACTTCAAATGCTTTTAACCGTAAAAAAATTTCAGAGCTTCAGGAAGCACAGAAAGCTGAAACTGAAAATATTTTAAAGCTTCAGGAACAGCTTGGTGAAATCAATTTTAAAATTGATGAAATTACAAGTGTTATCAGGGTAATGGAGCAGATGGATGATTTTGTTCCAGAGGAAGACATATATGACAGAAAGCTGGCTATATTAAGAAGTGTTGAAACGGAAAGACAGAGAATTGCACGGGAGCTTCATGATTTCACAACACAGAATCTTACTGCAATTGTACATAAAACAGAATTATGCAAAAAGATACTTGATAATGATCCAGTAAGATGTAAGCTGGAACTTTTTACAATTGGAAAAACCCTTCGCAATATTATAGATGATACAAGGGAAATGATTTACGATCTCAGACCAATGTCTTTTGATGATATTGGATTTGATATAACAGTAGAGAGAACGCTTGATAAGTTTAACAGTTTTCATAAAGTGAAATGCAGTTATATCGTGGAGGGGGAGCCTTACCAGATAGACAGTGTTGTACAGATTACTTTGCTCCGTGTAATTCAGGAGGCATGTAATAATGCATTGAAACATGCGGACGCTTCTGTACTTGAGGTAAAGCTGTATTATCTTGGAACAAAAATAATATTGACGATTACGGATGATGGAAAAGGATTTGATATAGATAAAATACCAGAGACATCGAGGGATGATAATTCCGGATTCGGTTTATCTATGATGAAGGAGAGAGTATATCTTCTCTCTGGAAAAATAGAAATAAAATCGGGTCTGGGAAATGGCTGTTCTATTGTGGTTACCATACCTAAATCTAAGGAGGATAAATAGAATTATGACAGTTAATATTATGATCACAGATGACCATTCGATGATTCGTGAAGGATTGAAAAATTTGCTGGAGCTGGATGGAGATATAAAAGTTATAGAAGAGGCAGTGGATGGGGAAGACTGTTTAAAAAAGTTAAGATCTGTTTCGCCTGATGTACTTTTACTGGACATAAATATGCCAAAGAAAAATGGACTTGAGGTATTACAGATTTTAAAAGAAAATAAATCAAAATTGCGTGTTCTTATTCTGACGGTACATAATGAGGTTGAATATCTGATAAAGGCTATTGATATTGGAGCGAACGGTTATATTTTAAAAGATTCGGAATCTTCTGAGTTGAAAAAGGCTATTTTTTCTGTAGCAGCTGGAGAAGATTATATTCAGCCTAGCCTTATACCAGTTTTAAATTCAAAAATGATAGAAAAAAATAAGGACGAAGGAAAGATAGAAAGTTTAACCAGAAGAGAACTGGAAGTATTAAAATTGTTAGCAATTGGAATGTATAATAAAGAAGTTGCAGAAAAACTTCAAATAAGTGAACGCACTGTGAAGAATCATGTATCGAATATATTTAAAAAATTGGAAGTAACAGACCGTACACAGGCAGCTGTTTTTGCAATTCGTAATAATATGATTCAGTTATGATTTTCTAATATGTCAGGGAATGTTTCACGTGAAACATTCCCTTTTTCGGTATGATTTATGGATTGTGGGTACAATATTTTGTTTTTTGCTATGAAATAAAACACAGGATTTTGGATGTTACACAGTTAATGTTTCACGTGAAACATTTTTTGAAAATTAGTTTCACATGCTGTTAGAAATATTTTTTAAATGCAAAAATGTATCATAGTACTGTTGAATTTTTGATAAAAATACAATGTTTTTATTTTTGGGTGGTAATAATCAGATGAGTTTTTATAGATAATTAGCGATTGCTGTAAGAAAATACTCCACAGTTCTGTTGTTTTTAAGGTTTGATTCTTGCTAAAAGAAGTTATTTCAAGTTTTCTAAGAGAGTTAAATTTTTAAATAAATTTATCATAAGTGATGTATAAATGTCTGGAGAATGGGATATGGATTATGCGATAAAAAAATTGGAAGAGGAAAGACTGTATATTGTTTCTGTACTTAAGGAAGGTCACAAAGAACAGCTGAAAAATCTGCAGCAACTGGATAAAGCACTGGGGTGGTTATCATTGTTGCAGAATTTCCAGATTGATAAGGCTGACAGATATAATTTTATTTCTTTACCCTTTATTGAAAGCAGAGGTGGATTTAGCAGTTATCGAATTATGATTGATAATGAAACAGAAGATACTTCATACTGGGAAGAATATACAAAGCCGGACGGCAACCATTGTTTATTGAATTATGGAGATTTTATTATTGAATCAAAATAGTGCAATAGTTGTTATAGTGTAAATGGAGAAAGTAAATATGAGATTTACATATTGTCCGCATTGCGGCACAAAGTTAGTAAAAAAAGAAATTGGTGATGAGGGGAGAATTCCATACTGCGAGAAGTGTAAGGTTCCTTTATGGGATATGTTTACCACTTCGGTAATCTGCGCAGTATTTAATGAGTATCAGGAAATTGCATTGCTGCGTCAGGATTATGTATCAAAAACCAGTTATGTCTGTGTGGCAGGTGTGATGAAAATTGGAGAGAGTGCCGAAGAAACTGTGATTCGGGAAGTAAAAGAGGAACTAGGACTTGATGTGGAACAGCTGCAGTTTATAAAGACTTTTCCTTATGACAAAAAAGAAATGCTGATGATTGGATATATGGCATGCGTAAAAAAGGCGGACTTTACTTTATCTTCTGAAGTGGATTCTGCGGAATGGGTTTCAGTGAAAGATGCACCGGAGAAACTTAAAAAAGGTAGTATTGCCTGGCAGCTTGTTCAAAAGGCGGTAAATGATATGTTGTGATTTTGAGTAATGTTTCCCGTGAAACAAGTTAATTATGGTTTTTTAGAAAAACCAGTGTAACAGATATCTGCCTGAATGTTAAAAACCAGACAGAAGTTATTATAAAAACAGCTGAGAATACGTATCGGAAGGAAAGATTATGGACGTATATTTTGAGGGATTTTTTGGAAACAGCGAGAATCAGAAGAAACCGGAAAAGGAAATACCAGTAAACAAACTGTTTCTGTGGGATAATGACAGGTGGAATATTCTTTCCATTTATGAATTTAAAGAAGGATTAACCATGGATTTCTGCAAGGAAATCAATCCTGGTGAACTGCAGGAGTTTCAGAAAAAATGGGAAAAGGAAATATCCCAGTATGAAGATGGTGAGATTGAAATTCCGGAAGAATTATTTGAACAGCTGCAGGAGGAAAATCCAGGTGTATGTGACATTACTCCAAAAATGTATTTACATGGAAGAAAACTGATATCACGCAGGGGGAGTTCCATCTGTTATTATCCGGTTTCTGTTTTTTCAGAAAATGAGGGGGCATGTCCAAATGATCCGAAAGCAGAAGAAATAATCAGGGAATATGGAATGAATCCTGATATGGGGTATGTAATTTTCCGGTGGAGTTTCACGTGGAACAAAGGCTGGAGAAGAAAACGGGAATATTCGCTGTCAGATATTGAACTCACAATGGAAGCCGGACGCGTCAACAGGGTTGGCGAGGTATTTCATTTAGAATATGAGCAGAAGGAAGAATACTGTTCATTCATGAATCCGGTAAATCACAAAGAATATATGATTACATTCGGGACACCGGAACAGAAGAAAATGAGTGAAAAACTGTTAAACAAAATGGATGGCAGATTCCGTTATCCAACCTGTTATGAAATTATCGGGTACAAAATCATACCGAAGCTTCCATCAGAAGAATATTTTATCCGTTCACGGGTAAAGGGGGATGCTCCTGAACTGATAGCAGGTGATGATGCGGCAGCCGGTATTTCAGTTATTGGCGGGGCAGATGGTCCGACTTCCATTTTCCTTGCAGGGAAAATCCGCAAGTCCACCTATTATGAAAAGAGGATAAATTCACCGTTATTCTTTGAACCGACGGAAGTGCGGGATTATGAAATTGTGTTTCGCGTGAAACCAAAAGAAGATATACATATTAATCTGGAACCATGATTTGTATTTGACTTTGAATTTATGAAGCGGGTATAATATAAGTCAGGTGTTGAAATATGTTTCACATAAAACTCCGTTTCATGGAGTGAAAGGAATGAAAGCAATGAAACTGATATCATGGAATGTAAATGGTCTGCGTGCCTGTGTGCAGAAAAATTTTATGGAGGATTTTGAAAAACTGGATGCGGATATATTCTGCGTGCAGGAAACAAAACTTCAGGAGGGACAGATACAGCTGGATTTACCAGGATACTTTCAGTACTGGAATTATGCAGAGAAGAAAGGATATTCCGGAACGGCAGTTTTTACAAAGACAGAACCTCTTAGTGTAAATAACGGAATTGATATCGAGGAACATGATCATGAGGGCCGTGTGATAACACTGGAATTTGAAAATTTCTTTATTGTAACGGTTTATACTCCAAATTCGCAGAACGAATTAAAGAGACTCAGTTACCGTATGGAATGGGAGGATGCATTCCGGGAATACCTATTATCCCTGAAAGAAAAAAAGGGAGTAATTGTCTGTGGGGACATGAACGTAGCACACAGTGAAATTGATTTAAAAAATCCAAAGACAAATCATAATAATGCGGGATTTACGGACGAGGAACGGGGGAAGATGACCAAACTTCTGGAAAGCGGATTTATCGACAGTTTCCGGTATTTTTATCCGGATGCAGAAGGTATCTACAGCTGGTGGTCTTACCGTTTCCAGGCAAGAATGAAAAATGCAGGATGGCGTATTGATTATTTTCTGGTTTCAGAGAACATGAAGGAACAGATGGAAGATGCAAAAATCCATACAGAAATTATGGGTTCGGACCATTGTCCGGTGGAGCTGCAGTTAAAATAATGAAATGTAAGATAAAACGGAGAGCAGGATATGCCATTGCATTTATTTTATTTCTGGTTATAGAGTTTTTAATTGCGGTATTTGTACACGACAGTTTTATCCGTCCATATGTCGGGGATGTACTCGTTGTAATTGTAATTTACTGTTTTGTCAGAATTATTATGCCGGAAAAATTCAGCTGGCTGCCGATGATAGTTTTTATATTTGCAGTGGTTGTAGAATGTTTACAGTATTTTGATATAGTATCAGTACTTGGACTGGAACACAATACATTTTTACGTATCCTGATTGGTTCCACTTTTGATGTAAAGGATATTCTTTGTTATGGAATCGGATGCATATTATTAGGTCTGACAGAGAGGTCATTTAATAATCAGAAGAAATACAATGAGTAATTTTATAAAAAAATCATCACCTGCTCGATAAAATTTTTACGGCAGATGATGACCTGACTGTTATGAAAAATTATTTTCTTGTTTCCAGCAGCTTTATCAGCTCCAGTGCTTTTTCGATATTTCCGTCGACTAACAGTTTTCCGGAATTGAAAGCTTCTACCGGGTCCAGTTTTTTATCTGCCAGCTTTTTGAAGTCTCCGACGGAAATTGTCAGGGCAGCGTCCCTGTCGTGATAATCGTAAGGTTCAACAGAAAGCCGTCCGTTTAATACTTCGATATAAAATGTACCCCCGCCTAAACCGGTAAGGGTAATCTGAATTGCCAGTTTGCCATCGATTACACCTGGGTCTGCATCCTTTAACGCTTTTTTAATCTGGGAAAAAACAAGTTCAAAAGTCATATTCAGTTCTCCTTCCTGAATGAAATATTAAATGTTTGTACTATTAATAAGTATACCATACTTACAGAAAATTACAAATAAGTAACTGCATGGAATAAAAAATGTTTTTGTTGATTCTGTCAGTTTCCCATGCTACAATCATTTAAAAATGTAATAATAAATGAATGGTCGTTTAAAAATAATTGTGATAAGTATATATCAGTGTATCAGATATTAAACATAAAACAGGAGATAAGAATGTATGATGTAGTAATCATCGGCGCCGGAGTAACAGGATGTGCCAGCGCAAGGGAATTATCGCGTTATAAACTAAATATATGTGTGGTGGAAAAAGAGGAGGACGTCTGCTGCGGAACTTCCAAGGCGAACAGTGGAATCGTACATTCCGGAATTGACTGCACGCCGGGTTCTCTTATGGCTGAAATGAATCTTCTTGGAAACAGGTTAATGGAACCTCTTTCCAAAGAACTAGATTTTGAGTTTCAACGAACCGGTTCGCTGATTCTCTGTTTTTCAGAAAAGGATTTACCAAGGCTGGATGATTTGTACCGGCAGGGACTGGAAAATAAAGTACCGGATCTTTGTATTCTAAATAAAGCCGAACTTCATGCCATGGAACCAAATGTATCAGATCAGGCAATTGCAGCAATCCATGCACCGTCTTCCGGAATTGTCTGTCCGTTCGGCATGAATATTGCCATGGCAGAAAATGCGGCAGAGAATGGTGTTGAATTTCGGTTTGATACAAAAATTAAAAATATTTCCCGTACAAAATCAGGATACCTGCTCACAGATGAAAATGATACAGTCATAGAGACAAGATGTATCGTAAACGCTGCGGGGGTATATGCAGATGAATTTCATAATATGGTAAGCAGCCATAAAATTCATATCGTACCAAGGCGCGGGGAATACTGTCTGCTGGATAAAATGGAATCTGTTGTTTCCAGGACAATTTTCCAGCTGCCGGATGAATACGGAAAAGGTGTGCTGGTTACGCCGACCGTTCATGGCAATATTTTAATTGGACCGACCGCAGATGATTATGAAGATAAGGATGCGGTTCATACGACAGCGGATGGACTTGAAAAGGTAAATAAGTCGGCTTTAAAATCCGTACCGTCCCTTCCGCTGCGCAGGGTAATCACATCATTCAGCGGAAACCGTGCCCATGAGGACGAACACGAATTTATTATTGGTGAGGCAGAAGACGCTCCGTGTTTTGTTGATGCCGCAGGAATCGAATCACCGGGACTTACCAGCGCTCCGGCAATCGGAATCCGGGTGTCAGAAATTATATCAGGATTATTAAAACCTGACCTCAACCCGGCGTTTAAAAGTACGCGGAAAGGGATTCTGAATCCAAAGAAGCTGTCAAAAGATGAATATGCCGCATTAATCAGGGAAAAACCGGAGTATGGCAACATTGTTTGCCGCTGTGAAATGATTAGCGAGGGAGAAATTACAGATGCACTTACGCGCATCCTTCCCGCGAAATCCATGGACGGGGTAAAACGCCGGACACGTGCCGGAATGGGAAGATGCCAGGCAGGTTTCTGTACTCCGAAAACAATGGAAATCATCGCCAGGGAACGTCAGATTCCGCAGTCTGCCGTGACTAAAAGCGGGGGCTGTTCCAATATGGTCTGCGGATACAGTAAAGAAAGTACACAGGAGGATGAAACATGTATTCCTCAGTAGATATCGTAATTATTGGCGGAGGTCCTGCCGGACTGGCTGCTGCGGTTTCCGCAAAAAAGAACGGAATAGAAAATATTCTGGTTCTGGAACGCGACCATCAGCTTGGCGGAATTTTAAACCAGTGTATTCATAATGGATTTGGTTTACATACATTTAAAGAAGAACTGACCGGACCCGAATATGCGCAGCGGTTTATTGACCAGGCAGAAGAACTGGGCGTTGCATATAAGCTGGATACCACGGTTATGGATATTTCCAGTTCAAAAGTAGTAACAGCCATGAACCGCACGGACGGACTGTTTGAGATAAAGGCAGAGGCTGTGGTTCTTGCTATGGGATGCAGGGAACGTCCCAGGGGAGCACTGAATATTCCGGGCTGCCGTCCTGCCGGAATTTACTCTGCGGGAACCGCGCAGCGGCTCATCAATATAGAAGGTATTCTGCCGGGACGGGAAGTTGTTATTCTTGGTTCCGGGGATATTGGTCTGATTATGGCAAGGCGCATGACACTGGAAGGGGCAAGAGTAAAAGTCGTTGCTGAATTAATGCCCTATTCAGGAGGTTTAAAGCGGAATATTGTGCAGTGCCTGGATGATTTCGGGATTCCGCTGAAACTCAGCCATACAGTGGTTGACATCAGGGGACAAAAACGGCTGGAAAGTGTTGTACTTGCTGAGGTGGACAGTCATGGAAAACCGATAGCCGGTACAGAAGAGGAATATACGTGTGACACGCTTTTACTTTCCTGCGGACTCATCCCGGAAAATGAATTATCCCTTGGAATGGGAATTGAGACAGGGGCTGTAACAAACGGTCCTGTTGTAAATGAATGTCTGGAGACAAATGTGGAAGGGGTTTTTGCCTGCGGAAATGTTCTTCATGTGCATGACCTTGTTGACTTTGTTTCACAGGAAGCTGCAATGGCAGGAAAATATGCGGCGGAATATGTAAAAAGCGGTGGAAATCATACAGATGCAGGAAAAGAAATTGTAATTCTCCCTGAAAACGGCGTCAGGTACACAGTACCGGAAAAAATTCATATAAGCAGGATGCCTGATGAACTGACCGTCCGTTTCCGTGTGGGCAATGTTTACAGAAACTGTTATATTTCCGTATATGTCGGTGAAAAAAGGATTCTGCATAAGAAAAAACAGATTGCTGCACCCGGTGAGATGGAAGAAGTCAGACTGTCAAAAAAAATTCTGGAAGAAATTCCGGGACTGGAACAGATTACTATAAAAGTGGAGGAAACATAACTTATGGCAGAAACAAAAAATCTTACCTGTATCGGCTGCCCCCTTGGGTGCAGCATCCGGGTGGAGATGGAACATGATAAAATTACAGATATTTCCGGATATACCTGCAGACGGGGGGAGGTTTATGCCCGAACAGAGGTTACCCATCCAACGCGCATTGTTACAAGCACGGTCTGTGTGGAAAACGGAAATATTCCGGTAGTATCCGTAAAAACAGAAACAGATATTCCAAAGGAAAAAATTATGGATGTTATGAACTGCATAAAAAAATTAAAGATTGATGCACCGGTCCACACAGGGGATGTGATACTGGAAAACGCCGGCGGAACAGGAGTAAATCTGATTGCAACAAAAGAAGTGATGATAAAAACAAAATAGATGGTTGACATCCTGCATCATATTGCCTATTGTCTTATATAGGCGAAAGAGGAACCGGCAGGTTGGTCTGCTTTGTTCTTTATTAATAAACAGAAACATGGTAGTATAAAAGAAAGAGGAACAATTATGGGAAGAATTATTGCAATTGCAAATCAAAAAGGCGGAGTTGGAAAGACAACTACCGCAATTAATCTGGCTTCATGCCTTGCAGAAACAGGAAAGAAGGTTCTGGCAATTGACCTGGATCCGCAGGGAAATATGACAAGCGGTCTCGGTGTTGACAAAAGCGAGCTGGAGAATACCGTGTATGAACTGATACTCAGCGAATGTACCATCCGTGAAAGTATGCAGAATACCGTGGTAAATGATTTAAAAATTATTGCATCAAATGTAAATCTTGCGGGAGCGGAAATAGAGCTTCTGGGAATTAATGATAAGGAATACATATTAAGGACTGCGGTAGACTATATTCGTGATGATTTTGATTTTATCATTATTGACTGTCCGCCGTCCCTGAATATGCTGACAGTTAATGCAATGACGACAGCGGATACGGTTCTTGTTCCGATTCAGTGCGAATACTATGCACTGGAAGGATTAAGCCAGTTAATCCATACGATTAACCTTGTGCAGGAACGATTAAATTCTTCATTACAGATAGAAGGAATTGTCTTTACCATGTATGATGTGAGGACAAACCTTTCCAACCAGGTAGTGGAAAATGTTAAGGAAAACCTGGATGCAAAAATTTATGAAACCATGATTCCGAGGAATATCCGTCTGGCAGAGGCGCCGTCCTATGGAATACCGATTAATATGTATGATTCCAAGTCTGCCGGTTCTGAAAGCTACCGCAAGCTGGCAAAGGAAATTATTGACCGGAAGATGTAATTTATTGATATGAAATAAAGTGAGGAAAAAATATGGCAATGAAAAAAGGACTGGGGAAAGGACTGGATTCCCTGATTCCGGACAAAGTAAGTACAAAACCGGCGCCGAAGGAGGCAGCGGCTGAAAAACCGGTCAGCGAACATGCAGCGGATGCCGTTATCATGGACATTGACAAGGTTGAGCCAAACCGGGAACAGCCGCGTAAGAAGTTTGATGAGGATAAACTGCTGGAGCTTGCGGAATCCATCCGGCAGTTCGGAGTACTGCAGCCCCTTCTGGTCCAGGAGAGGGACGACTATTATGAAATTATTGCGGGTGAGCGCAGATGGCGTGCAGCAAAGAAGGCGGGAGTAAAGGAAGTTCCGGTTGTCATTAAGAACCTGACGGAACAGGAAATTATGGAAATCTCCCTGATTGAAAATATTCAGAGAGAGGACTTAAATCCAATTGAAGAAGCGCTTGCATACAAGCGGCTTCTGACGGAATTTAATTTAAAGCAGGATGAAGTGGCAGACCGTGTTTCCAAGAGCCGGACAGCAGTAACAAATTCCATGCGTCTGCTGAAACTGGGGGACCAGGTGCAGCAGATGGTGATTGATGAAAAACTGACAACCGGACATGCGCGCGCACTGATTGTCATTGAGGATCCGGAAAAGCAGCTTGAGATTGCAGAAAAGATTTTTGATGAGAAGCTGAGTGTCCGCGATACTGAAAAGCTTGTGAAGAATCTGCAGAGCGAGAAAAAGGAAAAGCCGGAGGAGAAAGAAAAGCTGGACCCGAAGCTTGAGGCGATTTACCACGACCTGGAAGAACAGATGAAGGGCATTCTTGGCACGAAAGTCTGCATTAACCATAAGGATTCCAAAAAAGGAAAGCTGGAAATCGAATATTATTCACAGGATGAGCTTGACCGGATTATAGATTTACTCCGCACAATAGAAAAGTAGGAACATAAAGACGAGAAAAGATACAGGAGATTAAACATGATTTCACAATATTTAGGATTTGACAGTGATTATGTAATTATAGGACTGGCAGCTTTCTGCGTAATTCTGTTTATACTTGTGGTGGTCAATATGGGAAAGACCAGCAGGCTGAGGAAAAAATATGAATCATTTATGCTTGGAAAGGATGCAAAGTCACTGGAGGATACGCTGGTTACAAGGCTGAACCAGGTTGACAAACTTCTTTCCGCAAATGAAACAAACGAGCAGAATATCCGCAAGTTATTTGACAGTATGAAATTCACGTTTCAGAAGGTCGGCCTTGTTAAGTATGATGCATTTAACGAGATGGGAGGTAAATTAAGTTTTTCCCTTGCACTTTTAAATAAATCAAACGACGGGTTTATTATGAATGCGGTACACAGCAGGGAAGGCTGCTATACTTATGTCAAAGAAGTGATTGACGGCAATTCCATTATAGCTCTTGCGGACGAGGAGCAGGAAGCTCTGAATATGGCAAAGGAAATGAATTAGTCAGTATATTGTATTTATGCGGGGTACGGATTTATGAGGATAAAGTCGGTTAATATGCTAAAAGGCAGCGAGATTTTAGCAGAATCACTGATGACCGAAAAAAAAGAAGTTATTGTTCCGAAAGGGACAGTACTCAGACGGGAATATATTCCGCTGATTCATTCGCTAGGAATTGAGGCTTTAACTGTCGAAGATCCGTATGAGCATCTGGAAAAACCGAATTATTTTATTAATTTATCTTGTATGCAGTCCATCATCAGTCAGGTAAAAAGGCTGATGGAAAGGCATATCTATCATGCCGGAAAGCCATTGTATGAATTTGAAATGATTGCAAATGAAATTATCAAGCAGATGAATGCCATGCCCGAATCCATGGTGGTGGATCTGTATGAACGGACCCCTGATTTATATGAGCATACGGTTATGGTAACCCTGCTGGCAGTCCGTGTGGCGAGAAAACTGCATCTGGACCAGAAAAAACAGTATGATATTGCGGTGGGCTGTCTTCTGCACGATATCGGCATACGTTATATTACAACAAAGTATGCGGACCGGGAATGGAAAAATGCGGATTCCATGGATGTTTTTGAATTTAAAAAACATACGATTTTAGGATATTCCGCACTGGAACATGAAACGTGGATACCGGACAGCGCAAGAAAAATGATACTGTTTCATCATGAAAAACAGGACAGAACAGGATTTCCCATGAGACGGAAAAATCCGGAGATTGAATGTAAGATTATCCAGGCATGCGATGCCTTTGACTGCGGAATCTGCGGAATGGAATGCCGCAGAATTTCAGTTCAGGATATGCTGGAAAAAATCAGGAAAGAATCCGGGACAAAATTTGATTCAGAGGTGGTAAACGTTCTGGTTTCCGGAATTGCACATTATCCGGTCGGTACAACTGTAAAAATGGACAATCAGATGGAAGGTATTGTAATTTCACAGACGGATGATCCGGAAAATCCCGTTATTATGTTACTGGATACGGAACGGAAAAATAAAAAACATAATCTTATGCTTGAAGAAAATGTTTCTATTCTGCAGGTTGTATGATACAATGAAGATATGGATATAGTTACAGATAGAAAAATGAAAGATATCAATGTTTATCAGAAAAAGGGGGATTCCAGTCGTGCATAAATTCTTAAGAGCAATTGGATTTTCAAACATAGGAAAAAAAGATCTTGAGATGATGCTGCAGGAAATTGCTGACCACCCGGATATCATCAAGGTTGCCAGGGATTCTGAGGGAAATGAATTTGCTGAAATGTCAGTTTCATTTGCATCCAATGTAGGAATTACGGTACGCGGCACATACCAGGAGGATGATTCTTTCCAGATGGATTATTATTATCCTTATGTGCTTGGAACGAGCATTACTACAAATGAACAGATTGAAGTCGAAAAACATGCAGAAAAAGAATCCTATGCCGGAGTATGTGACGATTTAAATCTTGGGGTTACCCTGATTTTTTATCTGCAGAATGTTTCCGATTATCTTGTGGAGCATAACCGGCATCTGTCAAAGATTCATTATGGCGCAATGCTTGCAGGACTTTCCGTGGAAGGTAAAATTCTCTGTCCGATACAGGAATCTGTCCCAAAAGAAAGGGCAGGAATTTACAAATATGAACAGCATAACCAGCTTGTGGCACAGGCAAGGGATGGGGATGAGGATGCGATTGAGAGCCTGACCCTGGAAGATATGGACACATATGCCCTGCTTTCACAGCGTATTTTAAATGAGGATGTATTCAGTATTGTAAAGTCAACTTTTATGCCGTATGGAATCGAAAGCGACCAGTATTCGATTCTTGGTGAAATCCTGGAAATTGCCCGCATGGAAAACAGACAGACCAGTGAAGTCATTTACTGTATGAAATTAAACTGTAATAATATTAAGTTTGATATATGCATCAATGAGAAGGATTTGCTTGGTGAGCCTGCGGTTGGCAGACGGTTTAAAGGATATGTCTGGATGCAGGGAAGTCTCTGCATGGGATAAAAGTAATAATATTTTGAAAAAAGTAATTGACAAAACTTCCAATTACAGGTACAATTTAATAGATTTTTCAATGTCGCTATAGCTCAGCTGGATAGAGCGACCGCCTCCTAAGCGGTAGGCCGGAGGTTCAAATCCTCTTAGCGACGTTTCGAGAAATGCCAGAAATACTGGGATTCCAGAATTTCTGGTATTTTTATTATCTGAGTTTTTTCATAATAAATGGTGGTTCTGCTAATTTTTCAAAAAGGTGTGTTAAAAATATAGCTAATTATGACTTTAAAATAGTTTTCCCATTGCCTGTTCAATCTACTGGGTATCACACGAACGCCTATGGATTCAACCTGCGTAAAACGAATGCTGCGAATGAGGGCTGGTTGGCTGACTATTTTACGGACGCTAAGTTCTGAAAGGAGAAGGCCAGACCTATTGCCTTACTCATTCTAACAGCTTAAGCAACAAGATGGGTAATTCCTTACTGGCTGTAAAGAATTACCCACAAATATATTGTAGTAGAAAGGATAGTAAAGATGGCTGAGATAAGACAAACGGCTTTGACGAAGGCAAATGACAATATTCAAGAAGTAAGCATTGAACCAGCTCAATCTGATATAAAAAGCTTAATATATGTTGTTCGTAACCAGCAGGTTATGATAGACAGTGATTTAGCGATGCTGTATCAGGTTGAAACAAAGCGATTAAATGAAGCAGCAAAACGTAATATTTCAAGATTTCCTGAAAAATTCCGATTTCAACTGACAAAAGAAGAGTATGAAAACTTGAAGTCGCAATTTGCGACTTCAAGTTTAAAGGATGAAAATTACCATTTGTATTTACAGAACAGGGAATCGCAATGCTTTCTGCTGTTTTGCACAGTGATGTTGCTATCAGAGTGAGTATTAGGATTATGGACACTTTTGTGGAGATGCGTAAGTATATGGCAAATACCTCTTTATTATATGAACGGTTAAATGCAATGGAAGTTCGCCAGATAAATTATGAAAGTGAAACAGATGAGCGTTTTGAGAGAGTTTTTGAATACATATCCGAACATGAAGAATCCAGTCAAAAAGTATTTTTTGATGGACAGATTTATGATGCGTTCAGCCTGATAGTAAATCTGATACAGAAAGCTGATAACGAAATCACTCTGATAGACGGATATGTAGATGTTGGGACACTGAATCTTCTTTCCAAGAAAAAGGCTGGAGTTAATGTAACGGTTTACACACAGAAACGAACAAAGCTGACAAAAACTGATGTTAAGAATTTCAATGCACAGTATCCGGCATTGGAAATCAAATATACCAGGGTATTCCATGACAGGTTTCTGGTTCTTGACCGAACCACAGCCTATCATGTTGGAGCGTCCCTGAAAGATGCGGGAAAAAATGCTTTGGTATTAACCTGATTCCTTACTTTAATATAACTACAAATTCTATGGTATGTCCGTTTTCACATATCGCCCGCACAGTTCCTTTATGTCCCTCGACAATACTGCGTGCAATGGAAAGTCCGATACCAAATCCGCCCGTTTTTGCTGTTCTTGATTTATCCACCCGATAGAATCGGTCAAAAAGTTTGTCAAGGTCTTCTGGATTAATGGAATTACATTCATTGGCAACATGGATTAAAATACCCTTTTTTTCTTTTTCAAGGGAAAAAGAAATAGGAGTATTTTCCACGGCATATTTAACCGCATTGTCCAGCAGGATGGAAACAAGCTGCCGGATGGCGTATTCATCGCCATGACAGGAAAGAGCCGGCTGGATGGAAAGCTGCAGGTCATGTCCGTTTGACTGCGAATAATCCTGAAAGGATTCTGCGGTTTCTAAAACTGCGTCACTGATATTAAAATGATGGAATTTAAGGGGGGAATCCTCCTCATCCATCCGTGACAAGGTTACCAGGGAGTTTACCAGGTTTTTCAGCTTCTCCGTCTGTGTCTGCGCCTTGTCAATCCATTTCTGTTTTCCGGTCTCCATTTCCAGTACTTTCAGGCTTGTGGCAATAACAGTAATCGGTGTTTTCAGTTCATGGCTGGCGTCCGTGATAAACTGTTTCTGCTGTTTCATACTTTTTACTACCGGCTCAATCGCACGGCGGGAGCAGAGTACAACAATCATGTATACAAGTGCAATGCAGAGTACCATGGCGGTAAAGGATAAAACGGCAATCATTGCAACGGAGCGCATCTGCTGGTAAGAGTCAAGGAAAACTGCCATCCAGCGGTTCTCACCAGTATGTGTTACATAATATTTATATCCTGATGTATATCCGAAGCCTTCCCCGTGGCTGATGGCAATTTTAAGGTATTTGTCTGTATCTTCTGACGTAATTGCCGCAATTTTGCCAAGCTCTGCATCGGATAAAACCCCGTCGTCCGTGTAGCGGAGCACAAAGTAGCGGGTGGAAAATGGCGTTTCGGGTGTGAACGGACCTTCCGGTTTTCTGCCTGGTTTGCGGTCAAACGGCACAGAGGGAATCATGCCCTGGTTCTGGGAAATCATGGTAAGCATCTGTTTCAGCTGTGAGTTGACGGATATATAATTTGCAGTGTTTACAATAAGACAGAGCAGAAGCAGTACCAGTGTTACCGCAAGCGTGGCAATCCTTATAAATTTTTTCTGCAGTCTTTTAATCATGCTTGTTCTCCAGTATATAGCCAAGTCCGCGGTTTGCGCAGATTGTTACTTGGGAATTAATGGACTTTAGTTTCTTGCGCAGATTGGAAATGTGGACCCAGACAACATTTATTTCTGCATCACTGTCCCACCCCCAGACGCGCTCCATAATTCTTTCAGCCGGAAAAACGATTTTTGGGGAACGCATAAAAAGCTCCATGACCTGAAATTCGCGTCCGCTCAGCCGGATTTGTTTTCCGCCGCATTCCAGCATTCCGGTGCCGGGGGTTAAGCTGATATCCCCGAAAGAAAGTACTGTAGGAGTATAATCCTCACTCCGGCGCAGCATGGCGCGGACACGGCAGATTAACTCATCCGGCTCAAAAGGTTTTGGAAGATAATCATCCGCCCCGGCATTAAAGCCTGTGATGCGGTCATCTTTCTGTGCCTTAGCAGTCAGCATCATAATGGGAGTTTTGATTCCATGCTCCCGGAGTTTCTGCAGGACTTCGATACCGTTCATTTTTGGCATCATAACATCCAGAATCATTGCATCATTCTGTTCCATGGTAGCATATTCATATGCCGAAGCACCGTCATTTACGGTGTCCACAGTAAAATTATTTTTTTCAAAAAACACAGTCAGAGCCTCTGCGAGGTCAAGCTCATCTTCTGCAATTAGTAAACGCATACTGTTTCCTTTCCAGAATTGTAATATGGCAGGTATTTTCCTTAGTTTAAGCTATTAAAATGAAAAAATCAATCATTATGTATTCATTCACATGCGGACATGATTTACCCATAATATCCAGTGATGGCGGAACTGTCATCTATAAGGTTTCCCTTGTGATTTCCTTACTGCAGACAATATTCAGGTTGCCGTTCCGGCACCGGATTTCGTCCAGAAAATCTTTTGGAATCTGCCGGTCTTTTAATGTAATCTGGTACTGGAGTTCGTAAAGGGTTCCCATGTTGGAGGTTTTTACCATTTCCAGAACATGTTCTTTTGTATACTTTTCAAATAGATCGTCAAAGAGCCCGTCATAGTCTAGATTTTCCGGTATTGTAATTTTAAGTCTTCGTTCCAGGCTGCCCTGCTGTCCAAAGTTTGTGGCAGTAAGCAGCAGTATTACTGCTGCAATCAGTACAAAGAAAACTGCTGCAAGCCCTACATAGCCCATTCCGGTTGCAAGCCCGATTGCCATGGCGAGGAAAATCGTACTGATTTCCTTTGCACTTCCCGGCACGGAACGGAAGCGGACAAGACTGAATGCCCCTGCAACTGCGATGCCTGCACCGACGCTGCCATTTACAAGCATAATGATAATCTGTACAACTGCCGGGAGAACGGCAAGGGTGATGGCAAGGCTTTGTGTATGTTTTGTTTTGAACATGCTGACAAACGCGGTACCTGTACCAAGGATAAGCGAAGCAATGGTGCAGATGAAAAATACTGGTAATGTGATTTCAGTTTGAATGATGGAATTAAGCATGGTATAAAACCTCCCTGGGTATTATTTTCTCTTTTGTGGGATTATTATAGGGGACGAACCTAAAGAGAACTTAAAATGGTTTTTGGGTCTGGTCAGGAAAAATCCCTGCATTTCTATTGCTGGTTGCGCAAATGTAAAAAAGGATATATGGAATGTAAATGAGATTTTTGGTATTGTTGGTATATCAAAAGTAAGGAGGACATGAATTATGGATTTTTCAGAAAAACTGCTGACGCTGCGAAAGGCGAATAACCTGACACAGGAAGAGCTTGCTGAAAAACTGGATGTTTCCAGACAGTCTGTTTCAAAATGGGAAAGCGGGCAGGCAACCCCGGAGTTGGAAAAAATTATAGCAATAAGTGCAGTTTTTGATGTTACAACTGATTATCTGTTAAAATCATCAGAAATAGATGATTTATCAGTAAAGACAGAAATGCTGGAAAAGCAGCAACAGATGATGCTCGTGCGGGAACAGAGACAGAAGCAGATTTTTGGGTGTATTATGTATGCACTTGTAGTATACCTGGTATTTTTTGCAGTATATTTCATTGGACATTTTCATTTTTGGAAATGGGTGGCAAATCCATCAGTGTTTTTTGCGGTAATGCTGCTGGCACTGCCAAAATTGCAACAACAGATTTCAATAAATTCATGTTAAACCCACGCCTGGAACATTTCTTGTAGTCTTTCCTGAATTGTCCGGAGTTTTTAACTTTTAGCATTATTATTCCTCCAGGCTATTCCATAATTCATCAAGCGTATCAAAACATTCGCCATTTCCGTTTTCCAGCTCCTGCATTGCTGCTAGTGTTTTGGCGTTTGGTTCATTTTCTCCAATTACTGCCCCTTGCAGATAAGCGATAACATAGCCCAATTTATAATCTGGTACAGCATTTAATAACTGGATTGCCTTTTCTCTTTCACTCATTGTTTGATATCCTCTCTTTCTATTTTTTCATCAACAGCGGGAAATATATACGCCTGCAAGGACATATTAAACTACCACCTTTATACAATAATATCACCAGTATATTCATATGAACATAAACAAAATATATAAAATTCATGGGTACATTTTGTTAAGTGTGTCTAAGAATATGCTCACGGTAACAAATGCCATATTTGGAAAACGTGGTGGGAAAAGCCTTAATTTCTGATAAGGTACGGCAAAGCCACAAAGGTGCAGTCCCGGGAATCTTGATTTCCATCAGTATTTTTTCCGTCGGAATTACCGGTCTGCCATAATCCCCAAGGCATAAATCCAGATCCGTATCACGCCAGCGGATACCGGTATCAAATGTAATCCGTAAATCCGGGTCTGAAATTCCGGCGAATGCCGTGCGTTCATAGGCAATAAAAACCTTTGGTCTTGAATGGTAAGTATTCTGGAACCATTTGATTTCCTTTTCAATCTGTGTTTCATTGACATCCGTTGTACCGCCGCACAGAAACGGTTTTGCATAAGATGCATCTGCAGTTATCCGCCGTTTGTAAACGACACCGTCATATTTTTTCTTTAGTTCAATAAAAACTGTTCCGTCTTCTGCAGGGATTCCGTAGCTGCGTACATGCAGTTTTTCCTTGTATACCGGCTTTTCAATGGATGCACGAATCAGTTTCCAGTCATCCGTATCATAGTATATGTTGCAGACCGTATATTTTCCGTATGTGTCTGCCTGCATATGCTGTCTCATGGTTTCAAGAAGAACTTCCTGCTGCTTTTTGGTTATCAGGTATTTTTTTTCATAACGTTTAAAGCAGCACTGGATAGAATTTGACATAACAGGTACCTCCTTTATGAACATCAGTCCATGGGGTTATCATAATATGTCAACCTAAAGAGAAGTTAAAGTGTTTTCTGCATATTTTTTAACAGCCGGACAACTTTATCCCTGTTTTTTGCTGTCTTCATATATCCGGGAAGATGGTCCGCCTGCGTCCGCATGGTTCCTTCTGTAGGGGGTTCTTCCCTTAAATCTGCACTCAGGTAATCAATCAGATAGGCAAGATGGTCGCGGTTTATCGCCCATACAGGCTTATCATTTAAATATGCCAGAAAGTAAAGCTCATAATCAAAAAACGGGTCACGGGCATTGCGAAAATTACCATATGCTATACAATACGGCTTTTTCAGAATTTTACCTGACATTTTGTGCCCGCAGAACGGGCAGGAAACAATAAGTCCGGGAAAACGCTGTTTTCGTTTATCTGTAATATTCACCCGGTAAAACCGTCCGCATGATTCACACAGATTCTCAACATCATATTTGTATTCTGTAAGTCCCTTCGTTATGGTATGATAACAGCTTGTACACCGGAAAAGTGCAGTGCTCAAGTCGGAAGTTACCACACCGGGACCGCTGCATTTGGGACATTTAACATAAATTTCAGGTTTATCAATACCATATATGGAATAAGTATCGTATGGTTTATCAATTACGCGTTTCATGCTACTCCTTGTTTTTGTGCAGATGCACAAATTTTAGTAATGATATTTTATCAGGAATTTTGCATGGATTCAACTGCATCCATTCAGGCACTCTAAAATAGGCTCAATATACTTCTTATCTGAAATATCATAGGATGAAGAAATCATTTTTATCTTTTCTTCCTCTGCTTCGGTCTTGTTCTTTTTTGCCTTAAGCGTTTTTATAAACATCTTCATCATAAATTTTGAAGGAGCAGACATTTTTTCATAATTGAATCCGCCCGGACAGTAGAATATATTTACTTTCTCAAACTCTGCTTCTGTGAAGTTCTGTTTCAGTGCAGGTTCAATTTCCGGGTTGTCTGCCGGACCTGCGCCAACACAGAAGGCAATCAGTTTTTTATTCGTCCATTTATCTATATTTCTCTTAAACCAGCCCAGTTTGTTGATGCCGCCTGCGCAAGCCCAGCTTCCGAAAATAATTGCGTCATATGCAGCCATATCTTTCTTTTTTGCCTCTGATAATTCAAGGCATTCGGCTCCTGCAGCTTCTGCAATCCACATGGCATAGCGTTTTGTGAATCCCGTTTGTGAGTGATAGATTACGATTGTTTTCATTTATTTAAATCTCCTTTTTGGTATTTTCATCAGCAGTTTTCTTTTCCAGATTTTCGATTCCGGCATATAGTTTTGACATGAGGACGGATAAAGTTTTGATTTCCTCGTCGGTATACACTTCAAAAAGATATTTTAATTCTTCCTGGTACTGTGAAAATTCATTCTGAAAAAAATCATCTGCTTTTTTCGTTGGGCTGATGCACATTGCCCTTGTGTCGTTTGGGCTCTGCTGAATAGTAATAAATCCTTTTTTCATCAGGACATCAGCTAATTTTTTAATGTTCTGCCGTGAACAGCCCAGAATATTCCCTAACTGGGTAAATGTTAATGGTTCATGGGACTGCCTGGCAACTGACAGTAACATAAACTGTTTCAGTGATATTTCCGGAATGCGGCTGTCGAAAAGCGTCTGCAGTTTATTTCCGGCAATGAACAGTGTGCTGAAAACAGCTTTACCCTGGTTTTCCCTGGTGTCAGAAAACCTTGTAATCAATTCATCTAAATCCATAATACCCTCCATACAGGTAACTTGTTGCAGTTTTAATAATAGCAACAAGTTACCTATATGTCAATACGAATAAAATGACAATTACCTTTAAGTGTAACAATTCAGCCTGCGCCATTCGCAAAGTCGCAGCTACGCTGCTTTCCCGCTGCTGGCGCAGCTAACTTTGCTCATAATCGGGCGCTCCGCTCATCGTCACTTTGACATGCTCATTCATGCAAGCATGATTCGCCTGTCAAAATGACGATGGCTGAACTGTTACCTTTAAGTTCCCTTTAGCCAGCGGCTGTAAAATACAGGTGAAATTTTAAAGGAGGGTAAAAAATTGGGAAAACATAAAACAAAACAGACGGTTTCCATGATACTGGCGGCCGCTTTACTTGCAGGAAGTATATGCGCCTGCGGGAAAACGGGGGATTCGGTATCAGCCGCAAACCGTACAGCGAATGAACAGACCGCGGAACAGGACCTAAAAAATGCCTGCCGGATTAGAAGGTGGTTCTTGTTCTGGAAAATGCGGATATTACCTGCTCTTACGGAAGCCCGCTCTATGTATACAAAGCTTCCCTTACTACAGTATATCTGGCAGAGAAAAGCAAAAACGTTCTGACAGATGGCAGCAGTTATGCGTTTGACGACAGTCTGTCCTCGCAGACAGACGATGAACCAAACGCCTGCCTGTATGCTAAATCCGACCTGAAAATTGCAGGAAGCGGCAGCCTTACGGTGAATGCAAATTACAATAACGGCATTACAAGCAAGGATACTTTACATATTGAATCCGCTTCCATTGCCGTAACTGCTGTAAACCACGGTATAAAAGGAAAGGACGGCTGTACGGTTAAGGATGCAGACATCAGTATAACAAGTGGGAAAGACGGCATCCATACAGAAGCGGACTTGGTAATTGCCAGCGGAAACTTCCAGATTTCTGCAGGCGATGACGGAATGCATGCGGATAAAAATGTAAAGATTACGGACGGAACAATTCAGATTGAAAAATGTTATGAAGGAATTGAAGGGGAAAATATTGATATTTCCGGTGGTACAATTGGGATAACAGCCAGTGACGATGGTATTAATGCGGCGGGCGACAAAGGAACGGATGATTATGTTAATATATCAGGAGGAAAGATTACCGTGGATGCGTCTGGCGACGGGATTGATTCCAATGGGAACCTGACGGTTTCCGGCGGTGAGCTGTATGTCAGCGGACCGGAAAATAATGGAAACAGCGCCCTGGATTATGACGGAACTGCTGCCATTACTGGCGGTATAGTGGTTGCGGCAGGTTACGGCGGAATGGCACAGAATTTTGGGGAAGACAGTACGCAGGGAAGCATTCTGCTTACGTTTGATTCAGCTTCAAATGAAAAAATATCAGTAATAGATTCTTCCGGTGAGGTTTTGGCGGAGTACCAGTCGGGTAAAAGCTATAACTGCGTGGTTGTAAGCTGTCCGTCCTTTGTTAAGGGGGGCACATATACCGTAAATGCATGCGGCCAGTCAGAAACGGTTACACTTGAGAGCTTGATTTATGGAAATTCTTCCAGGGCAGCAGGCATGGGTAAGCCAGGCGGCATGAATCCAATGGATAACGGAACTCGTCCTGATGGAGAAAATCCGCCGGATAACGGAACTCGTCCGGATGGAACAAATCCGCTGGATGCTGGAAATCGTCCGAACGGGGCAAATCCTCCAGAAGGTGGAAAATTCCCAGATGTAGAAAACCCATCGGATAACACAAGCCGCCTAGAATAAGCAAATTTGTCAGATAATAAAAATTTGTTGATAAAAAAAATATTCTGAAAAAACAGCCATATGAGTATTATATAATAAATTCTACAAGGAATAAAAAGTCTGAAAAAAGGCAATGTTTTTGCGATTGATGAGGCATGGGAAGAAATTGACAAACTATAACGCCTATGAATAGACAAATAAATATGAAGCAACCCCGCCGGATGCCGCTCCGGCGGGGTTTCTGTCTTTATTTATCCAGTTTAATCGGAATCTCATACACTGTTTCATACAAAAGCTCTTCTGTCTGACCGTCGGAATGCTCCGGCTCCATCGGGCGGACAATCTTTAATGTAAGCCTGCCGCTCATGTTTTCCGGTTTGGTAAACCAGTATCCGTTTTTATCGTTGTCTTCATAAGGATAAACGGAGAAATTATTTCCTTCTTCATCAGACAGAGCAAATGTATATTTGTCACCGTCATGCCCAATCGTAGCGCAGTCAATCATCAGCGTTACATACAGTGCGGATTCCCGGACTTCATTCAGCACGATATTATGGTCTTCAAATTCAAAGGTTTCCCCGATATTCCAGCTTTTATCCCCAAAACAGACTTCCGGGGTAAAGGTGCTGGTAAATCCGTCCTCAACATCTTCCGAATAAAGAAGCCGGACGGTCAGTTCCTTTCCTGTCAGTTTTTTACCGTCTGCACCGTTCAGGGGAATCGTATATATGATGGTCTGTTTCTGGTCTGCTACAAAATTTTCTTCCGTATCAGCATTGTAATATAATTCCGTATGCATGCCGTCCGGGTTTTCACCCTTACAGATTACGTTATCCCCTTCCGTAATGTAAAAATACCATGGAAGAAAATAAGTATGGAAGCCGTTTGCTGCTTCCTCATGCTTACTGTAGTCAAAGGTATAGCTTAAAAGCAGGTAATTTTCCTCCAGGATTGCACTGTTCAGCGTGCCTGTCACATGATTGTGTTCCTGCACATCATTCAGATGAACGGCATATTCTGCTTCAATTTCATCAAAATTCTGTACAACCGCCTGAAATTCATTACTCATTTTTAAAAGGACTGCTGCACCGATGCTGAACGTGCCAAGCAGCACCAGGACGACTGCTGCAGCGGCGGCAGAAAAACGTGCTTTTTCAAATATCCCCCTGTGTTTTCCGGTCCGTAGATTCTGCTGTGCATCCAGATATTCCGTAATGTAACATTCATCAATGTCACCGATCATGCTTAACAGCTGTTCTGTCTCTTTTCTGCTCATATAAAAATACTCCTTTCCTCTAACCACAACCTTAGTTTTTTTCGTATTCTGGATAACCGGATGTTTACAGTGTTTTTTGTTACATGGCAGTCTGAAGCAAGTGATTCAATGGACTGAAATGCAAAATAACGGCCGACAAAAATAAGCCTGTCATTTTTTGACAGTGAGTCAAGAAAGCTGTTAATGGCTTCTTTCAGGTTTTCTGTGTCCTCATCAAATCCGGTCCCTCCGGGAATGCAGTCCGAAAGCTCATCCAGCGCGAGCGGATATAAACCGCCGCCGCGCTTTTCCGCGGTCATATGCCGGACCTTGTCTATGGCACGGCGTCTGGCTAGCATGGAAGCGTAAGATGCCAGCGACTGCGGATGCTGCGGCGGAATGGTGTTCCATATGTCGTATAATGTGTCGTTTATACATTCTTCGACATCTTGTATTGTCGGAAGAATGCGCCTGACAAAATATTTCATCAGTTTCCCATACCGGAGGCTGATTTCATCCAGTGCAGATTCCTTACGCTGAAAGAGCAGTGCAATGATTTCTGTATCTTCCATTAAAGAAGTCTCCTTTCTTTTACATGTAAAGGTCAGGCAATTGCGAAACCGCAAATCGCAGGTACCTGTTCATACATTAAATCGCAGGGGATGAATGAAACCAGATAAGGAGAAAATTTATAATTGTGTTTAAGGCAGTAGACACAACAATGTGAAGTGAATATCTTATTTGGAGGAATTACAAAATGGCAAAATCTTTATTTGAACAGTTAGGCGGTACATATCGGAAAGAAAGTGATTACTTAATACCATGCTTGACTGTACCCGCCGAAGAAGAACAGCCAATAGGCGTATGGGGGCAGCGGCATCTGGACTATCTGAAGCAGTACCGCAAGGTTACATACACCAATCTTCTCACAAGCGGCAGGCTGAACATTTACCTTGCCGACATTGACAGGCAGGCGCAGGAACGCTTTGAAAAACTCATAGAGGGCATGAAACAGACACAGGGCATAACGGAACGTCTAAAGGAAGAAAACGCCTTAGAATGGACAGGACGGCTCAACAACATAAGGGCGTGTGCAAGGGAGATTGTGAACGAAGAAATTATTCAAATGTAAAAGATAAGGGTGGGGAAAACCTCACCCTTATTTTCGTCAAACAATACAATTTCAATGTGAAGATGACAGTATTGAAAATTGCTTTAAAGCCCTTTCATCATGCGTGTG
>CAJUND010000024.1 GCA_910587655.1 uncultured Agathobacter sp. | reverse complement strand
CCACCAGGAATATCTGGAGGAATGGCTGTCAGAATACGGGGAAATTCCGGACTGGGCGGAGAAATGGGAATCAGACTATGTGTTTGACAAAAAGCTGACATCCGATTTTCTGGAAGAAGAGGAACTGGAATATTTAGAAAAAGTATTTCATGAATCAGCCGACCGTTACACAATACTGGCATACAAAGGGGATGCGGAGGGCGGAGAGCGCTGTTATCTGGAAGGTGTTTTTTGTAATGATGAAACAAACGAAGTGGTTATGTTTGGTTTTACGGATATGTTTCGGAAAAGCAGGAAGTAATCAGACCGTGTTTTACCTTTCCGTATCCCCGGATGATAAGGCGGATGGCTGTATGGGGAACTGAATGAAAAGATTGACCTGTCCACAATTGCTTTCATAACCGGCAATATAGCAGCATTCGGGACGTTTAATAATGCAGATGCGGGAATCACCCTGCACTGTGTCTATAATCCGGAAACAGGGGAATACGCCATGGATTTCAGGTACTGTCTGATTGACTACTATGATTTTACTTTTTCGCAAATACTCCATGAGCAGGACATGCCCGGCATTGCATGTAGGTATGAACTGTATGGCCGGGTGGATGACACCGTCACATGGAAAAAGGGCGAGGAGAAACAGGTTTATGATTAATAACCCTAAGGGTGGTGAAATCCATATGAAAAAGCACAGGAAAGCAAAAAGAAGAGTCTGTACAGCACTGTTTTGTATTCTTCTGGCAGTATATGTTTTGTGGGGGAGGGCATGGCCGAGAAGATGGTTTGTGAGTTATGATCATTTTTATCATATGACATCACCCGGAAATGGTCCTTACAGAATTTTTCCGGAAAAACTGCCAGCCAGTGCAGCAGATAAAGAATATTTTTTTATAACAAATGTATAAACTGGTTTGACAAAATATATGGAGTTTCCTTTACTCTTAACACAGAAGAGTATCAGGATATGAAAGAAAAGTACCTGACACTTTTTAAACAGCAGGAGACAGGAGACATGTCAGATATCAGCTGGTATGAATTTAATGAAAAAGCAACCGTGAAATTTCTGGGGGATGAGGAACTGGATGACCTGAAGCCCCTTTTCCACGGCAGGGAGGATTCCTATACAGTGCTGGCTTATGAAATAATACGCAGCTTAAAGACCAGTTATTATATTGGAGGGGTCATCTGTAATGATGACAGTAACGAAATAATTCTCTTTTATTTTTTTGATACAGGGCGTAAGGAAAAAAGAGACCCGTTAAGAGACATATCTGTCCTTTCTCTGCCTGCCTTTTGGTGGACAGAAAAATTTGGCTGGATAATCTGCGTGCGGCGCCGGATTACTGTAGTTCCCAGAAAGCCGTCCGTTATGACATGGCATTGACCGTTGACGTGTCCCTGAGCATGGGAAAAACAACGTGCTGCCCCTTGCAAAGCAGGCGCTGGATGCATTCATTGACGCCATGCTGCCGGGGGACCGGGCCGGACTGATAAAATTTAACAGGGAGGCGGTCGTGGTACAGGAACTCACGGGGGACAGGGAACTGCTGAAGGCAGGGGTGAAATCCCTCAGCCTGAAATACGACAACTCCGTGGCAGCCGGAATCCGCGCAGGGCTGGACATGCTTGACGGGGCGGAACAGGGGAAGGAAAAAATGCTGGTCCTTGTCTGCGACGGGGACGTGGACGACTGCATGGCACCCATGCAGGAGGCAGTGGAAAAAGGCGTGAAAATCTACTGCATCAACGTGCTGGACGGGGATGCCCGGAAACTGGAGGAGATAGCAGAAGCCACGGGAGGCCTGTACTACTACGCGGCAACGGCGGGGGACGTGGAAAATGCAGTATCGGAACTGCAGGGGGACACCATAGAATCCGTTGACATGACCGACAGCGACGGGGACGGGCTGTACGATGTTTATGAAATCAGGGGGATGCGCCTGCCAAACGGACAGACCGTATACACGGACCCGCAGAAATCGGACACGGACGGTGACGGAATCAGTGACTATGACGCGATGGGCGGAGATCCGGTTATCGAAAGTTACATGATTGACGAAAATGTATATTCATGCACGCTGTTCCACTCGGAGGTGTACGGAAAACTGTCAGAACAGTTTGTATATGTGGACGGTACACTGAACCGGGACGGAAAACAGTATTTCGGAAAGATGGATTATCTGCCATATTCCAATCGGTTTATAAAGCAAAAGTATAAGGAGGAAGAAGAAGTAAATATGTTTGATGGTATTGTCAGGATGAGAATAGGTAATGCAGGAATACACGGACTTTATTCTGACCAATTAAATCAAATCGGGATTGATAAGAGAAGTGAGTATTATTTTCTCAACACACTTATTATAATGGGTATTACAATGATTACTTTTTTTGACTTGGCAGCACTGGATTGTTTTTTGGCTTATTCTATGGGAATGGGAGGAGATGCTGAAGCATGGGATACCGAATATACAAGACGGTATATAAATATCAAGCCATGGGTAATGAATGAATGGTCTTATAATAATTCTGCAAAGGAGTATTATGATATTAATATGTGCAAAACAATGAAAGCAGTTGAAAGTGTGACGAATCGTTATAATACAGAGGTTTACATGTCAGTATCTCCTGATAAAAAAATGGATGGATGTTTATACGTCGATGTTAATGACAAGCTTGATGTATCAGCTGCTGTTACAGCATTTTTAAACTCTTCTATTTTTGGAACATTTAATGATGCTGATGCCGGAATAACCTTACATTGTGTGTATAATCCAGAAACAGATGAATATGACATGGATTTTAAATATTATTTGATAGATTACTATGATTTTTCTTTTTTCGAAGAATTATATGAACAAGATGCAGTGGGACTTGCCCAGAGTTATGAACTGTATGGATATTTATCCTGGTCGTGCAAATGGAAAAAGGGGGAAAAGCATTTACAGTATATTGAAAAAAGCTGAAAGGGAGAGGTATGAAAAAACGAGCTAAAAAGGCAATCAGAAGAATAGGAACATTTTTTTCTTTTGTTTATTATCGGATGGATATGGATAATATGTCAAAACCATCTTCTGCAATATACCAGAAAATGGTTTCCGGGTTATGACTCCTTTAAAAGGAAAGCAGCTGATGCAGCAGACTGTTATCCGGATAAACTGCCATCAGATGCGGAAAATATCCAGTACTTTTATTCTGCCGGAAATTTTGATATAAAAACAGGAATTTCTTTTACGACAAGCAGGGATAATTATAATCAGTTAAAGGAAACGTATCAGTTATTCTATACCCGGAAAGAGGATGAACATAAAAAAGAATTTCAGCAGATGCAGGAAGACTATCGGATGAATCGCAGGGACTGCATGCCGGAGGAGTGGAAGTGGTATGAATATGAAGAAGAAGTGACATCTCAGTTTTTGAAAGCGGAACATCTGGATTACCTTGCAACGGGGCTGCTTGAGCAGACCCAGAAATATACCGTACTGGCATATGGTAAAGAATCCCGAGCTGGTTTTGATTTTTTATCCGGAGTATTTTATAGTGATGAAAAAAATGAAATCGTGATATTCGGGTACAGAGATGCCATTCGGAGGGAAGACTGAAGGAACACCTGGCCCAGAGAGAGAAACTGTGAAGTAATCAGGTACAATAGGCAGGATGCGCTTATCACGACTGTATAGAATATATTAACTGGGAACAGAATATAGATTCTCTCTTAAATATAGGTGCATTTGGTATATATAATAAGGCTGATGCCGGAATAACGATGCATAGTATTTATAATCCGGATTTAGAACAGTATTATTTGGAATTAATATATTATATTATGATTTTTACAATTTTCCACTGCTGGATATCCCGGATAAAATGAATGCACTGGGACTTGCCAGATGTTATGAATTAAAAGTTTCGGGTGTTTGTAATCATAAGTCTGCTTTCTGGCTGCACAATATGGAAGGTTTTTTTAGAAAATATAGTACCCGGGGAAAGGACCTCATTTCCAAGTTACGGTTCTTTCCTTAATAAAACAGACAGTTTAATGCAGCGTTATCCGAAATCACTGCCATCGGGTGGAAAGAATATTAGATACTTCTATTACAGAGGAGGTTTCGATACAAAAACAGCAATATCCTTCACGGTAAGCGGGGTGGCGTATCAGGAATTAAAAAATACGTATCAGTCCGTTTGTTTGTCTGAAGAGGAGGAATACCAGAAGGAACTTGTATGAATTTGTGTTTGACGAACGGGTAACTCCGGAATTTATGGCAACGGAAGAACTGGATTATCTGAAAAAGGTATTCAAGAACAAAACAGATGATTATAAAATTCTGGCAGATGAAAAAGTTCCGGCGGTTGAAAACGGTTATTATCTGGACGGGATACTTTACAATGATACTCTGAATAAAATGGTTTTTTTGCATTTAAGGACGGCATTCGAAAATAAAAATTATACATATGCATGATAAAGAGCAGGTACTGCCTGAAAATTGGGTTTTACTAAATGCGGTATGCAAAATTAGCATGATATGAGAATTCAGGGGGAAATTTCATGAAAAAATTGAGCAGGAGACAGAAACCGGTAATAACTCTCCCATCATACTAACCATCCCCTGAATCTGAATATGTTCATCTGTAATTTTCAGTATTCCTGTAAAATCATTATGCTCCATCATGTAAAGTGAAATATCATAATCATAAAGATTGCCCTTGTCAATCACGATACTTTCACCATCATACGGCACGCCGCGGAAATAAAGCCGGGGCGGGTATAATGCCCAGCCCCATCTGCCGTTTTCCTCCCCTGACAGCTCATCCAGTATCTTTTCATCTCCGTTAATCTCAAGATGAACCAGATGATCCTCCATTGAAAAATGTATATTTCCAATTCCAAATTCTTTATTTCCAATCTTAAATGAGTTCATATCCTGCCTCCTATTCTTGAACATCAGCCCATGCAAAATTTGCCTACGGCAAATGAGCTGATGCCACATGTCAAGTTTTCATAGAAAACTTGACACTACTATTCCAACAATCCGGTTGCAATTTCAACCTTTTTTCCACTAAAAGCCACTCCGTATTTATAAATGGTTTTTATGCCTTTTGCAGACATTTCTGCATCATATTTTTTATCCGTAATCTGCTTTAAGGCTTTTTCAGACAGTTTTTTCAGGCTGTCTCCGGTACAGTTCTTTTCCGCTTTTAATTCAATCAGAATGCCCGGCAGTCCGTTATTTTCGGGCATAAGCTGAATATCATATCTGCCGTTTCCAGACTCTCTGTTGGAAGTGGTGTATGAACCGCCAAACAGTGCACAGAGTCCAAGCATAAATCCATGGTAGAAATTCTCACCTGCGGTATCATAACAGCTTACCGACTGGGTAAGAAGTGTCTGGATTAATTTCTGCATTTTTACACCATCCCCGGAATAAACTGCCTCCTGAATGGAAATGGCAGTTGACGGCGGAATAATGGTATCCAGCTTTTGAAGAATTTCCCCGATAATATCGTTGCTGCCCGTGGACTGCCAGAACGCTCTCGGTTCACAGGCATTATTAAAATAATTGATTACAGACCAGGGATTAAAAATCTCATTCCTGCCAAACCGATAGCCGTCATACCACTCGCAAATTTCATTATATTTGTCAGCCGCCCCGTAATATGCCGCCATTTCTTTTACCTCATCCGCTGTAAATCCAAAATAGGAACTGTATTTCTGATCCAGAACAGAATTTATCTTTACTCCATGTGCCGCCGCGCTTCCTGCGCAAAAATATCCCTGACCGCAGCAAAGGTTTCATCCCACGTATTAAATTTTACATCTTTAAATGTGATAAAAATAACGGGATATTTTCCCTGGTAATCACGGTATTTTTTCCCGCAGCCCCATATTTTTTTGTCCCTGAAATATACAGAAGTGTCCTCGTCGGTCTTTTCAAAAAAGGTACGGAGCATGTCCATTGTCAGAGTCTTGCCGAAACGGCGGGGACGGGTGAACAGTGATACCATCGGACGCTCGTCAATAAAATCCTTAATCATCATCGTCTTATCGATATAATAATACTCTGATGATGCCAGACGGTAATCCGAAACACCAACAGGCAGGGGCAGATTTGCCGGATACGTTATTTTTTTATATTCACCGGATTTCACACGCTGGTCCGCCGGTTTCTGCGCATTTGCGGGAATACTCCACGAACGTCCCAGCTTTTGGGCACCGTCTATTCTTCCCTCTTTGCAAAGAACCAGCACCCTGCGTTCCGAAATATTCCAGCGTGCTACAGCTTCTTTTACCGTCATGGTTTCTGACATTGTCTGGCACCTCCCAAAATATAGAAACATTATATTTCAGTAACAGAACACTGTCAATATTATTCGGAATAAAGCCAAATTTAACATTTTCCCTTGACACTGCTATATCGCAGTGCTATACTCATTATATCGAAGCTCGATATATAGCAGTGCTGAGTAGGGGGTATCATGGACAGTCATATCAAAAAAGTATATGTGCCAATGACCGAAACCGGTTTTTACATTCTGCTGTGTCTAAGGGAAGAAGCACATGGATATGGTATTGTAAAAAAAACAGAACAGCTGACGCACGGAGAAATCAAAATCAGCCCGGGGACATTGTACGGAAGTCTGTCTAAAATGGAAAAAGACGGTCTGATCCAATTTATCAGGGAAGAGGAAAACCGCAAAATTTATTGCATTACAGAACTTGGAACTCAGGTGCTTGATTTGGAAATGAAGCGGATTGAGCGCTTATATAAAAACATGATGGGGGCAAAATAACATGAAAAACTTCAAAACCGAAATCAGATTTTTTTCTATTCCCGAATGGAAGAAAGAAGAAAACTATTTAAGGGAACAGCATAAAAACAGCTGGGAATTTGTCGCAGTAAATGGTCTTTGTCTGTATCACTTTAAAAAATGTGAACCAAAAGATATGATCTACCAGTTAGACTACAATCCGGACAGCATTTACCAGAAATACGAATATATTCAGCTCTTTGGCGACTGCGGCTGGGAATATCTGCAGAACTATGCAGGTTACAGTTATTTTCGCAAAGCAGCTTCTGAAACGGACACCGCCGGGGAGGAAATCTTCTGTGATGATGCTTCCCGGCTGGATATGATGAAAAGGGTTTTTAAAGGACGTATGATACCACTGTTAATAATGTTATTCTCAATAATTATCCCGCAAATTATCATGCAGAGCCAGTTCAACACACCTTTCAACCATGGTTTACTGGTATTTTTCTGTGTTATGTTTATAATATATCTGGTCATATTTATTTCATTCGCCATTCCTTACTGGAATTATTATAAATCAGCACATAAAAAATAAACTTCCGTCATTATTATATGAATAGCAGTTTCCTGCAGACTTACCCGTCCCCCGCACGGGAAAATGTAATCTCCACCAGAAACCGCCCGTTCTCTGTCCGTGCTTCCATGCTTCCGCCCATCTGCAGCGCCAGCTCCCTTGCAATGGACAGTCCCAGTCCGCTGGAAGATTCCCCTCGGGCGCTGTCCCCTTTGTAAAACCGTTCAAATACCCGCTCCATGTCCGGTTCCTCTTCATTCCGAAATCCGTTACAGCACCGGAATAAAACCTCTTCTTTTTTCACATGATAACATATTTCAATTTCCCCGTTCCCATGCAGCATGGCATTGCGCAGGATATTGGAAAGGATACGCCTGATGGCCGTGTCATTACATAAAACCATTACAGTATCTTCATCCACGGACAGCACGGGGGAAATTCCTTTTTCCTTCCACTGACCGTAAAAAGAAAACAGACTGTCCAGTACCAGCTTTGTAAAATCCTGCTGCAGAAGCTGCAGTTCATAGGTTTCATTCTGCAGTTTTGTATAAGTGAAAAGCTCCTCCAGAAGAACTGTCAGGTCATCCATTTTCTCCCGGATTACCTGTTCAAAATACTCCTTTTTTCCGGAGTCCTCTTCCTGTGTATATAACTCAAAAAAACCTTTCATGGACGTGAGAGGTGTACGGATATCATGCGATATATTTGCGAGCGTTTCTTTTAACTGCTGCTCTTTTCTTTTAACGGAAAGTCTTTCTTCCTCCTGCCGGTCCGCCATTCTGTTCATCCGTTCTGCAAGATCTATGATTTCCTTTTTGGACAAATCTGTCCGGATTCTTTTATTGGTTGTTTCCTTCCACATAAAATCCAGCTGGCGGCAGATTTCATGAACCTGCCGCCGGTAAAGCCAGTATTTTATGATAAAAATTACAAGTATTAAAATCGTCCCGGTACAAAACCATTTCATATACTTCCCACCCTTAAGCGATCCTGTCAGTTTTTGCGAAATTAAACCACATCTTTTTTTGTAAAATAAACAGCACCCAGAAAATAATAAACAATCGAAGTAATAATCCCCACGCCAAGGGCAAAAATCACATCCTTGTGTGCCACGCCAATCCTCATGCCATTTACATTAGCTGACACCAGCAGTTTTACAAAATCCACATCCAGAAACCGTTTCAGATAAGCCATAAAAACTGCCGGTAATCCAAAAGCAGAAAGCAGCCCCACGGTAATTCCCACGGTTGCGCTTTTAAATACAGTGGTAAGAAACGCCACTCCTCCTGCAAACGCCAGATGCAGAACATACAAAACCAGCACCAGCAGAAGCGTTTCCTGCCAGTACTCTGTTCCAAACCGGAAGGTATACCGCTTCGGAAGCATCAGCCTAAAACTGGTATACAAAACCATTCCGTAAACCAGAAGCATGAGCAGGATGTAAAGCATATTCACTACTGTTTTCGACAAAAAAATATCCGCCTTATGTTTCGTCTGCCCCGCGATATTTTTCAGAAACCCGCTTTTTATTTCCCCGCTGTAGTAAATGGCGCACGCGATGGAAAGAAACAGAAGCAGAAGTCCTGATGACAGGTTTGAATTATAAAATTCCAGAAAAGACAGGGCATCTCCATCCGCACCCACCGGCGCCCCTACCGTGATTCCAAAACCGTCATCCGGTTCCTCATACCATTCTCCCTCATAATAATCCACCACATCCAGATCGGCTGCCGCCATCGCACTCGTAAGGGCTCCAAATCCCGCCATGCAAAGCATCACAATCCATAAACCTTTTGTCCTTACCATACGGTATAAATTCATTCTGATTAAATTAAACACTTTCACGCCTCCTAGTCCTTTGTCAGATTCAGGAAATATTCTTCCAGTTTACCGGAAACCACCTGCAGGGACTGCACCATGCATCCCGCGTTTGCCAGCTCCATATTCAGTTTTCCGGGGTCATAAACCGCATCAAAAATGCGGATACTTTCATCCGGCATCACCTGGTAATTCCGGCAGCCTGCCTGCTCAATCACCGGACACGCCTTTTTCGTGTCTTTCGTCCGGATTTCGGTGTAATCGTTACATTTTTCATCCAGCTCCTCTTTTGAAAGTTCCTGGACCAGTACGCCTTTATGGATAATTCCAAAGGTGTCCGCCACTTTATAAAGCTCCTCCAGGATATGGCTGGATATTAAAATGGTCATATTTTTTTCTTCTTTCAGTTTCAATAAAAGCTCACGGATTTCCGCAATTCCCTGCGGGTCCAGTCCGTTGACCGGCTCGTCCAGGACCAGTAAATCCGGTTCTCCTGCCAGTGCCATAGCAATTCCCAGACGCTGCTTCATTCCCAGGGAAAACTGCCTTACCATTTTCCTTCCCGCATCTGCCAGCCCGGCGGCGGCAAGCAGACTGTCCTCATAGCCTCTTCCGTAAATCCCGAGTGCCAGACACTTTAAATGAAGATTGTCCTTTGCACTCATACCTCCGTAAAGTCCCGGCTGTTCAATCAGGTTTCCGATACGGCTGTGGTACTTCGCCGCCTCTTTTCCTGCTGCTCCGAACAGTTTCAGTTCCCCCGACGTCGGTGACGAAAGTCCGCTTACCATTTTCATAAATGTCGTTTTTCCCGCGCCGTTTCTTCCGATAAAGCCGTAGATTTCCCCTCTTTTTATATGCAGGCTCACACTGTCCACCGCCTTATGCTGCCCGAACTGTTTTGTCAGTTCCCTGGTGTCTACCACATATTCCATAAGCGCCTCCTTGATTACTGTCATTTTTATCTCTGCAATAACAGCTTAACAGGAAATGGTTAAACATGCGTCAAAAAATGTTTAAGAAAAGTTAAAGTTTACAGCAGGCGGAATCCAAGTCCCCATACGGTTTCAATACACTCCTGTTCCGTCACCTTTTTAATCTTGGACCGGATGTTGCTGATATGGACATTTATGGTCTTGTCCTCCCCGATATAATATTCTTCCCAGGCATATTCATACAGCTCGTTTTTGGAAAAAACCTTCTGGGGATATTTTAAAAATAATTCCATAATCCGGTACTCCCTCGCGGTCAGGGAAACAGGATTTTTGTTTACAAATAACTGTTTCTTTTCTGTATCCAGACATAAATTTTTATATTCCAGCAGGCAGTTTGTCCTATCCCGCTGTGCATGGTTACGAAGCTGTACCAGCACCCTTGCCTCCAGTTCCTTTAACTCAAACGGTTTTGTCATATAATCGTCTGCCCCAAGCGTTAAAAGGTCCACTTTTGTATCCAGTTCATCCTTTGCGGACAGTACGATTACCGGCATGGAACTGCTTTTTCTGACTTCTCCTAACAGTTGTTCCCCGGTTATTCCCGGCAGCATCAAATCCAGAATCATCAAATCAAATGTACGGCTTTTCAGCAGTAACTTTGCTTCCGTGCCGGAAAACGCACTGACACAGAAATAGCCAGCTTTTTCTAAACCGGTTTTCATCATCTCATTAATCCTGCTGTCATCTTCCACAATCAGAATTTCTTTCATGGCTTTTATTCTCCTTAAAATTTCCTTTCTGTATTATATTACAAAAAGGACCGCCATGAAAGTACCAGTTCCATCTGCTGCTAAAACCTTTGCCGTGGAACAGCATCATGACTGACAAAAATACAGACATGCGTTTCCTGCATGTCTGTACAAAAAATTATTTCATTTACCGCATATGTAGTGCCTTTTTAAGAATTATTTTATTGCCAGCATTCCAGCCAGGTCTTTCTCCAGGTCTTTCCTGCCTCCGGATAACTTCACGGCTTTTTTCATATTTTTAATGCCGCCCTCTGTATCTCCCAGTTTAAAAAGTGCAATGGCATATCCGCTTAATGCATCCGCGTTTCCCTTATTCAGTTCTAACGCTTTTGCATTATCCTCTTTACAGATTTCATAATTGCCGCACATATATTCCGCATACGCTTTTGCCACCAGAGCCTTTTCATGCTCCGGTTCCAGCTCCAGCAGGCGAGACAGAACAATGGCAGCCTCCTGGTAGATTCCCAGCCTGATCAGACCGTCGGCTTTTTCAAACAGACCTTTTGCTTCTGTTATTTCCTGCTGTTTCGCTTTCATCTTTTTCAGCTTCAGGTTATAGGCACAGTACTGGTTTTCGGAATGAATACTTCCATTCATGGTAAGTCTGGTATTCGGGCATCCCCCCAGGCATTTACTTCCATAAATACAGGTCCTGCAGTCGCCTTCCAGTTCCTCTTTTTTAAAGTTTCTGCGCCATTCAAAGCACCTGCCGTTTTCCCAGATATCCCGCAGGGAACGTTCCCTGACGGATTCTTTTTCAATAAAATCCTCATCCCGTATGGAAGTACATCCAAGAATCCTTCCATCATGCAGAATCCCAAATCCCCGGATTCCGGCATTGCATCCGTCCCATAAGGAAACCATGTCTGTTTCGTAGGAAATTTTTTTGATTTCGAGTTCTTTTTTTGTGTAGTAGCCAAGGCAGTCCGCCGGATATATTTTGATTCTTCCCTCTTTTGCCGTTTCATAGCAGAAATCTATAATGTCCTGCACTTTTTCAGGCGCAAGAATCCAGTCAGAATTTTCTTTTAAATTCCCCATCGGAAGCCCCAGCTGCACCTGCCAGGTTTTTACGCCCATGCGAATCAGTTCTTCTTTTAATTCCCCAAGAATATGTATGTTGCGATTGGTTATGGTCGTAACGGCTCCGGTTCTGATTCCCAGTTCCCTGAGATTCCGAAAGCTTTCTTCGGCATGCTCAAAAGCGTTTTCTTTACGGATATCATTGTGGATTTCCCTTGTTCCGTCAATGCTGATGGCAACTGTTGCAATGCCGTTATCTTTTAACCGTTCCGCCATTGCCCTGTCCAGAAGCCATCCATTGGTAATGATATTCACAGAGACTCCCTGGGAGGACAGCCGTTTTACCAGTTCTGCCGTATCCGGTCTGGTGAGGGGTTCCCCGCCGGAAAGTGTTACCCATTTCAGTCCAAGCTCTGCAATCTGGTCACATAAATCCAGCGCCTCTGCTGTGGTAAGCTCCCCTTCCAGAGCAGTCGCACAAGAGGAACCGCAGTGTCCGCAGTGCATATTGCAGCCCATGGTTACTTCCCATACGCAGGTAATTGGCTGATATTTCATATGCCTGTCTCCTTTCCTCTAACATGGTATACCATACATGCGTGCTTCTTTCGCATTTTCCATGCACGGATATCCGTATGGGCGCATGTCCTTTGTATATTCCAGACATGGATAACCGTATTTTAAGTTGGCATCCTGCACGCCGCATGGGTATCCGTACTTTTCGGTTACATTCTGCATGCTGCATGGATAGGCATATTTCAGATTAGCATCCTGCACTCCACACGGATAGCCGTATTTCAGGTTGGCATCCTGCATTTCACATGGGTAACCGTACTTTAAGCTGGCATCCTGCATTCCACATGGATAGCCGTACTTTAAGTTGGCATCCTGCATTCCGCATGGATAGCCGTACTTTAAGTTTGCATCCTGCATTCCGCATGGATAACCATATTTCAGATTGGCATCCTCCATTCCGCACGGATAGCCATATTTCAGATTGGCATCCTCCATTCCGCATGGGTAGCCGTATTTCAGATTGGCATCCTGTACTCCGCACGGATAACCGTATTTCTCAGTAATATTCTGCACACTGCACGGATATCCGTATTTTTCCGCAACATCCAGCCTGTCATACGGCAGTCCGTAATCCTGGCAGGAATTCTGTACACCGGTATTTGTATAAAAAACCCCGTATGGGATTGTCGTATTTGGTATGTTTTCACTGTAAGATGTAAATTCATCCGACTCGCTTGCAATAATCCTTACTTTCGCGGTGAAAGTATCCGCCACTTCGGACAGGTCTGACCAGCAGTTCATTGTAAAAGATATTTCCGTCTCTGCCTGTTCTGCTGATACTGCACCGAAATAAAATCTTTGCAGTAATGTTGTGTTACAGCGTCCGCCCACCGGAATATTCTCCGTTCCCATCACGATAAGCTGCTCCGGAAGTTTTGAAATACACCATCCGTAATTCGCAGAACCCAGATTTGACAAAAGCTCTACTGTAAATATTTTTCCTTCCAGTACTACATATTCTTTTTCCATAATTTCTCTCCCTTCGGTTTTCTTTTATATTGCCAGATTTCCGGTTATCTGTCTTTCTGACTTCCGGAAAGTTCAGCCATCATTAACTGGTATTTCTGCATGGCGGCATCTGCCATTAACTTCAGATTATTTGTGCTGTAAGCTTTCGCAATTATTTTTGCACCAGGTACATCCGGCAGCTCCGTTTGTTCCAGAATTTCGTTCATGGCAGTCTGCATTTTAATAAAATATCGCTCCCAGTTTCTACAGTATTTTAACAGCCCGTCCAGTTTATCCGGCTTATTCTGTCCATATGCCCGGTCCATCTGGTCTGCCAGGGCAAACAGTCCGCGCCAGATCCACCAGATACTGTTCTCCGTAAAAAACGTGGAATCCTCCGATGCATATGCATCCGGAATCTCGTCCGCCAGTGCATAAAACGGCACATAAACACTGCAGAGCGGGCTGCCCACCGCCTGCCAGACCACTCCCTTTAGTCCGGCGGAAAGCCTGCCATCCACCGTCATAATATGACTCTGCAGGGTGCGCACCACTCCGATTGGACGGGTGGCATCAGGCTCATGTTCCAGCGGTGTCCCCTGAAAGGTACTGCGCAGCACTTTCATGACATGTGCAGGTGTAATCGGTTCATCCGGTGCCAGAAACAGTTCATATGTGTCCTGCCTTATTTCCGGTTTTTGTGACGGTGAAAGAATACTTTGCGCCAGCCAGATCCGGTCCGTGTTGTAATACCTGTCAGTCTGTCCGGATTCGGATTTTTCCTGCTGTCCGAATGCCGAGGCAAAATCAAACTTACTCTGGCTGGGATGTTCAAGCAGACCATGCTCAATAACAAAATTATACAGACCGTCAGAAGATAACACATGTTCCGTGTCCGTCAGGTCCACATCATGAATCCGCATGCTGTTTGAAACCACCAGATATTTATCATCCGGAATCCGCACGGCAATCCAGTGCCTGCAGGAGCCGATTTCAAAATACCATGCTTCTTTTTCATCTGCCATCAGCACACCGTTTGCCTCGGCGGCGCCATATTCTGTCACGTACTGTCCCAGCAGCCGGACGGCATGCCTGGCATTTTCAGCCTGCGGCAGCAGCAGCGTGGCAATCACAGATTCCTCTATACCGGAAGACGAAACAAACGGATCTGCTGCCAGTGCTTTTTCATTTGCCTGCATGGAATTTGTTGCTGTAACCGCAACATCTTTTTCATTGATTCCCCTTGCTTCAAACAGAAAATGGTCCCCGATATCACAAACGGCTTCCTCTGCCCCCTGTGCATCCGGCATGGAACAGTAGGCAAAGAAGTTCTCCGGAGTCGGAACTGTCAGACCGTTACCAAGCTGCCATTTGTCCTGTCCCCTGGTATAAGGCGGGTATATCCGGTACTTCATGTATTTGTTCCAGTTGTTTTCCGGATAATCCTCGTTTCTGGCAATCAGTACCACTCCGCCTTCTGACGCCTGCCTGCCGCATGCAATACTTGTACACATAGTCTTCCTCCTTTTAAAAACTTTTGCGTTTTCTCTTTTTCCTTGCTGTTGCCAGTCTGCTGCCAAGTTTCTGAATGGCGGAATCATTGAAATCAGGGGCCGGAATGGCGTCAACTGCAAATTCTTCAATCACATTCGGTTCAAAAATCAGACAGTGTGTGGAACCGCCAAAAAGGAATCTTCCTATAAAATCTCCTTTTTTTACCGTATCCCCCTTTTTCACTGCCACATCGCAGGAAGACACTTCGCTCATGCCGACGGGCATAAAACATACCATTCCAATATCCTTATTGTCAGCTTCAATCATGATAATCGCACGCGCTGCCACATGGGTAATATATGCCTGCGAGTCATTCGGACCGGCTTCATCATATGGAAATTCATTAATTTCCGCGTAGTAGGTGCCCGGAATTAATTTTACGTCTGCAATAGTTCCGTCAACAGGTGCATGCCAGCAGTGGTAATGCGTGGCACTTAAAAATGCCTGGTATACCGTTCCGCCGATAAAACGGTTTGTGTATTCATGGTGGTCCAGCATATAATCAAGGGCATACGGCTGTTCCTTCAGCCAGAATTTCGTATCCGGTTTTACATGGTTCGCAATGCGGTATGCCGCTGATTCACAGGCATTAACAATCACATACGGGTCATCCGGTGCTTCCGTTTTACGCATCCCCGGCTTAAACTGCCTGGTAAAAAAATCATTCCATGATTTGAAACCGAAATGTTCGTCACTTTTATCTATTATGTACTCATCAAGTGCGAGTTCCTCAACTGCTGCATCGCACAGCCATCCCGTTTCACTTTTATTTAATACTTTCGTGGACGCAGGACTGTTCAAAAATTCACACCATTTCTTTAATATCTTATTCAGACAGGAATTTACCTGCTCATTCAAAAAAAATGCATACCCTGCCTGCGTTCCCATACACCAGTCCAGTACCGCATTGATTGGAAACCCAATTAATCCCCTGCCATCTTCCTCCGGCTGCATGTATTCAGGTGCAGTTTCAATAATAACATCTATCAGCTTAAACAGTGTATCCAGATCCTGAATCTGGGGTTTACCCGTCGGATCTTCCGTTTTATATGCATAGCCCTGTGCAATCATCTGTTCAGCCAGAAGACGCAGCGTCGGATCTTCCATAACCTTCTGTTTAAATTCAAGTACTTCCTGGTGTTTAAAGGTTACCATTTTTTTATGTCCCATTTCTGGGGATACTGTTTTTACGGCAGCGTTTTTCAGATTCATTCCCGGTTCAGATTCTTCTTTTATGTTATCAATCAGGTCATTTACCCAGTCTGCAACCATCCTGCGGTTTTGCGGAAGCCATTCTCCAAAACTTTGTCCTATTTTCATGTTTTTTCTCCTTTTCTTCCAGTTGTTTTATGTTTTTGGTTTCATGTCCTGTCTGCCTGCTTTGTCCGGATAATCGGAACTTTAGGTGTATTGCTGTCCAGCCCCTGGCTTTTCAGCCAGTTGTCCACTACTGTCCTTGGAATTGCATTTGTCCTGCAGTGCAGCGCATCTGTTCCAAGCCACGGGGTTCCCTTTTTCCCACGGATACCGTAAATTTTATATTTTCCGGAATAAGCTTCTTCATATGCCTTTAAAGCCGCCTGATTCTCCTCCTCATATTTTTCATCGGCAATTGGAACATAAACGCAGCCGTTAAGAATCAGGCTGTTGGTATATGGAGCCGTGGTGGCACACTCTGCCCCGCCGTCCGGGACATAAATATCAGGACATTTCACACGTTTTACCGTAAGTGTGCTGCCCGCAGCGTCATTTGCAAAGCATCCTTTTAAGAATTTTTCAATTTCAGACAGTCCTTCATTAATCGCTGCGTCACTGGTTTCCGCCAGAAGCAGAATGTTATCGGATAAAAATTTCCCCCAGCAGTCAATATGTCCAATATATGTTCCGGTCGGGTCAACCAGTGCATAATAACGCTGTGCCCCAAGGAATCGGTTGGACTGTTCCATAATATATTCCATCCGCCTGCCTATGGAATCTTTTGTAATATTTCCATCGCAGTATTTGTCTGACGGCAGTTCATTCTGCGTTGCAGCCAGATACGAAGAAGCAATCCTGCCATCTGTCGTACACATATAGTTTCCGCCCACATGGAGCATTCCTGTAAAAAACCATTTGTTTTCCGGAATCAGTTCTTTGTTTGGCTGTCCGTGCCATCTGGCATTATTCCACTGGCGGATCGGCGCATTCAAAAAGTCGGCAAGTTTTACTGCCCCGTAATCATCGTTTCCGCGGAAAATACCTGTACCGCCGGCTGCCGCTGCGTTTTCCGAACCTTCCACCAGTCCTACCGTGCCACCGCCCAGGGAAGTATATATATGTTTGGCGATTCCATACTCACCGGTTGTTTTATTATACAGCCACCACGGGGAAAAATCCCTTGTCCAGTAGGTATCGGTGTCCCATGGAATCAGATGCACATGGTCAGGATTGAATACAGCTTTCATTTCATCAGCTGTTTTCTGCAGGGACGCATTAATCGGCTCCAGCTGTTTTTCATCATCGCAGAAAATAAATGTATGTACCGGTTTCTCTGTATCATTCTGCTGTGTCAGTACAATCAGTTCATTCGGCACCCCAAATGTCCGTTCACCGCCGGGAGGAAGCTGTTTGTGTTTATCTTCCGGTTCCTTTGTTCCGATATATGAAAAAACCACGCCTCCCATTTCCTCGTATTCTGCGACCGGCCGGAACGGGTTTGGTTTCTCACAGGAATACTCTTTGTTTTCAGGTTCTGTACTGCCCATTTTTTCTTCATAAAATACGTTGAGCTGTTCCGTTGTCGGTTTTGCAAACTTTAATTTTTTACTCATAAATCCCTCCTTGAAATTATTTTTTTGTATTTCGTGCCTTTGGCACCTGCTGGGTAATACAGTGGATATTTCCGCCGCCATAAACTATTTCCTTTGTATGGACGCCTGCCGCCCTGCGGTCAGGGAACAGTTTCTGTATCTGTTTCAGTGCCTTTTTATCATTTTCATCGTCATACTGCGGTACGATTACACCGCCGTTTACGATTAGAAAATTCAGATAGGATGCAATGCAGAGGTCCCCTTTTTTTCTTGGTCTGGAACCTTCCACCCGGTCAATGCAGAATTGTTTTTTCATTTTCACCGGATGTTTTGTACAGCAGATTTTATGTACCTTTAACTTTCTTCCCTTTGCATCCGTCATACCTGACAGGGTCTGGTATACTTCCTGGGATACAGCATAAAACGGATGTTTTTTATCTTCCGTGTAAATACATGCCACTTCACCGGGACGGATAAAACATGCAATATCATCCACATGACCGTTGGTTTCTTTTTTGTCGATTCCATTCGGAATCCATAATACTTTATCGCAGTTTAAGTATTTCTTTAATTTTTTTCCAATCTGTTTTTTGTCATGGAAGGATTACGCCCGGTGCTCAGCAGACACATTTCCGTCGTCATAACGGTTCCTTCGCCGTCCACATGGATGGAACCGCCTTCCAGTACAAAATCCTCTGTGCGGTAGGAATCTGCATGTTCCAGTTCACATATTTTTCTTGCCACAAGATCATCCTGGTCCCATGGGCAATACAGTCCGTCTGTCAGCCCGCCCCATGCGTTAAACTTCCAGTCGCATGCCCGAAGACTTCCTTTGTCATCAACAAGAAAGGTCGGACCGCAGTCCCTGACCCATGCGTCATTGCTGGTCATTTCAAGCACTGTAATTTCCGGCGGAAGCATATTTCTGCAGTTGGAAAACTGTTCCGGGGACGCCAGTACCGTTACCGGTTCAAACTGCCGGATGGTCTTAGCTACTTCAGCAAATGCCCGCTGTGCAGGTTTTGCGCCGTTTCTCCAGTTATCCGGACGCTGGGGCCATAACATGTAAATCTTTTCCTGCGGCTCAAATTCACCCGGCATCCGGAAACCGTCATGTTTTGGCGTACTGTGTAAAATCCGTTTCGGCATATACTGTCCCCCTTTGTATATAAAAGATTTTTTTGTTAAAAATACCCTGAATAGCCGTGTATTATTATATGTATAATGGAAATCTGTAATAAAAACAACACATTGGCTTTAAGTGGTATCGAAATGTCGTCAAGTGGCATTATCTGGTATTTTCTGTTATATGTTGTCTTAACTACATGCAGATATTTCACCCTTATACAGATGCACTTTGTGTCACCAATAATGTTTGATAAACATATAGCCATCCATTATAATTATAGTCAGATAAATAAAAGGAGCTCTTGCAAATGAAAATAGCAATAATAGATGACCAGAGACCGGATGCAGAACTCATTTCAAAATATATAAAAACATACTTTTCCTGCCACTGCATCAATATGCCCGTTTCCATACATATATTTCCAGACGGGGAAAACCTTTTATCAGAATTTAAACGGGATGCATTCGAATTTATTTTTATTGACTACTACATGAATGGAATTTCAGGACTTGATACCGCTTTTGCCATACGCAAACTGGACCAGGCGGTGATTATTATTTTTACCACGGCAAGCAGGGATTTTGCCGTTGACAGCTATAAAATACGTGCTTCCGGCTATCTGGTAAAGCCGATTTCCTATGAGGATTTTTCTGAAACCATGTCGCTGATTGATTTGAAGAAAATAAAAGAACAGCATTTTATACAGATTAAGAATGGTTATGAACAGATTAAAATACCGTTAAATGATATTATTTACTGTGATATTTCAGGACATTATGTGCAGATACATACCATGAATCTGGGACTTCAGCGTTCCCGCATGCCATTTAACAGCTTAAGCCGGATGCTGGAACCTTATTCTGAATTTCTTCCGTGTTACAGGGGCTGTATTATCAATATGAACTGCATTGACCATATGGATGACCTGACGTTTGTTATGAACAGCAATGAACGGATTCCCCTTTCCAGAAAGCAGCAGGCGGAAATTTTAAAAACCTACTCCGAGTTTTTATTTAAAAAGGTGAGGACGCAGGACATATGAATATTACTGTATTTATTGAAATATGCATTTACGAATTAGTGGACATCATCCCAAACCTGGTTCTTGCCCTGGTGCCATTTAAGGATTTTTACCGCTTTTCAAAAAAGAAACTTTTTTTATGCATCATAATTCTTTATCTGCTGCTTACCGTCAGCCGTTTTCTGGCACGGGTAAGCCCTGCAGCAGCTGCATTTTTAACAGTTTTATGGGTTGTACTGTATCTCGGGTTTTATATAATTTCCGTGAAATCACAGATTACCAAGCTTTTGTTTGTTCTTCTTACTATATTAAATTATACCAGCTTTATCGTTATTATTTTCAGTTACTGTGCTTATCACCGGTTTGCAGGAATTACAGTTTATCCGTATTCCCTTCCTTCCTCTGCAGGACTGGCACTGTGCTATCTGGCAAGCTATCCTGTTATTTATAAAATGATGCGGAATATGCAGCCATTAATCAGTTTTCCGGAAAACAACAGCTACTGGAAATCCCTCTGGATGATACCTGCAACTTTTTGTCTGTCATACTATTATAATCTGTATGCAAACGGCGGAATTATTGCGTTTTCCGCAGCTGAAAAAAATGTATTGTTTGCTGTATTTTTTAATTTCGGCGCACTGTTTGCCACCTGGATTATTATGCATTTTCTTCAGGAAATCAACACGAACTCAGAACTGAAAGCAGAAAACTACCAGCTGTCCATGCAGTTTCTGCAGTACGAAAATTTAAAGGAACGAATTGAAGACGCCCGGCGGGCAAAACACGATTTCAGGCAGAGTCTTGCCGTGATACAGTCGTATGTACAATGCAGTGACCATGATGGACTTTTCAATTATTTAAATAACTATTTATCCACTGTGCCGCCTGACTCTCCCCTGCTTTACTGTGAAAATTCCGCCATAAATGCCCTGCTTGTCTATTATGCGGATATTGCACAGAAAAATAATATTACCTTTGATGCTGCAGCTGACTACCCGGCAGAGCCTGTTCTTTCAGACGCTGACGCAGTTGTACTGTTTGGCAATCTTCTGGAAAACGCTATGGAGGCATGCATTCACCCGACAGTATCCGGTAAATTTATCCGGCTGCATATCAAGCGGCTTCAGGGAACGCTTATTATTACCCTGGATAATTCTTATTCCGGACAGATACGCAAAGAAGAAGGGGATTTTATTTCTTCCAAAAACGGACAGAAAGGCATCGGCACTGCTTCTGTTAAAAAAATTGTCAGTAAATATAACGGCATTCTAAAATTTAATTATGACGACAGCCAGTTTCATGCTTCCGTGATGCTGCCTGTCAAAACAAAGGAGGATTCTTATGAACAAAAAACTTACTAAAGGAGACATTATTCTTTTTCGTGCGGAGGACGACTGGCTCAGCCGTGCAATCGCATGGTTTACCCAGTCGGACGTCAGCCATGCAGCAATGGCATACTCCGAGGATTCCATTGTGGAACTGGGCGCACGCGGCGTCAGCGTGGACAAAGTGGATGTTTCGGAAGGAGAGGGAATCTATGTGATGCGTCTTGTCCCTGAAATGGATTCCGCTCCTTTAATTGCGGCAGCGGATGTATACTTAAATGCCGGCGTCAGATATGATTACCCTGATCTTTTTATTCTCGCAGGACTGCTTATTTACAAACGCATTCCGCCGACCCGTGATGTCCTGCATATCAGTAATAAAATTCTGACGGTATGCGGTTTTATGCTGGATGAGATGATACAGCACGCACTATTACACCACACAGACCAGGCAATGGTATGTTCTGAATTTGTATTTCATATTTTTTACGACTGCGGAGACGATTACCGGATTCAGATTAAAAACGGATGTATCTGGAAGGGGGATATGACAGAAGAAACAGACGGAACCCTCCGGCTGTTTGATTCGCTTTCCCCTGAAAATATAAATGCGGATTTTTTTCCAGATCATACTGCTTTACCGGAAGACGGAAACGCATCTTTTGCACAGGAAAATACACAACAGCTTGCGCAGATACTGTATGAAGCCCTGTGCCAGGCGGAATCGCTGCCGGATACGGACAGCATCTTCCAGAATGGGGACAGCTCTGCAAAGTTTTCCCAGACTGTTTCCGCAGCGGAAAAATTCCTCTCAAAGCTTAAGTATTTTATGGAACTTGTGAAATGCGACCTGCCGGTGGAAGCCATGTTTATTACGCCGGGGGATCTGGCATACCACGCCGTAAATCTGGAAAAACAGGGGGAATGTTCGTTAAAGAGGATTTAACGGCAGTTTATTTTTCCTTTACCGGAATCCAGACCTCCTGCAGGGGAAACGGCATGGCGCCCCTGCAGGAAAAAACTGCCCATGTATGGGCCGGAATCCCTTTGGCTTTTAAAACTGCACTCATAAGTACCGACACGTAACGGCATGTCCCGAAAAACAAAGAGTTAACTATTTCTACGTATTTGAATCAATCGCAAAACATCGTTATACAAATTCCCTTTATCCTCTAAATCAATCATTAACCATCTTTGTCCGTTTCCTTCCTTTGTTTGACTATATATATCAGATAATTCAATTGTGCATTCTGGCAGTATTTCCTCAACAAGCATTTTTTCTTTTGTTCCTATTACAATCATAACTGTAAAATAACATTCCCGTGGATATACTGTACATAATGTTTTTCCAGCCTTTTTCAATTTTATATTCCAGCCCTTTTCCCAACTACATGAACTGTACTCTATTTTTTCATTACATTTGTATGTGTTTTTAATTTCTGTAAAAAATTGCATAAAAACAGGATTCCTGACATATTCGCCTATTGCCTCAATCGTAGGATAGTTATTCTTATCTTGTAAATCAATCATATCAATGATACACTCCTAAAATACCAATTTCTCCGTCTAATTTTTTTCTAAGTATAAACGAACTCATAAGATTTTTCAATTCCCCGAACCACTTAGTTTTTTCTCAAACCCGGTAAAACAAACCAGCGCCCCCGCAGCACAGACCGCTTCCAGCACCATATCCCTTACATACAGAACACACTGATGCATACAATAAAGCTCAATGCTGTTTTTATTTATCTGCAAAAGCAACCCGAAATCCTCTTTTTTCTGCGTAAAATTGTCCTTCCAGCCCGGAAAATCAGACCATTTGCCGGGAATAAGCTCAATGAGCCAGCGCAGGCTGCGCAGGTAATCCAGCCGCAGGATTTTCCCATCCAGTCCATTTTGTACCAGAAACATTTCCGCATCTTCCGCCTTTCCGCCGTCAACGGTAATCCGGTCGTAATACCCGCCGTCTTCCCCCGTTTTGGTTTCTGTCAGGTCTTTTACGCCGCCAGAAAGCACCACACCCGACTGTGGCAGGTCTACCACTCCAAGGATCACCCGTGTTTCATTTCCGATGCAGATTCCATCCCCCGTCACCTGTGTGCTGCCAAACAGCTCCCATGCGGTTTCCTCCCCAATCAGGCATCCGTCTGTATCCCCCTGGGGAAGCACCGGGGCAAGCGGCAGAACCAGCTCGGACGAACCGTCAAGCACCAGTGCATCCGTCTGCACCATGCGTCCTAAATCCGGGTCTGTAACCGTCACATCCGGCAGCTCTGTCCATGCGGTAAACGCCATGCCGTCTGCCGTCTCGCGGAATGCCTGCGGCTCTTTTGCAGACAGCGGGGTTTCCAGGTAAAGTGTCACCGGACCGGAAGCATCCGCCTGGTTTTTTGCCCTTACCGCATGAAACGCCAGACCTAGCGCCGCCAGAAGAAATCCCAGTGCCAGCATAAGTTTTCCTATCGTTTTCCACATCCCCGCTCCTTTATTTTCACTGAACATCTTCTTTTAACCGTACTCTTTCCCCCTCGGAAACCATCTGGTCTGAGCTTACAATCACCTGGCTGTCCGACGAAAGCTCTGAGTTTGTCACCGCTGCAGACGATTCGTTCCTTTCTGCAACTGTCACATCCACGCACTTTGCCACATACTGTCCGCCCAGTACAGTTTCCTCCAGCGCCATCACATATACAAAATTCTTCCCGTTTTCGGTATGAATGGCGGATATCGGCAGAATCGCAGGGTATTCCCCGGACGTCTTTGTCAGCTCCATGTCTGCATATTCACCGGGGGAAATCGTATCCTCCGGAACATAAACCGTTACTTTTACGGCATCGGTTTTCTCCTCGTCCGTTTCCACGGACACAACCGAAAGCTCCTCGTATTTTTTCCCCGATGCCATCAGCGTTACCGTATCCCCCGCTGTCACATATACGGCATCCTCACGGCTGATTTCCGTGGTAAAGCTCATTCCCCCGGAAGTGCATGACATTAAAAAGGCGGCAGATTCTCCGGTTCTCTGTCCTGTCTCAAGCTGTATCCTGGTAACCGTTCCATCCATCTGCGCGGTTATTTTTCCCCCGTTCTTCTCCGCGGCTTCCAGCATGGCAAGCTGTTTTTGTTTTTCCGTCATCTGAATCCGGTTCATTTCCTCCTGACGGCTTTCCGGGTTTCCGGAGGAAGCGTCTTCCAGATTCCGTTTCGCCTGCCGTTTCTCTTCCCCGGCCTGCCGTCTGGCTTCTTCCAGCGCTTTTTCGGCATCCGTTAATGCCTCCTCTGCAGCTTTCACCGCTTCGTTCCCTGAAAAATCCTCCGTCTCACCTTCCAGAAATTTCTTCAGGTCAGCGTTTGCCGTATCCAGCTTCTCTTTTGCTTCTTTCACCAGTTTTGCATATTTTTTCACGGTGCGGCTGTAATCCTCCTGCGCACGTGCAAGCGTCTGTTTTCGTTCCTCTTCCTGTTTTTTTCTGGTGTTTTCCTTTTCCTGCTGCTGCAGCCTTAATGTCCCCAGCTCTTTTTCAAGGGCGCGGATCTGATTGTCCAGCCCCTCCTCGCCCTCTTTTTTTCTCTTATAAAGTCCATTCAGTTCACGCTGCTTCTCATTAATTTCCATCTGTAAAATTTCATCGTCATAACTTACCGCAGGAGTTTTTGCGGCGTCCTCCACGGCACGCTTTGCAGCCAGAACTGCGTCCTCTTCCTGTTCCTTCGCATCCTCATAAGCTTTCTCCGCCGTCTTTACCGCCGCCTGCAGCTCCTCCTGTTTCTTTTTATAGTCATTCTCCGACTGCTTTTTTGCCTGTTTTTTTGCTTCCTTTACCTTTGCCTTTGCAGTCTTTACGTTTTCTTTGGCCTCATCCATTTTCCGTCTGCCCTCGGAAACCGTGCTTTCATAATCCTCTCCCGCACGCGTTTTCGCCCTGTTTTTATCCTGCGCCTCCTTCTGCTTTGCAGCGGCAAGCTCCATATTCTGCAGGCGCATCATCTCAATTTCACTGGAAAGGCTGTCTGTTTTATCCCGCAGGCTGTCAGAATCCAGACGCGCAAGCACATCCCCTCTGCTGACATTCTGCCCCTGTTTTACCGAAACCTCCGCCACCAGGACGTCCGCCGCGGCATAGACCGCCTGCTCCTTCATGTTGTCCACCATTCCGCTTCCGGTAACGGTATGCGTAATTTTTCCGGAATCCGGTTCTTCCACCTCAACCCTTGCAACAGTAAACGAAGCCGCCGCCCTTGACACTCCGGTCATAAGCAGCATTGCCGCCAGAAAAACCAGGATTCCCCTGTTTTTTAACTTCATAGCCGTCACCCCTTTCCAACTGCACCTGCCATTGACCCGATTCCCTCCTGGATATCATCCCTTCCCCAGGAAAGGAGCAGAAACACCGGAATAACCACGAGAAACGAAAACACAAAACTGTACTGCACATTCCGGCTGCTGATTCCCGGTATGTAAAGGGAAAACGGCCAGAGATACGGTGTCTTTAAAAACAGAAGCGGCTGCTCCAGCATGTTCCAGCATTCAATCACACTTAAAAGAACAGCAGCCTTAATTCCCTGCTTTGCCAGCGGCAGTCCGATATAAGAAAACAGAAGAAATTCGCTTTTGCTCTCCAAAGAAAACGCTTCAAACAGTTCCTCCGGTATTCCGATAAATGAACGGTAAATTAAAAACACCGGAAATGTGGAAAAAACCGCCGGCAGAATAATTCCCGCGTGGGTATCCAGCAGGTTCAGCCTGTCCAGCATCTGGTAAGAGGACAACATAGTTACCTGAAAAGGAAGCAGCATAAGAATGGTATAAAGATAAAACAGGATACTGCTTAATTTCCCGTGCCATCTTGAAAATCCCCATGCCGCCGGAACCGCAACAAAAAGCTGTCCTGCGACAATGCCAAGCGTAAGCTTTACGGAATTCCAGAAAACCACATAAAATTCCGGCGTATCGAGCAGAAGCTCCACATATCCCCGGAGCGTGGGAAAAGACGGAACCAGAACCAGATATGTCCTTCCTTTGTCTGCAAACAGCCCGTTTAACGCCGCCGACAGCTCCTGCGTGCCTGCCAGCGAACCGGCAAGCAGCACAAGCACCGGAAAGCAGGAAACGGCGCATACCAGAACCATCAGAACAGAAGTCAGTATCCTAGTTATATAACGTTTCAAGATTCCCGCCTCCTTTTTTACGGAATGGAAAAACAATAACGGTAAAAATACATACCATCACAACCGCGCCCGCCGCCATTTTTTCTATGGACATGTCGCGGAACCAGTTGTGAAAAATATGCTGAATCATGTAAATGCTTTTATCCGGATATTCGCCTGCCATAAGGTAACTTTCCCGGTATACCTTAAACGCATTTGTCAGTGCCAGAATCAGTACTGCGGAGGTCATGGGCTTTAACCCCGGAAGGGTAATATGGATAAATTTTGCCAGTGTTCCCGCCCCGTCCAGTACCGCCGCCTCATACAGGCTGTCCGGAATATCCTTAAGTCCGGTAATCCAGAGAATGACATAATAGCCTGTATTTTTCCAGAGAAAGCTTACCACCAGAACCGTAAAAGCGGCCGAGGAATGAAGCCAGTCCTCGGTCAGATGCAGGTAACTGTTCAATAGTCCGTTTCTGTGAAACAGCATATTCCAGACAAATACCAAAGACGCCACGGGAACAGCCATTGGCAGGAGGCAGACCTTACGGTAAAACTGCATGTTCCCAAAATATACGATATTTGCCAGAAGCAGCGAAACCGCCATAAGAAGCGGCACGCACACAATCAGAAACCTGCCCGTATTGCCCGCTGCCAGCCGGAATGCCGTATTTGTAAAAACAGTCCGGTAATTCCCAAGCCCGGTAAAGGTATCCCCCATGGCGCTGGTAAACGACCTGCGCACTACATCACCAAAAGGGACAAATACAAAAACGGAAACTCCTGCAAGGCTTGGCAGTAAAAACGCAAAGCACTTTAATTTCTGATACCGTTTATTCCGCATCATACAGCTCCAGCTTCTCCATAATTTCATTCACTGCGGTATCCAGGTTTTTCTCCCCTGCCAGATATGGCACTGCACTGTCCAGTACGGTATCAATCACAACCGAATTCTCCATGGCAGGTGTTTTCAGCTCTGTAATCTGTTTTTCAACATCCGCAAAAACTTCCTGCGGCGGCCAGAGCCACTTTTCCCTTCCCATTTCCTCCATCTTACTTTTGGACGGTTTTTTTATCATGCTTTTCCACGCTTTTTTATTCACCGGAAATCCTATGACCGAAGCCCATTTTTCGGAACTGCCAAAATCTGTCTGTTCCTCCTCGCCAAGACAGAAACGGATAAACTCTTCTGCAATTTCCATACGCTCCGATTTCCCGCTGATTCCCATCAAAAGGGGACTGAATGTTCCCTCGGAAATCACCTGCCATGACATATCGTTATACATATCCCTGTTTTTCATATGGTTATAGATGATTGCCAGCGAGTCTGTGTTGTCCAGATAGGTCAGCCCCATGGCAGCCATCGTATCATTTTCCAGATTACACCATGTGTCAAAATGGTCCACGCTTCGGTCCTCATCCATGGTAAATACGATATCTTTATATTCACTTGTGCTGGCATCCAGACGCTCCTGTATTGTCTTTATAATTTCCAGCAGCCGTCTTAATTTTTCACGGGACAAAGAGCCGTCCTCCGTCTGCAGTGTATGCCAGTAAATACTGGACAGGTAACGTACCAGATCCTGTTTTCCCTTCAGAAACGTAAGATAATCTTCCCTTGTGGCTTCCACCTCTTTCAAAAGGTCTTCTGCCGAATGTATCGAAGATACCGCCGATTTATCCCCTGCCGCTATCGGTATTTTAAAAGTAACCGGAACCGCACAGGAAATCCCCTCCCGTTCATACGGCTGGAACAGGTTTTCAAATACCTCACTTTTTTCATAGCATCCGCCCAGATCCGCCAGTATGCCCTTTTCACCATAAGATTCCCACGGAAGATTGTTAAGCACAAGTACGTCCGGTCCGTTTCCCGACATGATTTCCGTATTCAGGGCATTTATGGCGTCCGACACATTTTTGGCATTGCTGCCCGCCATCCCCACCTCATATCTCACATAAACTTCCGGATGTTTTTTCCGGAAATCGGAAACCAGTGTTTCCGCCGTCAGGTTATCTTTGAGGGTGTAAACGACCAGTTCATTATCCGGTCTTGTAGGAACATCCGGATCATATTTATACCGAAACAGCTCCTTTTCCCCGTTTGCATTTACCAGCGAAAGCAGAAATACATCAGCGCTTACACTGACAAGTCCGTTAAAACCATACTCACCGCTGGAAAAGCAGCCAAGCGCACCGTCCACCAGAAGTTCCCTTGTTTCCATCCGGGAATCCGTTCCGTAAATTCCCGTTTCATCAGCGTAGTAAATCCTGTTCTTTTCCTGTTTTATGTCAACAGTATATAAACTATGGGGATATTCTGTCTCCTCCAGCTCCTTTCCGGTTTCCGTGTCAATCTGCTTTAACGTTTCACTGTTAGAAATATATACATACAGACAGTCTCCAAAAAGCCTCATTTCTGTGTCTTCCACTTCTTTGTCCCACAGCTTTTTACCATTTTCCGTATCAAAACAGTACAGCTGTCCCGTGCGTCTGCCTTTCTCTGCAGTCAGGTCCAGCATCCCGTAAAGCTTTCCGTCAGCAGACAGCGCCGGACTGGAAAGTCCGTATGCTGACTGCAAATAATCCTCTTTCGGTGCAGGAAGCTTCAGTGAAATCTCCCTTGCCTTTCCCGCTTCGTCAAGCATAAAATAACGGTAGATTCCCGATGTATGTCTGCGCGCCATGGGATCTTCGGACATTTTCCCGGCGCAGGCAAAAATATTGCCTTTATCATCCGCGCAGGCTGCGCCCACACGGTAATCCTTCGGCAGCCAGTCCGTCCCCAGCTTCAGCTTGTTCCAGTTTACTCCTTCATCGCTGCTTTCATAAAGGTACAGGCTGCCCGGCTCGTTTTCAAACAGCATCCGTACGATGCCGTCCTTTCCGCAGTGCAGGTCAAACAGGACTTTGACAGGATCCGGAAGTTCAATTTCTTCCTCCATGTATCTTCCCATGGCAATGGAGTTTCCCGTGTCTCCTGAAACCAGACTGCCGTCCTCCTTCCCCCGGTCCGCACTGCCATCTCCGGAATCTTTCCCGGCGCATCCTTGCAGAACCAGAAATGACAGCATAAAAACACATAAAAATAAGCAAATTATTCTTCTTTTCATCTGACGATTCTCCTGTATTTTTTCTGTTCAGCAGACCAGAACCGTTTCCCTGCCCCGCCGACATCCTTACCTTACCATATCCCGGATACCAAGTCCTCTAAGAGTTCTCTAAATGCCAGGGGAAGAATTTCCCCGGCGCACGGAGCCGGAGGGTAAAGGTACTGCCCCCGCCTTTCGTGTCAGTAACCAGTATTTTTGCCCTGTGAATCTTACAGATTTCTCCTGCTATTGAAAGTCCCAGCCCGAAATGCTCCTTACTGCTGCGCGAGGCACTGCTTCTGTAGAACCGGTCAAATATTTTCTTTTTATCGGCATCAGATATCCCGGTTCCTGTATCCGCAACCTGTATACAGTATCTGTTACGGGAACGAAAAAGCGCCAGGTCAACGCTTCCGCCTGCCGGAGTATAAGACAGCGCATTATCCAGAAGAATCACAATTACCTGCTCGATCCGCTGCGGGTCGCAGATACAGTCGCAGCTCTCCCCTGCCGGCTGGTAACAAAGTGTAATTCCACGTTCTTTTGCAAGTAGAATATATTTTTCACAGACATCATCCACCAGTTTATTTAAAGAGACTTTCTGAAACTGGACATTCAGAACGGCATGCTCCGCCTTTGCCAGGCAGAGAAGGTCCTGTATGAGCCGTTCCATCCGGGCCATTTCGCCGTCTAATAAAGTAAAAATCCGTTTCGTTTTTCCGGCGTCAGGTTCTGTTTTTAAAATGGACAGTCCGGTTTTAAAAACTGCCAGCGGAGAGCGCAGCTCATGTGACGCAACAGAGATGAAATGCCTTTGTTTTTCGTCATTTTCCACCACCGGCTGCAGTGCACGGGCGGTAAAAAAATAAGAAAAAACGGACAGGGCTGCAGCGGAAAAAAACCAGATAGCCAAAAAACGGATACGCTGTTTTTGTATCCGGCTGTATAAATCCTCCAGACTGTATAAATAAAGATATTCTGCTTTCTGCGTTCCTGCGGATATCCACGCCTGCATGACCAGATACCTTCCGCCTCCTTCAAACGTCCAGGAAAACCGGCGCTGGCTGGCTTCCATGGACACATGCTCCGGTTCCGGAAGGGTAATATCGCTTTTTAAATAAGTTTTCAGTTCCCGGACAGCGGAAAGCTTTTCCCCTTTTACAACTACGGAGGCAAGCGCAGAAGGCGCGCCGTTTAATTCCAGCCACAGGATATCCTTTTGATTCATATTTTTCATATACCAGTGGATACTTACCTCCTCCAGCGAATGCAAATCCGATGTGATGGTATTTGCCCTAAGAAGAAAAAGCGCCTGTTCCTGTCCGTACATATTATCTTCTGAAACCTTCAGGCAGCAGAGAATGATAATCAGTACGAGAAATGTTGTGGAGCAGGTGCAGATGAATGTAAGCCTGATTTTTATTTTATGAAACATATTTTGTACCATGCCTGCGGCTTCTCCTTTTTATCGTATCATTGGTGCTTACCTCAGGGACTGCTACTGTTTATTTGCTGTCAGGCAGTAGCCCTGACGGTGGATGGTTGCAATCCGGACGCTGGTCTTTAATGCCTTTAATTTTTTCCGCAGCAGATAAATATAATTGTCCAGATTCCCGTCTTCAATTTCTGTGAAAGGACCCCAGACTTTCTCTATAATCTGCCGGCGGGTTAAAACCTGTTCCGGATTACGGAAAAAGAAGGAAAGCAGCTCCGCTTCTTTTTTTGACAGTACAAATGTCTGGTCCCCGTATACCAGTTTCGACTCCTTTTCCCAGAAACTGATATCCCCGAACCGGAGCGGAAACGAAACCGTCTTCTCCAGTGTCCTGCGCATCACGCTGCGGATACGTGCCATCAGCTCCCCCATGTCAAACGGCTTTGCCAGATAATCATCCGCACCCAGGTCCAGACCGTCTATTTTTTCGGCAGCCTCCCCAAGGGCAGTAATAAAAATGACAGGGGTATTGATCCCTTCTGTGCGCATTCGTTTTAAAACCTCCTCCCCGGATATTCCGGGAAGCATACGGTCCAGCAGAATCATATCGTGAAGATTTTCCATGGCGGTTTTCAGTCCGCCTGTTCCGTCATGGCAGAGGGTAACCTCAAAATCTTCATTTTCCAGTCCGTAGCGGAGCAGTTCGCCAAGGCTTAAATCGTCTTCGATAATCAGAATTTTCATTGTTTGCCATCCTCCCTTTTTTACCATAGCATACTGCGGGGTGCAAATCCTCTAAAAGTTCTCTAAGCATTTTAAAATATAATAGACTTTGCGTCTGGATTATAGTATGCTGATTTTATCAAATTAACCGTTTAACATAATCAGGGAGGTGAGAGCATGCCTGCCAATGGTGAAATTATTGAAAGATCCGTAAACGATTTTCAAAAAGTTCAAACTCATATGATGACTGCAAAGAAAGAGAACGCAACAGAAACATATGAAAGTTAAAAAAAGGATTATATTGCATTAAAAGTCATACTTACAAGTATGGGTGTTAATCTGACAATAATTGACAAGATCAATGAAGATTAAGTAATAAACAAATCAGGCGCAAGTCTATTTATATAGCTTGCGCCTTTGTTTTACGTAAAGAATAGAAATGTCATGTCGGATCATTCCCATAAGCCAGCTCATCAATAAGCCCAATCGCCTCACATATCATACCGTCACAGTGTTCCTTCCTTACACCGCCCCTGGCAGCATTTGCCTTTAACAAATCCGCACAGTTTATCAAACCATCATGATTATCTGTAATCCGCTGCCTGAATTCCTTTATCCTGTCCGGCTCGTCAACTCCCATTGCCCCCAGAACCATCAGTCCGCTCGTAACCGCACCGCATACTCCTCCGCATTTCATACCGCCGCCGAAGTTGCATCCCAGTCCTGCCGCCTGCTCCTCGCTGAGCTTAAGCTCATCTGCATAGGTACGCAGAATTGCCTGTGCGCAGTTGTTTACCATTGGTGTTTCATTTCTTAATTCCATTGCTTTTTTCATGTGTTTATTCATTTTCTTTTCCTTTCTTTAACATACAGATTCCTTGTGTCATTGTTCCCATTGGACAAAAAGTACACCATGTTCTCGGTTTGTATAAAACCATCACAATCAGTCCAATCAGCGCAGAAGTCAGCATTAAGCTGTAAAATCCAAAACTGAATTTTGCAACCCAGTCCGGTACCATTCCGGCAGTATACGTCCATCCCCACGGAACCTTAATCGTCCAGAACAGCTTAATAACTTCCTGCAGCGATCTGGCACCGCCTGCCACCAGCCATGTCTGAAAGAGCATATTTCCAAACATGGTTAAGAAAAATACCAAAAACCCATATCGAAACCATTTTGATGCAAGCCATGCCGGTGCAGGTCTGTTTCTGGAACATTTTTTTCTGCCGCCTAACAGGGCAAACAGCTGTCCCCTGCCGCAGTACCGGTTACAAAATCCCTTATTGCCTCCAAAAACAGCAAACAAAAGAGGGACTATAAAATCTATCATGCCAAGCCATGCAAATAAAATATTAAAAAAGCCAAGACCAAAATAGACAACCGACCAAATCCACAAATAATCATACCAATGCTTATTTTTCAATTTCCGCTTCCTCCCTCTGTATAATTTCTATACATCCTGCCGGACAGGCTCCTGCACATTTTCCACATCCGACACAAAGACTTTCTTCAATTTTCGCGTAACATCCTTTCCAGACCCGGACTGCTTTCCTGGGGCATTCCTTCATACATGCACCGCATGCCACACACCGGTTTTTATTTACTTTTGCACACCTTTTTGACAACATCCCCGTCTCCTTTTTTCATATAATCAATTATACTGCATCTGTCCCTTTAAAATGAATAACCCTGGGTTACTGATGAAATTATCTTATCAGAAACCCAGGACTGTGTATGTAACTAAATTACATTACAGGAAACTTTTCAGTTTTTCTTTATCCAGTATTATAATTTTTCCCCTTTTTATTTCCACCACCTGATGCCCGGCAAAATACTTCAGCACCCTGGTAACCACTTCCCTTGCACTTCCAATATACTTTGCTATTTCATCATGTGTAATCTGCAGTTCCATACTGCCGCTCCTGACATTCTCATCCCATAAAAAACGCGCGACCCGCTGGTCGCTCTTCAGAAACATCATCTGCTGCATGGTAAACATGACCTCGGAAAATTTTTCCGCAGCAGCTTTATACAGATATAATTCAACATATGGATTATTCTTTATAACCTGATTCAGGCAAACAGACGGAAGTACTAAAACCTCCGTCATTTCCGCCGCTTCAACCAGAACATCAAATGCAATTGAATCCATCAGGCATGACGCAGAAAGAACACATACATCATTTGCGTGAATCCGAAACAGCGTTACTTCCCGTCCTTCATCTGATAAAATATAAGTTCTCAGCTGTCCCGACAATACCGTCATCAGCCCTTTACAGTTTTCCTCACTGCGGTGCATAATCATGCCTTTTTCATATTTTTCAGTATAAAATGAACTCTTTATATATTCTTCTTCATTTGGATTTAAATACGTCCAGAATGGAAATAACTGCGAATAGTCCATGACGTTCCTCCCAAACCCATATATTGATAAAATCCAAGCCATCATGCTGCAGATTGATTATTTCATCCAGTAAATATCATCCCCTTGGAATTGTATGCTGCATCCTTTTGGCGTTTGTTTTAATACCTGAAACACCTGGTAATAATCCGGATACGGACTGATTAACCCCATAATCGAAAAGCCAAACCAGAAGCCGTTCCAGGCTTTTAATGCAGCAGGACTGAACCAGAATATTACCAGAGGTACAATTCCTAATAACAGGGGAAGCAGGGACATTAATATAAACCTTCCCCGTTTAAGCGGATAAGATGCAAGTGCAACCGCTGCAAACGCCTTTGGATAAAAGCCAATATATACCGTTGCCTCTTTGGGATACACAACCGCATGTAAAAATTCGTGAAGGAACAGACCTGCAAAACCTAACACAAATCCAATTGCCAGAAACAAAGGATTTACTATAACCTTCTGTGCCAAAAATGTTTTAATAAACATTGACAGAAAAATTAATATAAAGGGCATAACTGCAAACGGCAGGGCATCTGTCATCATTTTTTTCATGGTTGCAGGCATCTCCATTTTTTGGGCCTTATGGTCTAATTCGCCTTTCTGGTATTCAGATATTTCACCATCTATGATTCCAATCCATTTCATGTTGGGCATAAGTTTCATCCTCCCTTTAAATTCTATTCCGTCTTTAAATATATCGCCCTGCAAAAAAATATTGCAGCCACTAAAAATCCAACTGCTGTTACATACTGCAACACAGCCGGTAAACTGTTTGTAACTGACGGAACATATCCTCCAATATTACCAAAAATATGTGCGGCTATTGCAGGAAACAGTGACCTTGTTTTTTCATACACCAGTGCAAAAATCACACCACCAAAAAATGCATGTACAACTAAAATCACACCGCCTGCCATTGAATGAATGAACGCAAATAAAAAAGCACTAATCATAATGGAAGCGGCAGCCGGAATTTCTTTACGAAGTTTTGTCATAATCAGCGCGCGGAACACAGACTCTTCAACAAGTGGTGCAGCAACAAAAATAGAAAAAACAAAAGCAGCCGCGCTTTTCTCCATATCATCTGACATTCCGCCAGTTAATTCTTTAAGAATTGGCACAGCATTCTGCAATATATTGGATAATGCAGAAAAACAAAATGCCGCTGCCACTGGTAACAAATAATCCTTAAACGGAACCAGCTTTAAACCATATGTATTTTGAATATCCACCTGCTTTATTTTAAGAATAAGTATAACAAAAAGCAGATACAGTAACTGGGCTGTGCCGCTAATTAACGCCACATGCTCTGTATTGCCTTTCATCAGTATCATAGCAACTGATGATATCACCCCGACACCAAAAACGAATGAAAGCGTAATCAGTAAACTGCCGCCAATGCATTTTAGTTTTTTCTTCATTGAAAACCTCTTTTCCTACTCGAACCATAACGCAGCACCCAAAGGGCTTCCATCATTTTTAAACTGCACCGTATAAACATCCAGATTAAGAGAATCAGAAACAGAACCTTCTTCTCTTTTTAAGCTGAGCGTAAATCCGTCAAAAATATGAAATCCATAAGTGCCATAGCTGAATTCCCCAACATATATACCGCTGGAAAAATAACCGCCCGCCAGATCAATACCATAGGAGTTTAAACACCTTAACGCTGCTTCCACATAGTTATCATAATCCCGCAGTATACGCTTTAAAAGTTCCACCCTCTCTGCCGGAATGGATTTTTCAGACAGCTGCAGGACGATTCCAAAATCATCTTCCAGGTCCACATAACAGGTATGATCATCTTCATCATCATATTGAAACACATCCAGATGATTCCGGTCCAGTTCCAAAAGTAATTCTTTCATGCTCATTTCCATACTATCACATTCTCCAAAAACTGTTTTATTTCTCTAATGATATATCCCCAGAAAAGAGGTTATTTTTCCATACGTATATTCCCCTTCAATTAACCCAAATTCCGGGTCATAATACTTCCCGTCAAACAACAGCGTCCAGTGCGTATATCCCGCATTTGTATGAACCGTTAAAATGGAATATTCATGCGGAACCGGATTTTTCTTAGAAATGCGGGTATTCCTTTCGGCATGTTTTATCCCATAAAAATCCAGCGCATCTATCAGCTGTCCGATACTTGTCGGACCGTCCGTTTTCATGTCCTTTATCACTTCTTCAATCCCTTTTCCAGAAATCATGGCTATACATGCCTGACCGCAGGCTGTCTCTGTTGGCTGCATCACAAGTTTCATGGCTTTCCTCCATTCGCTACATTTATATTGTACCAGTTATTCATGAAACGGGGTATACAAATTGGCATACCCGACGGAGGCAACATGAATATTCACGTCCATATAAGTGACTCCTTCTTTTTCATATACATATTCAAAGCAGGACAAATATTCACCGCTTACATTTTCCTTAAACCCGTTTGCATTCAGATATTCCATTATTTTTTTATATCCACCCGGAATAAATTCAAACGCCCTTGAAAACGGATCGCATATGGTAATGCAGGCATATTCCGCCGTTTCCTGGCATGCAATTTCCACACCCTCGCACTTCGGCACAAACCCATCCGGCAGTATATATGCCGCAACATACCCGCGCAGCCCAAAACGGCTCTGCTGTTCTGCGGATACAAATGGAAAATCCCAGCCAATCCGCTTCGCTTTGCCCTTTGAAAACTCATAAAGCCCGCTCTTTTTTGCCCATTTTTCCATGTAACAATTTACATCGTTTTCCGGGTTCGGGGAAATCATCACATACCGCCCCATCCGAAAACCCGGAATTTCTTTCACTGTTATTGCTGAATAAACTTCCTGGTTTTTACACAAATCCTCCTTTAACAGTTCATCCACCTTGCGCCGGAACAGATTTCCGATTTCAACCAGTTTTGGAATTTCAGGATATGCCTGATTCATCTCCCACTTGGAAACGGTCTGTCTTGAAACAGATAATATAACCAACCTGACGGTGCGATTGATTTTGTCCCTGCAACCTGTAGTTGCGCAGAATCATTGGGTAAAACCGGCTATTTATGTGTGATGGTTTTTTCCATCCTGTCAATCATCAATTCCATCTCCATACATTCCCATTCACCAATAGGCATTTGATAGGTTTCCATTATTCCAGCCGCCATAAACCCAACGGATTCATAACAATATCTTGCACTGTCATTATTGGTAAATACCCCTAATGTAATTTTAGACGCATGTAATAAATTCTTCGCATAATCAATTGCCAGCTGCAGCATTTTCTTACCATTTCCGCATCCTCTGAAAGCGGGATTAACAATAACAAATCCAAAACGCACAATACTGTCATCATTCTCATCCGGATACCTGATAATCAAATGCCCGACAAGATTTTCGTTATCATCAACTGCACTAAGCGGAATAAATCTGTTGCTTTTCATTCTAGGTATATACTCTTCATTCAGAGCATTCTCTGCAGGCGGAAATTTCCCTATCTTGTCAGCAGACCACTGGTATAAACTCTTTTCATCTTTAATCCAGCTGCAGATCACTGCTGAATCCTCTTTTTGGTATTTTCTTAGTTTCATAATCTTTTCCTCCCCTTTAAGAATTCGATAACAGCCAGTCGGAAACTTCCTTTCGTCCTGTCTCTCCAAAATCCATTTTCTTCTTTTCCAAATCATACATCAGCAGCCCTTGTGTATTCCGTTCCAACTCGCATAATATCTGACCGCTTCTGTCAAACAATATTGTAGGTGCTGTCTGAAAAGGAGATATTGCATTTACCGCTAATGTATATGTAACATTTTCAACTGCCCTTGTCAGAACATGTGATTTTATCATTTCATACCTTAAAACGTCATCATAATCACTCACATCATAAAACATTACTATGTTAAGATCCGTCTGTTTTTTATATAATTCCCGGAAAAATTCCGGGAAGCGTATTTCATAACAAATTCTTATCCCTATCTTCCAGTCATCTGCATAAAATACACCTTCATTGTTACCTGTTTCAAAATTATCTTTATCCCAGCCCCACAAAGCTCTTTTATGATAAATTTGTATTTTCTTATAAGGCGAAAAAAGCATTGCTGCATCATAATATTTACCATTTTCCCTTACAATTGTTCCAACAATAATATACATGTCTGATAAATTACAGTTTTCCTGCAGCCTGCGATATATTTCATCCAGTTTTGTAAAATCCGCCTCAGAAGAACTGCCAATATCCCTGGGCGGATATCCCGTCAGCGCACATTCCGGGAAAACAAGCAGCTTTACTTTTTGGTTTTTTGCTTGTTTTATTGCAGATTCTATTTGTTCATAATTTTGGTTCATACTGCCGGAAACACAAAATTGGTACGCCATTATACGCATATGCAACCCCCGCAAACTAAATCATATTTAAGAAATTAATAAATTATATGTTATCTGCTGCACTCTGCTCATGGCTGTTCAGATACAGTTTATCCACCTCTCTCTTATATACTGCTTCTGTCGCCGAATCAAATAACACCCATTCCACAAAATCGAAATTGTCCTGATTATCCTTCAAAAACCTGCTTACGGTTTTTACCGCAATCTCTGCTGCCGGTTCTACCGGAAAACTATACACTCCGGTTGAGATGGACGGAAATGCAATACTTCGGATCCCCTGTTCAAGCGCCAGCTGCATGGAATGAAAATAACAGCCTGCAAGAAGCTCCTCTTCCCCGCTTCTGCCGCCATTCCAAATCGGTCCCACGGTATGTATCACATAATCACACGGCAGATTATATGCCTTTGTCATCTTTGCCATTCCTGTTTCACAGCCATGAAGGGTCCGGCACTCCGCCAAAAGCTCCGGTCCTGCCGCCCTGTGAATGGCGCCGTCAACTCCTCCGCCGCCTAAGAGAGAATTATTGGCAGCATTCACAATTGCCTGAACATCTGTAATTTTTGTAATATCACCTATTACTGTCTTGATTAAATACATTTTATCGCCTCCATTAGTTCCATCCCTTCCATACATCAGGCTGATATCCCAGTGTAGACTGCTTTCCATTTCTAACTACCGGTGTTTTGATTACCTGGGGATTCTCAAGCACCTTTTCCAGCCTGTCCTCATCTGCAATATACTTAATAAGAGCAAGTGTATCCTGGTCTTTCCCTTCCCAGTTAATCATATTTTCCAGACCGCCATTCGCCTGTGCAACAGAATTAAACTCACCCTTGCTCATGCCCTTTTCTTTCATATCAATAAACTGAAACTTAATTCCACGCTCCTTGAAAAAGCGCTCCGCTTTTTTAGTATCATTACATTTTCTGGTGCCAAAAATCTGTATATTCATCTGTTTAATTTTCCTTTACTGTTTCTTTCATTTATACCATATACTTCCATGATTTTTCAAGAGCCTGCCTTTTTCCAGACTATATAAAATTCAGCAAACGTCTTATATCGCATATTTTTATTAAGACTCACAGCCGTACTGCAACTTGATAACTTTCCTGATTCAATTGCCAATTAGAATATGCACATGGAAGAAATTGATTGCTGGAATATCTTTGTTTTATTTCTTCATCAGAAAAACAGCCAAAAAACTCAAAAATCAGTGCCCCAAGTGTAAATATATTTGTCTGTTCATCAATCGCACTGCCTTTCATATATTCTTCCGGTGCTTTCAAACGTTTTGTTCCAAACCAGTCAGTTCCTTTATCGTTAATAACTGGAACTTTTTTAAAAAATTAATGTCACATATAGTGGTGCTATCTGTTGAAAAATTGTACATAATACCTCCATCGTAAAAGTCAACCGCAACGTATCCTTTTTTATTTACATTTTCCAAAAAGGAAAATAACACATCTACTGTACTTAACTTTTTACTGACAGGTAATTGACTGAACCTTTCTTTAGGACTTTTAACGCCGGTATCTTTTTTATATTTTTCAAAATTCCAATAATCAAATAAGCACTCGCCTTCCGACCATTTAAAAACCACGACATAGAATTGATGATATTCATAAGCCTCAATGATCTCCACTAAATTCGGATGTCTTAAGTCATATATTTTTTATTCCCATTCTCCATGCCAATACAGATACATCCGGAACCTATCTCATCATCAGCCCAAAAAGCTGTGCCATATTTCTTTAACCAGGTAAAATTATGTAATCCTTTCAGTCTGAATTCTATAGAATCAAGTTTGTTTATTATCATTTTAAAGTCTTCCTTTAGTTCCTTCAGTAATTTCTGATAATCAAAGCTGGCTCTCAATCGTTTTCATCATTTCACAAAAGCCATTTTTTTCATAGAACCTCATACCATCAATATTTTGTGGAAAAACCTGTGTTCTAATAAAATCTGCCCCTCTTCGTTTTCCATATTCCCTGCTGGCCTTTATCAGAAGTGTTCCAATTCCTTTGTTCCTCTCACACTCTAAAACATCTAAATCCTGTATGTAGACTGCAGTCTGCGGTTTTAAGCATGATATGCATATTTTATCCCGCCTTTTCTTTTTTCTTGATACTAAATCCATTTTTCAGATACAACTTCACTGCACTTTGATTCCATTCAGCTACATGCAAAATAATTTCTTCATACCCTTGTCCTTTTATATAATTCATTCCCCATAATAATAATTTTTGCCCTATTCCTTGTCCTTGAAACGATTTTTCCACAATTAAATCATCTAACTCATTTCCATAACAGGAAACAGCGCCTGCTATTACTCCATTCTGCAAATAAAGGAAAATATCATTTATTTTATCTTTGAGTTGAGAGTAATCATAATAAAAATTTAAAGGCTCAACTTCAAGCGCTTTTCTCATTTTATAAAAGCATTCATTATATATTTTCATATATTCATTCCAGTATTTTTCCTGAAATGGAACGCAAAATATATCATTCTGATACTCTAATGTTTGATCAAATGACATTTCATATGCAATTACTTCTTTCATTAAAATTCCCTCAAATAACACGGATTCACAAGGCAAATTTGAATTTATAGCAATAATTCCAAAATCATTCCTGTATTGTTGAAATGACTTTTTCAAATATTATCTCATAACCCCATTGGGATACATTCATCATATGATAAGTCGGAACAGAACGGTTTAACACATAGTCATCATATTTCCGCCGCTTTTTCCAAAAAGAAACAGCAGTATTATCGGGCGATGCCTGCCAACGGTTTTGACGTGCAAGGAGCAGCTGCCCTGCCACATCCTCCGCGAAAAGGTAAAAAACGCTTGCAAAAGTTTTCTTTAAACACTTCAATAACATCTCAACATGCACAGCAGCCTGCTCCATTGAAACACTGTAGTTTCTGATCATATCATTCAGTGGATGATGCAAAAGCGAGCCGTCAAAAATGTAGTATTCCACAGAGCCGTCAACCAACTTGTCAAAATTTTCCCATACTGCCTGATACGCCCCTGAGTAATCGTCCAGGGACACAAGATGTGTCGGATGATAGCAAAACTTCATATCGCGTAGTTCGCCTAGCAAGCTTCCTGAAAACAGTGGTGTGTCCCCGTCAAAATACCCCACAAGAGTTACCTCTCCCGCAGGAATCGAATACCGCTTAATTTGAGCAATCTGTTCGGGGTGGTTTTGACACAAATTTTAATATCGCTCATTAGGGAAATACGCCGTGCAATAAAAATCTATTGGATTGGTAAAGTCAGACTCAACGTAGCTTTCCATGGTATATCCGTCAGCTTGCAACCACTTTTGCAGAGCTTTCACCACGGTAGTTTTTCCCACTCCGGAAACGCCTTCTATAAATATAATTTTAGACATAGTATTTCTTCCAATTCCCGATTGTGATTTGGCGATTTTTAAGGGAAAACTGCAACAGGATTAAAAAACACTCCCTGCTCTGAATTTTCCCATAAGAAAATTCCTTTCATTTTATAAATAGCCCCGCCTCTTTGCTTCGCTAATCAAATGCGGTTGGATATCAGGATATGTCCACCTTTCCGGCAATCCATCCATTATGGTGATTTTCTCAATTTCACTATGTAACTCTGTTTCAAAACATTTGATATCGGCAAAGAACAACATTCCAAAAGATTCATCTCCTTGGTTCAAATTATCAGGCGCTGTAACGGAATATACGCAGACAGGTTCTATATCAAATTCCAAAGCGCCTGTTTCCTCATACAATTCCCGTTTTGCTGTATCTATTATATTTTCCTGACTCTCCCGGTGACCTCCGGGTACTTCCCATGTATCTCTATCCTTATGTTTGCAAAACACATATTTATTCTGTGTTTTTGATAGTATCACAGCAAATTTAAGCAGTTCATCCTCTATGTTTTCATAAAATTTCACTTTTGTCATTTCAGTTATCCCTCCATCTGCAACCTCTCCATCACTCGTCATTATAATTTTCACACAACGCTTTGATATCCCGACTTTCATTGTACAGGCATTGCGTTGCCAGTCCCCTTTTTCTGAGCTTTTCATCAGTTATCGTTCAGCCGTTTTTCACAGAAGAGAAAAAAGGTGTATTCAGAATGTCAGTGAAATTTACTACAGCTACTACCCCATCGGGAATTTCTTTTTTATTTCGATTCATCCAGATCGTATTGATTCCTAAATTGGATGCCCCTATAATATCGCTATTTAAGGAGTCGCCAATATGCACTACCTCTTGCGGACTCAAATTGGTTTCTTTCAAAGCCATTTCAAATAATTCTGCGCGGGGTTTATAGGATTTCGCATCTTCACTCGTGAATATCTTAACAGGAGTTAAACCGTGATAATGGATTGCAGCTATAACGTCATCGGTATCTATATTGGACACTATATAGTACGGAATATTACATGATTCCAAAAAATTTGCAGCATCTTCGAATATGGGGGGTTTTCTCCAATGCTCGAACATCTTTTGACCCAATTCATTAGCACTGGCATTAGATTCAAATTTCTTTAATGTCATTTCAAGCGATTTTATTTCCAATTCTTTTTGGGTTTTAAAATTATTACCAAAAGAATTCATATACAATTCCTGAAATACTTTCCACCAATTGCTGCTAATGGTTGACTTATTCGCACCGTCTCCAGATTTGCTGATAATAGTTGTAATTTCATCAATTACCACGCCGTCTTCATGCACAATTGTACCATAAAAGTCAAAAAATAAAGCTTTTATCATGTATTTCTCCAAATAAAGTTCTCTATACATATTAAAATTCATTTATGATGATTCTCCAGCCACCGGACCGCGCAGTGCGCCAGGCAGGCGGAACCGACCGGGCAGACCTCTTCGTTGAACCGGACCTTGGGGTTGTGGGCCGGGGCATCCCCCCGTTCATCCATATACCCGGCGGAGAGATACATGAATACACTGGGAACTTTCTCTGCAATCGTGGCAAAATCCTCAGAGGCGCTTGCGGACATATTGGGAACAGGGGTCAGACCGGGAATTGGCAGCTCCTGTATATAACCCACCATTTCTTCTGTCATCACAGGATTACAGACCAGCGGCGGAACCTCAGAAATCATCTCAATCTCTGCCAAACCACCGTACACCTCCGCTGTCTTTTGGGAAACCTCTCCCAGCCGCCGGACCAGCTTCTCGCGTTCGCTCCGGTCGTTGGTACGCAACGTGCCCTGGAGGACAGCGGTGTCCGGAATGATATTAGGAGCCGAACCTGCAGAAAAATTACCGATAGTCAGTACACAGGCTTTACCCGGATCCGCCTCGCGGGCAATCAGTGCTTCCAGGGCAAGATAGATGTGAACACCGATGTTGATGGGGTCAATCGAACTGTGGGGATAGGCACCGTGAGCGCCCCGGCCCCGAACGGTAATACGAAAGCCGTCCACGGAGTACATCATCGTCCCTCCGCTGTTATACATGAACTGCCCCACCGGCAATCTGCCGGAGCCGACATGAAAAGCCAAAGCCCCGTCCACGCCTTCCAGTATCCCGTTCGCCAGCATATCCTTCGCCCCCTCAAAAGTCTCTTCGGCGGTCTGGAACATGAACCGGACTCTGCCAGCCAGTAATGGCTCCGCTTCTTTCAGTATCTTCGCCGCCGTCAGCAGCATGGCAGCATGGAAATCGTGACCACAGGCATGTGCCTCAGTTCCAGTTGGACATGCAAAGTCCTCGCCGCTCTCTCCGGCATGGGCAGCGCATCCATATCTGCCCGGAGCAGAAGCGTCCTGCCCCCTTTTCTCCCCAGCTCGGCGGTCACGCCATGCCCGCAGGGACGCGGCTCAAGTCCATAGTTTTTCAACTGCTCCATAACATATGCCTGCGCCTTCGGCATATTAAGCCCGACCTCTGCATGGCTGTGCAGCCAGCGGCGGTGGGCGACCGTTTCCTCACGCAGTTCCAAAGCTCGCTTATATAAATCCATAGCAAGTACCTCCTTGGTTTACAACATCTAAAATTCCTGCTCTATTTCAAGCGTTATAAATACATCCTCTGGACCAAAAGTCAAATTATCCGTTTTTCCACCAATATATTTACAATATTGTAATATATTTTCTTCATCAGCGGCTGTTGCTATTCTAATCCCCAACATTTCATTGTTCTTCTTTTTATATTTTAAAAATAATAAAAGCCGTCTTAATACGAAAAATTATCGGGGATACGAATATACGCACGAATATGACTGTTCTTTTTACGTTCTAATATCCGAGAGACATTTTCAACATTTCCCTCTGCAGTTATAATATAATTATCATAATTTTCAAGTACAATTCCAATATGGTCATGAGCCATATTATTGAATACCTTGTCAAATAGAACGATATCCCCAACCCCAGGCTTAAAAATGTTGTCATTCCCACTATAGTATTCAATACGGTTATCTGCTTGTGCCCACTCTTCCCAAGCCACACAGCCAGCAAGAGAACAAGAGGATTCTTTTGGACGAACAGGAATTTTGAATCCTGCTAATATGACACAATGATATACAAATGCCGCACACCAAAGCCCATTAGCCTCGTCTACAGACCATTTTGGAAACAGTGCAACTATATCTTGTATATTTGTCACGCAATTATTCATTCTTCCAATGTACGGTTTTCCAGCTTCTTCTCTCGCTATAACTGCCAACTTGGTCCTATCGCACATAATTCCTTCCTTATACACTGTATGATTCCGTCTTATTTTTACACAAGACCCATTCTCCATTGCCTTATCTCATCAATGTTATACTTTTTTTCGTACCATTCTTGGATAATATGACTCATTATGTTTGCACCATCAAATTTAGCCTTGGCAAATTAATTGTACCACTCTTATTTCCCATTAACAACTCATCTATGAGGCATAGCAACCGCCTTATCTCAATCTTTCTTATCGTTCTAACTGTGACCTCACTCTCTCCCAAAATTGGCTTTGCCTTGCGCAAGAAAAGAAATTTATGGCGTCGTTTTGACACCTCTTACAACTTTTCACTGTTACAAAGTTTCAAAAAGGGCTCCCCGATTTCTCGGAAAGCCCTATAAATTCAAGCAAAATTTAAATTACTCAGTAATTGTAGCAACACGTCCAGATCCAACTGTACGTCCACCCTCACGGTATTTGAATAGCGTTCTTTGTGGTATTTTCTATGCTTTTTATTGCGGAAAACAGCGTAAAATCGTTGTTTTTGTATGGCGTATTTTTATTTGCATGATTTCTTGGCACCGTTTTGGCACCAAAATGATTTTCTCCTTATCTACTCTTATTACATGGTGCTAGCACCATGTATAAATATCATTAACAAGGAAAATATCAATTCATTGTCCTCCACCACTCTAATCAACAAACTGGAATTTCATTGTTCTTTAAACATATTTGTATCATGATTCATATGGATAGTAGTGTTCTGCCTTCGACTGAAATTCACATAATTTTAATATCTTCATATCATTATCAAAGTCTGCTATTGTAACACCATCAAAGTCATCTACCCTGCCATCATAATTGCATTTAAAATACCATTCAACAATTAACGTTTGATTTAGTTCTAATATTCGCTTAATTGTCCATTCCAATACTTGTCCTTTATTATGCCAATCTTCAAACCACATTGCAATTTGTGATAAGCCATGATATTCCGGACCATAGCATTCACTATACAAAGCATTTTCAGAAAAAGTCTGCTTTACAATCTCAATATCCTTATCTATCCAAGACTGAAAATATTTCTTAATGACATCTGCTTTCATATTTTTTTCTCTCCTAAATCCCGATTGTGATTTGATGATTTTTAAGGAACTGATTCATTTTGATTATTCGGAAAGGCATTAAACCATGCTCGTTCCTCAAAAGTTCGCTTCTTAGGTAAAGTTGGTTCTGTCTCGGCAATACCAACAGGCAAAAAACACACCAACTCAAAGTTGTCGGGAACGTTTAAGATTTGAGCCATTTGATAACCAATTTTATCTTCATCAGTGATGTGTCCTTCATACCAACAGCTCTGATATCCGAGTTCAACTATAGCTAACAACATATTTTCGATTGCAGCGGAATAATCTTGAACCGCAAAGCACTTTTCCCTGTATGCAGGTAGTCTTTGTGTTAAAACGCATATTATAGCGGGAGCCGTTTCTCCAACTGGTGGGTTTATAACTTTATGTAGTTTTTTCAATACATCTTTATCATCAACTGCTATTAGACTTGTTGTTTGCTTATTGCAGCCTGACGGAGCGTTCAGTCCCGCTTTCATTATTGTTATTAAATCTTCTCTGGGAACAGTATCAGATTTATACTTACCTCTGTAACTATGCCTTTTGTTAATTGTTTTATATACATTCAATTATATTACCTCCGCATATCCCAATTTACACATACATGTTTCTTGGCAAATTTTGAATCCATATTTTGAATAAAAATCCTGCGCATCTTTTGTTGTAAGTAAACCATAGCCTTTTAAGCGTACATCATTAAGAATGTATTCAATAAATTTTTTACCTAAACCTTGGTTCCTATATCGTTCATCCACAATAACATCAGTCACATAATACATTGTTGCATAATCCGTTATGATTCTTGCAAACGCTATGATAATGTCCTTTTTTATATCAAGAATACCAAAACACAAAGAATGTTCTATTGATAAGCGTATGGTTTCTTCATCTCTTGTATCTGCCCAATAGGACTGTTTTAAAAGATTAACTACGTCTAAATAGCGGGTTCTTATAATACTTATATCATTAGTGTAGTAAAATTTATCTTTATATTGAATCATGATAATCAATCCTCCATATACCGATTTGTTCATTTAATTATATCACTTCTATTCCTCATTTACCACAAAAATATAGGGCGCAGCAACCACCGCACCCCACATTTATTATCGTTCTAACGATTTCTCTATTTTCCACTTCTGCCCTTTCAAGTCATTCTGCTTCTCATACAGATTATTGCGCTCTTTGCAGAGTTCTTTCATGCGCTCCAACTGCGCCCGCACTCCCTCCCGGCAATCCGGCTCTATCTTTTTATATTCCCCGGTCAGATTGCGGATTGTATTATTGTTTTCCTTTATCTGCTCCGAAAGACATACCCAGTCTATCAGATTTTGCACTTCCTTGTCCGTTTCGTAAAGGTCTGTTTCTGCCACGATTTTAGCACACAGCCGCACCATAACTTTCTTTTCCATATCCGTCATATCCTATCAATCTCCTTTCCTATCGGCTCATTTCAAAGGTATGTTTCGGGCGTTTCTTTGCCCTTTCTGCCTGTTCTAATGCCTTTGACCGTTCCAC
>CAJUND010000023.1 GCA_910587655.1 uncultured Agathobacter sp. | reverse complement strand
GGCAGGCATATAGCAAGCATGAAACATAGCTTTAATAAAGTTGGATTATACTAGTGCGAGCAAAGATACAACGAACGACACTCGTTGCTTCTATTATACACAGCTTCACTTTGGCAGTGTGGTTCTGCCGAATTTTGCCTTATGCATCAGCTACAGTTAGTGTTATGGGAACAAGGCAGAGTCAAAAGTTTTTTTAATATTTTCAATTAAATCAACTCCCTTCTTTGCCATTCGGCAATTATATTATAACACAAAAATAAGAATTTGAAATCATAAATAAAAAGGTTAATGTTAAGACTGATATCTGTCCCCGGAAAATTCCTTATACCGGTGCATGAGGCAAGAAGCCTCTTGTACTGTCCCCCAAAACCGTTTATAATATAACAAGAAACATCCCAGAAGGAAAACAACGGACTGGAGGAGGGCGCAATGAGCAAATCAAAAGTATACATGATGAAAGAAATAACCCCGGAAGCGGTAACAGCACTGTACGACAGCCTTGGCATTACCCTTTCCGGCAATGTTGCAGTCAAGCTGCATTCCGGCGAGGTCGGAAACCAGAATTTTATCCGTCCTGAAATATGGAAGCCGGTGATTGAAAAGGTAAACGGTACCATTGTCGAATGCAATACCGCATATGAAGGAAAGAGGAATACGACAGCAGACCATAAGGAAACCATGAAGCTTCACGGCTGGACGGATGTGGCGCCTGTTGATATTATGGACGAAGAGGGTGAGATGGAGCTTGCCATACCGGGAGGAAACACGATTCATAAAAATTTTGTGGGCAGCCACATGAAAAATTATGATTCCATGCTTGTCCTGTCACATTTTAAGGGACATCCGATGGGAGGCTTCGGCGGTGCGATTAAAAATATTTCCATAGGAATAGCATCTGCACATGGCAAGGCATATATCCACGGCGCAGGTGTGGAGGAGGACATATGGACTTCCGACCACGATTCCTTCCTGGAGTCCATGGCGGATGCAGCAGCATCCATAGTGGAATATTTTCAGGGAAATATGGCGTTTATCAATGTCATGGCAAATATGTCCGTGGACTGTGACTGCTGCGCAGTCGCAGAAGATCCGTGCATGAAGGATATCGGCATTCTGGCTTCCCTGGATCCGGTTGCGCTGGATCAGGCATGTCTGGATATTGTTTACCAGTCAGATGACGCCGGAAGAGACCATCTGATTGAGCGTATTGAGTCCAGAAACGGTGTCCATACCGTGGAAGCTGCTGCAAAGCTTGGCTTTGGCAGCAGGGAATATGAGTTAATCCGGCTTTAGACAGACCTTTGTGACGCCCTGGCAGGGCGCCGCCCACGCAAATCATTTCGCGCAGCGAATTTTCATATGATTTGCTCCATGAACATCAGCTCATGCAAAATTTGCCTTCGGCAAATGAGCTATAGTCGTACATCTAAGATGTACGACACGCGCTACATGTCAAGTTTTCATAGAAAACTTGACACAACCAATGAAAGCCCCCTGGTACCATAGGACAGGTACCAGGGGGAATGTTTACAATTCTTTCACTTACAGACACTTCTTAATTGCACAAAGAAACTCGTCATACGTTTCAAATGCCGGAATATCCGGATGATCCGCCTTAATCTGTTCCGTGCTTTTAAAAAGAAATCCTGCTTTGCCTGCTTTTATCATGCCAAGGTCATTGTGACTGTCACCGGCTGCGATGGTTTCATAACCGATGGACTGCAGAGCCCTTACCGTGGTAAGCTTTGACTGCTCGCAGCGCATCCGGTATCCGGTAATCTCACCGTTTTCCGATACTTCCAGAGAGTTGCAGAAAATCGTGGGATATCCCAGCTTTTTCATCAGGGGCCCGGCAAACTGCTCAAACGTATCACTGATGATAATTACCTGTGTGAGGGCGCGGAGCTCATCCAGAAATTCTTTTGCGCCCGGAATCGGGTCAATGCCTGCAATCGTTTCCTGGATTTCCTTTAATCCAAGTCCGTGTTCCTTTAAAATACCAAGCCTCCAGGTCATCAGCTTATCATAATCCGGTTCATCCCTTGTGGTTCTTTTCAGTTCCGGTATGCCGCTCGCTTTTGCAAAAGCAATCCAGATTTCCGGTACAAGTACGCCTTCTAAGTCCAAACATACAATATTCATCATGTATTCCTCCGTTTTATGTTCTTTTAAGAGTATACCATACAGACGCAGAATGGCAAACGTTTTTTCGCACGTTTCGGGATTATGATTGAATGTCACTGGAAAAAGTGGTAAAATGAAACTGTTATTAGTATGAAAAAATATATGGAAGAAACGTGCAGGGAGGAAGTTCAATGGCTGGAAGTGTCTGGGAAAAGATGGAAGGGGAGCTTAAGAATCTAAAAATAAGCCAGAAGATGAAAAAAGCTTTTACAGTAATCATCGTCGGTTTTGTTATTCCGATTGCAGTTGCAGTTTTAGGATTTATAATAATTAACGTGAATTACAGCAAATTTTACCATACATATTACCACGACATGGAACTTCAGATGCAGGCACGTCTGGAGCTTCAGAATTTTACAGAGGATATTCTCTGGGCGTTGTCCGCCAAAGATTCAGAAGAAACAAAAAGCAGGGTTGCAGATGTAAATGAAAATATGGAACTGTTACAGAAAACACTCGAAGACCTGGAATCAGACCTGGGTGCCAGGGAAACAGAGCAGTTAAACAGCTTAAGGGAAAAAGTTACAGAAACGGCAGATACCCTTGTCAGCATGGTGGAAGAAAACGAACGGACGGATGCATTTGCACTGTTTTCATCTGATTATGCAGAAAATTCTGATGCAATGGCAGGAGTGCTTGAACAGATCGGGGAACAGGCAGACCGCCAGGCAGCCGGTGCGTACCAGAGGTCCGTCATCCTTGGAATTATTATTAATTTTCTGTTGATTGTACTGGGATTTATAAGTTCACGGTTCTGTATCCGGATGGCAAATATTTTATCAGGCTCCATTAAAAAGCCGATTTATGAGCTGGAACAGGTTTCTCACAGTTTAAGCGAGGGTAATCTTGATATCGAGATTAATTATATAAGCGAAGATGAGATGGGGGTTGTTGCAGATGATTTCAGGGAAACCTGTGCAAAATTAAAGTACATCATACAGGACTGCGGTTCCATACTGGAACAGATGGCGGACGGTAACTTTCAGGTTCATGTGGAGGAAGAGGAAAAATACGTCGGTGATTTTGAAAGGCTTCTGGTCAGCATCCGCAGATTAAACCACCAGCTCAGCAGAACCCTGCTGAATATCAATACGGCATCCGACCAGGTCGCATTTGGTTCCGGACAGATGGCGGACAGTGCCCAGGCTCTTGCTGAGGGGGCTACTGACCAGGCAGGTGCAGTGGAAGAGCTGACGGCGACGATTGAGAATGTGACGAAAATTGCCCAGAAGAGTGCAGAGGATGCTTTAAACGCTGCAGAAATGGTCCGCAGGACAGGACAGGATGCGGAAAAAAGCCGTGAAGAAATGAAGCTTCTGATGGAAGCCATGGAACGGATTACAGAGACGTCCCATGAAATTGAAAACATAATCGGTGCAATCGAGGATATTGCCTCCCAGACAAACCTGCTTTCGTTAAATGCATCCATAGAAGCTGCGCGTGCCGGAGAAGCCGGAAGGGGATTTGCAGTCGTGGCGGACCAGATTGGAAGCCTTGCGGCTGACAGTGCAAAGTCGGCAGTAACAACCAGGGAACTGATTGGAAAAGCCTTAAATGAAATTTCAAACGGCAACGAAATCACAAAGCGCTCCATGGAGGTAATCAGCAGTGTTCTTTCCAGCATGACAGGATTTGCGGAAATATCTTCGGCTTCTGCAAAAGCGTCCAGTGAGCAGGCGGATTTGTTAAAAAATGTCGAACAGGGAATTGAACAGATTTCAAGCGTGGTACAGAGCAATTCTGCATCTGCAGAAGAAACCTCTGCGGTCAGCCAGGAACTTTCCGCGGAAGCTGAGACATTAAAGGGGATGATTTCCCAGTTTAAACTCCGGGAGGATCAGATATCCGAAAATACCTCCGCAAATTAACAGTGGCATAATTCCGGAATCTCTCATAGAATAGAGTTAAGAAACCGAAGCAGGCGTGAATGTTATGAGAGAATTATATCCGGGAAACGAGGGTACTCTGGTAAAGTACCTTCAGCTTGCATTAAAGCGTGCAGGGCAGGACATTTCCGTGGATGGTGTGTTCGGACCCAGAACCTGCGAGGCGCTGGAGCGCATAACGGGAGGAAACTGCGTGGCAGCTGATGCCCAGTGGGAAATGCTTCTTCCTTATCTGCGGGGATATGTGACACATACAATAGAAAGCGGGGACAGTCTTTACAGGATTGCCGAGAAGTATGGTACGACAGTGGAGGCGCTTGGCCGGGCAAATCCAGGGCTGGAAGCAGACAGTCTCCGTACCGGGACGATTATAGTCGTTCCGTATCCATTTCCGCTCGTACCGGAAGACGTACCGTATTCTTCCGTTCTTGTCAGCTGGATTATTGAAGGGCTGCAGGCAAGGTATCCGTATCTTGCAACTGGTAAAATCGGAAACAGTGTGATGGGAACGCCGATTTCCTATTTAAAAATTGGAAACGGTCCTACTGATGTTGCATACAATGCCAGCTTTCATGCAAATGAAAATATTACGACGCCTGTTCTGCTGAAATTTGCAGAACAGATACTGGATGCATATGCAAAGGAAACAACCTATGAGGGAGTATATCCCGAACATTTATTTGAAGAATTTTCACTTTACCTGATACCGCTTGTAAATCCGGACGGCGTGGATCTTGTAAACGGGATACTGGATTCCGGACGTTTTTACCGGCAGGCAGTACGGATTGGGAATGCTTATCCGGCAATTCCTTTTCCGGATGGCTGGAAGGCAAACATTGAGGGCACGGATTTAAACCTCCAGTTTCCGGCAGGCTGGGAAGAGGCAAAGAAAATCAAATTTGCCCAGGGATACAGCAGTCCGGCGCCCCGCGATTATGTGGGACCGACGCCGCTTTCCGCCCCGGAAAGCATTGCCATGTATGAGTTTACGAGAAGCAGGAATTTCTCACTGATTCTTGCCTACCATACGCAGGGGGAAGTCATCTACTGGCGTTTTCTGGATTACAATCCGGCAGGTTCACGCCAGATTGCGCAGTATTTTTCCAGTGTCAGCGGTTACCGGGTGGAAGAGACCCCGCTTGCTTCCGGTTATGCAGGATACAAAGACTGGTTTATCCAGGATTATGACCGTCCGGGATATACTATTGAAGCGGGACTTGGTACAAATCCGCTGCCAATGTCGCAGTTTCCAAAAATATATGCCGACAATGTGGGAATACTGATAGGTGGAATGACACAGTTACTTTAGGAGAGCGTCAGGGAATACATGGTAAAAATTCAGGTAATATGCGGCGAAAAAAAATACTCTCTTGCGTGCAGGGAGGATAAAACCATACTTTCTGTCCTGCAGGAAAACGGAATCACATCGGTTCCGGCGCCCTGCGGAGGGAGGGGCAGGTGCGGCAAATGTGTGGTAAAAGCAGACGGCGTGTTAAAAACAGCCTGTACCGCAAAAGTATCAGACGGAATGGAAGTGCTGATTCCAAAAGAGGAAGATGCCGTTATCGCAGAGTCAGGTGAAGGCCATGTTTTTTCACCGGACGAACAGCCGGGATATTTTGCCGCATGTGATATCGGCACGACAACTGTTGTCTGCCATCTTCTGGACCAGGATGGCAGGAAGCTTGCAACAGCCAGTGAATATAACAGCCAGCGGGAAAGCGGTGCGGATATTGTATCCAGAATCCGGGCGCCGCTTTCCCTGATGCATGAACAGATGACAGCGCAGATTACCCGGATGCTTACAGGGCTTATGAAGAAGGCGGATACAGGCGGGCAGATAAAAAGACTTGCCGTATCGGGAAATACGGTGATGTGTCTGCTTTTTGCTGGAATTTCACCGGAATCCGTCGGGGAAGCGCCGTTTATTCCCGCAGAGTATTTCGGGAAAGAATATAAAGGGATGGAGCTGGGACTTCCCCTTTGTGAGCAGGTGTATATCATGCCTGCGGTGTCGGGGTATGTCGGCGGGGATATTACTGCAGATTTGGTTTGTGTCATGCCGGAGTGCGAAAGCGGGGAAACACTTCTTCTGGATATTGGAACAAACGGGGAAATAGTTCTGGGACACACCGGCAGTTTCCACTGCTGCGCCACAGCTGCGGGTCCGGCGTTTGAAGGGGCGGAGATTACCATGGGGATGCCGGCAGAAAAAGGCGCCATTTCCCGTGTGTACCTTGAGAGCCGACGTCTGCGGACAGAAGTGATTGGGAATGTGAAAGCGGCAGGAATCTGCGGTTCGGGCCTTTTGGACGCGCTTTCCGTTTTTCTGGATATGGGAATTGTGGACAGGTCGGGAATGATTGCAGATGCAGGCAGGGTTTCCGTTGCTTACCGGAAATACATGGGGGAATACCTGGGGCAGGCATGTATCCGGTTAGGCAGTGTCTGTGTGACCCAGGAGGATATCCGGAAGCTGCAGCTTGCAAAGGCAGCGGTTGCAGCAGGAATTCATATATTAATGAAGGAGCGCGGGATTACCGTTTCACAGATAAAAAGAGTGCTGCTTGCCGGCGGCTTCGGCACTTATTTAAATCCGCAGAGCGCAGCGGACATTGGTCTGGTTCCGCAAAAGCTCTGTGATGTTTCCAGTGCCGTTGGAAATGCGGCAGGGCATGGCGCAGTATCAGCTGCCATATCCCAGAAGGCAAGGGAGGCTGCGGCGCAGTATGCACTGCAGATGAAATATGTGGAGCTGGCGCTGCATCCGGATTTTTCTGATGCATACATGGATTTTCTGCAGCTGGAGCGCTGGTAAGTGCCCCACAGCGGAAATTAAATTGATAAAGGAGAGTTTACATATGGAATTAATAGAAGTTTTAAAGGCGGTTCTCTTTGGAATCATAGAGGGAGTTACAGAATGGCTGCCTGTCAGCAGTACCGGACATATGATACTGTTAAATGAAATGATCCACTTAAATGTAGAGGAAGATTTTTACAGAATGTTTGAAGTGGTGATACAGCTTGGGGCGATACTTGCCGTTGTGGTGCTGTTCTGGAGCCAGATCTGGCCGTTTGGAAAAAAGAATAATAAAGAGCCTCTCGCAAAAAGCGGGGCCGGGGCATGGATTAAAGCAGATATTTTTAAACTATGGTTTCATATTCTGGTATCCTGTGTGCCGGCAGCCATAATAGGGATTTTATTTGACGAAGTATTTGAAAAATATTTTTACAATTACCAGACCGTAGCAGTTATGCTGATTCTGTTTGGAATTGCATTTATACTGGTTGAAAATTACCACAGGGGAAAATCCGCAAAAATCAACAGTCTGACAGAAATCGGGTATGATACTGCAGTTTTAATCGGCCTGTTCCAGGTAATTGCAGCAGTATTTCCGGGAACCTCCCGCTCCGGGGCAACCATTGTCGGGGCACTTTTAATCGGGGTGGCGCGGACCGTGGCAGCGGAATATACGTTTTTTCTGGCGATACCGGTTATGTTTGGCGCCAGCCTTCTGAAAATAGTTAAGTTTGGATTTGATTTTTCTGTGGATGAAATTGTCATTCTTTTAACAGGGATGGTAATTGCCTTTGTGGTTTCCCTGTTTGTGATTCGTTTTTTACTTGGCTATATTAAAAAACATGACTTTAAAGTATTTGGATATTACCGTATTGTGCTTGGGGCAGTGGTTCTGGCGTGCGGGATTGCAGGACTTGTAAATGCTTAAATTGTATACCGGAAACACTGCGCCGCTTGGGGACAGGGAATGCTATGAAAAAAATTTCAGGCTTCTGGATACTGGGAGGCAGGAAAAAATAAAACAATACCGCATGGCAGATGACCGTATGCGGGGGCTTGCCGCAGGTCTCCTGTTGCGGGAAGCCTTAAGCAGGGAAGGCATCGGACCTGATATCTGTATCCGTGAGTTAAAGGGCGGAAAGCCGGTGCTTGATGGCGGGCGGTTTTTCTTTAATATCAGCCATGCGGGAACTTATGCCGTATGTGCGCTTTCTGACTGTGAGGTCGGGGTGGATATTGAGGAATACATCCGTTTTGAGGGAAAAAAAGAAAGAAACAGAAAGGTGGCAGAACGGATTATGACTCCGGAAGAATGGGTGCTCTGGAGCAGAACCGAATCAGAACCGGAGCTTTTAAAAATCTGGACAAGAAAGGAAAGTTTTGCCAAACTGACCGGAAAGGGACTTGCGTGTGATTTTGCCGGAATTGATACAGTAAACGCCGCATTTTACCAGGAAAAAGACTTTGCGGATGGATATCATCTTTCAGTCTGTACATGGGAAAAGCAAAATATGGAAGAATTTTCCATTGCGTTTTCATGAGAAAATGGTAAAATATTAGGTTGGAGGTTTCAAATGTACGATGAACTGACAAAAAAAGACATAGAAAAAATGGAAGCGGAGATAGAGCACCGCAAACTGGTGGTCCGTAAGGAAGCGCTGGAGGATGTGAAAGAAGCCAGGGCACAGGGCGACCTGAGTGAAAATTTTGAATACAAGGCGGCAAAAAAGTTTAAAAACGAAAACGAGAGCCGTATCCGCTATCTGGAAAAGATGATAAAGACAGCGATTGTGGTATCAGAGGATTCCCCGGAGGATGAGGTGGGAATGAACAATACCGTTACCATATATTTTGAAGAGGATGACCTGACAGAAACGTACAGGCTTGTCACGACTGTCCGCAGTAATTCCATGAAAAACCTGATCAGCAGGGAATCACCGCTTGGCGCTGCCATCTTTGGACATAAAGAGGGCGACCGCTGCGAGGTTAAAGTGAATAATGATTATTCCTATTTCGTACAGATTAAGCGGATAGAAAATACAGTGGATGACGGTACGGATGAGTTGCGGAAGTTTTAGACGTATGCATAGAAAAGGAACTTACAAAAAATGAAAGTATCAGAAATATTAAATAAAGACAACGTAACAATTTCCTGCGAGATTTTCCCCCCGAAAATGGGAACACAGCTGGAAAACTATAAGGCAGTCGTGGCGGAAATGGCAAAATTAAAACCTGCCTATTTAAGCTGCACCTACGGGGCGACCGGAGGAACCAGTGATTACACGGTAGAGATTGCCGATACCATAAACGCCTGCGGCATTCCTGCCATTGCTCACCTGACCTGCGTTTCCTCTACAAAGGAAAAAGTACATTCCGTCATTGCAGAGCTGAAAGAGCGCAGCATCGAAAACATTCTTGCGCTGCGCGGGGACATCCCTGAACATGCAGATTTTCCGCTGCCGGACCAGTATAAGCATGCCATCGAGCTGATTCGGGAAATCAAAGAGGAAGGTGATTTCTGTATTGGCGGTGCGTGTTATCCGGAGGGACACCCGGAAGCGAAAACCATGGATGAGGATCTGGATTACCTGAAAGAAAAGGTGGAGGCAGGCTGCGACTTTCTGACCACCCAGCTCTTTTTTGACAATAACATTTATTACAGATTTTTATACAAGGCGCTTGCAAAAGGGATTGAAGTGCCGGTAACGGCAGGGATTATGCCGCTTACAACGGCGGCACAGGTCAAGCGTTCCATTTCGCTTACCGGCAATCTGGTGCCTAAAAAATTTATCAGTATCGTGGACCGTTTCGGGGAACATCCTGCGGCAATGAAGCAGGCGGGAATTGCCTATGCCACGGAACAGATTATTGACCTGGTTGCAAACGGGGTGAACCATATACATATCTATTCCATGAACCACCCGGATGTTGCAGGTAAAATTATGGACAATCTTTCAGAGATTTATGTGAGATAAGGGATGCTGTAATGAAAAAAGAAGAGCAGTTAATGCATGAAATAACAGAACTGGTAAAAGAAACAAAAAATGGAAAGATTAACTGGGATATTACCTACCAGACCACGGAATACAACGATGCAGATACAAAACCTGTGGAAGAAGAGGACGGGGAAAAGTGGGTGGTTGACGAATGCTTTGTGGAATACCACTGCGAGTATAAGTCAAAAGAATTTCTGCTGACTTCCTATGAGCAGATGTTTACCTGCGGGGAAAAAGTAAAAACCTGCAATCTTATCTTTGAGCCGCCGGAGGGATTACGGTTTTTTGATGTGGATATACTTGCACCATACGCGGTTGATGCAGACCCGATGCTGACATACCATGTCCATATGCTCTGGCTGGCGATTCTGGAGCAGTATAAAACAAATCCGGAGTCGGTAAAGCTCGATATCACACCGCGCAATCTGGTGCTGTAAGCACATATAAAAAGAAAGGAAGACAGAATGAAAAATTCTTACGCAGTTGTTACAGGAGCCAGCTCCGGAATCGGGGAAGTCTTTGCAAAGCGTCTGGCAGGGGAGGGATATTCCCTGATTCTGACAGCAAGAAGAAAGGACCGTCTGAAACAGCTGGCAGACGAACTGGAGGAAAACGGAACAAAATGTGAGATTATCACAGCTGACCTTTCCGTTACAGAGGAATGTTACCGGTTTGCGGAAGAACTTTCAGATAAAACAATCGGTGTTTTTATTAATAATGCCGGATTTGGGGACTGCGGAAAATTTCTGGAAACAGATGTGGATAAAGAATTAAAAATGATTGATGTCAATATCCGGGCAGTGCATCTGCTTATGAAGCTGATTCTGCGCAAAATGGAGCAGCAGAACGGCGGATACCTTTTAAATGTGGCTTCGTCCGCGGGACTGATTCCGGCAGGTCCGTATATGGCGACCTATTATGCAACAAAAAATTATGTGGCAAGCCTGACGCGGGCAGTCGCACAGGAATTAAAGGAAAGCGGCAGCAGCGTTTATGTGGGGGCGCTCTGTCCGGGACCGGTGGATACTGAATTTAATGACGTTGCAAACGTGAAATTCAGGCTTGACGGTATTACGCCGGAGCAGTGTGTGGAATATGCGCTGAAACAGATGAAACATAAAAAAACGCTGATCATTCCTACATTTACCATCCAGGCAGCAACGACAATGGGAAGATTTATTCCGCAGTCTTTATATATCCGGTTTGCCGGAAAACAGCAAAAGCGAAAACTGGGCAGTTGTGCAGATATCAAATAAAGGAGAAATCGAAATGAAACTGAAACAAACAGGCAGAAGAGTCATCTGTTTATTACTTGCAGCAGTCATATGCACCGGCGGCTGCGGAAAGCAGGGAACAGGAAAGAACGAAAATGTTACCATTTCCATCTGGCACTATTACAGCGGCCAGCAGGCACAGGCATTTGAGGAAGCGGTTTCGGAGTTTAATGAGACTGCGGGACAGGAAAAAGGCATTACCGTTAAGGCGGAGTCCAGGGGTGACGTCAACGAGGTGGCAGAGCTTGTGACCGCTGCAGCAGAGAAAAAAGAAGGCTCAGAGGAGATGCCGGATATTTTTACGGCATACATGGATACGGCGGTACCGGTATACGATATGGGTGTACTGGTAAATCTGAAAGACTATCTTTCCGAGGATGAACTATCCGATTATGTTCCGGGGTTTCTGGAATATGCAGGCGGTGAAGGGACGGCGCTTCCGGTTATGCCGGTTGCAAAATCCACGGAACTGTTTTACCTGAATAAAACAGACTGGGAACCGTTTGCCAGCGAGTCCGGCTGTACGCTTGACGACCTGACAACCTGGGAAGGACTTGCAGATACAGCAGAGTCTTATTACGAATGGAGCGGCGGAAAGTCCTTTTTCGGCAGGGATGCAGCAGCAAACTTTATGCTTGTGGGAAGCCACCAGCTTGGAAAGGATGTTTTTTCCATTCAGGATGGAAAAGCTGTCGTGACGGCTGATGATGAGGTGTTAAAAAAGGTCTGGGACTGCTATGCACAGCCGTACATAAAGGGGTATTACAGTGCCTATGGCAAGTTCCGCAGTGACGATATGAAAACGGGCGACCTGATTTCCTGCGTGGCTTCCACAGCGAGCGTTTCCTATCTTCCGTCCGAAGTTACCAGTGAGGACGGACAGACACACGAAATTGAATGCCTGGCGCTTCCTCTTCCGAATTTTGAAAATACGCAGGCGTGTGCCGTGCAGCAGGGAGCCGGCATGTCTGTGACAAAATCTGATGAAACCAGGGAAAAAGCAGCCGTAGAGTTTTTAAAATGGTTTACGGATGCTGCGCAGAATGTTTCCTACTGTCTGAAAACCGGATATTTTCCGGTAAAGAGAAATGTGGATGTCAACGACGGCAAAGAAGAGAGTTCTGATTCGGATGTTGTCAGCCAGAATTTTACCGTGGGACAGGAGACAATTAATAATTCCGAGATGTATGCAGCGCCGGTGGTTGAAAACAGCCGGAATCTGCGTTATGCAATTGAGGATGCGCTTTCAGTGAATCTGGAAAGTTACAGGGAACAGTATGGAACTCTTTCTGACGATGAAAAGCAGGCATTTTTAGATAATTCATTTGAAGAATGGTCAAAGGCGCTGAAAGATGCTTTAAAGTAATGGGTTGGAGAAGACTGTTTTGAAGACGAGAAGTATTCTGCAAAAAATATTCGTTCCGTTTTCCGCCATGGTTGCGGGGATTCTGGTGGTATTTTTTATCATTGAATATCTCTGCAGCCTGACGGAGCTGAAAAATAATTCGGTATACCTGTTTGAAGAATCCGTAAGTACGCGGCGGGATTTTCTGGAGTCCAGGCTGACAGGCCAGTGGTCGGAAATTATTACCACAACAGAAAAACTGACCGGGGAAATCGAGGACGTACTGGAAGAAGAAAATTTTTCCGCCTCCAGGATAGAATCGGATGGCTGGCTGAACCAGAAGATTCTGGAGAGGCTTGCTTCTCCGCTTGTTGAAATTGTAAAGTGGAATGGAACAACAGACGGTTTTGTTATTTTAAACGGTCCTGCTGCAGCAAGAGGCGGCGGGGGATTTGCATCTGTATATGTAGTAAACGATGCACCGAACCACTATGACAGAAGCAACAGCAGTATCCAGTATGCAAGGGGGTCTGCATCAATTTCCAAAGAAATGAAGATTCCGCTTGCGTCAAGCTGGAAAGCAGATATGGAGCTGGATAAAGCAAAGGATGATTTTTTCTTTCTTCCGTATGAGGCAACGCAAAACGGTGCAGATACAGATATATCTGCATACGGCGCCTGGAGCATTGGAGAAAGTATGAACGGACAGAATAAAAAAGTTTTACTGTATTCTGTTCCGTTAATCTTAAGTGATCAGACGGTTGTGGGCGTTATGGGAATTGGAATAAGCGCCGACTGTCTGTCTGAAAATATCCAGATGGAATCGGGGGAGCATTCCCTGACGAGAAGCTATATGTTTGCAGAGGCAGGGGCGGACGGCAGTATGGTACCCGTTGTCTTTTCCGGACAGGGGGAAAATGTCAGGGGCCTGGAGGAACTTCCGTTTTCCATCGAGGAAAATATCATAACAGTGGAGGGCGGAAATAAATTCTATACCAGTGCACAAAGCCTTAAGCTTTACAATGCAAACTCGCCGGTACAGACTGGCAGCTGGTATCTGGTTGGAATCGAAAAGCAGTCGGATCTGTTTGCGATTTATAACCGTTCCATGTGGATTCAGTTTCTGCTGATGGCATTTGCCATGCTCTGCTGTTTTGTCAGCGTCCTGCTGGTGGGAAAGAAGCTGTCAGACCCGATACGCAGGATGATGGACGAACTGCGTGCCAGTGATCCGAACCGTTCCATACATCTGCATAAGACACATATTTCAGAGATGGACGAACTTGCAGATTCCATAGGTTCCTTAAGTGACAGGGTGGCAAAGGCAAATTCCAAGCTTTCGCAGATTATACATATGTCAGATGCAAAGATTTCCGTGTTTGAATACAAACGTTCGGAGGATATGATATATGTCAGTCCGGAGTTCTGTTCGATGATCGGGTGGAATGATACCAGCCCTGACAGTATTACGGCAGCGGATTTCAGGGAGAGAATGATTTCCAAATTTGGCGATGATGCCTTTGAAAAGGAGCATATTTTTGAAACAAATGGTGATTCAGGCTCCTGCTATATGCGGCTGACGCAGAAACAGGAGGATCATGTTCTGCTTGGTGTTCTGGTTGATATTACAAGGGAAGTGCAGGAGAAGATGCGTGTGGAATACGAACGTGACAATGATGCACTGACAGGACTTATGAACCGCCGTGCCTTTGAGAGAAACATTATTGAACTGTTTGCCAGGACGGAAAAAATTGAAGCAGGTGTATTTCTTGCATGGGATCTGGATAACCTCAAACATTTTAATGATACATACGGGCACAATACAGGGGATGATTATATCATTGCCCTTGCCGGATGTTTAAAAAAGAATAATTCCACCCGTATATTTTCAGCAAGGCGTTCGGGGGATGAATTTGTGACATTTGCCTATGGAGACACGAAAGAGGAAGTAATGGCATACGTGGAAAAAATCTGGAAGGATGCCAGGGCAACAGAGTTTCTTCTGCCTGACGGACAGATGCGCAGGATACAGATTTCCATGGGAATGGCATGGTATCCGGAACATACGAGGGCCCCGGAAGAGCTTGCCGCCTATGCAGATTTTGCCCTGTACCAGGTAAAGCACGGCACAAAAGGGACGTCAGCAGTATTTGATCCAAAGCTTTATGGAGAAAAACAGTAGTATCATCTGAAAAAACAGTTGACATTTCGGGTAAAATGGCATAAACTGTTATTGTAATAAATTTAAAGCAGATATTAATATGATAAAATCAGTGAGCGAAGGTAAGTACGTCAGGTGAGTTTCTTCACAGAGAGCCAGCGGTGGTGGGAGCTGGCAGGATAGTTTGTTCGGAATGGATTCGTTAGATGCAGGGTGAATATACAGGGTATGTATTAGTAGCTTATGCCGTTTCCCCACGTTACAGGGGCATGGATATCGGGATAATTTTATCCCCGTATCACAGAGGTTGCGTAATTGGTGGCAGATATTTCCGATGCGGAAGTATCTGCTTTTTTATGTATATGGTTGTTTTCCGGAAGCTGACAGCATCCGGGTATATCCGGTTTACTCATAAAAATCCTTTTAAGCAGCGAAAAAGGGTGGCACCACGGTAAGTAATATCGTCCCTGGCATAACAGTTCGTTATGCCGGGGATTTTTTAATATATGATTAAAAGAAAGGAAATACAGGATATGGTACAGAGCATGAAAAGAAAATTAAGGGTTTATAAAAAGACCGTCAGTATTGTTAAGGAAACCTCGGTAGGAATGTATGAAAACCTGGCAGGCGGCCAAAAGGGCTTTCTGCTGGAAAGCTACGATAAAAACTATGACCGCTATACCTTTCTTGGAAGGGAGCCGGAGGAAATCATTACTTCTGACAAAAACTCGCTTGTAATCCAGAAGGCTGACGGCAGCAGGGAGGTCAGAAACGGAAATCCGGCAGAGCTTTTAAAGGAATATTACAGTTCCTTTGAAATCATAAAAGACAATGATGAACTGTCCTTTACCGGAGGGCTGGTTGGAAACTTAGGTTATGACTTTGTGAGGTATACCGAAAACCTTCCGGATGATAATCCGGACGAAATTGGAATTGAGACCATCCAGATGATGCTGATGACAAAGTTTATTCTCGTTGACCATGAAGCGGAAACACTGACGGCAGTTGTTTTAGGAGAAGACAGCGGGGAAGGGCTGAAAAACAGCCTGGAAGAGGCGGAAAAACTGATTGCATGTGCATTGGGGAAAGGGAAGGAAAAAACAGCAGCACCGTCAGCGTTTGTCCACGACGGAGTAATTGTTAAAAAGTCCGATACCCTGGAACAGTACAGCAAAAAGGTGGAAAAGATAAAGGAATACATCCGCGAAGGACATATTTTCCAGACCGTGTTATCACAGAGATGGACCATTGAGACAGGGCAGAGCGGGTTTGAGCTGTATAAACAGCTCCGCGAACTGAATCCGTCGCCGTATCTGTATTACTTTAACTTCGGGGAATTTGAAGTCATCGGCAGCTCGCCGGAGATGGTGGTAAAACAGAGAGGGAACCGGGTGTATACCTGTCCGATTGCAGGAACGAGAAGACGCGGCGCCAATGAAGAAGAGGATGCACGTTTAAAGGAAGAACTGCTTGGGGATGAGAAGGAGCGTGCCGAACATGTGATGCTTGTGGACCTGGCAAGAAATGATATGGGGCGGATCAGTGAATTTGGCACGGTCAAGGTAACACAGTTTATGGGGGTACAGAATTATTCGCACGTTATGCATATCGTCTCCATGGTGGAAGGACGAAAAAAAGGCGAATTTCATCCGCTTGATTTGGTTTCCTCATTTTTACCGGCAGGAACCTTAAGCGGCGCCCCGAAAATCCGAGCCATGGAAATTATCGACGAGCTGGAAAGCACGCGGCGCGGGCTCTACGGCGGAGCCACCGGGTATGTGGATTTTTCCGGGGACATGGATTTTTGTATTACCATCCGCACCATGGTGAAAAAAGGTCGTTATGTGTATTTGCAGGCAGGCGCCGGTATTGTGGCGGATTCTGTGCCGGAAAACGAGTACACGGAGTGCTGTAACAAAGTGATGGCGCTTGCCAGAACCCTTACGAAGAAGGAGGAAAGGTTATGATTCTGCTGATTGACAATTATGATTCATTTACGTATAACCTGTACCAGTATATCGGGATATTTCATTCCGATATCAGGGTTGTAAGAAACGACAAAATTACCATAGATGAAATAAAAGCACTGGCGCCTGAGCGGATGGTATTATCGCCCGGTCCCAAAAGTCCGAAGGAAGCCGGAATCTGTATGGAAGCTGTGCGGGAATTTACCGGAAAGATGCCGATTTTAGGTATCTGCTTAGGACACCAGTGCATCGGCGAGGCGTTAGGCGGCACGGTCAGCTATGCAAAAGAACTGTTCCATGGAAAACAGTCGGTGATTGAGCATGACGGAACCGGTATTTTTGCAGGAATCGATACGGCAGTAAAAGTGGCGCGCTACCATTCGCTTGCGCTGCAGGACGATGACCTGCCGGAGTGTCTGCGCGTGACGGCAAGAACGCAGGACGGTGAGATTATGGCGGTCAGCCACAGAACATACCCGGTATTCGGACTGCAGTTCCATCCGGAATCCATTTATACAGAACACGGAAAACGCATGATAGAAAACTTTCTGACATGCACGGGCTGAAACGAAGGAGGGAAAACTTATGATACTGGATGAGATTGTGGAGGATAAGAAAAAACGCCTGAAAGAGCATAAGGCATGTATCCCGGAAGGGGAAATGATACGTCTTGCATCGGAAACAAAGACACGAAAAAAAGACTGCTTTTATGAGAGTCTGAAAAAACCGGGACTTTCCATCATCGGGGAATTTAAAAAGGCGTCCCCAAGCCTTGGAACCATCACCAGCAGCATGGACCTGGTGGAACGCATTGGGGAATACAACGAATCGGTGGACGCGATTTCCTGCCTGACGGAGGAGGACCATTTTCACGGAAATACAGAGTACTTAAAGCAGATTCGTGAAAAATCATCCCTGCCTCTGCTGCGCAAGGATTTTATGATTGAGGAATACCAGTTTTATGAAGCAAAGGCAGTCGGGGCGGATGCGGTGCTTTTAATCACGGCAATACTTGACGATGTGCAGATGCATGATTTTTACCAGCTCGCACGGGAACTGGAACTGGACGTTCTCGTGGAAACCCATGATGAACAGGAAATCGAACGCGCCATGAAAGTCACTCCGCGTATCATTGGAGTGAATAACCGGAATTTAAAAGACTTCTCCATTACGCTTGAACATACAAAACGGCTTCGTAAGTACATACCAGAGGATAAAGTCATGGTGGCGGAAAGCGGTATTATGGGGGATGCAGACGTGCGGTTTTTACGGGAATGCGGTGTGGATGCGTTTTTAATCGGGAGGGCGTTTATGGAATCCGAAAATCCAAGAGAACTGGCAAAACACTGGAAAAATATCTTTTCAGAATCATAAATCAGAAATAAATTTCACTGGAAAAGAAGATGGATAAGATGAAAAAGGTAAAAATTAAAATATGCGGTATCACAAATCCGAGGGAAGCGGAATACCTGAATGAAGCGCGAGTGGATTATGCAGGATTTGTATTCCATGAAAAAAGCAAAAGAAACATAGAAATTGCCAAATCAAAGGAAATATTCAAAGAATTGAATCATGATATAAAAAAAATTGCGGTTATGGTGTCCCCAGATGCAGAAAAGGTTCGGATGCTGCAGCAGGAAGGCTTTGATATTTTACAGATTCATGGAAACCTTTCAGCGGAGGCGCTGGAAGAGGCGGAGGTTCCGGTCTGGGCGGCTGTGAATATTACGGACCGGGCGCTTCTGGAAGAAAAATTAAAAGGCTTTGACGGACTGCCGAAGGAGCTTTCCGGAAAAATTGCAGGAATTGTGGTGGATTCTGCGGAATATGGAAGCGGAAAGCCGTTTTTATGGGAGGAAGACAGATGGCAAAGCGGGTTTTTTTCAGGCAGGAAATTTATTCTTGCAGGAGGCTTGCACGCCGGTAACGTGCAGGAGGGCATCCGCATATTTTCACCGGATGTCGTGGATGTCAGCTCCGGCGTTGAGGAGTGTATAAAAGGGTGTACCGGAAAAAATAAAAACAGGATAAAAGAATTTACAGGAAAGGTAAGAAGTTATGAACAGTAAAGCATATTACGGAAAATTTGGCGGACAGTTTGTGTCAGAATCACTGATGAATACGCTGGAGGAACTGGATGAGGCATTTGAAGCCGCCATCAGGGACCCGGAATTTATGGAACAGTACCATTATTATTTAAGACAGTACGTAGGACGGGAAACCCCTCTTTATTTTGCAGAGCGGCTTTCAGAGAAATACAGGACGAAGATATACTTAAAGCGCGAGGACTTAAACCATACCGGCGCCCATAAAATCAACAATGTCATGGGACAGATTCTTCTGGCAGGGCGAATGGGAAAGACAAAGGTCATTGCAGAGACGGGCGCCGGACAGCATGGCGTGGCGACAGCGACAGCTGCAGCCCTTTTTGGCATGGAATGTACGATTTACATGGGAAAAGAGGATATGCAAAGACAGCGGTTAAATGTGATGCGCATGGAAATGCTTGGGGCGTCCGTGGTTTCCGTTGAATCCGGCAGCAATACCTTAAAGGATGCGACCAACGAGGCAATCCGCGCATGGGCAAGAACAGCCGAGGATACCTTTTATATCATTGGTTCTGCAGTGGGACCTTATCCGTATCCGAAGATGGTAAAAGAATTTCAGAGCGTCATCAGCCGCGAGGCAAAAATACAGCACCGGAACGCAGAGGGGAAAAATCCCGACGTGGTGATTGCCTGTGTGGGCGGAGGCTCCAATTCCATTGGAATGTTTGCGGATTTCATTGATGAAACGGACGTCGAGTTAATCGGGGTGGAAGCTGCAGGCTGCGGGATATCAAGCGGAAAACACGCTTCTGCCATGGCGCTTGGGGAGCCGGGTGTGCTGCATGGAATGAAATCCTACCTTTTGCAGGATACGGACGGAAATATCCAGCTTGCCCATTCCATTTCCGCAGGACTGGATTATCCGGGCGTGGGACCGGAGCATGCGTACCTGCGCGACAGCGGACGCGCAAAGTATGTTTCCATTACGGATACAGAGGCGATGGATGCGCTGCTTGAGCTTAGTAAGCTGGAGGGGATTATTCCGGCGATTGAAAGCGCGCACGCCATTGCCTATGCAATGAAAAAAGCAGAAGAGATGACGGAAACACAGAGTATGGTAATCTGCCTGTCCGGGCGCGGCGACAAGGATGTAAACACCATTGCGGATTACCTGGATGGAAAAGGATATCTGGATTAAAGGAGGTTGGGGAAAATGAATCGAATTGAAAAAACTCTTGCCGTGCTGCAGGAGAAAAACGAAAAGGCGTTTATCACATATATGACGGCAGGACTGCCGGATTACAGTAAAACAAAGGAAATTGTAAAAGCACAGGAGCAGGCGGGAACAGATATCATTGAGCTTGGTATTCCGTTTTCCGATCCGGTGGCGGATGGTCCGGTCATCCAGAAAGCATCTTATGAAGCGATTCTTGGCGGGGCAAATCTGGAAAAAACGTTTGCGTGCTTAAAAGAGCTGCGCGGCGAGGGGGTTGAGATTCCGGTTGTATTTATGATGTATTACAATACCATACTTCATTACGGACTGGATGCATTTGTGGATGGATGTAAAAAATCAGGCGTGGACGGACTCATTATTCCGGATCTTCCATACGAAGAGCAGGAGGAACTTTTACAGGCGCTGGCAGACTGTGATGAGACCATTCTGATCCAGCTGGTGTCCCCGGTGTCGGCAGGGCGTGTGGAAAAGATACTGGAACATGCGAGAGGGTTTGTCTACTGTGTTTCCTCCATGGGAGTGACCGGGCAGGAAGGAAATTTCCACAAAGAGGTGATTCATTACCTTTCCCATGTAAAACAGGTGTCAGGGATTCCGGTAATGATGGGATTCGGCATTCACAGGGCAGAAGATGTAAAGCCGATGAAGGATATCATAGACGGTGCAATCGTAGGTTCGCATTTTATCAGCCTGATGCGGGAAAGCGGTTTCAGCGCGCAGGCAGCGAAGGAGTACTGTACTTCATTTAAGAAAGAGTTAAACGAACTGTAAAATATATTTTTAAAAGAAAAATCAAATTATGTCAGGAGGCAACATAAATGAAAGCAGCAATTACAGCAGTAGCAGAAAACAGAAACTTAACCCGTATACAGGCAGAGCATGCAGCGGAACTGATATTAACCGGACAGACAACGGAGGCGCAGACTGCGGCGCTGCTTACAGGACTGCGCATGAAGGGGGAAACCACGGATGAAATCCTGGGTTTTGCAACGGTGCTTCGGGGAAAGGCAAATACCATCAGCCCGCATACCGGTAATTACCTGGACCTGGTGGGAACCGGCGGGGACAGCACTTTTACATTTAATATTTCCACCACCTCCGCCTTTGTCGTGGCTGCGGCAGGCGTTCCGGTGGCAAAGCACGGGAACCGTTCCATTTCTTCAAAAAGCGGGGCGGGGGATGTGCTGGAAGCCCTTGGGGTAAATATTTCCGCAGACCCGGAGGTTGTGGAAAAGTGTGTGGAACATGCCGGAATCGGCTTTATGTTTGCGCCGCGCTTTAATCCGTGCATGAAATATGTCGGGCCGGTCAGAATCCAGCTTGGCATCCGCACCGTATTTAATATATTAGGTCCTCTTTCCAATCCTTCACGCGCCAAAAAAATGCTGGTAGGCGTGTACAGCCCCTCACTTGTTGAAACAATTGCAAAAGTCATGTCCGGGCTCGGTGTGGAGCGGGGACTTGTGGTCAGCGGCGAGGATAACATGGATGAGATTACGCTGACAGGTGAAACGACCGTCGGCGAAATCAAAGACGGCAGAACAGAGGTTTATACCATTACACCGGAACAGTTCTCCTTAAAAAGGTGCAGCCTGGAAGAATTAAGGGGCGGCGACGGGACCGTGAATGCACAGATTACAAGGGATATCCTGGGCGGAAAGGAAACCGGGGCAAAGCGCGATATCGTGCTGTTTAATGCAGGAGCCGCACTTTATACCGGTGGGGCAGCGGAAAGTATCGGGGAAGGAATAAAGCTTGCTGCGGCTGCCATCGACTCCGGAAAGGCAATGCAGACGCTTGAGGAGATGGTACGGTTTTCAAATTAGTCTTTTTACACAAAAAACAAAGAGAAAGTTAGTGAAAATTCCAATTTACATACAGGGGTAAGTAAAATATAATTAAATTACGAAAAAATACGAAAGATTACGAAATATTTTTGTAATTCTGTTTTTGGGAGGAGGGATGGAATGGATCAGAGTATCTATTATTCAGGAAATGATCTGGGTGCCGTGTATGAAAAGTCCCATACGGCATTCCGTTTATGGGCGCCGACAGCGGATGAAGTCAGACTGAAGCTGTTTGAGGAAGGGGACGGTGACTGCCTGAAGGAAACGCATGCCATGAAACGTGATGTTCAGGGGACATGGTTTCTGGATGTGCAGGGGGATTTAAACCACACATACTATACCTATGAACTGGTCCGGAAAGGAGCTGCCGTGGAAACCCAGGATCCGTATTCTGTTGCCACAGGAGTCAACGGACAGCGCAGCATGGTTCTTGACCTTGGGGAAACGGACCCGCCGGGGTTTGAAACCGACAGGGGTCCCTTTGTAAAGCACCGGACAGATATGGTAATTACTGAGATTTCGGTAGTTGATGTGACTGCGGATGCATCGGCAAATTCCAGATTTCCGGGAAAATATCCGGGACTGGTGGAAGCGGGCACAAAGAATGCAGCCGGAAAGCCGACCGGATTTGATTATTTAAAAGGGCTTGGAATTACACATGTGCAGATTTTGCCGGCATTTGATTTTGGCAGTGTGGATGAGGCGCATCCGGAAAAAGAGCAGTATAACTGGGGATATGATCCTATAAATTACAATGTGCCGGAAGGCTCCTATTCCACAGACCCGTTTCACGGCGAGGTACGTGTGCGGGAATTCAAGGATATGGTTGCTGCATTCCATAAAGCGGGCATCGGCGTGATTCTTGATGTGGTATATAACCATACCTATGATTTAAACAGCTGTTTCCAGAAATGCGAGCCGGATTACTATTACCGGAAAGATAAAAACGGATATTCCGACGCTTCCGCCTGCGGCAATGAAGTGGCGTCAGAACAGCCGATGATGCGTAAATATATTGTGGATTCTGTCTGTTACTGGGTGAAGGAATACCATGTGGACGGATTCCGGTTTGACCTGATGGGTGTGCTGGACATAGAAACAATGAACGAATTAAGCGCGCGCCTGAAGGAAATCCGCCCCGACATTGTACTCTACGGCGAGGGCTGGACCGGGGCTGATTCCCCGGTTCCATATTACGACCGTGCATTAAAACAGAATGTAAGGCTTCTGGACGGAATCGGTATGTTTTCGGATGATATCAGGGATAATGTGAGGGGACATGTTTTTAACCTGACTGAACGCGGTTTCGTAAACGGACAAAAGAATCTGGAAAACGCCATGCGTTTCGGCGTGGCTGCATCCGTATGGCATCCGCAGGTGGATTACGGACAGTATGCGTACTCAGGCGGACCATGGTCAGAAAGTCCGGAAAATACCATAAGCTATGTTTCCTGCCATGACAACCTGACACTCTGGGATAAATTATCCGTTTCCTGCCCGGATGCAGACAGGGAGCAGAAGCTGGCAATGAACCGGCTGGCGGCAGCCATTGTTTATACTTCGCAGGGAGTGCCGTTTTTCCTGATTGGAGAGGAGGCAGCCAGAAGCAAGCCGGTGGAGGGGAAGGATGAAGTGGCGGAAAACAGCTTTAACCTCCCGCTTTATACCAATGCCATCCGTTACGACAGGGAGGAATGGCAGGAAGCCCTGACAGATTATTACAGGGGGCTGATTTCATTCCGCAAAAAACATCCGCTGCTTCGTATGGCAAAGGCAAAGAAGATACAAAAGAGGCTGCGTTTTGTGGACGGACTGGGCGAACAGCTCGTTGCCTTTACACTGAAAAACAAAACAGAGCAGATTTTTACAGTTTACAATGCCGGCGGAACAGATGCAGAAATTCCGCTGCCGGCTGACGGGGAGTGGGAGATTTACATTGACGGTACCCATGCCGGGACACAGCCCCTTGGCAGTGTAAGCAGCACGGTAACCGTCGGGGCTGTCAGCTGCATGGTGCTTGTCCGTAAAGCTGTTAAATCGTAGTTTTGTTGATATAGTTGCTTTTGTATTTGCTGTATACGATTTTCTGGCTCCGGTATAATCCGAAATAGCCGGAAAGCATGTAGCTGAAAGCAGTTGAAAGCAGAAAATACGGCATGCCGGTGAAACCGAACAGCTCGAAACTGACGCAGAGTGCGGAAATCGGACAGTTGGTGACGCCGCAGAAAACGGAGGTCATTCCGACTGCCGCACAAAGCGCCGGGGAAAATCCGGTAAGGTTCCCGAACAGGCAGCCGAAGGCAGCTCCGGTAAAGAAAGCAGGAACGATTTCACCGCCCTTGTAGCCGGCTCCGATGGTTATGGCAGTAAAAATAATTTTTAACAGAAACGCCTCCGGACGGACACTGCCTTGAAAGCACTGGGTGATAATATTCATTCCGGCGCCGTTATAGTCCCGGCTTCCGGCAAGCAGTGTCAGGACAACCAGAATGCAGCCGCCTGCAAAAATACGCAGGTATGTATTTTTCAGATACTGTTTGTAAAGTTCCTCTGTTTTGTGTATTACCATGCAGAAAAAAATGCTGACCAGGGCGCAGAGGATGGCAAGGACGGATATTTTGACAGCAGGAACCACGGTAAACCCCGGGATTTTTCCGATGGAAAAATACTCAGCCGCAACACCGAAGTGGTTTGCGATACTGTGGGCAATCAGCGAGCTTATGACACAGGGAAGCAGCGCATTATAATACATGACGCCGACGCTGACAATTTCCAGCGGAAGTATGGCGGCTGCCAGGGGCGTGCCGAAAAGCGCGGAAAAAGCAGCGCTCATTCCGCACATAATCATGACATTTTTGTCCTTGTCATCGAAGCGGAACAGTTTCCCGATGGAACCGCCGATGCTGCCTCCCATCTGGAGCGCTGCGCCTTCCCGTCCGGCAGAACCGCCGAAGAGATGGGTAATCAGCGTGGAAACAAAAATAAGCGGTGCTGTACGCAGGTGGAGCTCATCATTATAATGGATTGCCGAAATAACAAGGTTTGTTCCGGCGTCCTTTTCGTTGTGAAGCAACCGGTACATGGCAATAATCGCAAGACCGCCGACCGGCAGCAGATACAAAAGCCATGGATTCTGCGTGCGCAGTGTTGTGACAAATGACAGGCATAAAAAGAAAGCCGTACCAAGCAGACCGACAATGCAGCCGGTGATAATGGAAAAGACCACCCATTTTATGGAAGCTGCGGTGCGTCTTAAATTGTGTTTGATTACCCTATGATTCATAAATTAACCACCTTTTTCCTTTTCTGTTTGTATTAGTAAAAATATACTAACACATAACTATTTTTTTTGCAAAGGAATTAAAGGAGGACTGATCTGAATATAAAATTTAAAACAGGAGGGATTATTTTATGAGAACAAGTGGAGTACTTATGCCGATTTCTTCCCTGCCATCCCCGTATGGTATTGGAACCATGGGAAAAGAGGCAAGGGAGTTTGTGGATTTTCTGGTCAGGGGAGGGCAGACCTACTGGCAGATTCTGCCGATATGCCCTACCAGCTACGGGGACAGTCCGTACCAGTCTTTTTCCAGTTTTGCAGGTAATCCGTACTTTATTGACCTGGAAATGCTCTGTGATGAAAAACTTCTGACAAAGGATGAATGCGAATCTTTTGACTGGGGAAGCAATAGGCGGTATGTGGATTACGGCGTGATGTATGTTTCAAGGTATGAGCTGTTAAAAAAAGCGTATGACCGTTTTATGAAGAATGCGCCGTCTGATTTCTTTGATTTTTGTGAACAGGAAGCCCAGTGGCTTGATGAATACGCCCTTTTTATGGCATTGAAGGATGTAAACGATGGAAAGGCATGGGGCGAATGGGAAGAACCGCTGCGTGTCAGAAAACCGGATGCGCTCACAAAAGCCCGTGAAACATACAAAGACGAAATTATGTTCTACAAAGTACTCCAGTATCTGTTCTTCAAGCAGTGGAGACAGCTCAAGGCGTATGCAAATAAAAAAGGAATCCAGATTATCGGTGATGTGCCGATTTATGTTGCGGGGGACAGTGCCGATGTCTGGGCAAACCCGACGCAGTTTTACCTGGATGAGGATTTAAATCCAATTGAAGTGGCAGGCTGCCCGCCGGATGCGTTTTCCGTGGACGGACAGCTCTGGGGAAACCCGCTGTTTGCATGGGATGAAATGAAAAAGGACAATTATGCATGGTGGACAAAGCGCATCAAGGCTATGTCAGAGCTGTATGATATCATTAGAATCGACCATTTCCGCGGTTTTGATTCCTATTATGCAATTCCGGCAAAGGATAAAACCGCAAAGAACGGTGAATGGAAGGAAGGACCGGGTATGGCACTTTTTACCCAGCTTGAGAAAAAGCTTGGAAAGCTGCCGATTATTGTGGAGGACCTGGGCTTTTTAACCCCTTCGGTTGTCAGGCTGTTAAAGGATTCCGGTTTTCCGGGCATGAAGGTCATCCAGTTTGCATTTGACAGCAGGGAGGGAAGCAATTACCTGCCGCATACCTATACGCCGCACTGCGTGGTATATACGGGAACCCATGATAACGACACGGTGATGGGATGGGTTGACACGGCGCCGGAACACTGCATAGAATTTGCAAAGGAATATCTAAACCTTACCACAGAAGAAGGTTATAACTGGGGGATGATGCGCGGTGCATGGTCTTCCGTTGCAGATATGACAATCGTGCCGATCCAGGATATTATAGGACTTGGTTCCGAGGCAAGAATCAATATTCCGTCCACACTCGGCGAAAACTGGAAGTGGCGTGCAAGAAAAGGCGAGGTAACGGATGGAATGGCAGACCGCCTGTACCGGTATATGGAGATGTACGGACGTGTAAACGCCGCGATACTGGAAGAGAAGGCAAAAGAAAAAGCGGCAGCAGTGAAAGCTAAGCCTTCCAGGGAAGAAACCGTAAAAGAAGAAGCGGTAACAGATGCTGCAAAAGAAAAGATTACTGGAAATAAAACAAAAAAATAAACATATTTCAGTCCCCCTTCCCATATATTTAGGAATATACAGGAAGGGGGACTTTTTATGGACAACAGCAAAAACAGGGATTTTGATTTATATAAAGATATCCAGGGCAGAACCGGAGGAGAAATATACATAGGTGTTGTGGGTCCGGTGCGTACCGGAAAGTCCACATTTATCAAACGTTTTATGGATTTGTTTGTGTTGCCGTTTATGGAAAATGAAAATGAAAAAAAACGTGCCGTGGATGAACTTCCCCAGTCGGCGGCGGGGAAGACCATTATGACGACGGAACCGAAATTTATTCCCAAGGAAGCCGCAGAAATTATGCTTGCAGATGAAAGCAGCATCCGTGTGCGGCTGGTGGACTGTGTGGGATTTATGGTAAACGGTGCGAGCGGACACATGGAAGGGGATACAAACCGGATGGTAAAAACCCCGTGGTTTTCCGAAGAGATTCCTTTTGTGGATGCAGCGCGCATTGGTACCGAAAAGGTCATCAGGGACCATGCGACCATCGGGATTGTGGTGACGACCGACGGCAGCATCGGGGATTTGGAACGTGAGAATTACATAGAAGCAGAACAGACCACGGTTGCAGAACTGAAGGAAATCGGCAAGCCGTTTGTCATTGTTTTAAACTCCATCCGTCCGTACAGTGAGGAAACGGTGCGGTTAAAGGAAAGCCTGGAAAACGAATACGGCACGGTTGTCATTCCGGTCAACTGCCAGCAGATGCACAAGGAGGATATCGTAACGGTCATGAATGCCATGCTGCAGGAATTTCCGGTGACGAGAATTGACTTTTTTATTCCGAAGTGGACGGAAATGCTTCCGGCGGAGCATCCGGTAAAAGCTGCAATCATCCAGACGTCGGCAGGGATTCTGGGACGGATTGAAAAGATGCGGAATGTCAGCAGTCTTTCGCTTGGCAAAAATCCCGCCATGGCTGCAAACGAGCAGGCAGGGGAGGCGTTTTTTAAGGAAATCCAGCTGTTAAACATGAATCTTTCGGACGGCGTGGTAAAAATCCGGATGGAAGTGGATGACAAATATTATTTTGCCTATGTCAGCGATATGACAGGCGTGCACATTGACGGCGAGTACCAGATGATTTCCATGCTCCGTTCGCTTGCCGCCATGAAAAAAGAGTATGAGCGCGTCAAGGACGCCATGGATGCAGTGGAGCAGAAGGGATACGGGGTTGTGATGCCGGGACTTTCGGATATCCGCATGGAAAATCCGGTACTGATCCAGCACGGCGGCAAGTACGGGGTGAAAATGCGCGCGCTTTCCCCGTCCATCCATATGATCAAGGCAAATATTGAAACGGAAATCGCACCGATTGTCGGGAGCGAGGAGCAGGCAAACGACCTGATTGCATACATAAAAGAAGGGGAGAAAAGCGGGGAAGGAATCTGGACAACAAATATTTTCGGCAAATCCGTCGGGGAACTGATGGAGGACGGCATCCGCAGCAAGATTTTACAGATGGATGACGAGTGCCAGTTAAAGCTGCAGGATACGATGCAGAAAATTGTAAACGACAGCAATGGCGGTATGATCTGTATTATTATCTGATATATTTGAAAAGAGGCTTTCTGTCTGTACGGCAGGGAGTCTTTTTTATGGTTTAAAAATAAATTCGAGAATTTTCGAAAAGAAAATTGAAAAAATTGCCCGGCATGATATAATATTGTATCGGTATAACATGGAACAAAAGGAGTTTAAATCAAAAGAGGGAAAAGGGGAGATACGATGAACAGAACAAAAATTTCGCTGAAGGCAAAGATTACAATGGTGGCAATATTACTATTCATTGTAAGCTTTGGGATAATGGTATTTGTTTCGCTCCATTTTATGGAAAAACTGGTTGCAGAGAACATGGTTGCACAGTTTGTGAAAGAAGATACGCAGCTGGCAAAACAGCTCAGTATTATTCTGGAAAAAGGCGGGGATACGGAGGAACTGCAGGCATTTGTGGAAGAATGCGCCGCTGAGAATGAGCATCTTGCATATGTTGTGGCAATTGACACAGAAGTTACTGCAGTGGCACATTCTGATACCCAGAAAATAGGCAAATCCTATCTGGATGACACTTCCTACACGGTGCCTGCCGCCCAGAATGGAGAGGTAAAAACAAGCCAGTTCTGGGCTGATGTACAGAATGACTGGACATATGACATCATGTGTCCCGTTTATGTGGAAGGTGTTCTTTGGGGGTCCATGGATGTCGGTATTTATAATTCCACAGTGGATACCGTTGTGAACAGGCTGAAAACGATTGCTGCCACGATTGCGGTTATTATGCTTGCAGTCAGCGGAAGCCTGATGGTGGTATACTGCAATTACCAGTTTAGGTCAATTAAGGAAATTGTCAGAATCTGTGATACCATGGGAATGGGCGACTTTACAGCCGGGATTGACGGAAAGCTGTTAAACAGGGGAGATGAAGTAGGAAGTATGGCAAATGCCATGCAGAATATGAAAATGAACCTGAGCAGGCTGATTGAAGCGACAGATGGCCATGCTGTAAAATTAATGTCAATATCAGAGACGCTAAACAGCAGTGTTGGTAATACGCAGGAAAAGGCAACTGATATTGTTCATATATCAGAAACTGCAGTGTTAAGTACCGGGGAGCAGAGTGAACTTGCAAGAACAAATTCCCAGATGACACAGGAAATTTCAAAAGGAATGGAGGATATTGCCTATAATATTTCTAATATCAGCGCAGCGTCAGTGGCTACGGCGCAGGAAGCGAAAAAAGGCGCGGACAAGCTTAATGTCGTAGTGGCGCAGATGGCAAAGATTGAAGAGAAGGTGACAGATACCTTTATGCAGATTCAGGAGCTGTCAAAAATGTCCAATACCATTCAGAATGTGGTACAGCTGATTTCTGAAATTGCATCCCAGACCAACCTTTTGGCCCTGAATGCATCCATTGAGGCTGCACGTGCAGGCGAACAGGGAAGGGGATTTGCAGTTGTGGCAGGAGAAGTGGGAAATCTGGCGGAAGAATCCAGAAAAGCTACCGAGGAAATCACAAATATCATTATGGATATCCAGAATTGTATCGAAAGATGCGTGGCGCTGATGGAAGAGGGGAACCATTCCGTGGAAGACGGAATCAGTCTTGCATCAGAGACCAAAGAGAGTTTTGCAGGTATTATTGAGAAAATTTCACATGTATCTGAAGAGATGACAAGTGTTTCATCTGTTACGGAGGAAGTGACAAGCAGTACAGGAAGCCTGTACGGTGCGATTAATACAATATCCACCATTGCAGACAATGTTCTGGAAAATACGGTGGGCGTATCAAATAATGCCAAAGTCCAGGAAGAGATGATGGACGAGATGAGGCAGAATGTAAACAACTTGTCAGTATTGTCAAAAGAATTAAAAGACGATCTGAATGTCTTTAAAACGGAAGGGAATACTAACCAGTAATCAATGTTTAAAACTGTTATTCTGGTAAGGCGCGGGCTGGGGACGGTAACTGGCTTTGCATGTTAAGCCGCTCTTTTAAGGTGCGGAGGAATTTTTCATTTCCGACTACCTTAACCATCGGTCCAAATGACATTACCTCGATTAAAAGCTCGGTTTCCATACTCTGGTTATAATATATCAGACATTCATAGGTGTTTTCATCTATTCTGGCGGTGTTTTTTTCAAAGTTGGCGAAATGAAGCATTGCCCGTTCCAGTGCGTTGCGCCTGTTGGCAATATGAAGCGTTAAAGGCTCTTTGTAATATGACTGCTGTATCACTGCATTTAAGTCCATGGGTGCCGCCAGTGTTTTTTCAGTCAGCGTAATATCTGTGATACGGTCAATATTTAAAATCTGAAGCTCCATATTGCGGTTTCCCGTCTGCCGGAAAGCCAGAAGCCGGAATTTGTCGTTTTTTACCGAGTATTCCAGACGGGCCGGGACATAATGGTGGTGTACCCGTCTGCCCTTTGGGGAAGTATAGTCGATATTGACAAACTGCTGCTTTTTTTGGGCTTCCAGCAGCAGCCGGAAATTTTTCCGGTAGTTTTCATCGTGATAAGGGTCGCCGTTCGTGAACCGGTCATAATAATAAAACTGTTCCTGCTTCCAGAGAGGTGGAACCATGGCAAGCATATGCTCCAGGGCTGTCAGCTGTTCTTTCCCAAGAAATAATCCGATACGGGGATCGGACAGCAGGGCTTTCAGATATGATTTTTCAAGGCTGGAAAGAGGCACGGCAAAATCAGGGGAGATTCTGGAAAGGTACAGATCTCCCTTTTTTTCAAACAGATTCCATGCGCCGCTCTCAAGCTTGGGAATGATGGAAAGCAGGCTTTCCCCAAATCCTTCCTTACAGATTCTGCTGTGAATCTCCTGCATGGATAAAGCATTCTGGCTGCATAACAGATGTCTTAACACCCTGTAATAACAACTGTATATTTCTGAAAACAATTCCATCGTTTTTCTCCTCTTTAGAACATCGGTTTACGGAAAACCTGACATAACCGGTAGTTACATTCTGCCGTTGCAGGCAGTGCCCAAATCCTGTATCTGGTACATCCCATACATCGTCTGCAGGTCCTGGTAAAACCGTTTTTCCACTAATTCATCGGTACATTTCAGGGATAAAATCCTGCCGGTAAACGTGCGTATCCAGGGAAGCATTTCGTTGCAGTCGAAAACCTCGGTTTCATACTGGTAAATGTTTTCCTTTATTTTTGTGACAGTACCGCCTCTTCCTTCCCTTTGTATCCGGTCAACAATATAATGTTCAGAGGGTTCTGTTATTTTTAAAGTCATAGTCAGTCTGTCAAGATGGTTTCTGCTTTTTCCCTGAAAAGATACGCCCCAGAGTTTTTCGCGGTTTGCGTTTAGTTTACCAAGAAGCATGTCATAATCCCCGGCTTTTTCGAGGGGAGTGACGCGCTTTACCGTGTCCAGACGGTAACAGCTGAAACGTCTGCTTTTTATGACATATCCGCACAAAAAACGGCGGCCGCTTCTTGTGCTGGCAAAAATCTGCAGAGGAACGCAGTGCGCCGTATTTTCCATGCCGTTTTTGGAACTTCTGGTTTCAAGCGCTACGGACATTTTTTCATTCATGGCGTTTAATATGGAAAAAAGTATTTCGTCTTCAAGCGTATGTACAAAAAAGCTGTGTTTGACACGAAACGTCCGGTTCTGGGAATCCAGGTGTTCCAGAAGATGGTTTCCAGCCATCCCGAAGCTTTCCGCCATCTGGTAAAAGGAAACGGCGTCCAGTATGTTTTGGTTTGCTTTCAGCCAGCGGACAGGGGCGTTGTCCAGGGAAAATACAACCGTTTTTCCCTTCTTTTCTTTATTTAACAGCCCTTCTTTATAATAGGAGTTGCATTTCCGGCGCACGGTCTGTACATCGAAAAATGCTTCGTATTCTGACAGAAGCCGGTCTGTAATTTCTTCCGCAGACATTTTCGTTCCATCGGAAAGCAGGTCCGTAACCAGAAAATGAAGAACAATGTCATTATCCGTAAAGCTTTTTGTTTTCCATACCTGAAACAGCGGATTGGTATCCAGGAGGTTACTGTCTATGGCAAGGGAAATATTGGAGCCGTTTGCGGCATGGTCCTTCCTTACATAAGGGGCAAGCCAGCTTTCCAGACGGCGTCTTTCGTTGTCATAGGTTCTGGGGCTTTTGCCTTTAAACTCATTTCGGTTTTTAAATCCGTAGACAAAAAAATCCCGCACATAATCCCTTGTTTTGGGAAAACTTTTGATCAGTTCCTGAAAATCAGACATTTTCTTTTGCCTCCTGCATCTGGATTTGGGATAAGTATATCACATTTGATGGAGTTCGCAACTTTTTTAAAATGATTAACTGGAAAATGATGTATATAATGGTTTCATCAGGAAAAAGCAGAAAGGAAGAATGTGATATGTTTGTTTTAAATGATGAAAATACAAAATTTCCGGTGAAAATATGGCTGGAGGGCCAGTCAAAGCTGGAGGAAAGCTGCCTTGCGCAGGCATACCACCTGTCACAGCTTCCGTTTATACATAAGTGGGTATGTCTGATGCCGGATACCCATACAGGAAAAGGGATGCCGATTGGCGGGGTAATAGCAACAAAGGATGTAATAATTCCGAATGCAGTAGGGGTTGACATTGGATGCGGCATGGATTTTATTCCGACAAATATCCGTATGGAAGACATCCGGGATATAAAGACAGGAAACGGCAGTATCATTCAGGCGGTCATCGGAGGAATCATGCGGGCAGTTCCCCTGAATACAGAAAGATACCAGCTGCCGCAGGAGTCAGAGGTACTGGACAAAGCAAAGCAGGAGATGGATAAGTATGAAAAAAATGAAAAGCTTCTGCCCCTGATTGAGGACGGATATTTTCAGGTTGGAAGTCTTGGGGGAGGAAACCACTTTATCGAGCTGCAGGAGGATGAAAACGGATTTCTCTGTATCATGATTCATTCCGGAAGCCGCCATCTTGGAAAGGCAGTCTGTGATTATTTTCATGAGACAGCCAGGGAACTGAACAAAAGATGGTACAGTGAGGTAAAAGATGAGTACCGCCTGGCATTCCTTCCGGTCGATTCCGCGGAAGGGCAGCAGTATATTAACTGGATGAACCTGGCGCTGGATTATGCGTTTGAAAACCGTGCCAGAATGCTGGAAAAGACCTGCGCGATTGTAAAAGAGGTCATAGAAAAGCATACGGATTTTCATGTGGAGTTTGGAGAAGAGATTAACTGCCACCACAACTATGCATCGCTGGAAAACCATTATGACGCGAATGTCTGGGTACACCGCAAGGGCGCCACAAGGGTGCGGGAAGGAGAGATGGCTGTGATTCCGGGGGCAATGGGCTCTTACAGCTATGTGGTAAGGGGGAAAGGAAACAGGGAGTCTTTCTGTACATCCTCCCATGGTGCAGGCAGAAACTATTCCAGAAGCGGGGCAATGCATGCATTTACCGTGGAACAGGTGATGGTGGATTTGAAGGAACAGGGAGTAATCCTTGGAAAACGAAAGAAGAATGATGTGCCTGAGGAATGCCGGTTTGCCTACAAGGATATCGACGAAGTGATGGCGCAGCAGTCAGACCTGGTTACGCCGGTGCGAAAATTAAAAACAGCAGGCGTCGTAAAGGGATAGGAAACAACGGAAATTATTTATTTATGCCTGGGTATTGGAAGTTACTTCCTGCCCGGCGGTGCCTGCAGCGTGCTGTCAGGTATACCATAAATATTTCACCAGCTTAACGTGGGGTTAAGAAAATGAATTTGTGGTTCGGGGGTTCGAATCCCTCCCGTGAAAACGGTAGCTGAGTGGTAAAGCGCACAATAAAAAGACCTGTCAAGTCTTGCGGTTTCAATCCGCGCTAAGTGAAAGAATACTTTTATCCCGATTTCACACACCGTTTCCGGCATATCCATCTTTGGATATGCCAGAGGCGGAGCATGTAAATCGGCCGGCTGCCTGAACTTCGGGGATACCGTATCCGGAACGGGGAAACAGCAGTCTGCAGATTCCATTGCAGAATGTCCTTTCCTCCAACCGTATGCTCAACCGGGCTTCCGCATCCGGTGGATGGATGAAGGATAAAAGTATTTCCAAATGTAAAGTTAAGTGTAAAATGAAAGGAATGGGTGGTTAAGATGAAATATATGATTAAGGATAATCAGGCAGGATTTGTATTAAAGGACGGGATGTTTCAGAAAATGCTCACAGCCGGAACCTATCACTTTTTAAAGGCGTTTGGTTATGAGGTGGTCATTGAGGAAATGATGGGTGAGCTGGATTACATGGATGTTCCTTACCAGGTGCTTTCAGCGGATCAGGCATTTTTAAATGCAACGGTACATATGGAAATACCGGACGGTTCTGTGGGGTTTATTTATATGAACGGGAAACTGACGGCATTTGCGAACAGAAAAGAATATACCTTCTGGAATGTGTTTGATACATATGAAATCAAAGTCGTTTCCATGGAGGAAACCGTAATGGGAAATGAAGTGACGAAGCAGATGCTTTCCATGCTTCCGCAGAAATATTATACGGAAATGAAGGTGGGGGAAGGGGAAGCCGGACTGGTTTATTACGATAACGTGTTAAAAAAGCAGTTCGCCAGGGGCGTCTACCGGTTCTGGAATTATGAGCATGATATTTCTTTCCGTGTCTTTGACATGAAACAGCGCGAGCTGGATATCGTCGGACAGGAGATTTTAACCAGGGATAAAATCGGAATCCGGATGAATGTCGCATGCATGTTTAAAATAAGGGATGCCGTGGAATTTGCAGAAAAAATTCTGGACTTAAAAGGGCAGCTTTATTCTGCAGTCCAGCTTGTAATCCGTGAAATTACAGGAAACTACAGGCTGGATGAAATCCTGGAAACCAAGGAGAAAATATCCGGTGAAATCTTTGCGGTGCTTCAGGAAAAAGAAGCCATGTTCTGCATAGATTTCCTGGCTGCCGGAATTAAGGACATTATATTGCCGGGAGAAATCAAAGATATTATGAATTCCGTGCTTGTCGCAGAAAAAACGGCGCAGGCAAACGTGATTTCCAGAAGGGAGGAGGTGGCTTCCACCAGGTCGCTTTTAAATACGGCAAAGCTGATGGAGGAAAATTCCACGCTCTATAAATTAAAGGAGCTGGAATATTTGGAAAGAATCTGCGAAAAGGTCGGTGAGATTTCTGTGAATGGAAATGCGGGAATTGTGGAGCAGCTTGGAAGACTGATGGGAACAGAGACGGGACAGGTTGTGAATAATTGAATAGACTTTTCCGCCAGGATGTGCTATGTTGTCAGTACAGCCGTATTTGCCATATGGAATATTCTTTTGTGGTTCGGGACGGGCATTCTGGCACATATTCATTTGTTGGGACAGACATCAGGTTTTTTGAGGGAATTTTATGCAGTGGGACATTATTGTGGCTGCTGTACATGGTTTCTTTTGCGATGCAGATTTCCAGCAAAAAATATAAAAATGATGTGGAAATTGATGCAGACCGGAAGGACAGGAAAAGTCTGATATCTGGTCTTGCAAATATATCAGGACTGCTTGCTCTGACCATCTTCGCTGTCTGGGTGATAAAAAGCTTTGTAGTTATTTTAATTAACGTAAGATTCCGGGGTATGTAAATATTTGATGGGGGTATTGCTCAAATGAAGAAAATTGCATTTTATGAACCGTGGTTTTTCCTGTTGTTTGGCGTTTTTCATTTACACAGAATCTGGGGAATCTTTGACAGGAAATCTTATGCGTCGTTCTGGATTGGGGTATTGGAAAGCAGGAATGCCTTTTATTATGGACTTATGGCTGTTCTGGTTCTGTGTTGTCTTTTGGGGATTATCAGCTTTTTTAAAAATCTTCACCGCAACTACTGGTGGAGGTGGATATATATTGTGGGAGGATGCTACCTTTTATTTGACTTGTTTGCCATATATACGGGATTACGTTTTTGGAATGAACTTCTGTTATGGATGTTTGATACAGATTCCCCGTACTGGAATATGATTTGGTTCATGTTCATTTTATTGGGAGGTTTTGTATTCTGTTTAGGTATTCAGTTACTCATTAAGTATCAAAGTGAAAAATCAGGGCAGGCAGAAAATATGAAGTCAATATACCGAAGCGGGCAATCAAAAAAGACAGTTTTGCAGTTGTATGACAGACAGATGGAAGATTTGAAAGTTCCATATGCGGACTTGTTTGTCAATACTTCCTTTGGAAAAACACATATCATTGAATGTGGAAATTTGACAAGAAAACCCATTCTGGTTTTTCATGGAGGCAATGCGACAACCGCATATAATTTAAAATACTGCGGATTTTTACAGAACGACTTTCACATTTATGCTGTTGATACAATCGGACATCCTGGCAAAAGTGCAGAGGTTTCTTTATCGCCCCGGAATCAGGATTATGGGAAATGGGCAGTTGAGGTGATAAAGGGTCTGGGATTCCATGAAATGGCCTGTTTCGGCAGTTCATTTGGGGCAGGAATAAAAGTATAAATATGGCATTTCCAATACTCATGTACTGGCTCATACATAAAGAAAAATGGTTTGTTAAATGCCTTCTTCCAATGGCGATAACTGAATCCGGTATTACAGAGGATATTTTGGCAACTGCCCGCTGCAGTATTGATCATGCAAAAATAAAATCTGCTATGCCCCGGAATGAAAGCTGCAAAAATCTCTGTAGATATCAAAATCCTGTTTTAGTTATGGCAGCAGAGAACGACTGCTTATTTCCTGCCAGGGGCGTCCTGCTTAAAGCCGGGAAAGTCTGGCCGCAAAGCGAAAGATATTTGTTGAAGGACAGGGGGCACATCAATGAACTGACGATTGAGGAAAAGAAAATGATTATTGATTTTTTAAGATGTAACGGAGGTAATACATTTGAATATTAGCAGCTATAAAAAATATATTTCGGCAGAAACGATGATGGGACCAAATAGTGTCAGGATTTTAGCGGAATTATTTGACAGACATCCTTTGCAGGCTGCCGCGGATGACCCGATTCTTGATTTGGGATGTGGAACGGGATTAACAAGCCTTGTAATTGCGAAAGAAACAGGAGCGAAGGTTTATGCAAATGACCTGTGGGTGAGTGCGGAAGAAAATAGGAAACGTTTTGCCCGATGGGGGATTGGTGAACAGGTGATACCGGTTTGCGAAGATGCGAATCATTTTCATTTTGATAAAAAGAAATTTTATGCTCTGGTTAGTATTGACTCTTACCATTACTTTGCAGGTTATGAGGGATTTTTTCAGGAGAAGATCCTGCCGTTTATGAAAGACGGCGGAGTGGTTTTAATTGGTATTCCCGGTCTGAAAGATGAGTATACGGACCGTGCCGAAGAACTCCTTTCTGACTGGCTTGGGGAAGATGCCTGTATGTTTAAAAGCCAGACCCGCTGGAAAGAACTTATCGGCAGCCACGACAGAATTGAATCAGTAAAAACGTGGGAAATGGACTGCTTTAGCAAAGCATGGAGTGAGTGGTTTGCAACAAATAATGAGTTTGCCTGCGGTGACAGGAAGTACTTTGAAACTATCATTAGACCATATACCTGTTTTGTTGGTATTTCTGTAAAGCTGAAACGGGCGTTGTAATATGGATAAGAAAACAGAAGCTGGCAAAAGATGATGGGGTGCAGTTTGCCTTACTTGGGTTTGAACATCAGACAAAACAGGATAAGGATATGCCTTTACGTGTGATTACAGAATTAAAAAGGATTATGTTCCAAGTACTGATATAATGAAACATGTTGATGAGATATTAGCATATAAACAGTATGTTAAAATAAGCAAGCCACGGATTAGCCCCGTGGCTTGTTTGCAAGAGATTCTCTCACTTTCTGTAAGGTGCTCCATTAGAAGTGTTTAAACAGGATTCTTGACGGTATACCCAACAGTGACAATACATTGTGCAGTTTATAGTCGTTTAGTGCAGTAAACAGGTATTTCATGCGCTACTCTATACTAAAATCCCCTGTAATCCGATATAGACCATAGCGAAAATACAGAAACCGGGGAAAATAGAATGAAAATTGCAATCTGCGATGACAGAAAGGATGACAGGGACATATTAAGGGAGCTGCTGGAAGGCTATGGTAAAGATTTTAAAATCAGTGAATATGCTTCCGGTAACGACCTTTGCGGAGATATGGAGTATATCAGGGACTGCAGAATCGTATTTCTTGCCATAAACATGGAGGACATGGACGAACTGGAAGCCGCAGGACGGATTAAGGCGGAATACCCACAGGTCCATATCGTGCTGGTGAGCGCCTGTATGAACTATGCTCTGGACGGGTACAAGGTGAAGGCAAGCCGTTTTCTCTTAAAAGACGACCTGGAACAGACATTAGGGGAATGCATGGATGATATCTTAAAGGAAATCCAAAAACAGGAGCGGATCGTGGAGTTTGCCTTTGTGGAAGGGGAAATTCGGCTTAAGGTGGATGACATTATTTATATTGAAACATGCAGGCACAAAAATATATTTTATACCAGAAAAGGAACATTCGGCATTTACCGGAAAATGGACGAGCTGGAAGAAGATTTAAAAGGAATGGACTTTGTAAGGATACACCAGAGTTTTTTAATCAACATGAAATATATTGAAAAAATCAGCAGTTATGTCATGACGCTGACAACTGGGAAAACGATATCCGTTCCAAAGTCAAGGTATCCGGATGTGAAACGGCAGTATACACTGTTTCAGGGAGCACAGTAATATGGTAAGGGGAAAACAAATCAAAAGAGGGCGCTGAGACCGTCCATAAAACAAAAGGACAGCTGTAGAATTATAGTCATCTGGTGCAAAAAATGGTCATCTGGTGCAGTGCAGGTTTGTGACAGAAACATTTGTTCCGAAAAATACCATGTGCCTTGTTTGGATTTGCAATTTGGGAAAGGAGAGCAAAGATGAGTATCAGCAGTATAAATCGTGCAGGCTGTTCGTATGCCATTCTGGACAGCAGCAGGAAAACAGCAAAAACGGGAAACTTTGCAGATGAAATATATAAAGCGGCAGAAGAAAACAGCAGGATTGAAAAATCCGGAACGTCTGCAGCAGGAAATATGGTTATTCAGCAGCCGCCGGATAATACAGGCTTTTCATATGATACCGGCATTTCCACAAAATCCAAAGAAGATATGACGATGGGCGAATACAGACAGTGGTTTATGAATGAAATGTCTAAAATGCCGGTCAGCGGATGGTACCGCTCCACCTGCGTGGGAGGTACCCTGACAATTACAGAGGAATGCTTTGAACGTATGAAAAATGACCCGGAATGGGAGAAGACAGTATTGGGAATGGTTAGAAAAATGTATTCCTGCAATGGAATTATGGGAAGCAAAATGATTGGTTACCAGGTAATCGGGGCAACGCCCGAACAGTGCCACGGGGAAGGAATCCCTGTAACAAACAGTTCACCTCTGTCATTCGGCAGCAAAAAATCATGGTGGAAAAAGCGTCAGGAAAAAATGCAGGAGCAGGTAAAACGCCAGGAAGAAAAGGCACAGAAAAAAGCTCTGGCAAGAAGGATGCGGGAGCGGGAAATCTATATGGAGGGAAGGATGACTTCTGTTGCCGGTGAGGTTATAACCGTGACTGCGGAGGAGATACTGGGAGCAATATCCGCAGATGACAGCAGGGGATAAGGAAAAAGCAAAACACAAACAAAAATATCAGGAACAGGGCGAAAAAGCGGCCAGGAAGCCGAGAATGGAAATGGAGGCAAAAATGGTAGATTATTCACAATTTGAAGCAAGTACAAAATCAGGTATTCACGCAGATGTAAACCGGATACGGCAGAAGGATGAAATCATAAGGGCTGTGGTTAAAAAGAGAAAAAACTCAGCCATAACCTGCGTATGCCTTGTATGTATGGCAGGAATTTCGCTGTTAAAAAGCTGGATTTCTGCCCTCATTTTCATCCTTTTGGCACTGTTTTTCTTGTGGAGGGCTGTCGGAAAATTTTCTGACGAATACTTAAGGGAAATGTACGAAGAGGGGCTTTTGGTTCCCGGAATGATTGTGAAAACAGAGCCGCTGACAATTATGGCAATCGCAAATATGGTTGCACAGGAAGGGGCGGCAGCCGTAAACGGTTGTTACTGTCTGGAAATAAAGGAGCTTGACGGGGCAAGGAAAGAACTGTTTGAAAAAATCCCCTGTTCCTGCTTTTTCTGCTACGAAGGGGGCGAGTACCATTCGTCCTTCCAGCCCCATCCCCTCTATTGGGGCACGGCGGACCAGCAGGCGATTGAAGAGGCGTTAAGGCAGGTGGAGGAAGATAACAGGGAAAACTTCGGGGATGAGTGGGAAGTTCTGAAAGAAATCGCACAGAAATTCCCGGATCTTGGAAACGGAAATATGATTCTGCTGGACGAAAATTATGTTCCTTTCGGAAAAAAGAATTATATGGACAGTAACTATCAGCTGCTGGGGCAGCAGGGTTCGTCTTTTTGACCGCCGGTATATTACGAGGGAGCGGGTGTGGCTCAAAATGACAAAGGAATCGTGGTATCAAAATAATTGAAAATAATGGAGGAGCTGAAAATGAGTGTAAATGGAATTGAAAGTTTTAATTATAGCAGTAATTATGTGGGGATGAACCAGGCTGCACAGATGAGAAACAGACAGAAACCCGCAGTGGGGAATGGGGAAAGCACCCGGACTTCTAATATAACACTTCACTATACAGGAAGCAATGGGGATACGGCACTGACAGCAGTTGGATTCCCGGACGGCACCAGCGCATCCGTCTACAGGGCGGATAATTATAATGATGCTGATCCAAAATACAGGGTAAGATATTGGTCAAAATCGGGTGATTATACCGACACCATTGTGGGAATCAATGATGTTGACCCGGAAAACGGCAGTTATCTTGAAATGCTTGCTTATGCTGCATACAGCGATGTGCAGGGGTATACTTCTGATGCATTCGGTAATTTTCTGTCAGCTGCGGGTGGTGTGAATGGTGATATCACTTACGACGAGAACAGTGTTAATGTGAAAAAGAATTTTACGAATATGGTCAGGGATTACATGCAGATGCAGTATGACGCCAGTAATCTGGCAGGATATCTGTCGTTTAAAAAGTTCTATGACTATATGGCAGGCGGACAGAATTAAGAAAACAGGGAATCGGGGAGCAGGGAAAGGAGATTAAAATGCAAATTAACGGAATAGGACAGGGCTGTTACCAGAACAATGTATCAGCAAACAATTACAGCAGAAGCAAAGCCGGACAGTCCATCCCGCAGAGGCAGGAAGCGGCAAACTCTGCCGGACAGACAAATACAGCAGATAAAAGAGTCTACAGGGTCTATATGAAAACAGATGATATGCTGTATTCCGGCGGCAATGGAACGGGTTTGTCCTTTTATATCAAATATGCCGAAGATTCTACAGAAGAAGATCCGACAGTAGTTGCAAAGGGCGTAGATGAAAACGGAAATGAGTTTGAGCAGACGATTCATATTAACAGAATTAATCCAAGATGTGCAACAATTGTTGAGATGAGGGCGCTGGAAGCCTATACGGGCGTGGAAAAGCAGAATGGCCTGACTTCCCTTCCCATGGAAACCGGAAGAATGGGACTGAATGACAGGACGGATTTTATGAATATGTTTAAAAAGCAGATTGGCGACATGAAGTTATTGCGCCAGCAGAAAGCGGCTGAATATTATATGTACAGCATGCAGGCATACTGGGATTTCATGAGCAGGAAAAACTGACGTTACTATGAGCGGCATTCCGGGCCGTGAATAGTAACAGACTGACCGGGGCAGGAAACTGCCCCGTATTTTAATTGTGGATTTGTAAGGTGGTGTATGGTAAAATAAGCAAAGGGGAATTGTCCATATACAAGAATAGAAGAGGTAACTTATAATGAATAAAGAATGGTCCGCACTTAATAAAACAATGCAGACACAAATTAAAAACAAGGACACTTATCAAGCAGGAATTTATACTTTATTTAATTTGAGAAATCAGTTAATGCAAACCCTGATATCTTTCAGGAAAAAATTAAACAGAAAGGAATTTGATGCAATTCCCTTTATAAATGCAGATGGTTACCATAGTAAAACGATTGCTTATTCGGTCTGGCATATTTTTCGTATAGAGGATATAGTAGCACATGTATTGATAAGCGAAGAGGAACAGGTTTTTTCTGCTGGCAATTATCAGAAGCGTATCAGTTCTCCCATAATCACAACGGGAAATGAACTGGTAAAACAGCAGATTGCAGACTTTTCAGAGCAGCTTAATTTGGAAGAACTTTATTTATATATTTTTGAAGTAAAAGAGAGCACTGAGAAGATTATCAAAAATTTATCTTATGATGATTTGAAGAAGAAAATATCGAAAGAAAGAAAAGAAAATCTAAAATTGATGAATGTTGTGAGTGCAGATGAAAGTGCAGTCTGGCTGATTGATTACTGGTGTAAGAAAGACATTCAGGGGTTAATTCAAATGCCATTTTCAAGACACTGGATTATGCATGTGGAAGCATGTCTGCGTATTGAAAATAAGATACAAATAGGAATGGGAGGATTACAGTAAATTTATGATTGATCCGCAGACAATGCACCTGAATACCAAAGACCATATCATGCTGATGTGCAGAAATACCCCGGTGTATGATATAACCCAGAACATCGTGATTAGTGAATGCCTGCTTCCCGGACTGATGCAGAAATATCCGGACACAGCCACATTTTATACATGGATGAAATACCGGTATTCCTCCGGTACAAATACAGTTGCCAGACGCTTAAAGGGCATCACATTCGGACAGGGTGCAAGAAAACGCATAAATGCCCAGACACATGCCCTGAGTTTTTGCGACTGTTACTGGTTGAAATCCGAGGACGAAGAAATATGTTTTGAGGATGTGAGTCCGTACTATACAAGTTTCTGGGATGGAAGCGGAGAGTTTAAGGGGCAGGCGGTACCGACACTTTATGTTGGCGGTGCATTATCCAAGGAATGGAAGCGCGACGGCAGGCTGTATAAATACGGGGATGTTGCCATAGAACTGCAGTGTATAGAGCTGTGCAATCTCTGCGGGGTGCCGGCTGAGACGGCAGAGCTGGTACCCGGCGGAATAGCTGTCTGCAATATTACATCAGCCGCCGTAATGCTGGAGCAGGCGGACCAGTCCGGGAGAATTGACCCGGATAACTTTGACGAGCGTGATATTCTGCAGCAGTTTGGCAGGGCAGGTGCGCAAATGTTAATTATGGATGCAATTACTGGTAATGGTGACAGACATGCCGGTAATTTCGGATGGCTAAGGGATACCAGTACCGGGGCATATCTGAAAATGGCGCCGTTATATGACTTTGACCATGCGCTGGATTCTGCCCGTGACTCAGACCGTCTGCTGACGGATGCTGTGCAAAGCTGTGCAGCCGATTATCCTGATACCGTAATAAATATAGCAAAAACAGCGGCGGTATATAATCATCCGGTGTTTGGCAGAAGGGCAAAAACAATACTGGATATGATGAATGCAGATTAACCGGATAGTTGTTTTCGTAGTAAGTATGTGCTTGTAAAGGAACAATAGCTACTTAAGTAGAACTTTTAGGCGGCTTTAGTCGCATACGAAACAGGCTTTAGCCTGCAGGCAACTTTCAGTCGCAAAAAAACACCTGATGTTGAAATTCAAAAATTGTGTACTGATTCTGCTGAATTAGTTCATTATGTAGATGGATTGTGGAAACTCAGCAAATGGGACAGAAACGTGCAAAATATGGAAGCAGAGTTATTCAGGCATTATCTGAGGAATTGCAGAAAGAATTTGGTAAAGGCTTTTCAGAAGATACATTAAAAAATGCAAGAAAATTTTATTTAACATATAAGGATAGAATTAGCGAAACAGTGTTTAGTTTATTTGAAAAAGAGCCATCTTTCATTGTGTAGTGGTCTCACTATTTACAATTAGTGCGTATAGAAAACGAGGATGAACGCAGTTTTTATGAAATTGAAACGTCAAAAGCAGGGTGGGGAGTTCGAATTTTGCAAAGACAATATAATTCTAGTGTGTATGAACGTCTGGCACTAAACAAGGATAAGAATGGTGTTTTACGTTTAGCCAAAGAAGGAAATGTTATCACAAAGCCGGAAGATATAATAAAGCAACCGACAGTGTTAGAATTTCTTGGTATGGAGGAAAAGGCAAAGTATTCTGAAACAGATTTAGAAACATCACTGATCAACAAGTTGCAGAAATTTTTATTGGAGTTAGGTAAGGGGTATCTGTTTGAGGCAAGGCAGAAACGATTTACTTATCAGGAAGACAATTATTATGATAGATATAAAAAAATGGAACTGTTGGAAATTGATGCTGGTAGGCTTGTAGAGTATTCAACAGATGTATTGTCTGAGGTGTTTAGCTTTGGGGATATGGAGTATTTGCTGGAATTAAGTTGTTTAATAGGGTAATTGATGGATTGGAAATTAATATGGAACAGCAGAAACGATATGAAGTATTTGACTGGATTTATGAGGAAGGGATGCAGAAGAGAGATTACACATAATATATATATATGGTAAAGTTAATTATAGTTTTGCGAATTTTTTTACTTACACTATAATGCCATTAAATACTGTGTTTGTAGAACGAATTGTAAGTTTAATAAATTTACTTGCATTGAAGATGATGGATTTACTACAAATTAGAAAGTCAGTGTCCATACAGATTTACAATATTAAAAATAATGTAAATGGAATTTGGCTGCCGAACTATAGATTGATGGATAAACTTAAGCAAAGAGTATATAGATAGTTCAAAACATTTAAGAAAAAATATTTTCAACTTTAAAGCTGAAGAATATTATTTGATATCAGTTTGAAGGTTTATATAAATTTTAGAACACTCTCGTTATTTTTATGCTATAATAATGCTATATTATTGGTATAGACAATAAAGGAGAACAAAAGCATGGCTTATTCAGAAGAAATAAAGAAAATTCGTCAGAAATGTTTTTTGTCACAGGAGGCTTTTGGCAGAGAACTTGGTGTTTCGTTTTCATCCATTAACCGCTGGGAAAGTGGAAAAAGTAAACCTAATATGTCTGCTATGAAAAAGATTAAGGATTTTTGTGATGCCCATAATCTTGATTTTGATGCTTTAGAAGAACAATGGACACAGATGGGAAAGGATGAATAGTAACATGGCGAAAAAGAAAACTGCTGAAAAAGTTTTGAATATAGATAATATTTTATTTAATTGCAGAGATATTTTGCGTGCAGCGCGTAATTCGGGTTCTTTCTTTGAGAAGCGTGACATGATGCTTACGCTTGTATTTTTACGTTTTATTGGTGAGAAATATGAAGACGGAATTGAAAGGCTTCGTCAGACTTTAATCGAACAAGGGCTTGATCCGGAAGATGAAAATATTAGAGCAGCATTCTTTGATGATGCTACTTTTACAGATGGAACATACAATTTGCCGCCTGAAGCAAGGTGGTCAACTATCATCAATACTCCTGCACCGGGGCTAAATGTTGCACTTGATACAGCGCTTCACAGTATTGCAACCGCTTCGAAGGATTTAAAAGGCTGTTTTATCGAAGGTACGTTTACTACTCGTAATCTTGGCGCAAATGATATTAAGAAACTTGTTGATGAAGTAAATAAAATCAGCCATAAGGCATTTGGTGAAGAAAAAGACCTTATCGGTCGAGTTTATGAATATTTTCTTAAAGAATTTGCAGTAAATGCTACAAAGGAAGAGGGAGAATTTTATACGCCTCATGATGTTGTGCAATTGATTGCGGCAATGATAGAACCTTATGACGGCACTTTATACGATCCTTGCTGTGGTTCGGGCGGCATGTTTATTCAGAGCGCCGCTCTTGTAAAATCAAAACAAGGTGATATTAACAAAATCAATATTTATGGACAGGAAAAGGATGCAGCCACTTATCGTCTTGCAAAAATGAATCTTGCACTTCGCGGGCTCAGCCATAACCTTGGTGAGACAAATGATTCGTCCTTTACACACGATTTACATAAAGGGTTATACTTTAACTATATTATGGCAAATCCACCGTTCAATCTGAAAGGCTGGTATGATGAAAATTTAAAGAGTGATATACGTTGGTCAGACTATGTAACACCGCCTGAAAGCAATGCGAACTATGCATGGATTTTACATATGCTTTCTCACTTGAAGAAAGCGGATGGAGTTGCGGGATTCCTTCTTGCTAATGGTGCATTGAATGATAGTGATACTTTAGAAATTCGTAAAAAATTGATTCAGAATGACAAGGTGGAAGCAATTATCGTTCTTCCTAGAGAGTTGTTTATCACTACGGACATTAGTGTTACTCTTTGGATTTTAAATCAGAATAAAAAAGGCGGTAAATACCACGGTAGAGATCTTCGTAATCGCGAGTACGAAATCCTTTTTATGGATTTGCGTCAATGGAGAGAAAATCCTGTTAAGGGTGAAAACAAAAAGAAGGTACGTTTAGTAACAGAGCAGATTGGAAGAGCAGCTGGCATATACCATACATGGCAGAGTGAAAGCACTGATGGTGCGAATTATGAAGTGCCTGAACTTTATCGTAGCGTAGCTATTGCAGAAGTTGAAACCAAAGGTTGGGCGCTTACGCCAAGTAAATATATTGAATTTGTCGACCATGATTTAGAAATTGACTACGAAAAGGAGATGACTCGTGTTCAGGCAGAAATGAAAAAAATCATGAAGGTCGAAAAGAAATCCCAGCAGATGCTGGAAGATGCATTTAGGGGGATTGGTTATGGGATTGACTAAATATAAACTTGGTGAATTGATTGAATTATGCGAAGCAAGAAACGATGAATTACATTTTGACATTGACGATGTAAAAGGTATTTCCATGCAAAAAATATTTATAGAAACAAAAGCAAATATGGAAGATGTATCTTTAAAACCTTATTATCTTGTTCAACCAGATGATTTTGTTTATGTGACCGTTACATCAAGAAATGGAGAAAAAATTACTCTTGCACATAACATTACAGAAAATACATATATTGTTTCTTCATCGTATGTAGTTTTTAAGGTAAGAAAAACTGAGTTGCTTTTGTCAGATTATCTATTTATGTATTTTAATCGTCCTGAATTTGATAGATTTTCACGGTTTAATTCATGGGGGTCAGCTAGAGAAATTTTTAGTTGGGATGATATGTGTGATATAGATATTGAATTACCGGATATTAAAATCCAACAAAAATACGCTGATGTTTATAATACCATGCATGAAAATCAGAAAAGTTATGAGCGTAGATTGGACGATTTGAAACTGGTATGTGATGCGTATATTGAGGATTTAAGACGTAAAATGCCTTGTGAGGCAATTGGTGCATATATTGAGGAATTTAATCAGAAAAATGAAATTGGGCTGACTTTAGATTCTGTAAGAGGCATTGCAACAAGCAAAGAATTTATTGATACTAAGGCTAATATGGATGGAGTAGCTCTTGATAATTACAAAATAGTAGAACCGGGTATGATTGCTTTTATCTCTGATACATCAAGAAGAGCAGACAAAATGTCTCTTGCATTGAATCAATCAGAGGAAGCTTACTTGGTGTCATCAATATCTACTGTAATTAAGACTAACAAAAATAAACTGCTTTCAAAATACTTATATCTATTTTTTTGTAGAACTGAGTTTGATCGCTATGCTCGTTTCCATTCTTGGGGCAGTGCAAGAGAAACGTTTAGTATTGATGATATGAAAGGCATAGCGATTCCAATACCAAACTTGGAAATCCAGAAATCTATTGTAGAGATATACGAAGCATATAGAACACGGAAAGAGATTAACGAAAAACTCAAATCACAGATTAAAGATATCTGCCCTATCTTAATAAAAGGCTCTATTGAAGAAGCGAGAAAAACAAAGGAGGCGTAATCAATGGCTAAGTTAAAACAATACAACGGTCGTTATTGTGAATCAGAATATGAGTATGCCTTTATTGGATTTTTGGAGGCTGAGGGCTGGATTTATTCTTCTGGTAATAATATATCTCGTGTAACCAAAAGGGATGTGCTGATTGCGGCTGATTTCAAGAAGTTTATAGCCGATACAAATCCAGACTTAATGGAAGATGAAGTTACTCAGATTTTTGATAATGTCCGACTTGTTGGCAGTGAAAGTGATTTTGCGACTTTGCATAAAGTATATAGTTGGATGGTTGATGGCGTTCAGTTTACGCCGCAATATGGACTGGCAAAAATGATATCACCTATTGATTTTGAAGATTGGAACAAGAACATATTTCGTGTGGTAAATCAGTTTACAGTAGAATATACAAATAATGGTCAAAAACAAAATCGAAGACCGGACGTGCTTTTATTTGTAAATGGTATACCGTTATGCGTAATTGAATTGAAAAATCCTGCTGATGCGAATGCGACCATTTATGATGCATGGGAACAAATCAATATTCGTTATTGGAGAGATATTCCGCACCTTTTGCATTACTGTCCTTTGGCTTGCATTTCAGACGGTGTGAAAACAAGACTTGGGACAGTTCGTACGCCTTATGAGCATTTTTATGCGTGGAGACGTGTGAATGATGGAGATAAAGTATCTACTTTGCCTTTTGCAGAAACAGAAACTATGATAAAGGGCGTATATGCTCCTGAGCGATT
>CAJUND010000022.1 GCA_910587655.1 uncultured Agathobacter sp. | reverse complement strand
AGGAATGCCAGTCAGAATATGGGGAAATTCCGGACTGGGCAGCAGAGGACAATGTGCGGTTTGTATTTGGTGAAAATGTGACTTCTGATTTTCTTGAGGAAGATGAGCTTGATTACCTGGATGAGATATTTCATGATACGACAGGGCAGTATATGGTACTGGCGTACACAAAAGGTGTCGTGGAAAGCGGTGAGCGCAATGTTCTGCATGGGGTGTTCTGCAATGACAAGGAAAACGAAATTGTAATATTTGCATTTACAGATGCATTTCATAAGGAAAAGCATAGGCAACTGGAAAAAAGAGATACTGCGTAATCTGGAAGGTGTTTTATGTATTGATGAGACAAACGAAGTGGTCATATTTGACTTTAGGGATGCATTTCGGAAAAACAGGAAGTAATCAGATCGTGTTTTACCTTCCCGTATCCCCCGGATGAAAAGACGGATGGCTGTATGGGGAACTGAATGAAAAGATTGACCTGTCCACAATTGCTTCCATAACCGGCAATATAGCAGTATTTGGAACATTCAATGATGCAGATGTGGAATCAGCCTGCACTGTGTCTATAATCCGGAAACGGAGGAATACACCATGGTTTTAGATGAGGGCGGTATGATAAAGATAATAAATTCTTTACTGCAGAAAGGGAAGATTATTAGAAAAGATATCAGGATTATAAAGAGGAATACCAGGAAAGTTTGTTAATCATGAAGTGGAGAACTGGCGGTGGTATGTGTTTAATGAAAAGGTGACACCAGACTTTCTGAAAGTAGAAAAACAGGAGTATTTAGGGGAAATACTCCGCGATAAGGCAGAGGATTATACCATACTGGCTTATGAAAAAGGAACAGGGGGGAAAAGAAGCTTATACCCTGCAGGGAATAATATGTAATGATAAAACAAACGAAATAGTTATGTTCGGTTTTAGGGATGTTCTGTTTAATGAAAAACATTAGATTCTGAGAAGGAATTTTTCTGTGCAGCCTTTTTATTTTCTTTTTGACACCTTTTCATACAGGTAGTTTTTCCAGAAACACTGAACAGTGACGCTTGGTTTTGCACAAAGCTATGAATTGTATGGATATATGTATCGGTCTGGAAAATGGAAAAAGGGTGACCGATTTCTGACGTACTATGAGGTTGCGTGGAATGAAAAAAAGAAAACGAATAGTCTTAGTTACGGTACTGCTTTTTGGTTTTGGAATTATATGGATTCTGTGGGAATGCAGACTCTTCCCATACACCAGAAGATGGTTTATAAATTACAGTACTTTTAAAAATAAAACAGCTGGAACACTAGAGCATTATCCCCAGGAACTGCCGGCCAGTGCAGAGAATATCAAATATTTCTACTACACTGGATGGTTTGATAAAAAGACAGGAATTTCCTTTACCATAAACAAGGAAGAATATCAGAAATTTAAAGAAACATCTTTGTATTCTTATACTGCTGATAAGGAGAAATACCAGGAAGAATTTCAGCATGCAAAAGATGAGTACATATTAAAAAAGAGGGATAATGAGCCGGAGGACTGGGAGTGGTACATGTTTGACGGGGAGGTGACATCAGACTTTCTGGTTGAAGAGGAGCTGGATTATTTGAATAATATCTTCCATGACGCGGCTGGTGATTACACGGTTGTTGCTTACAAAAAAGTGGCAAGTGCTGGGGAAAGCTGCTATTTAAGTGGTATATTTTGTAATGACAGCACAAATGAAATTGTTTTGTTTGCCTTTAAAGACACCTTTAGAAAGTCTTATCATAAGTGATATTTTTTTCATAACGGGGGAAGAGGGAATAAAATGAGCGAAGGCGAAAAGGGAGTTCTGCTGGCGGAATAACCTTCTCTTTGCATTTAAGGACGGTGTGCGAAAATAAAACCTGAAAGGAACCGGCGTTTAAATTCCATGGAGGTTTGTAATGGGAAAAAACAGTGTAAAAAAGGGAATCTTCAAAGCAGTATTATGTATATTTCTGGTTGCGGTTCCGGTATCGCTGCTTTTGTACTGGACAGGAATACTGCCCTGTACCAGACAACACTTTCTGTGCTACGATTCTTTTCTCAGTAAAGCATGGGATGGAAGCGTAGAACGTTACCCGGAAAAACTTCCTCCCAGTACAGAGAAGCTGACATACATCTATTATACAGGCTGGCTTGACAAAAAGTCGGGGATATCCTTTACGGTCAGTGATAGTGACTATTCTGAATTAAAGGAATCCCTGCGGGCATCCTATTTTGATAAAATGTCAGTTGGAAATGAATACCGGAGGTATAACGATGCCGTGTATGTATTTGACGGAAAAGTAACATCCGACTTACTGGAAAAAGAGGAACTGGGATACCTGAAACAAATATTCCGTGACCCGGCAGAAAATTATACCATACCGGCATTCAGGGGGGATAATATCGGGGGACAGCGCTGTATAGTGGAAGGAGTATTCTGCAATGATGAGACAAATGAAATAGTGATATTTGGTTTTATGGATGTATTCCGAAAAGGAAGTGAATGAAAGAACAGCATTTGAGGTGCGCCCCAAATGCTGTTTTTTATACCTCTTCACCGCCAGAACCTCCCGCCGGCCCCGCATGGAAGCACCAGTCCGTTTGAAGTGACCGGAAGTCCGACTTCATCGGCAAGCACCGTGCCATTATATTGTTTTAACATGGTATTCATCATATAGGAAAGCACCGCAGGCTGTAGTCCGGTGGTGTAGGAATTTACAAGGAAAAAAAGAGGATTGTCCGTCAGAAGCTTCCGGCAAAGCAGAAGCAGTGGGTAAATACTATCCTCAATTTTCCAGATTTCCCCTTTCGGTCCCCTGCCGTAGGAAGGCGGGTCCATAATAACTGCGTCATAATGATTTCCGCGGCGGATTTCCCGCTCCACGAATTTCACACAGTCATCCACAAGCCAGCGGATTCTGGCGTCTTTGAGACCGGAGGAAACGGCGTTTTCCTTTGCCCAGTTTACCATTCCTTTGGAGGCGTCCACATGTGTAACCTGCGCTCCGGCAGCCGCAGCGGCAAGTGTTGCTCCGCCTGTGTATGCAAATAAATTCAGTACTTTGATTTCGCGCCCCTTTTTCGTTTCTTTCTGGATCAGCTGTGAAAACCAGTCCCAGTTTGCCGCCTGCTCCGGGAACAGTCCGGTATGCTTAAAACTGAATGGTTTTAAATGAAAGGTCAGTTCTTTTCCGATGGAAAGCGTATAGCTGATGCACCATTCTTCCGGCAGGTTAAAAAATTCCCACGAGCCGCCGCCCTTTTCACTGCGGTGGTAATGTCCGTTTTTCTGCTTCCAGCCTTTTTCCTTTTTCGGGGTATCCCAGATCACCTGAGGGTCCGGTCTTACCAGAATGTATTTTCCCCACCGCTCCAGTTTTTCCCCCCTGGAACAGTCAATCACTTCATAATCCTTCCATTTATCAGCTAACCACATAATTTTTCTCCTTAAACCGAAATACCGTGTTCCATAACTTAAAACTGTATCTATTTTATAATAGAATGCAGACAGGGGCAAGGGGAAATAAGTTTTAAAAATATAAATCGAAATAAAACGAAAAGTATTGTATTTGACTAATATGCGTAATATAATTATATAAAAATATGTAAAATGGATTTTATAAACTTTGAAAAACTGCTTTATGATTCTGATAATCATTTTGACGTAGCCGGGTACAAGGAGGTGGAGAAATATAACCACAGATGAAATGTTAGTTTGTTTTGCAAAGGAGGAATCATTATGGGGAACTATCCATCAGAGGGAAATATTGAGTGGACTGGTACATCAACACCAAAAAGTTCTGTGAGACTATCCTCTCCTTATACGAAGGGGCAGCTGCAGATGGGAGCAGTGGTAAATGGAACCATGGGGTTTAGTACAGTTGGAAGAATTAGCGTATCGCCATTAAACTATCAGTTTAAAACTGGTGAAAGCATTAAAGGAGTTGAATTTGGTTCACAGTCTTATGGTACGACACTGCCAATTACTGTTACTCCTAAATCTTCTTATGAAGGAAAAAGAATTGAGCTGCTGGTTAGCATTGTAGGAACAGCATCAGATATTTATTTGACAGCGCATGTTTCTGTCGGATAAATATTCGATGCTGAATAGAAAACTCATGAGACAAATTGCTGCTGACAAAGGGCGGATTGTATGATATATATTTCCAATTTTGAGAGGAGGGGTTACATGAGGAAAAAGCATTTATTTGCGGTACTTATACTGGCATTCTTTTGCAGCGCGTGCGGCACTGCAGGAAGCGGTTTGCCGACAGAGGGGAAAAATGGAACGGAAACGCAGGCAGAGAATGCAGAATCCGCTAAAATTAATGATGTGGAAATCAATGTCGTTTCACTGGACATCTGCCCGGAAATGACAATGGCGCGGCTGGCCTATGATGTGCGGGTATTAAAAGAAACAGCGCATCCAGAAGCTTATGCAGGGCAGTTTTTTACTAATTTATGGAGTCAAAACACAAGCAGTCCGGCGGAAGCGGCAGACGGAGCATACCGTTTTGTCACAACTGGAAGTTATACTGTTACCACGGAGGAACTGAAAAAAATAAATGCAAAAAACTTTTTCGGGTTTAATCATCAGGAACTGGCTTCATCCCATGTGAAAAATGATGAGATGGAAATTACAAATGTTTCCATGAAAGAGTTTGAAGCAACAGACGGCAATGACATCAGCATGTCCATAAAAATCTGCCCGCTTGGCGGAAGGATTGAATCGGATACGGACTGGCAGAAGAATGAACGGGCCGCTTATGTTGTTGCGGATTTGAAAGATGGAAGCAGCGAATATGTAATAAGGATTCCGGCCGTTGTGCAGGGAAAAGACCGTAAGAAATACCAGATGGAACCACCTGAGGAAGTGCTGGCGCTGGAAGAAAAGGATGGTAACATGTTTCAGCTGGCAGGAATGCTCCAGCCGGATCTGCAAAGCCTGGTTTTCTATTTTGATGAAAATCCTGACATGGATGCCATAGAAGGATTCCGCCTGATTATTCAGGAGCTTGAGTAGAGTGTGGAGGAACCCATATGAACAAAAAATGGATTTTTCTTATCCTTGCCCTTGTGTTAATATATACAGGAAATAACCTGCCAGTTTACGGACTGGGCAAAATAGATACCCCGGTCTGCAAACACTGTGAAACCGTATTTACCGGGGAACGCTGCAGTTCATGTGATAAAAGTATCGACCGTGTCGGCGTGTTTCGAAATGGGGGACAACTGTTCAGGTTTCATGACATGTTTGTAAACTATGAGGATTACCAGACATACATAAAACAGGGAAAAGTCCGCAATATAGCGGCAGTTCCTGCCTGGATTGCAGGGATTGTATGTTTCATTCTCTTTTTGTACCATCTGTATCATGATAAATATAAGACTTCACAGATTGTATAAGTGCCGGGATGTTACAAAAAATTTACAAAATGTTGAAAAATATAAAAAAATGCTTGCATTTTCCAAAAACGTCATGTATAATAAGCGTTGCTGTGGCATGATAGCTGTGAAGCGCGAGGTTGCTGCCCGCCGTGGCAGGTTTTCCGCGGAGCGAATGTCAAGTTAGGAAACTGACGACAAGTCACTGTACAGGTAATATGTCTACCATGAGGTAGAAACGACGTGTAGTGTTTGAGGAAGATAAGCGACACCTTACTGCAAGAGGGCAGCAAGGAATCCGTCGTTGTGTGACATCTTTTGAGGAGTTGGTCGTAAGGAATCTGTCGCAAGCGACCACCCTTACGACAATGACACACACGGTAATGTGTACAGTCACCGCTTGTCGTACTATTTAAAAGTGCGAAAAGGAGGCGACTTTTTTTATGGCAAGTCAAGTAATGAGAATCACTCTCAAGGCTTATGATCACGAACTGGTGGATTCATCAGCCAAAAAAATTATCGAAACTGTAAAGAAAAACGGATCACAGGTGAGCGGACCGGTACCTCTTCCTACAAAGAAAGAGATTATTACCATTTTAAGGGCAACTCACAAATATAAGGATTCCCGTGAGCAGTTCGAACAGAGGACTCATAAGAGACTGATTGATATCGTGACACCAACCCAGAAGACGGTTGATGCACTGTCCCGCTTAGAGATGCCGGCAGGTGTGTACATCGATATCAAGATGAAACAGAAGTAATTATGTAAATCCTGAATAGTTTATATATATTCTAGGATGAACGGTTCCGCTACTTGTTCCGGGAATGCTTCACATACCGGATGCAAGCAAGAAGCGTTCCGCTGTAGAAAATGTGTTGGGTTTTGCAAAAAACTTAACCAAACAGGAGGTAAGAAATGAAGAAAGCAATTTTAGCAACAAAACTCGGAATGACGCAGATCTTCAACGCTGACGGCGTTTTGGTGCCGGTTACCGTACTGGAGGCCGGACCTTGTGTTGTCACACAGATTAAAACTGTTGACAACGATGGTTACAGCGCAGTTCAGGTTGGCTTTGTGGACAAGAAGGAAAAGATTGTCAACAAGGATGCCGGCGGAAAGAAAAAAGTACGCTGCAGACATGGCGTAAATAAACCGGAAATGGGACATTTTGCCAAGGCTGGTGTATCCGGTAAAAGATATGTCCGTGAGTTCAAATTTGAAAATGCGGACGAGTATCATCTGGCGGATGAAATCAAGGCTGATATCTTCGCAGAAGGAGATAAGGTTGATGTAAGCGCCATTTCCAAAGGTAAAGGTTTCCAGGGTGCGATTAAGAGACATGGACAGCACAGGGGACCGATGGCGCATGGTTCCAAGTTCCATCGTCACCAGGGTTCCAATGGTGCCTGCTCTTCTCCGAGCCGTGTGTTCAAGGGAAAAGGAATGCCTGGACATATGGGATGCGTAAAGGTTACAACACAGAATCTTGAGGTTGTAAGGGTTGACGCAGAGAAGAACTTACTGTTGATTAAGGGATCCGTTCCGGGAGCGAAAAAGGCCCTGATTACAGTGAAAGAAACCGTAAAGTCTGGTAAGAAATAGTACGGGATTTGAGAAAGGAGGAACTTTACGATGGCTAACGTGGCTGTTTATAATATGGAAGGCAACGAAGTTGGTTCAATTGAACTGAACGATTCCATTTTCGGCGTAAAAATCAATGAGCATTTAGTTCATATGGCTGTTCTCCAGCAGCTTGCAAATAAGCGTCAGGGAACACAGAAGGCTAAAACGCGTTCTGAGGTTCGCGGCGGTGGAAGAAAACCGTGGAGACAGAAAGGAACCGGTCATGCAAGACAGGGCTCCATCAGGGCTCCGCAGTGGAAGGGCGGCGGAGTTGTATTTGCCCCGACACCAAGGGATTACTCATTTAAGCTTAACAAAAAAGAAAAGAGGGCGGCATTAAAGTCCGTGCTTACTTCCAAGGTGGAAGAGGGCAAGTTTATCGTCCTTGATGATTTAAGGCTTGATGAGATTAAGACAAAGAAATTTGTCCAGGTAATGAACAACCTGAAACTTGAAAAGGCACTGGTTGTGTTAAACGACATGGATACCAATGTGATTGCATCCGCAAGAAACATTCCGACAGTCAAAACAGCACAGACCAACGAACTGAACGTGTTCGATGCATTAAAATATGACACAATGGTAGTTACAAAGGCTGCTGTTGAAACAATCGAGGAGGTGTATGTATAATGGCTAACATACAGTATTATGATGTAATCCTCAAACCGGTAGTAACCGAGAAGAGTATGGCTGCAATGGCTGAAAAGAAATATACATTTCTTGTTCATCCGGAGGCAAACAAAGCCATGATTAAAGAGGCAGTTGAAAAAATGTTCGAAGGAACATCAGTTGCAAGAGTCAACACAATGAACTGCGTGGGAAAGAAAAAGAGGCGCGGCATGGTGGTTGGCAAAACTGCAAAGACAAAGAAGGCGATTGTCCAGCTTACAGAGGACAGCAAGGACATTGAGATTTTCAGTGGTCTTTAATCAGCAGTTTAAATGATGACATGAAAGGAGAAAAACAATGGGAATCAAAACATATAACCCATATACACCTTCCAGAAGAAATATGACTGGTTCTGATTTCTCAGAGATTACAAAGAAAACTCCTGAGAAGTCCCTTACAACTTCATTAAAGAAGCATTCCGGTCGTAACAATCAGGGTAAGATTACTGTCAGACACCGCGGCGGTGCCAACAGAAGAAAATACAGAATCATTGACTTTAAGAGGACCAAGGACGGTATTCCGGCAAAAGTTATCGGTATTGAATACGATCCGAACAGAACTGCAAACATTGCATTAATCTGTTATGCAGACGGACAGAAATCCTACATCCTTGCTCCGGCAGGGCTGACAGACGGAATGAAGGTTATGAACGGGCCGGAGGCTGAGGTAAGAATCGGAAACTGCCTGCCGCTGGAAAATATTCCGGTTGGTACACAGATTCACAATATCGAGATGCTTCCTGGCAAGGGAGGCCAGCTTGTCCGCGCAGCAGGACTCAGCGCACAGCTGATGGCAAAGGAAGGAAAGTATGCAACACTCCGTCTTCCGTCCGGTGAAATGAGAATGGTTCCGATTAAGTGCCGTGCAACCATCGGTGTAATCGGAAACGGTGACCACAACCTGATAAATATCGGTAAGGCAGGACGTAAGCGTCATATGGGAATCCGCCCGACAGTCCGCGGTTCAGTTATGAACCCGAACGACCATCCGCACGGTGGTGGTGAAGGAAAGGCTCCGGTTGGACGTCCGGGACCATGTACTCCGTGGGGCAAGCCTGCACTTGGCTTAAAGACCAGAAAGAAGAACAAGCAGTCTAACAAGCTTATCGTAAGAAGAAGAGACGGTAGGGCTATCAAATAATTAGGAGGTTGAAGAAATGTCACGTTCACTGAAAAAAGGACCATTTGCGGATGAGAGCTTACTGAAAAAAGTAGACGCCATGAACGCTTCCGGTGACAAGCAGGTAATTAAAACCTGGTCCCGCCGGTCCACAATTTTCCCGTCTTTTGTCGGACATACATTCGCGGTTCATGATGGAAGAAAGCATGTTCCGGTTTATGTAACAGAGGATATGGTCGGACATAAGCTCGGTGAGTTCGTAGCTACAAGAACTTACAGGGGACATGGAAAAGATGAGAAGAAATCAGGCGTAAGATAGAGCATATTTGCAGGAAAGGAGGACTCATCATGGCAAAAGGACACAGATCGCAGATTAAGAGAGAGAGAAATGAAGTAAAGGATACCAGACCTTCGGCTAAGTTATCTTATGCCAGAGTGTCAGTAACCAAGGCATGCTTCGTATTAGATGCAATTCGCGGCAAGGACGTCAGGACTGCACTTGCTATCCTGGCATACAATCCGAGATACGCTTCAGGCGTAATAGAGAAACTGTTAAAATCAGCAATTGCTAATGCTGAGAATAACAACGGACTGAGGGCAGAAAACCTTTATATAGCAGAGTGCTATGCAAATAAGGGACCGACAATGAAGAGAATTCAGCCAAGGGCACAGGGAAGGGCTTACAGAATCGAGAAGAGAATGAGCCACATTACAATCGTGCTTGATGAAAGATAGGAGGCAATCATGGGACAGAAAGTTAATCCTCATGGATTAAGGGTCGGCGTTATCAAAGACTGGGATTCTAAATGGTATGCAGAGGGTGATTTCGCTGATTACTTGGTAGAAGACTACAATATCAGAACATTTTTAAAGAAGAAATTATACGCAGCAGGCGTATCAAAGATTGAAATCGAAAGAGCATCAGACCGCGTAAAGGTTATCATTTACACAGCCAAGCCGGGTGTTGTAATTGGTAAGGGCGGAGCCGAGATTGAAAAGGTCAAGGCTGAGGTCCAGAAGCTCACAGAAAAGAAACTGGTTGTGGATATCAAAGAGGTGAAAAGACCTGACCGTGATGCACAGCTTGTGGCTGAAAACATTGCCCTGCAGCTTGAGAACCGTGTTTCTTTCCGGCGTGCAATGAAGTCCTGCATGGGACGCGCAATGAAGTCAGGCGCAAAGGGAATCAAAACTTCCTGCTCCGGACGTCTTGGCGGCGCTGATATGGCGCGTACAGAGTTCTATTCTGACGGAACAATCCCGCTTCAGACACTCCGTGCAGATATTGATTACGGATTTGCAGAGGCAGATACCACTTACGGTAAAGTAGGTGTCAAGGTCTGGATCTACAAAGGCGAGGTGCTTCCTGCGAAAGGTAACAAGGAAGGAGGAGCTCAGTAATTATGTTAATGCCAAAGAGAGTAAAACATCGTAAACAGTTCCGTGGATCAATGGCGGGCAAGGCTACCAGGGGAAACAAGATTACTTACGGCGAGTACGGAATTATTGCAACGGAGCCGTGCTGGATCAAGTCCAACCAGATTGAGGCAGCCCGTGTCGCCATGACAAGACATATCAAGCGTGGCGGTAAAGTCTGGATTAAAATTTTCCCGGATAAGCCGGTAACCCATAAGCCTCTTGGAGTTCGTATGGGTAAAGGAAAAGGTGCCCTTGAGTACTGGGTGGCTGTAGTTAAGCCAGGCAGGGTGTTATTTGAAATCTCCGGTGTTCCGGAAGAAGTAGCCCGTGAAGCTTTACGTCTTGCAACACACAAATTACCTTGCAAGTGTAAAATCGTTTCACGTGCAGATTTAGAAGGCGGTGAATCAAATGAAAACTAGTGCATATTTAGAAGAATTAAAGTCACTTACGGTAACTGATTTGCAGGCGCGGTTAGTTGATGCGAAAAAGGAACTTTTCAATTTGAGATTCCAGAATGCAACCAACCAGCTGGATAACACATCCAGAATTAAGGAAGTTCGTAAGAATATTGCCAGAATTCAGACAATCATCACACAGAAAGCTGGCGCTGCTGAATAGTCGGCAGGTTGCAATTTTCAGAAAGGAGACTTCGGTCGTGGAAGAAAGAAATCTTAGAAAAACGCGTATAGGTGTTGTTGTCAGCGATAAGATGGATAAAACAATCGTTGTTGCAGTAAAGAACAACGAGAGACATCCTCTTTACAACAAGATTGTAAAAAGGACTTACAAGTTAAAAGCCCATGATGAGAAAAACGATGCCAGGACAGGCGATACCGTCAGGGTTATGGAGACAAGGCCATTATCCAAAGAGAAGAGATGGAGACTTGTGGAAATTATGGAAAGAGCAAAATAATAGAAGGAGGCTACAAGCATGGTACAGCAGGAAAGCAGACTCAGGGTTGCGGACAATACCGGTGCGAAAGAGTTACTTGTTATCCGCGTAATGGGTGGATCTACCAGAAGATATGCGAACATTGGCGATATCATCGTTGCAACTGTTAAAAATGCAACACCAGGCGGTGTTGTTAAAAAGGGCGATGTTGTCAAAGCGGTAGTAGTTCGTTCAGTAAAGGGTGCCCGTCGTAAAGATGGTTCCTATATCAGGTTTGATGAAAACGCAGCAGTTATTATCAAGGACGACAAGACACCGAGAGGAACCCGTATCTTTGGACCAGTAGCTCGTGAGCTTCGTGAGAAGCAGTTTATGAAGATTGTTTCTCTGGCTCCGGAAGTATTATAGGAGGAACGAAGATGTCAATGATGAAAATCAAAAAGGGCGATATGGTCAAGGTTATCGCCGGAAAAGATAAAGACAAAGAGGGCAAGGTAATTGCCGTAGACAGAAAGAAAAACAAACTCCTGATCGAGGGAATCAATATGGTTACCAAGCATGCGAAACCAAGCATGACAAACCAGCAGGGCGGAATTATCCACCAGGAGGCAATGATTGATGCATCTAACGTTATGTATCTGCACAAAGGACAGCCAACCCGTATCGGTTTCAAATTTGAGGGGGACAAAAAAGTTCGTTTCGCTAAATCAACAGGCGATGTGATCGATTAATTTGGAGAGAGGAGGACAGAACATTGAGTAGACTGAGAGAACAGTACGAAAATGAAATCAGAGAAGCAATGACCAAAAAGTTTGGTTACACTAATCCAATGCAGGTTCCGAAGCTTTTCAAAATCGTGGTAAACATGGGCGTTGGTGAGGCAAAGGAGAACGCAAAGGTTCTTGAGGCAGCTGTTAAGGACATGGAGACAATCACCGGTCAGAAAGCTGTTACCACAAAGGCAAAGCATGCGATTGCAAACTTCAAAATTCGTGAGAACATGCCGATTGGATGTAAGGTTACATTACGCGGCGAGAAGATGTATGAATTCGCAGACCGTCTGATCAATCTGGCTTTACCCCGTGTACGTGACTTCCGCGGTGTAAACCCGAATGCATTTGACGGACGCGGAAACTATGCGCTTGGTATCAGGGAGCAGATTATCTTCCCTGAAATTGAGTATGACAAGGTGGATAAGGTCCGTGGTATGGACGTTATCTTTGTTACAACTGCAAAGACAGATGAAGAGGCACGTGAGCTTTTAACACTGTTCAACATGCCGTTTGCCAAGTAATCAGGAGGGATTTTAATGGCTAAGACAAGTATGAAAGTAAAACAGCAGCGGAAGCAGAAATTCTCTACCAGGGAATATACACGCTGCAGAATTTGTGGACGTCCACATTCAGTTTTGAGAAAATACGGAATCTGCAGGGTATGTTTCCGTGAGTTAGCTTATAAAGGTCAGATTCCAGGAGTTAAGAAGGCTTCCTGGTAAAACGAAAAGGAGGAAATATACATCATGATGACAAGTGATCCGATTGCAGATATGCTTACAAGAATCCGTAACGCAAATACTGCGAAGCATGATACAGTAGATATTCCATCTTCCAAGATTAAGGTTGCCATTGCAGGCATCCTTGTTGATGAGGGATTCATCGAGAAGTATGACATTGTGGAGGATGGTAACTTCAAGACTATCCGTGTTACACTGAAATATGGTGCAGACAAGAATGAGAAGGTAATTACCGGTATTAAGAGAATTTCCAAACCGGGACTTCGCGTATACGCAGGAAAGGATGAGATTCCGAGCGTTCTTGGAGGACTGGGAATTGCGATTCTTTCTACGAATCAGGGAATTGTCACTGACAAGGAAGCCAGAAAGCTCAAAGTTGGTGGAGAAGTTCTGGCATTTGTATGGTAGTCGATACAGATACAGATCATTAACCTTTACACAGAAAATAAGGAGGTACGGGCATGTCACGTATAGGAAGAATGCCAATCGCAGTACCGGCTGGCGTAACAGTTGATATTGCAGAAAATAATCATGTGACTGTAAAAGGTCCAAAGGGAACTCTGGAGAGAACACTTCCGTCTGAGATGGAGATTAAATCAGAGGACTCACAAATCGTAGTAACAAGACCAAACGATTTAAAGAGAATGAAATCCTTACACGGATTAACAAGAACACTGATCAACAATATGGTTGTTGGTGTTACCGAGGGATATACAAAGGTTCTTGAGGTAAACGGTGTTGGATACAGGGCTTCCAAGTCCGGAAACAAGCTGACCCTTAACCTGGGATATTCCCATCCGGTTGAGATGATCGATCCGGAAGGACTTGAAGCAGTTGTGGAAGACAACAAGATTACCGTAAAGGGAATCGATAAAGAAAAAGTAGGCCAGTACGCAGCGGAAATCAGGGATAAGAGAAGACCGGAGCCATACAAGGGCAAAGGTATCAAGTATGCTGATGAAGTTATTAGACGTAAAGTTGGTAAGACTGGTAAGAAATAATTAAAGGAGTGGACAGAAAATGGTTAGTAAAAAGTCAAGAGCAGAAGTTCGTGAGAAGAAACACAGAAGAATGCGTAATCATCTTTCAGGTACAGCACAGCGTCCCCGTTTAGCTGTATTCAGAAGCAATAACCATATGTATGCCCAGATTATTGACGATACAGTTGGCAATACACTTGTAGCCGCTTCCACACTTGAAAAAGAAGTGAAGGAAGCGCTTGAAAAGACTAATAACGTGGATGCAGCAACTAAGCTTGGTACTGTGGTCGCAAAAAAAGCATTAGATAAGGGTATTACAACAGTTGTCTTTGATCGCGGCGGTTATATATACGCAGGTAAGGTAAAGGCATTAGCTGACGCAGCAAGAGAAGCTGGGTTAGAGTTCTAGGAGGAAACAGACATGAAACGTGAAATCATTGATGCTAGTCAATTAGAGTTAGCTGACCAGGTTGTTGACATCAAGCGTGTAACAAAGGTTGTTAAGGGCGGACGTAACATGCGTTTCACAGCTCTCGTTGTTGTTGGCGACAAGAACGGTCATGTTGGTGCCGGTCTTGGAAAAGCAGCGGAAATTCCTGAGGCAATCCGCAAGGGGAAGGAAGATGCCATTAAGAGACTGATCAACGTTAAGCTGGACGATAACAAGTCAATTACACATGATGTAACAGGAAAATATACAGGCGCTTCTGTACTTTTAAAGAGATCTCCGGAAGGTACCGGAATCATCGCCGGCGGTCCTGCGCGTTCCGTATGCGAGCTTGCCGGAATTACAAATATCCGTACCAAATCACTGGGTTCAAATAACAAGCAGAATGTTGTACTTGCTACAATTGAAGCGTTGTCCCAGTTAAGAAGTCCGGAGGAAGTTGCAAGGCTTCGCGGTAAAACCGTGGAAGAAATCTTAGGTTAGGGAGGAGCAGAACATGGCAGACAGAGTAAGGGTTACACTGATCAGATCAACAATTGGTGCTGTTCCGAAAAACAAGAAAACAATCGAGGCTCTTGGATTAAGAAAGCTGAACAAAACAGTTGAGCTGCCGAATAATGCAGGCACACAGGGCGCGATTCGTAAGGTAGCACCATATATCAGAGTAGAAGAAGTAGAATAAGACAAGGAGGTGCCAAAATGGATTTATCCACTTTAAAGGGAGCAGAAGGTTCCAATCACAGCAGTTTCAGAAGAGGCCGCGGACATGGTTCAGGAAACGGCAAAACGGCTGGTAAAGGACACAAAGGCCAGAAGGCCCGTTCCGGAGCGCCAAGACCGGGGTTTGAAGGTGGCCAGATGCCATTATACAGAAGAATTCCCAAGAGAGGTTTTAAATGCAGAAATTCCAAAGATATCGTAGGTATTAACCTTTCTGAACTTGAGAGATTTGACAACGATGCGGTTGTATCCGTGGAAACACTGATTGAGACCGGTATTGTGAAAAATCCGAGGGACGGAGTAAAGATTCTCGGAAATGGCGAATTTACTAAGAAGCTCACCGTTCAGGCAAATGCATTCAGTGCCGGTGCAAAAGAAAAGATTGAGGCTCTTGGTGGAAAAGCAGAGGTGATCTAATGTTTGAGACACTGCGTAGTGCTTTTAAAGTAAAAGATATTCGTAACAGAATTCTCTTTACCTTTTTTATGCTGGTTGTCATCCGGATTGGAAGCGAGCTTCCGACTCCGGGCGTTGACGGCGCAGTATTCAAAGAATGGTGGGAGAGTCAGGCAAAAGACGGAATGGGATTTTTCAATGCCATCACCGGTGGTTCTTTCAATAACATGGCGATTTTTGCGCTGAACATCACGCCGTATATTACTTCTTCCATTATCATGCAGCTTCTCACAATTGCGATTCCAAAGCTTGAGGAAATGCAGCGTGACGGGGAAGAGGGAAGAAAGAAGATTGCTTCCATCACCCGTTACCTGACAGTTGTCCTGGCGCTGGTGGAATCAATTGCCATGACAGTCGGTTTTTACCGTGGTAATCTCCTGACGGAAAAGAGTCCGCTGACCGTTATTATGGTTGTTACAGGACTTACCGCAGGTTCCGCTGTACTGATGTGGATTGGAGAGCGCATTACGGAAAAAGGTATTGGAAACGGTATTTCAATCGTGCTTGTAATCAATATTATTTCCCGTATTCCGGAAGACATGGGAACACTCTGGAGCCAGTTTATTGCAAACAGGTCAATCCCGAAGGGAATCCTTGCAGGTGTAATTATTCTGGCAATTATTATTGCAATGGTTGTATTTGTAGTAATACTCCAGGATGCCGAGCGCAGAATCCCTGTCCAGTATTCCAAAAAACTGCAGGGACGCAAGCAGACAGGCGGACAGTCCACACACATTCCGCTTAAGGTAAACACCAGTGGTGTGATTCCGGTCATCTTTGCGCAGTCGCTGCTGCAGACGCCGGTGATTATTGCATCCATTGCCGGAAAAGGTAACGGAACCGGTATCGGAAGCAAGATTTTAAGGGGTATGTCGCAGTCAAACTGGTGTAATCCGGAAGAGCCGATTTATTCCATTGGACTGGCTGTATATCTTCTGCTGATTATTGCGTTCGCATATTTCTACACACAGATTACTTTTAATCCGCTGGAAATTGCGGACAATATGAAACGTTCAGGAGGCTTTATTCCGGGAATACGTCCTGGTAAGCCGACCAGTGACTATCTGAACCAGATTCTGGGATATATTGTGTTTATCGGCGCAATCGGACTGTCAATTGTCGCAGTTGTTCCGATATTCTTCAACGGGGTATTCAAGGCGGATGTATCCTTTGGCGGAACATCCATCATCATTATTGTTGGTGTTGTCATTGAAACCTTAAAACAGATTGAGTCACAGATGAGAGTTCGTCACTACAAGGGATTTTTGAACGAATAATTATGTTTTGGAGATACTGAATGCGGTATCTCCATTCATAGTATAAAGAAAGGAGATGTATTTTATGAAAATTATCATGTTAGGGGCTCCGGGAGCCGGAAAAGGAACACAGGCAAAGCAGATTGCTGCAAAGTACCAGATACCGCATATTTCCACAGGGGATATTTTCCGTGCGAACATCAAAAACGGAACAGAGCTTGGAAAAAAGGCAAAGACATATATGGACCAGGGAGCACTTGTTCCGGATGAACTTACCTGCGACCTTGTGATGGACCGCATCCAGCAGGACGACTGCAAAAACGGATTTGTACTGGACGGATTCCCAAGAACCATTCCGCAGGCCCAGGCACTGGATGCAGCGCTTAAAAAGATTTCCCAGACCATGGATTTTGCCATTGACGTGGATGTTCCGGATGAGAACATTGTAAACCGTATGGGCGGCAGACGCGCCTGCTTAAACTGCGGGGCAACCTACCATATCGAGTTCAATCCGACAAAGACAGAAGGCAAATGCGACGTCTGCGGAAATGAAACCGTGCTGCGTGATGATGACAAGCCGGAAACCGTGCAGAAGCGTCTCAGTGTGTACCACGAGCAGACACAGCCTCTGATTGATTATTACAAAAACCAGGGTATTTTAAAATCCGTGGACGGAACAAAGCCAATGGATGATGTATTTACGGATATCGTTGCCATCTTAGGTGAATAAAGCATGAAAGTAAGCATTAAATCTGCTGAAGAGATTGCACTGATGCGGGAGGCAGGGAAAATCCTTGCCTCCGTACACCAGAATCTTGCAAAAGAAATCAGACCTGGAATGTCAACAGCAGACATTGACCGGTTGGGAGAAGACATGATCCGCAGTTATGGATGTATTCCTTCTTTTAAGAATTATCTTGGTTATCCTGCTTCTGTCTGTGTTTCCGTAAACGAGGAAGTGGTACATGGTATTCCGGAGAAACACAGAATGATAGAAGAAGGCGATATTGTCAGTCTGGATGCGGGTGTGATTTACAGGGGGTATCATTCCGATGCAGCAAGAACCGTGGCAGTGGGTAACATCAGTACACAGGCGCAGCTTCTGATTGAGCGTACAAGGGAATCATTTTTTCGCGGAATGAAAATGGCGCGGGCAGGAAGACACCTGCATGATATCTCACGGGCGATTGGTGATTATGCAGAAAGCTTTGGTTACGGGGTGGTACGGGATTTATGCGGACACGGAATCGGGAGCAGCCTGCATGAAGAGCCGGAGATTCCCAACTACCGTAAATTCAGGCGGGGTGTGAAACTGCAGCCGGGAATGACACTTGCAGTCGAACCGATGATTAATATCGGGACAAAAGATGTGTTCTGGGCGGAGAACGGATGGACGGTTGTTACCGCCGACGGGGCATTATCAGCACATTATGAGAATACGATACTTATTACAGAGGGTGAGCCCGAAATACTTTCCCTGACAGAAGAGGAGAAAGAAGCCTTCGGTATGGCGAAAGCCTGATGCACGGCCTTTTGTAAAAAAATATATAACCATTTTAATGAAAATTCAGGAGGAAAAGTTATGTCAAAAGCAGATGTGATAGAAGTGGAAGGCGTGGTAGTGGAAAAACTTCCAAACGCATTTTTTAAAGTGGAGCTGGAGAACGGACACCAGATTCTGGCGACCATCAGCGGAAAGCTCCGCATGAATTTTATCCGTATCCTGCCGGGAGACAAAGTGACAATTGAAATGTCCCCGTATGACCTGACCAAGGGAAGAATTATCTGGAGAGATAAATAAGAACTTGACATTCGGGACGAGGATGTGTATAATGTTATTCGGACACTTTTGGAAAAGTACCTAATATTTGGCTGAAACCGCTAAAATAGGGCTTTTTACAGAGAAAGGAGGATTTGCTGTGAAGGTAAGATCATCAGTTAAACCTATTTGCGAGAAATGCAAAGTCATTAAAAGAAAAGGAAGCATCAGAATTATCTGTGAAAATCCGAAGCACAAACAGAGACAGGGATAGTCTCTTTTTTGGGTGTTAAGGAAGTCCTTTTCAAAAGGGATTATGTGCGGCTGCAGCGCAGAGAGCGCTGTTCATAATAAACAGAAGCATATTCTGTTCTTCTGCTGTAATACCGAGCAGCAGAAGATAAACTATGCAAATATGGCATCTTTTTTCCGTACACACATTTCAGGACGTGCAACCGTAGCTGTATGTGGAAAAAGGTCGGACGAACGTGTATGGTTGCAGATACACAGGAAACATGACAACAGCAAAATTTGATGGAGGTGTAAACACACATGGCTCGTATTGCAGGTGTAGATTTACCAAGGGAAAAACGTGTAGAAATTGGTCTGACTTATATCTACGGCATTGGCCGGGTAAGCTCAAACCGTATCCTTAAGGAAGCGAATGTAAATCCGGACACACGTGTCAGGGATTTAACTGACGATGAGGTAAAAAGAATCAGCGCAGTGATTGATGCAACACAGACTGTTGAAGGTGACCTCAGAAGGGAAATCGCCCTTAATATTAAGAGACTTCAGGAAATCGGATGCTATCGCGGTATCCGTCACAGAAAGGGACTTCCTGTTCGCGGACAGAAAACAAAGACCAATGCCAGAACAAGAAAAGGTCCTAAGAGAACAGTAGCAAACAAGAAGAAATAATGATTTGAGAGAAAGTAGGTTAGTTTAGATATGGCTAAGAACGTTGCAAAAAAAACAACAAAAAAGCGCGTAAAGAAAAACGTTGAACGCGGACAGGCACACATTCAGGCATCTTTCAATAACACTATTGTTACACTGACAGATACTGAAGGAAATGCTTTATCATGGGCAAGTGCCGGTGGTCTTGGATTCAGAGGTTCAAAGAAATCTACTCCATATGCTGCACAGATGGCAGCAGAAACTGCTACAAAGGCAGCTTTAATTCACGGTTTAAAGACAGTTGACGTATTTGTTAAGGGACCAGGTTCCGGAAGAGAGGCAGCAATCCGTGCGCTTTCCGCATGCGGTCTTGAGGTTACTTCCATCAGGGATGTGACTCCGGTACCTCATAATGGATGCCGTCCACCAAAGCGCAGAAGAGTCTAATAGGGAGGTATAGAGTAAAATGGCAGTTAATAGAGTACCTGTACTTAAAAGATGCAGATCACTTGGTCTGGAGCCAAGTTATTTAGGATATGACAAGAAGTCCAAAAGAAACCTTACCAGGGCAAACCGCAAGGTGTCCGAGTACGGACTTCAGTTAAGGGAAAAGCAGAAAGCAAAGTTTATTTACGGCGTATTAGAGAAGCCTTTCCGTAATTACTATAAAAGAGCCGACAGAATGAAAGGCCTGACAGGACCAAACCTTATGACAATCCTTGAGTCAAGACTGGATAATGTAATCTTCCGTCTTGGTTTTGCAAGGACAAGAAGGGAATCAAGACAGGTTGTCGGACACAAGTTTGTTACGGTAAACGGCAGGATTGTAAATATTCCTTCCTATCTTGTCAAGGCAGGAGATGTGATTGAAATCAGGGAAGCCAGAAAAAATTCCCAGAGGATGAAAGACATTACCGAGGTTGCCGGCGGCAGAATCGTTCCGGAGTGGCTGGACGTTGACCGGGAGAAGCTGCAGGGAACTGTAAAAGAGCTTCCGAAGCGTGAGCAGATTGATGTTCCGGTAAATGAGATGCTTATTGTCGAGTTATATTCCAAGTAATCCTGTAATATAAATAAATGCCAGACAATACCCGAGAAGGAGGGACTTTGTAGTGTTCGATTTTGAAAAACCGAAAATTGAGATCGCTGAAATTTCAGAAGACAAGACATATGGCAAATTTGTTGTAGAGCCTTTGGAAAGAGGGTATGGTACGACACTTGGCAATTCGCTTAGAAGAATCATGCTTTCCTCTTTGCCGGGAGCAGCCGTCAGTCAGGTAAAGATTGAGGGAGTTCTTCATGAATTCAGCTCAATTCCTGGCGTAAAGGAAGATGTTACGGAAATTATCATGAACATCAAGAACCTCGCTATCCGCAATAACAGTTCTACAAATGAACCAAAAGTTGCTTACATTGAATTCGAAGGTGAAGGCGTTGTTACAGCAGCAGATATCCAGGTGGATTCTGATATCCAGATTATGAATCCGGAACTGGTAATTGCTCATTTAAATGGTGGAACAGACTGTAAGTTATACATGGAGCTGACAATCACAAAAGGAAGGGGATATACCAGTGCTGACAAAAATAAGACTGAGGATATTCCGATTGGCGTGATTGCCATTGATTCTATTTATACACCGGTTGACCGTGTGAATGTGACAATTGAGAATACGCGTGTAGGTCAGGTGACGGATTATGACAAGCTCACACTGGATGTATATACCAACGGAACCCTGGAGCCGGACGAGGCGGTTAGCCTTGCGGCAAAGGTTCTGAGTGAGCACCTGAACCTCTTTATTGATTTATCAGATGCGGCACAGCAGGCGGAAGTCATGGTAGAGAAGGAGTACGACGCACAGGAGAAGGTTCTTGAGATGAATATCGATGAACTGGAGCTTTCCGTACGTTCCTACAACTGCCTGAAGAGAGCCGGAATTAATACGGTTGCAGAACTGATTAACCGGACGCCGGAAGATATGATGAAGGTTCGTAACCTTGGCCGCAAATCCCTGGAAGAAGTATTAAACAAGCTGAAAGAATTAGGCCTGCAGTTAAACCAGGGAGAAGATTAAGAAATGAGATACATCAAAGGTGTACCTCATTTGGCGGTGCCAGTAAACCCGATGAGTGTGGCAGCGTCTGCAGAAACATTACATGTAAGTATTGGATTCATTCAGTAAGTCCGAAGAAGCGTGAATGGATGCCCGTTAGGAGGAAAAACAATGGGAAAATATCGTAAATTAGGCAGAACATCAAGCCAGAGAAAAGCACTGCTGAGAAGCCAGGTGACATCCCTGATCCAGCATGGCAGAATTGTTACGACAGAGGCAAGGGCGAAGGAAGTAAGAAAAATTGCTGACGGTCTGGTTGCAGCGGCTATCCGTGAAAAGGACAACTTTGACGAGGTTACTGTTACAGCAAAGGTTCCGCGCAAGGATGCCAATGGAAGAAGAGTGAAGGAAGTCATTGACGGTAAGAGAGTTACCATTTATGACGAGGTTGAAAAGAAGATTAAAAAAGACCGTCCTTCCCGTCTCCATGCAAGAAGACAGATTCTTAAGGTGCTTTACCCGGTAAAGACTTCTGACGGAACCAGAAAAGGTACCAAGGAAGTAGACCTCGTTGCAAAGCTATTTGATGAAATTGCACCTAAATACGAAGGCCGTAACGGCGGTTACACAAGAATCGTAAAGATTGGACAGCGTAAGGGTGACGGAGCCCTGGAAGTACTGCTTGAGTTAGTATAAGTTGTGTAAAAAGAACAACCCCCTGGAAGTACAGTTAATGCTTCCGGGGGTTTATCTTTTGAGTTCTGTCAGAGGAATTTTATTGCGTCAGATTCAGCTCTTTCAGCAAATCCTCCTGAGATATAAATTTGTGGCAGTCAGGATTACTTTTAATGTCATCAAGCATTTTTAAATCCCATTCATCCGGGGAAACTTCTTCTATATCGTCCCATGACCGGGAAGTCAGATTATGGATTACAAAATCCCATACTTTTTCTGCATCAGCATCATCCATAACAGCGACAGCACCCAGAATTCTTTCTTTTATTGCATTCATATAATCGAAACCTCCTATTTATAAATTTGTCCGCGGTTGTCAATTTCTTTAATGTAAATGATATTTCCGGCACGGTCAAATATGATACGGAAATTTCCAACCCGAAGCCGGTATCCTTTCCTTCCCTGCAGTTTCTTAACATCGCCATGGGGCAGAGCGTTGACAGCATTTATAATTCTCTTTTGTGTTGTTTTATCCTGTCTGCCAAGGAATTTTGCGGCCTGCCTTGAATAATTTACTTTCAAAAACGGTTCCTTTTTTTTCGACTTCTAGTGAAACGACATAGTGGTTTAATGATAGTTTGTACATAATATATCATATCTGGCATTCTGGTACAAGATTTTTTATTGTGCTCTGTTTAAATTTCAGTTTGTGTAATTCATTTAAGGATTTTTTAATAATTCCTCCCTTATAATACCCATAACGAAACAAGTATGGAAAAAACCAAAGCAGAGGAAAGGAAAAAGATATGTGGTTGGAAATATTAAAGAAAGATTTAATTAAACAAAAAGGAGTCAATATCATTCTGTTCTTCTTCATCATGCTGTCCACAGTATTTGTGGCAAGCAGCGTCAGCAATACCGCCCTGGTGATGAATGGTATCGAAAACTTTATCGGATATGCCAACGTTGGGGACCTGACAATGGCGCTTGCCACGGATGAGGAAAAAGAAGCGCTCGACACAGCGCTGGAGAGTTATGAGGGCGTCACGAAATATGGATTTGAAGAGCTGCGTGAAATAAAAGCAGCTGATATCACAGTAGTAAGGGACAAAAAGACGAAAGACATTCAGTCAGGAGGAAACGACCTTTACTTTGGGTACACAGGCGCTGAATATATAAAACCGCTGGATGAAAAGGGGGATGACCTGGTACTGAAAGAAGGTGAAACAGCACTGCCGTTTGTGCTGATGGATGCAAACGGGATTCAAACCGGGGATGAGCTGCAGTTTCAGGTAAATGGTAAAACCTGGTCCTATACTGTGGCGGCACAGAGCCGTGATATTGTGTTTGGAAACGATATGGCTGGCATGAACCGGTTTCTGTTCTGCAAAGAGGATTATGACAAAATGACAGCAGGCAGCGGCAATGCCAAAATGTATATTTACAGTTTTATCACGGATGACGTGGACGAAACGAAGGAATTTGTGGAAGGCGTGGCTTCAAAAACCATTATGACTTCATTTGAAAAAGGGACATTCCGGTTATTATATGTATTTGACATGGTTGTGGCAGCACTGTTAATTGTCATAGGAGTCTGTCTGATTCTGATTTCCATGATGATACTGAAATTTTCACTGTCCTTTACCATAGAGGACAATTACCGGGAAATCGGCGTCATGAAAGCGATTGGGTTACGGGAGTTTTCCATCCGGAAAATCTATTTTGTCAAATACCTGGCAATCGTGACGGCAGGAGCAGTACTGGGATTTTTCATCAGTATTCCGGCGTCTGCAGCCATGATAAAAAGTGTCAGTAAGAACATGGTGCTTGGAGAGGGGGGAATCCTGGTCAACCTGGTGTGCGCCATTGCGGTAATCGTCTTTGTGGCGGGAATCAGTATTTTCTTTACCGGAAAGCTGAAAAAGATTTCTGCCATTGATGCCATCAGAAACGGTGAAAACGGGGAACGGTACAGGAAAAGAAGGGGACTGAGCCTGTATAAGAGAAGGCATATGAATACCATTTCATTTCTTGGTTTAAATGATATTCTCTGTAATAAAAGACGTTATTTTGTTTTATTCCTGACATTCTGCATCAGTTTTGTGCTGATAACCGTGCCGCTTAATACGCTGACAACCATGGAAAGTGATGAAATGGCTGTAAAATTTAACATAAACCCAGACGCGGCGGTTTACATGGAAAAACTGGAAGCGGAAAACGACAAAAATATCCATGACACCGGGGCGCTGCAGGATGCCATACGCAGGGTGGAAAAAGAACTGCGCGAACAAGGGTATGAGGCAGACTTAAGCGTCGGGGCAGTGCTTTTTACCGGTTTTTCCACAGAAGATGGGGAAAAGACTTTTAAGCACCTGACCTTTTATCCGGTGGGGGAAAAAATCAGCCTTCCGTATAATGAGGGGACAGCACCGGAGCTGGAAAATGAAATCGCGTTTTCAGAAAAGGTCATGGAAACAAACGGACTGCAGATTGGCGACCGTGTGACGGCTGAAATCGGCGGGGAAGAAAAAAGTTTGATTATTACGGGTACCTATACGGACTATATGCAGATGGGTGAGAGCGCGAGATTAAATCCGGTCATCGACATGACGGATGAATTGGTTTCCAACTACTGGAAAACAAATGTGGTGATGGATACAGAGCTTTCACAGAGGGAAATGGCAGACAAACTAAACAAAGAACTGCCGCAGTATGAATGGATTACGGCACAGGAAATTGTTGACCTGAATGTCGGCTCGGTAAAAGACGTTATGAGGGGCATGCAGCTGCCGATGACAGGAATGCTGTGTATTCTGATTATGCTGATTGTTCTTTTGATGATGAAACTGTTTATCGCAAGGGAAAAAGGGCAGCTTGCCATGCTAAAAAGTATCGGGTACAAAAACCGTTATATCCAGAAGTGGCTGGTCATGCGGATGGTCTGGGTTGTCATTTTATCCATGATATTCGCGGTTCCGCTGTCCATGCTCAGTAACCGCTTTGTCCTGCGGAATATATTCGCCATCATGGGAGCGGAGCTTACGATACAGGTGAATCCGTTAAAGGCGTACCTGCTGTACCCGCTGGTACTGCTTGCCGGGATTATTGCCGCCACCGTATTTGCAACAAACAGTGTGCGGAAAATAAATACAAGTGACATGAAAATTGCAGAGTAAAATGTGTCATGTTTTTGCAGAAAACATGACATGCAGCACCAGTCCCTGCCAAAGGCAGACGGAATGGACTGGTGTTCCAGGAAAGGAGAAAGGAAAAAGAAATTATGAACGCATTAAAGGTAACCGATTTATGTAAAACTTACGTCGTAAACAAAAGACAGAACAATGTGCTGCGCAATGTCAGCCTGGAGATTGAGGAGGGGGAAATGGTCGGCGTTATGGGGCCTTCCGGTTCCGGAAAAACAACCCTTTTATATACGGTCAGCGGCATGGATACGGCAACTGCCGGAACAATACAGTTTTTCGGCGAGGAGATGACCGGACTTTCCGCAAACCAGATGAGTGACATCCGGCTGAAAAGAATGGGATTTGTGTTCCAGCAGATGTATATGCTGAAAAATCTGTCCGTTTATGATAATATAGTATTACCGGCGTACCAGTCGGCTTCAGGAAAAGAAGCACGCAGGGAAATTAATGAGCGGGCAAAGGTACTGATGGCGAAGCTGGGGATCAGTGAGGTGGCGGACAACGATATCAGCGAGGTTTCCGGAGGACAGCTCCAGAGGGCATGCATCGCCAGAAGCATGATTAACAGCCCGAAAATTATTTTTGCCGATGAACCGACGGGTGCATTAAATAAACAGAACTCCAGGGAAGTCATGAAAGAGCTGAACAAACTGAATGAGGAAGGCACTACCATCATGATGGTAACGCATGACGTCAATGTGGCTTCCCGCTGTGAACGGGTATTTTATATTGAAGACGGAAACATACGTGATGAATTCCAGCTGGGGAAATATACGGAAAACCAGAAGCGGGAACGGGAAAAGAAGCTGAATGACTGGCTGATGCAGTTAGGGTGGTAGTTATGTATGACATACTAATGGTTGAGGATGAAAAGGACTTGGCAGGGCTGTTGCAGATTTACATGGAAAAGGCAGGATATACAGTAAAAAGGGCGTCTTCGGGAGAGGAGGCCCTTGCCTGCCTTGAAAAAGAAGCTGCCAGAATGCTGCTTTTAGATATTACACTGCCGGGAATTGACGGCTTTACCGTGTGCAGCCATGTGCGAAAAACAGCCGGCATCCCGATACTGATGATCAGTGCGCGTGCGGGAAAGGAAGACCAGTTAAACGGGTTCCGGCTTGGCGCGGACGACTATATTGAAAAACCGGTGGACCCGGATGTGCTGGTGGCAAAAATAGGCTCTGTTTTTGCACGTACAAATGGAAATCCTGCAAAGAAGGAAATCCTTACTTCCGGTGACCTTACCATTGACAAATCCGCCCGCAGGGTATACAAAAACAAAGAGCAGATAGAACTGAACGCAAAAGAATATGAACTGCTTCTGCTGCTGGCGGAGAATCCTGGAAAAACCCTGGATAAAAACTTTCTGTTTAACCGGATCTGGGGCGCGGACAGTTTCAGCGAAAACCAGACGCTGACCGTACACATTAAAATGCTGCGCAATAAAATAGAGGATAATCCGAAAAAACCAGTGCATATTAAGACGGTATGGGGCGTGGGGTACTGCTATGAAGAAATATAATTATCTTATCATTTTTTCTGTTGTCTTCTGGGTGTGTTTGTCTTTTAGTGCAGGCGCAGTAATAAAAAAGCAGGCAGCAGAAAACCAGCAGTTCTATAAGGTTGAAATCAACCGTCTTATGAACGAAATCCAGTCGGGAAAAGAATTGTCAAATCTAAACTTAAAAAACTGTAAAAGTGTTGTGGCAGTTGCCTGTCTTCCGGCATCGGAGACAGACCGGCATACCATTTCAGAATTTTACCAGGGGACCAACAGCCGGATGAGTATCGTCTGCCCGCTTTTTGGGGAATCCGGCGGACAAGACATGATTTCAGGGTATCTTCGGTTTGACTGCAAAAGAACTGATACGAAAGATATAAGCCTGTTCTGGATGGAGTTTGCTTTATTTCTGATGGAACTGTTTGTGCTGGCTGTTTTATGTTATTTCAGGCATCACCTTGTCGGTCCCTTCGAGCAGATGCAGAATATGGCATATGAACTGTCAAAGGGCAATCTGCAGGGGGAGCTGAAATCAGAAAAAAGCAGGTATTTTGGAAAGTTTGTCTGGGGTATTAATGCGTTAAAAGATGAACTGCAGGTCAGCAGAAACCGTGAGCTGCAGTTACAGAAAGAAAAAAAGCTGCTTCTGCTGTCCCTTTCCCACGATATCAAAACACCGCTTCACATGATAACATTATACGCAAGGGCGCTGGCTGACGGCATCTATGACACGAAAGCGGAGCAGGTAAAGGTCTGCGGCCAGATTGAGGAAAAAACCGCGCAGATTGAAAACTTTGTCGGCGAAATCATGAAAGCCTCCACAAAGGATATCCTGCATATTGAAGTGGAAAAGGGTGAATTTTATTTCCGAGAACTGGTGCAGTGGCTCCAGACCGTGTACGGGGAAAAATGTGCGCTCCGTAAATGTGAGCTTACCATGGAAGAATACCAGGACCGGATTTTTTCAGGGGATATCAGCCGTCTCATGGAGGTGTTTGGAAATATCTTTGAAAATGCCTTTAAATACGGGGACGGGCGCAGAATAGAAATCTCTTTTTATGAGGAGGATTACTGCCAGCTCATCCGTGTATTCAACACCGGAACTCCTGTTTCAGAAAAAGAATTTGTCCATCTGTTTGACAGCTTTTTCCGCGGGGAAAATACAAGGGGACAGCAGGGAAACGGACTGGGGCTGTATATCTGCCGGGAAATTATGCATAAAATGGACGGGGAAATATTTGCAGAGTGCGAAACGGACGGGATGGCGTTTACGGTGGTGCTGCCTGCCTAGGGGCGGCTGGAGGCATTTGGGAGCAGGGTGAAATTGGAATGTAAATAAACCATAAAAAACGGAGGCGGTACACCCTCCGTTTTTCATTTCCTCTGTTATTTAATCAGCTTTTTTGGCCTCATTATACCGCTTCACATACCGCTGGATTCTGTCATACGGATCCAGAAGGTCACTGATGGAGCAGTCATGGTTTAAAGTATCAATGATATAGGCAATGTACTTGCTCATATCACAGCTTATGTAATATTCACGGGATAAAAGTTCCGGCGTCTGGTAAATCAGGTTGGTAGTTACAATCCGGTAAATCAGTCCCTCCTCATATGCTTTGTCAAACGCCGCAAGCCCGTTGGTGAACAGGCCGAACGTGGATACAAGGAAAATACGGTTTGCTTTCCGTTCTTTCAGCTCTTTTGCAGTATCGAGCATGCTTTCGCCGGATGAAATCATGTCGTCAATAATCAGCACATCCTTTCCTTCCACATTGGAACCTAAAAATTCATGTGCGACAATCGGATTGCGTCCGTTTACGATTTTACTGAAATCGCGCCGTTTGTAGAACATGCCCATATCAACCTCCAGAACATTTGCGAGGTAAATGGCACGCTGGGTGGCGCCTTCATCCGGGCTGATAATCATAAAATGATCCGCGTCAATTGTGAGATCTTTGACATTCTTTAATATGCCTTTAATAAACTGGTAGGAAGGCATGACATTTTCAAAGCCGTTTAAAGGTATTGCATTCATGACACGGGGGTCATGTGCATCAAAGGTAATGATATTGTCAATTCCCATGTTGAAGAGCTCCTGCAGTGCCAGCGGACAGTCAAGTGACTCCCTCGCGCTTCTTTTGTGCTGCCGGCTTTCATACAGGAACGGCAGGATGACCGTAATCCGCCTTGCTTTTCCTCCGACGGCGGCAATTACTCGCTTCAAGTCTGCAAAATGGTCGTCCGGCGACATATGGTTGGTCTGGCCGCAGAGGGAGTAGGTCAGACTGTAATTGGTGACGTCCACCATAATGTAGAGATCATAGCCGCGGACGGACTGGTTAATGACGCACTTCGCTTCACCGGAACCGAATCTTGGCGTATACGGTTCGATAATGTAGCTGTCCTTGTGGTAATCCTTGAAAGCTATATCATCCTGGTGTTCGTGTTCACGGTGCTCCCGCCACGCGGAAAGGTAGTCGTTTACTTTTTCCCCCAGTTCCTTGCAGCTGGCGGTCGGAATCAGGCCGAGTGTCCCGCAGGGCATGGTTTCAAGCATTCTTTCATCGTTTGGCATTCATTTAGTCCTCCATTTGTAAAATCTTGTTGCTTGTATATCTAAACCTGCCTGGCAGGTTTTTTGCGTTTTTGGATGCGGATGTCCACCCTGGAGAACAGATGAATCAGGGTATATGCGTCACAGAGCCGCGAAAACGTGCGTTCCGAATAAATCTCCACAATCTGGTTCAGGCTCAGGTTGGTGGAAATAATCGTGGATTTACTGCGCAGAAGCCGTTCGTTCACACAAAGGAAAAGCTGTGATGTTGTAAAGGCGTTGGAAAGTTCCGTGCCCAGATCGTCAATCACCAGAAGGTCACAGTCGAAAATATTCTGGTGCGCAGCGATTGCATCTGCGTCCTTGTCAAAAACACCCCTGCTTAATATATCAAATAACTGGAAAGCTGTAAAGTATATGACGGAACGGCCTTTTTCAAGAAGTTCCTTCGCTACACAGTTGGATAAAAAGGTTTTGCCGACACCCGTCTTGCCGTAAATCAGAAGATTTCCGTGTCTGGAATCAAAATCCTTAATGAAATTGCGGCACTCACGCACAGCATTCTGTGCGGTGGTAAGAGAAGAAAGACCCGTCGTGGTACTGATATCTTCGTCTGAATAATAATCATAGGAAAATGTATCAAAATTCTCACGGGCAAGAACCCCGCGTATATTGGACTGTGCATAGACAGTATCTATCACTGCCTGCGTAAAGCAGTGGCATTTTTTTCCGTCGCGGTAACCGCTGTCCCGGCAGTCCCTGCAGGTATAAACAGGCTCCAGATAGTCCAGGGGGTATCCGTGGTCTGAAAGAAGCTGTTTTTTTTCGCCTCGCAGAGAGTCCAGCTTTGCCTTTAAAGCGGATACGGCGCTGGTGTCCCCGTTTAAATACAGGCGCGCCTGTTCTACCGCGCTGGAAGCCACGAGGGCGTCAATCTCCTTTATGCGCGGAAGCTTCCGGAAGACTTCGTCACGTCTTGTGTCCAGAAGATGGCGGTTATGCAGTTGCCGTTTGTCATAATCACGCATGATTTCATCATACTGTGAATTGGAAAGTGGCATGGGTTCCTCCAATGCAGAAGCTACCGTGCTGATGAAGACAGAAGCATTTCTTCCAGATTGTCATAATCATAGTCACGGGAACTGAAATTGTTAAAACTGTTTTTCTTCCGGGGTGCGGAAGAAGTATTAACGGTAATCTTTTTATTTTTGCTGTAGGAAGCATCGAGCTTCTTCACATCTGCAGCCGTATGTACACTGTTGCTGTGCCAGTTCGTAAGAATGGAATCGGCATATTCAAAGCTCGGCTGGTGGATGGCGGTCATGGTGCGGCTGCATGCCTCCTGAATCAGCGGAAGGTCAAAAGCAAACTCCTTCGTCCATTTACGGATAAAATTCTTTTCTGATTCCACAAGGCTTCTGCCGGTGATGCCGAATGCCTTCATGACGCCGTAATATGCCTGGCTGTGGATGGCGGCGTCTTCTTTTGCCTGCTCCACGGTGGTAATGTTTTTTTCATGCCAGCCGAGAGCCACCTTGTCAAGATAGCGCATACTGGTGTGCCCCTTGCTGATGCAGTATTCCAGCAGGTAAACAATCAGCTCCGTTGAAAAATGAAGCTCCTCATGCCAGAACAGCACGGTATTCATGTCGTTTTCGGAAAGCGGATGCCGGATATAGGTTTCCACAACGAAAAACAGCTCCGAAACGCTTTCATCCCTGCGGAACGTCATAATTTCATCCGCCGTGTACCGGTGTCTTTCCGGAGTGCCGGAAACAGGTTTATGTTCTTTTTTTACCGGTTCCGGCTCCGGGACAGCCTCTGTTATGATAGGCGCCTTTGCCGGGTACGGCAGCAGATGCAGACCGCAGATCTGCATATCCTTATCCTCATCCAGCGCCAGAAGACCTGCCTTCTGCCAGTAGCGGAGCGCACGCACGACATCCATCTCTGTCTGGTTAAATTTTGAGGCAATTGCAGAAATTGTACAAATGTCTGCATAAGAATGGATGCACCGTAATAAATATAAATATACCTTTACAAATTCACCGTTGGCATCAGGCATGAAGTCGTCGATGAACTGATTTGGAATCATTGTGTCTGTAGTTGGACAATCGTTGTGTAGCTGAATGTTTACCATAAGCAGTACCCCTCTTGTTATGCACAAGTGATTATAACACAACCAAATTCCAAATGGAAGCAGAAAAAAGTTAAAAAACCCTGCAAAATCAAGGGTTTTATGAACATTAGGTACCGAATGGACAAGGTGGATAATGTGGATAATTATGTATCAAGGAGTGCCTCGGCGATTTCTACAACGTTTCCGGCGCCCATGGTTATCAACAGGTCATCGTGGACACATGTCTCCCGTAAAAATTTTTCTGCCTCATCAAAAGACGGAAAATAATATGCTTCCTGTCCCTTTTCCTTTAAAAGGGCGAGAAGATCCTTTGAACTGATTCCGCAGGTATTCTGTTCCCTGGCTGCATAGATGTCGATAAGGACGACTACATCGGCAAGGGACAGGACCTCGGCGAAATCCTGAAGGAAAGCCTTTGTACGGGAATAGGTATGCGGCTGGAATACGAGTACAAGCCGCCCGTGCGGGTAATTTAGCGCGGCAGTCAGTGTTGCGCGGATTTCCGTCGGATGGTGCGCGTAATCGTCAATGACGGTCACGGAGCCCATGTGTCCCTTATACTGGAAACGCCGGTCGGCGCCGCCGAATGCAAGCAGCCCTTCCATAATGGCGTCCAGGCCGATGCCCATGGATGCGCAGACTGCGGCTGCCGCAAGGGCGTTGCTTAAGTTGTGGCGTCCCGGAACCGAAAGGCGGATGCGTGCGGCCTCCCTGCCGCGGAACATCAGCATAAAGGACGGACACGCCTTATCATCATAGCTGATATCTGCGGCATAATAATCGGCGTTTTCATCAAAGCCGAACGTAACAACCTTTGCGTCAAGCCCGTCAGTAATGCCGGGAGTATCCGGGATTTCGCTGTTGATTACGAGTACCCCGTCTTCTGCGGTGTTTTCCGCAAACAGACGGAAGGAATGCCTGATATCGTCCAGGTCTTTAAAGAAATCCAGGTGTTCAGCCTCGATATTTAAGATGATGCTGTATTTTGGATGGAAATTTAAAAAGCTGTTTGTATACTCGCATGCCTCTGATACAAAAAACGGGGAACTGCCGACACGCAGGTTGCCGCCGATGGAAGGAAGGATGCCGCCAACCGTAATGGTCGGGTCTGTTTTTCCTGCAAGCAGGATTTCGCTGATCATCGAAGTGGTTGTGGTTTTACCGTGTGTTCCTGCCACTGCAATGGATTTTTCGTAATTGTCCATGATCTGTCCGAGCAGTTCGGCGCGGGAAAGCATGGGAATGTCTTTTGCAGCTGCCGCGGCAAATTCCGGATTATCCGGATGAATTGCAGCAGTGTAAACAACAAGGTCCGTGCCGTCCTTAATATTGTCTGCGCTCTGTCCGTAGAACACGGATGCGCCCTTTGCGGCAAGCGCGCGGGTAATGTCCGATTCCCTTGCATCGGAGCCGGAAACCGTAAAGCCTTTTTCCATAAGGATTTCCGCAAGTCCGCTCATACTGATACCGCCAATTCCAATAAAATGAATGCGGATTGGCTGGTTAAAATTTAATTGATACATGAAGCATACCTACCTGACTGAATTTTTTTCTTTTGTTTATTATACCACGCACCTGCCCCCTGCGCACCCGAAAATGTATTGTGCAAAGTGACAAAAAATGGAAAGAAAAATACGGAAAATTGTGAAAAGTGTTGTGAGTAAACGGCAGTTATGCTATAATAAAGAAAAGTATGAAAGAATGACGGTAACGTAATATTGACTACAAATTTTAAGGACAGACGAGGAGTGATGACGTGATTAAGAAAGAAATGATAGCCATGCTTTTAGCTGGCGGTCAGGGCAGCAGACTTGGAGTTCTGACATCGGATGTCGCAAAGCCTGCAGTGGCGTTTGGCGGCAAGTACAGAATTATTGATTTCCCGCTCAGCAACTGCATTAATTCAGGAATTGATACGGTCGGGGTACTGACACAGTACCAGCCCCTGCGCCTGAATACCCATATCGGAATCGGTATTCCGTGGGACCTGGACCGTAATAACGGAGGCGTGACAGTTCTGCCGCCGTATGAACGGAGTGACAACAGTGAGTGGTATACAGGGACGGCAAATGCGATTTACCAGAATATGCGTTATATGGAAAATTATCATCCGGAATACGTACTGATTCTTTCCGGCGACCACATTTATAAAATGGATTATGAGGTCATGCTGGATTTTCATAAGGAAAACAAGGCGGATGTTACCATTGCGACCATGCCGGTGCCGATGGAGGAGGCAGGGCGTTTTGGGATTGTGATTGCAGATGAAAACAAAAAGATACAGGATTTCGAGGAAAAGCCGGAACATCCGCGGAGCAACCTTGCGTCCATGGGAATCTATATTTTCTCCTGGCAGGTGCTTAAGGATGCGCTGCTGGAATTAAAGGACCAGAAAAGCTGTGATTTCGGCAAGCATATTATTCCGCACTGTTTTGCAAATGAAAAACGCCTTTTTGCCTATGAATTTAACGGCTACTGGAAGGATGTCGGGACACTTGGTTCCTACTGGGAGGCAAACATGGAGCTGGTGGACCTGATTCCTGAATTTAATCTCTATGAAGAATACTGGAAGATTTATACGAAATGCGACACCATAGAGCCGCAGTATATCGCGCCGGAGGCAAGTGTGGAGCGGTGTATCATCGGGGAATCCTCCGAGATTTACGGTGCCGTGATCCATTCGGTCATTGGTCCGAATGTACATATCGGAAGGGGCACCATCATCCGTGATTCGATTATCATGAAGGACACGGTAATCGGAGACAATGTGACGACAGAAAAGGCGATTATTGCAGAAAACTGTAACATCGGCGACGGCGTTGTCCTTGGCTTCGGGGATGAGGCGCCGAATGTACTGAATGAGGATGTTTATTCCTTTGGGCTTGTGACGATTGGGGAAAATTCAACCATTCCGTCAAACGTAAGGGTAGGGAAGAATACAGCCATCTCAGGAGAAACATCCAGGGAGGCAGGTGATTATCCGGACGGACTGCTGGCAGGCGGCGGAGCAATTATTAAGGCAGGTGACAGAAAATGAAAGCAGTAGGAATTATTTTGGCGGGCGGCAACAACAACCGGATGGGAGGACTTTCCAGAAAGCGTGCAATTCCAGCGATGCCAATCGGCGGAACCTTCCGCTGCATTGACTTTGCGCTGAGCAATATGAGCAATTCGCATGTGCAGACGGTTGCCGTACTGACCCAGTATAATGCCCGTTCCTTAAATGAACATTTAAGTTCATCAAAATGGTGGGATTTCGGACGCAAACAGGGAGGGATGTATCTTTTCACTCCGACCATGACGGCAGAGAACAGTGACTGGTTCCGCGGGACTGCGGATGCGATGTGGCAGAATATTGATTTTCTGAAAAGACGCCATGAGCCGTATGTAATTATATCCAGCGGGGATTGCGTTTATAAAATGGATTACAATGACCTGCTGGATTTCCATATTGCAAAGAAGGCAGATATCACCATCGCCTGCAAGGATATGCCGGCGGACGCGGACGTGAGCCGGTTCGGGGTCATCCGCATGAACGAGGATTCACGCATTACGGATTTTGAGGAGAAGCCACTTGTGGCGCAGTCCAATACCATTTCCGCAGGCGTATATATCATCCGCAGGAGGCAGCTGATTGAGATTCTGGAGAAAACAGCGGAGGAAAACCGGTTTGATTTTGTGACAGATGTACTTATTCGGTACCGGAATATCAAGAAAATCTGCGGATACAAACTGAAAAGCTACTGGAGCAATATTGCGAGTGTGGACGACTATTTCCGTACCAATATGGATTTTCTAAAGTCCGACGTGCGCGACCACTTTTTTCGGCAGGAGCCAAAGGTTTATTCAAGGGTGGACGATCTGCCGCCTGCAAAATACAATGCCGGTTCAAAGGTCAGCGGCAGTCTGGTGTCAAGCGGCTGTATTATCAACAGCCAGGTGGAAAATTCAGTGCTGTTTAAAAAAGTGTTTGTCGGGAAAAACTGTGTCATCAAAAATTCCATTATTCTGAATGATGTGTATATTGGTGACAATACCCATGTGGAAAACTGTATCGTGGAAAGCCGCGGGACGCTCAAGGCAAATACCTATTACAGCGGCGAGAATAAAATACTGATCGTTTCAGAAAAAAACGACAGATACCTGCTTTAGAAGGAACAGATTGTGGAATACCTACATACGACTAAAAGGGGGATGGTTATGCAGATTACAGATGTAAGAATCCGCAGGATAGACAAAGAGGGAAAGATGAAAGCAGTGGTTTCCATTACCATTGATGATGAATTTGTGGTTCATGACATTAAGGTTATTGAGGGGGAAAAGGGCCTGTTTATTGCAATGCCGAGCCGCAGGGCGAGCGACGGGGAATACCGCGACATAGCACATCCGATTAATTCCGGAACAAGGGAGCATATTCAGGGGTTAATACTAAAAAAATATGAAGAGGTCTTGCAGGAGAAGGAATAAACCTTTAAAATAAGGTTGTTGTGGGGGCTGTGGAGTAATCCGCAGCCTCTTTTCAGGTGAATCATTATTTTTAGGGAAGGAACTGGTATGTTTTTGATTGCAGGTCTGGGAAATCCGGACAGAAGATACGAAAAGACAAGACATAATATTGGATTTGACGCTGTGGACGCGCTTGCGGACCGCTATGGAATTTCCATCAGGGAAAAGAAACACAAAGCGCTGGTCGGCACGGGAATGATTGAGGGCACGAAAGTACTTCTTGCCAAACCGCAGACCTATATGAATTTAAGCGGGGAGAGCATTGCGGAAATCATTCATTTTTACAAGCTGGATGCGGAATCGGAAATGCTGGTGATTTTTGACGATATTTCACTGGCTCCGGGAAATATCCGCGTGCGCAAAAAAGGGAGTGCAGGCGGGCATAATGGAATTAAGAGCATTATTGCCTGCACGGGAACGCAGAACTTTATGCGTATCAAAATCGGCGTGGGGGAAAAGCCACAGGGCTGGGACCTGGCGGATTATGTGCTGGGACGTTTTACGGAGGAGGACCGTGCCCTGGCGGAGGACGCCATAAGGGATGCAGGACTTGCTGCGGTCCTGATGGCACAGGGGTTTGCGGACAGGGCAATGAATGATTTTAATGCAAAAAAGCAGGAGAGACAAGGGTGAGAGCATTTATTGAGCCGCTGGAAGAATTAAGCGGATATGGGGAAATGGCACGCGCACTGCAGAAACCGGGACTGGTTACAGTTTCCGGCTGTACGGATGCGCAGAAACCGCATATGATTTATGCGCTCGGCAGGGCGAGAAAGAATCGTATTATTGTTACGTTCCATGAGCAGAAGGCAAGGGAGATTTATGAGGATTACCGGTTTTTTGACCGGACAGCCGTGTATTATCCGCCGAAGGATGTACTGTTCTACCAGTCGGATGTCAGGGGCAACCTGCTGACTGCGGAACGTATTACGGCGCTTAAGGCAGTCCGAGAGCAGGAGAGCGTAACAGTAATTACAACGTTTGACGCTTTTATGAATACGATGGCGCCGGCAAAACAGATGTGGGACAGTATCCTGCATCTTGCACCGGGGGATACCGTAAACCTGGAGGAGCTTGTGGCGCAGCTGCTGCGGATGGGGTATGAAAAGGAATACCAGGTTGACAATATCGGGCAGTTTGCACTCCGCGGGGGCATTCTGGATGTGTTTCCGCTGACGGATGAAAATCCCGTCCGGATTGAGTTCTGGGGCGATGAGGTGGATATGATACGTTCCTTCGACGTGGAGAGCCAGAAATCCATTGAAAACCTTGAGTCGCTTACCATCTATCCGGCATGTGAGCTGGTGCTTTCAAAAGAAGAAAAAGAAGCCGGAATTGAAGCGTTTTTAAAAGAGGCCAAAGACTTTTCCGAGAAGCTTCGGAAAGAGATGAAAACCGAGGAGGCGCACCGGGCGCTGTCCATGGCGCAGGAGCTTGCCGAGGAATGGGGGGAACTGTCCGTGACAGCCGGGATGGATGCATTTCTTTCCTATTTCGGCGGAGCGCGCACATGTCTTCTTGATTATTTTAATCCGGATGAAACTTTTCTGTTTTTTGACGAGCTGGGCAGGAGCACGGAACGCGGAAAGCAGACGGAACTGGAATTTTCGGAAAGCATGAAGCAGCGTCTGGAAAAAGGATATATTCTGCCGGGACAGATGAAAGAGCTGTTCGGGTTCCGGGAAATTATGGGGAAGCTTGAGAAATATTCCTGCACAGCGGTTTCCGCGCTGGATGTGAAAACCTGCGGACTTTCTTCAAACGGGCAGTTTGCCGTACATGTACAGAGCGTAAACGCCTATAATAACAGCTTTGAGCTGCTGATAAAGGATTTAAAGCATTATAAAAAGAAGGGATACCGGATTATTCTTCTTTCCGGTTCGAGAACAAGGGCAAAACGGCTTGCTGATGACATATTAAATGAAGGTTTGAATTGTTTCTATACAGATGACTATGACCATGAGCTGCTGCCGGGACAGATTATGGTGTGCTACGGCAAGGTACACAAGGGATATGAGTATCCCATTCTGCAGTTTGCGGTGATTACCGAGACAGATATTTTTGGTGCGGAAAAAAAGAAAAAGAAGCGGCACCGTACCTATGAAGGTGAGAAAATCCAGAGCTTTACGGCACTTACGGTCGGGGATTACGTGGTGCATGAAAACCATGGTCTGGGAATTTACAGGGGTATTGAGAAGATTGAAACGGACCATAAAGTAAAAGATTATATCAAGATTGAATATTCTGGAGGTTCCAACCTCTATATTCTGGCAACGCAGCTGGAGTTGATTCAGAAGTATGCCGGAAAGGATGCTAGAAAACCGAAGCTGAATAAACTCGGAGGGCAGGAGTGGTCAAAGACCAAAGGCAGGGTACGCGGCGCCGTGCGCGAGATTGCGCAGGATTTAGTAAAACTGTATGCCGAGAGAGAGGAAAAAAACGGTTACGTGTACGGACCCGACACGGTCTGGCAGCGGGAGTTTGAGGAGCTGTTTCCATTTGAGGAAACGGAGGACCAGGAGCTGGCAATTGAAGCTGCCAAGCGGGACATGGAAAGCACCAAAATCATGGACCGCCTGATCTGCGGGGACGTCGGATACGGAAAGACAGAGATTGCCATCCGTGCCGCATTTAAGGCTGTCCAGGAAAACAAACAGGTGGCTTACCTTGCGCCGACAACTATTCTTGCGCAGCAGATTTACAACACCTTTGCGCAGCGGATGAAGGATTTCCCGGTACGGGTGGATCTGCTCTGCCGGTTCCGTTCTGCTGCGGAACAGAAGAAAAGCATTGCGGACCTGAAAAAAGGGCAGGTGGATATTGTGGTGGGAACCCACAGGCTTCTGTCAAAGGACGTCGTGTTTAAGGACCTGGGGCTTCTGGTTATAGACGAGGAACAGCGTTTCGGCGTGGCACACAAAGAGAAAATCAAGCAGCTTAAGACGAATGTGGATGTGCTGACGCTGACTGCGACGCCGATTCCGCGTACCCTGCACATGAGTCTCATTGGCATCCGGGATATGAGCGTTTTAGAGGAGCCGCCGCTTGACCGTATGCCGGTACAGACCTATGTCATGGAATACAATGAGGAGATGGTACGTGAGGCGGTCACCAGGGAGCTGGCAAGGGACGGCCAGGTTTATTACGTGTATAACCGGGTAAAGGATATTGACGAGGTTGCGTTAAAGATCCAGGCGCTTGTGCCGGAGGCGGAGGTGGCGTTTGCGCACGGGCAGATGAGGGAAAGCCAGCTGGAGGATATCATGTACCGATTTATTAACGGAGAGATTGATGTACTGGTATCCACGACAATTATTGAAACAGGACTTGATATTTCAAACGTCAATACCATGATTATCCATGACGCGGACAACATGGGGCTTTCCCAGCTTTACCAGCTGCGCGGGCGCGTGGGGCGTTCCAACCGGACTGCCTATGCCTTTTTAATGTACCGGAGGAATAAGATACTCAGGGAAGTGGCGGAGAAGCGTCTTGCCTCCATCCGTGAGTATTCCGACCTGGGAAGCGGGTTTAAGATTGCCATGCGGGACCTGGAAATCCGGGGGGCGGGAAACCTTCTGGGAGCCGAGCAGAGCGGGCATATGGAGGCGGTCGGGTATGACCTGTACTGCAAAATGCTAAACCAGGCGGTAAAGGAAGCGCGCGGGGATCAGGTGGAAGAGTCGTTTGATACCACTGTCGATATCAGAATCAATGCGTTTATCCCTCCGTCCTATATTGCCAGTGAATCCCAGAAACTGGATATGTATAAGCGGATTGCGGGCGTTGAGACGGACGAGGAGGCAGAGGAAATTCTTGCGGAACTGATCGACCGGTTCGGGGAGCCGCCGAAATCAGTGGAAAACCTGCTTGAGGTTGCAAAACTCAAAGGGATGGCGCACAGGCTATATATTAAGGAAGTTGTACAAAAGGATAATGAACTTAAAATTACGATGTATGAGCGTGCCAGGGTGGACCTGTCGAAGATACCGGAGCTGGTTGCGGCATGCGCGCCGTCACTGAAATTTACTGCGGATGCAAAGAACCCGTATTTTACCTGGTTTACGGAAGCGAATTCCAGGGAGAAAAACAGGGAGATTATGGATGTGGTGAAACAGCTGCTGCAGCAGATGGAAGTGCTGTTAGGGTAAATTTAAAAAAACTCTTGATACTTGGGGGGAAAAGCACTATAATATAGGAACGAGTGCTTACACACAGGGCATACAGGTGGGAGGAAATATGAAATTTAAACGTATAGCAGCAGTAATTCTTGCAGGTGCGCTTACCGCATCAGCATTTACCGGATGCGGAATAAATAAAGATGCAAAGGCTGCATCCATGAAAGGGCAGACAGTCACCCTTGGCATAGCAAATTTTATGTGCCGTTACCAGCAGGCAGCGATGGAGGACCAGTACAGGATGTATCTCGGCAACGAGGAAATCTGGAGCCAGACGCTCGGCGGGGATTCCACGCTTGAGGACAGTGTGAAGGATTCCGCCATGGAGCAGCTGCATGAAATGTATACGCTGAAAGCCCATATGGATGATTATAAGATTAAGCTTACGGATGAGGATAAAAAGGCGGTAAAGGAAGCAGCAAAGAAGTTTATAGAGGCAAATTCCGGGGATACCCTTGCAGAAATGGGGGCGGACCAGGAAATCGTGGAAGAGGTTCTGACGCTTTATACGATTAGAAGCAGGATGAAAAAAGCCATTGAGGCAGAGGCGGATACTAATGTTTCCGATGAGGAAGCCAACAAACGCGGATACAGCATGGTTAAAATTTCCACGGATTCCCATACAGATGAGAATGGAACCCAGACGGAATACACGGAAGAGGAAAAAGCCGGTCTTAAGGAAGACGCTCAGAAAATGGAGGCAGAGCTGAAAGAGGACGGAGCGACACTGAGCGGTGTTGCAAAGGCACATAACCAGGAGGTTACCACCGGTGCCTACGCAGCGGATGACACCCAGCTGGAAGAGGCTGTCAGAAAAGAACTTGATGCGCTTAAGGAAGGAGAGACTTCCGGACTGATTGAAACAGAAAGCGCGCTTTATTTTGTAAAACTTGATGCGGAAACGGACGAGGAGGCAACAAAGCAGAACCGCGAAACCATTATCAATACCCGAAAGAGTGAAAAATACCAGGAGGTGCTTGCAGACTGGCAGAAAAAGGACGGATGGAAGGTTGAGGAGAAAGCCCTCGCAAAAATTGTATTTAAAAATTCCCTGACACAGACAGACCCGAATGCTGCCACGGAAAATATGGAAAGTACGCAGTAGCGGTACAATTATGGAATGCCGGGGGTGGGTAAGAGCACTGTCGGCGTTATCCATGCAAAGGTATCAGCCAGCCGGTCTGCCGGATTTCAAATAAAAATAAAAAATTTGAATAGCAATCACAAAAGTAACGAATAGTATAGATAGTAGGGCATTTCATTTTTGAGGTGGGATATGGAACAGTATGTAATCAAAGGCGGCAATACGCTGAGTGGTGAAGTGAAAATCGGTGGTGCAAAGAATGCAGCACTTGCAATACTGGCAGCAGCAATCATGACGGATGAAACTGTCACAATAGACAATTTACCAAATGTCAGGGATATTAATGTCCTGTTACAGGCGATTGAGGAAATCGGGGCGCAGGTAGAGCGCGTGGATGAACATACCGTAAAAATCAACGGCTCATTTATCCGCGACGTCAGCGTTGATAATGAGTTTATCCGCAGAATCCGGGCTTCCTATTATCTGATTGGAGCGTTGCTGGGGAAATACAAAAAGGCAGAGGTGGCGCTTCCGGGCGGATGTGACATCGGCAGCCGGCCGATTGACCTGCACATCAAGGGATTTCGTGCCATGGGCGCAAATGTGGAGATAGAGCACGGTCTGGTAGTGGCAGAGGCAGAGAACCTTAAGGGAACCCATATTTATCTTGACAAGGTATCCGTTGGTGCCACAATTAATATTATGATGGCGGCAGCCATGGCGGACGGAAAAACCGTGATTGAAAATGCGGCAAAAGAACCGCATGTGGTTGATGTTGCCAACTTTTTAAACAGCATGGGGGCGAATATCCGCGGAGCCGGAACAGACGTTATCCGTATCGTGGGTGTGGAAAAACTCCATAAAACAGAATATTCTGTCATTCCGGACCAGATTGAGGCCGGGACATTTATGTTTGCAGTTGCCGCGGCAGGCGGTGACGTGATAGTAAGGGACGTGATTCCAAAGCACCTGGAAGCTACTACGGCGAAGCTTCTGGAAGTCGGATGCCGGGTGGAGGAATTTGATGATGCCGTCCGTGTGATTTCAGACCGCAGCCTGCATCATACGCAGGTAACGACACTGCCGTATCCGGGATTCCCGACAGACATGCAGCCGCAGATGGCAGTGATTCTCGGCATTGCAGAGGGAACAAGCACGGTGACGGAAAGTATTTTTGAGAACCGTTTTAAATACGTGGATGAGCTGACACGTATGGGGGCGGACATTAAGGTGGAAAGTAATATCGCGATTATACGCGGTGTGCCAAACTATTCAGGTGCGCGGGTGAATGCCCCGGATTTAAGGGCGGGGGCTGCGCTTGTGATTGCCGGACTGGTGGCGGACGGTATCACGATTATTGATGATATCTATTACATCGAACGCGGTTATGAGTCATTTGAGGAGAAGCTGCGCCAGATTGGGGCACAGATTGAAAAGGTTTCGGATGAGAAGGAGATTCAGAAGTTTGTGCTGAAGGTTTCTTAGGATGCGGATAAGATAGCAGAGAAAAGACCGGGTGAGTGTGCCTGGTCTTTTTTGCTGTGACATTTTCAGAAATAGCAGTATTATGTTTTGGGTAAAAATTATTTTGAAATTAAAAGAATTGATTGCCTTTAAAGTAGGTTTATGATAAAATTAATCCATCAAAAGGCAAACCCGGGGAAACCTGGGGACGCAAAGCCTGAAGTCTACGGAATGCAGTTTTTGGGGATGGGTGCATTTTAGGATGGTTCAGCCGCAGTGAATATAAATAATTCATTGCGGCTTTTTTGCGTTTATGTCATCAATAGAAAGGAGAAAGTGTTAATGGTGAAGACAAGAAAAGGGAAAATGACAAAGCGGGTACTGGCAGTGTTGCTGTCAGCAGCAGTCGGAATAGGAAGTATGAATACAAGGGTATATGCCCATACGGTTCCGGAGGGAACGGAGACTTCCATAACAGCAGAGCCTGCCGGAGATGATGTATCAGCTGGTGAAAAAACAGAGCCGGGCTGGGACGGCGTAACGATGGAAGATATTTATGAGGGAAAGGATTTCAGGGTGGTTTTTACCCTTACGGGACACTGGGAGGGGGGATACAATGCCAGTGTAAAAATTGAAAATACAGCAGATGCCAGCATTGAAAACTGGGGTCTTGGAATGGATTACAGCGGCGAAATTTCCAATATCTGGAACGCAAAAGTCAGCAGTCACAAAGAAGATTATTATGTGATAAAAAATGCCGGGTGGAATGAGGATATTGCAGCTGGTAAGAGTGTGGAGTTTGGTTTCAGCGGACAGGAAAATTTCCCGGGTTTTCCGAAAGAATATAAGCTGCCTGGAAAGCCGGTTTTGGTAAGTGAAGGAAATTATTCTGTCAGCTATCAGGTGGAAAATGACTGGGGGAGCGGATTTTCCGCGGCAGTTTCCATCACAAACAACAGTGATACTGCAATTGAGGACTGGGTGCTGAAGTTTGATTTTGACAGGGAAATTACACAGATCTGGAATGCAGATATAGAGTCCTGTGAAAAAAACCACTACGTGGTGAAAAATGCGGGACACAACAGCGTGATAAAGGCAGGCAAAACGGTTTCCTTTGGCTTTCACGGGTGCGGCGGTACGGAAAATGACGAACCGCATGCATATTCCGTACATGAATATACTGTGGAGGCAGAGGATAGTGAAGAAAACAGTGAGTCAGACAGCGGGGAAGAGAACCATTATCCGGACCATGAGGACTGGGATTCGCTGAAGGATACTGACGGGGACGGGATTCCTGACGATTATGAGGAAGAATACGGAACGGATGCAAACAATGCGGATACCGATGGGGACGGACTGAAGGATGGCTATGAGGTTTTTTATTCCTCAACGGATCCCACAACAAAGTACACGGACCCGGAGTCTGGGATTGCAGACGGCGAATGGGATTTTGACGAGGACGGGCTGAATACCTTAAAGGAGCAGGAGCTGGGAACAGACTGTTATGTGGCGGATACGGATTCTGACCTGCTGACGGACGGAGAGGAGGTTCAGGTATACGGGACAGACCCGGCTAAAGCAGATACGGACGGGGATACACTTTTGGACGGGTATGAAATCCAGATTGGCTTAGACCCGCTGAATCCGGAAACTTTCGGATATCCGGATGCAGAGTACCGGTATGAGTATGCGTTTGATAAGGATAATCCCGTTCTGGAACAGGTCAATGATAAAAATGAACAGTATCAGATGAGCTTTTCCGTGAAAGGAAGCGGCGGTGCAATCTCTGAGATGCTGGTGCGGGAAAGTGCGTATGCAAATGCGGTTCAGCAGGAATATATGCTGGGCTGCATACCGGAAATCCTTCTGCTGAATGATACGTCCCCGGAGGGGATTGATAGTATTACGCTGAATTTTGAAATTAACAAAAAATATATTTATGATGAGTACAGTTCAGAAGAGCTGAAAGGAATCAATCGGTATCAGGTATTTAAATTTGACGAAGATGAGAATTTTCTCTGTCCGGTAAATACGACAGTGGATGAAGAACATCACAGTATTCAGGCAGACGTGGATGAAATCGGGACATACTGCATTCTTGATATGGAGTTATGGCTGTGTGAGATTGGATTTGAGGTGGATAATCCTTCCGGGAAAAATGAAATGAAGGATTCCATGCCGGTTCCCATGGGACTTGGGAGCGGGAATGATGGGAAGAGAACAGCGGCTGAGGGCGGTGTTCTTCCGGAAAGTGAACCAGCGGCTGACGATATTCAGTCATTTTCCATGGAAAGGGCTGATGAAGCAGAAGAGACATCTGACCGGGAGATGGTGGATATTGCTTTTTGTATCAATAATAATGGGCAAGGGCTGACAACAGAAGAATTCCAGTCAATTAAAAAAAATATTATACAGATATGCGGGACCATGGAATACAAGAGCAAAAGCGTGAGATTTCATATCATTGACCAGAACGGGGAGGTGGTTCGCACCTCTGATGGCAGTAATTATGCAGGAAATCTTACTCAGATGAATACTATGATTAGTAAACTTGTAAATGTAAGACCGCATGTAAAATTAATTAATAAGCAGATGAACACATTGACCAGTCTTGAAATGAGGGATAATGCTTTTAAAGTTGCGGTATTTTTGGGTAATACGTATGTAAACACAGAAAGTGTTTCTCTAATTGAGAATGTGATCGAAGCAAATATACATTGTCTTGGTGTTGAGCGTAGAATCCGGTATGATACATGGTATGCTATACTTGCTGCCCGGACAGAGGGAAAGTTACTTTTTAATTACAATGATTTTGCAGATGGAGTACTGGATTATATTTATGGATTTGTGCCGGATGTGCCGAACACGGCTTATCATATGATTACCTGCCTGGGGCTGAATACGATTGTGCTTAAAAGCGAGCTTGTGTGTGACGGACCAACAGATACGGACGGGGATGGCCTGACGGACTGGGAGGAGATAAACCAGGAGCGGGTGACCGTAAAAGAGGATGGTACGGTGGTTCTTCCGACCTTTTCCGGGTATCTTGAAACATATTATAAGGAAGCATGGTGGTATGCTGGATGGAGCAAAAGATACCGGAATCTGAGAAATAAGGATGGGGTTACGCTGGAGCAGATGCTGGATGAAATTTATGTTCTGCCTGTAATTTCCGATCCTACAAGCGATGACGGGGATGGGGACGGTATACTGGATGCTGATGAGTATCCAGGGGACGATATGCTGGATGAAGACGGGGAGCCATGGGATGGACATGGGACACTTCTTGGAAAAAAGGCTCCGGTGCGTGAGGATACGGTGGAGAAGATGTATCCCAAATTTAAAGCAGGTAATGCATATCAGCGTTTAAAAATGTCATATGCTCCGTCATATTTAACAATACGTAAAAACGATGTGACAATGACTTTGAAAGTTCATTTTAAAGGAGATGTCGGGATAAAGGCACGTGATGTGTTAAGCCAAAATAATCCTGGAATTGAGCATCAGGTGGAAAACAATAAAATTATAAAAAGACTGGGAAAAGACTGTACATTAAAGGATCTGGCAATAGACGGAATTAAATCCCGTTGGAATGGAGTTTACAAGGGATCCAGATATGACTTTAACAATGGCATGAAGGTGAACTTTTCCGTAAAGATTATAGAGGAAAAAAAGAAGTCCGGAAGGCATATTGAGGTGAATCTGAAGAGTGGAAAATGCGGGATATCGCATATGGACAAGGTTGTATGGAAATCAGACTGTAATCGTATACTTACGATATACAATAGTTATTGCAGTAAACACAAAAACAAGAAAAGCGGAGAATGTAAAGCTTACAAGAGTGATTTGTACTCGCTCATGTATTATGAAGGAGTTGCTGCACATGAATTCGGGCATGTGATGGGACTGGCGGATATGTATGCTGGCGCTCTTTGCAACCATGACTATGAACCGAAAAGAAATGCAGAATTGGACTATAAAGAAGAAAAAAAGGATAATAAAGACAATGAAAATATTTTTTGCGTGCCGAGTGCAAAGGGAATTATGAGACATAACGGTTCCGCAGTCGCAAATGATATTGAGATGATTCTTTACGCATTCAAACAAGATTACATGCAGTATTATGTTCCTTACGGTTATTACCAATATATTTCACATGCAATAAAGAGTAAACCAAAGTATGTGAAAGATGAAAAGATTTATAAATGGAATTCCTATACCAATAAAATGGAGGAGGTGAAGAATTGAAGAAAAAAATGCTGATGGCAGCTGCAGTCCTCTGTCTGGGCTTACTGCTTGGAGCAGGCAGCAGTATGGCGGTCTCGTATTCTTCCAGAGGGGTGTATGTCATACCGGGACTTATTGACGCCAGCGAGCCATCTGATTCCAGTGAGGAGCCGGAGGAGAAACTCGTACCATTTTCTGCCAGCGGGGAGGCAGGGATGTATGTTATGCCAGGACCTTTCGAAAGATGGGGACACGGGGCGTCTTTTGCGATATCTTCCTTCATCGGTCAAGCTTTCCCATCACGTGAGGAAGAGTTTGGTTTGCTTGCTCTGCCGTATGAGGAGAGTGAAAAAAGACTGAATGAACTGACAGCATTCTGCAAAGAGCATAAAGAGAAGCTGAATGAGATATCAGAGTACCTGATTCATGCGGCAGAGAACATTTCTGATTATCAGGACGAAGAACCGCTTTTGGATGATGAAGAGCTTGCGGGTACGTTTACAGATGAAAAGAGCAGGAAGATACTGGAAAAACTGAAGCCCTATTATCTTGTCGGATTTGATGCCGAAGAGGGATTTGGTTCGTTTAAGGGTGTATCTTACTATTATCCCTATAATGATGATTATGATGGGGAATATACGTATCCTGACTATATGGTGTTTTATTTAAAAGGAGATAAAGAAAACCTTTTGGACTTTTTTAGCGGAAGGCGTCACTGGATAACGCAGGAAATAGACGAACACCTCTTTGCAGTAATGGAAAGTCTGCCATATGTATAATGGAATTGAAAAATGGGATAATAGTCAGCAGCTTGCCTTTAAAGTAGATTTATGATAAAATTAATCCATCAAAAGGCAAACCCGGGGACGCAAAGCCTGAAGTCTACGGAATGCTGTTTTTGGGATGGGTGCGTTTTAGGATGGTTCAGCCGCAGTGGATATCAATGATTCATTGCGGCTTTTTTCGTATATGTCTGCAGGAGAAGGAGGAACGTGTTAATGGAAAAACGAAAAAAGGGAAAATGACAAAGCGGATACTGGTACTGGCAGCGGCAGTCGGAATGGACGGTGCGGATTTTGGAGTATATGCCCGGACGGTTCCCGGGGAGAAGGAAACCTCCATGGCTGCGCTACAGGAATAGGAGAACCAGTATTCGGACTTTGAGGATTGGGATTTGCTTAAGGATACTGATGGGGACGGTATACCGGATACCGATGAGTGTTCATGAGACAACTCCTGGCAGACGGCAGCATGAGGTGAAAGAATGAAAAAAGTGATAATGGCAGCCGCAGTCCTCTGTCTGGGATTGCTGCTTGGGGCTGGCTGCGGGACAGATGGTGCTGGGACAGAAGAGGAGGAAGTCCTGATATCCCTTTCAAAGGGAGAGCAAGCAGAAAAGCTGAAAGACCTTGCAGCATTTTGCAATGAACACAGGGAGAAGCTGAATGAGATGTCAGAGTATTTTCTTGATGCAGTGGAAGATGTCTCCGATTACGAGGATGAGGAAAAACTTCCGGATATTGATGAACTGGCAGCTGCATTGACGGATAAAGAAAGCAAAGAGATATTAGACAAGCTGGAGCCTTATTATCCTCTTGGCTATAGAGAAGAGTCTAAACAGGTATACTACTATTATCCTTATGATTATGAGGGGGAATGTCCGGATCCTGAATTTATAGTTGTATACATAAAGGCGGATGGAAGAATGCTGGAGGAGTCATTGAACAACCCTTGTTGGCCGGAAGTGCGAAAAATAGATAAATACCTTTTCGCCGTGATAGAAAGATGTCCGTATGTATAATTGAACGATTATATGCGCTATGCGGAATTTAACACAGACCGCTGGATGAGCTGGATTATTTATTTTCTGAATCTCCATTTTTATATTATATGGGGATAGAGGGAGTCAGACATCTTGATAAGGAGGAACGTGTTAATGTGACAACTCATGGCAGACGGCAGCATGGAGGTGAAAGAATGAAAAAAGTGATAATGGCAGCAGCAGTCCTTTGCCTGGGATTGCTGCTTGGGGCAGGCAGCAGGTCGGCTCCTTTCATTAAAACAAAGGCATATAATATGCTGACGTTTGTTGACGACAGGACAGAGAAAAAACTCAAACCATTTTCTTCCAGTGGAAGGATAGGGATGTATGTTATGCCGGGAGCTTTTGAAGAACCTTTTGAGGATTTTTATGGGAGATCCTGGGGGGAGCTCGTGATATATACCATCACCACCTCGGAAAATTTCCCGTCATCTGAGAAAGTGAAGGAAGAAAAAATCCTGAATGAACTGTCGGCATTTTGCAATGAACATAGGGAAAAGCTGAATGAGATGTCAGAGTATTTTATCAATGCGGTGGAGGATGTTTCTGATTATCAGGACGGGGAAAGGCTTCCGGACATTGAAGAGCTGGCGGAGGAATTTACAGATGAGGAAAGCAGGGAAATACAAGAAAAACTAAGACCTTATTATCCGGGATTTGATGCCGATGAAGGGAGATTTAAGCGGGTATATTACCGTTATCCTTATGATTATCCTATATTCACGGTGATATATTTAAAGGCGGACAAAGAAAAGCTTCTGCACTTTTTTAGCGAAAGTTATTTCCAGGCAACGCAGAAAATAGACAAATACCTCTTTGTTGTGATGGAAAAGCCGGTGTATTGATTGAAACTTCGAAAAAGGATATGCCACACAGTCTGTTTGCCCGAAGAAGACCATGCGGAGCGATACATCAACAAACCCAGTAAAAATCAAGGCATTCCGTAATTCAGTAACAGCATGGTTGGCAGGGCATATAACATAAATAAAAAACTGAATATGGAACAACACACTGGAGAAAGGCTTGCAGAATGCAGTCCTTTTTTGATATAAGGTGGGTAAGTTTATTTTTTGACTTGTGCGTACTTTGGTGGTAAGATAATGAAATTGAACAATTTGACAAACAGTATTTCGGAGAGGTTAATACTATGGAGAACGCAAAAATAATAGATACTAACAAGCGGTATTGGAATAAACACGCTGATTTGTGGTTTGGAACAACGGCATTGCCTAAATATGGTGTAAAATTCGTGACAGAAGATGATTTGCACTTATTTCAAGATGTATGCGGGAAAAAGGTATTGGAAATATGTTGTGGCAGTGGACATTCATTAAAATATCTTGCGGATAGAAATGCAGGTGAACTCTGGGGAATGGATTTATCACAAAAGCAGCTCGAAAATGCGGATAAGCTTCTAAAAGAAAACGGATATACTGCAAAACTTATATGTTCCCCTATGGAAGCTGAAGCGGATATTCCCCAAAACTATTTTGACTATGTATATTCCATATACGGAATCGGCTGGACTACCGATTTACAAGGGATTTTTGATAAAATAGCTTCTTACCTGAAGAAAGATGGTATATTTATTTTTAGCTGGCATCATACTTTAAATTACTGCGTTGCATGGTCATGTGATGAGAGAAAAGAAATTGTCGAAGATGGAAAACTTATTTTTAACAAAAGCTATTTTGATGAGTCCTATTTTACAATGCCTGTTCACGAT
>CAJUND010000021.1 GCA_910587655.1 uncultured Agathobacter sp. | reverse complement strand
TACAATAAAAAAGCAACATTTATTCATTATTATTTAAGCAATGTTGTACTAGTATCAACCTGCCGTTTATTACCACGGTAAAGGGTGAACCGAAACACATGGAAATGACGTTTACCCGTGCGAAGTTTAACGAGCTGGTACAGGACCTGGTGGAGCGTACTTCCGGTCCGGTGCAGCAGGCGCTCAGTGATGCGGGGATTACGGCAGCTGACCTGGGGCTTGTTCTGCTGGTGGGCGGTTCCACCCGTGTTCCGGCAGTGTTTGACCAGGTAAGAAAACTGACGGGAAAAGAACCGTCCCGGAATTTAAATCCTGATGAGTGCGTGGCGCTTGGTGCAGCAGTGCAGGGCGGAAAACTTTCCGGCGCGCTTGTGGCAGGAACGCAGGCAGCGGAAATTATTCTGATGGACGTAACGCCGCTTTCCCTTTCCATTGAAACGGTGGGCGGGGTTTCCACAAAACTGATTGACCGTAACACAACGATTCCAACACGGTACAGCAAAGTTTTTTCCACTGCGTCCAATTTCCAGACCTCTGTGGATATCAAGGTTTTACAGGGCGAACGGCAGTTTGCAAGGGATAACAAGCTGCTTGGGCGTTTCCAGCTCCGGGGGATTAAGGCTGCCCCTGCAGGTGTGCCGCAGATTGAAGTGACATTTGATATTGATGCAAATGGAATTGTGCAGGTTTCGGCAAAGGATCTGGGTACCGGGAGGCACCAGGAGATTACGATTACGGCAAGCTCCAATCTTTCGGATGCGGAAATCGAGCGTGCAATCCGTGATGCCGCGCAGTATGAGGCGACAGACGGGCAGCGGAAGGCATATATTGATATCAGAAGCGAGGCAGACACGTTAATCCGGCAGGTGGAACTGGCATACAGGGAGCAGAAAAAGACGCTGGACAGTTCCAGACGGCATCAGATTAAGAGCAGCCTTTCTTATGTAAAAAAACTTGTCAGCCGAACGAAACCGGCGAATGTATCGGAGGAACAGGCGGCTGAGCTGAAACGTGCAACCGATGATTTAAGAAGTGCAGCGGCGGGAATTATAGCAGCGTAGACTACAGCAGGAATGTATATGAAAACCGGAAGCTCTGTTTATGACAGAGCTTCCACTGTATATTCCTTTCGGTATTCCTTTGGCGTCATACCGTATTTTTCACGGAACAGCTTGTAGAAATGGGACTGGTTGGTAAACTGCAGTTCCTTTGCAATTGCAGTGATGGATGATTTTGTTGTAGTCAGAAGCTCTGCTGCTTTGTCCAGGCAGAATGTCATCCCATAGTCAAACAGGCACATTCCGGCATGTTTCTGGACAATGGTATTCAGGTAATTTCCACTGAATCCCAGGATTTTTTCAAGTTTTGAGCGGGAAACATGTCCATTGGTTGCTTCCAGAATATGACAGATGCGTGCGAATATCAGCGCATCTGTATTCATTTCAGAATCAACGAATGTGGTATAATAGTTTTCTTTGGAATCCAGAATGTCAAACAGCTCGCAGATAATGCCCAGAACCATGTATTCCGCCCCAAGTTTTGGAGAAAGCAGGGTATACATAAGGAGGTCTGAAAGCTCGCGGAGACGTTTGTTATTTTTGTCATTTTCACATGCTGGAAAAAATTCAGCATATTCCTTTGTCCTGGCAGCTGCTGCCGATTTACATGCATACTGAAAAATGTCGTTATTGTCTGCACCGTCAACCTGCCCCAGTTTTTCCAGCAGTTCATCTGAAAGACAGATAAACACTGCCTTTGACTGTGCGGTGAAGCGTTCCAGGTGTGTCATGCCGGGATGAAACAGGCAGCAGGAACCGGCAGGATACAGGTATTCCCGTTCATCAATTTTCTGCAGAACCTCGCCGTCAAGCACAAGCATCAGTTCCGGACAGTCGCGTTTGTATGGTTTCCGCACATTCAGCTTTGGCTGGGATGATTCCACAACTCCCTGCTGCAGGTTTCGTGTTCCCGGAGAAACCGTCAGTATATTATAGCGATCCCCTTCTTTAATCCCCGAACAGAAAATCATTGACAGTTCTATATCGGATACAGAATTTGCTTCCATAATATCCTCCAATCTTATCTTTTGCACACAGATATGTTATATAATTTTTTCTTATTTTAACAATTCTGTGGCTGAATGTAAAGTAAAACTTGCAGTCTGCCAGAAAGCGGCGGTAAATTTTTGTTACTTTTCACGGGTCAGGAATGCGCACTGGCTGCGCATTCCGTGAGTACATGATTCAGGAGTGAGGGGCGATTTTTGCGAAGCAAAACTCTGAATATCGCCCCGAATTGTTACTATGAGCGGCCCTGGCCGTGAATCGTAACAATTTTGTACTGTACTTTGAAGATGCCATCTGCTATACTTTATAAAATTACCAGATACTTATGAGGTGAAACATGAATACGAGAGAATATAAAACAACAGAGCTTCTGAAGCGGTTTCTTCCTTATTATAAACCGTATGTAAAAACGGTAGCGCTGGATTTGTTCTGCGCATCGCTTACGACTGTCTGCGAACTGGTGCTGCCGCTGATAATGCGTTACATTACCAATGAAGGAATCCGTGACCTGGCGGCACTGTCTGTCCGTACCGTGCTGGTACTCGGCGGAATTTATTTTGTTCTGCGCATTGTGGACGGAATAGCTGCCTATTATATGGCGGATGTAGGGCATGTGATGGGGGCGGAAATAGAAACGTCCATGAGAACGGATGCATATTCCCATTTGCAGAAGCTGTCCAACACCTATTACAGTAATAACAAGGTGGGACAGATTATGGGCAGGATTACGAACGACCTGTTTGATGTAACAGAGTTTGCACACCACTGTCCGGAGGAATTTTTTATTGCGGCAGTGAAAGCCGTGGTGGGATTTGTCATACTTTCCAGAATCAATATCTGGCTTACGCTGATGATATTCTGCATTGTTCCGGTTATGGTTTTTACCTGTATGGCGCTGAACCGGAAAATGAAACTTGCTTTTTCCAGGCAGCGGTACCAGATTGGAGAATTAAACGCACGTATCGAGGACAGCCTGCTGGGGCAGAAGGTGGTTAAGGCGTTTACAAACGAGGAAATGGAAAACCGGAAATTTGCCGCCGACAACCGGAAGTTTTATGACATTAAGAAAGAAAGCTACAAATATATGGCGGCGTTCCAGACGTCCACCCGGCTGTTTGACGGTATCATGTACCTTTCCGTTGTCATCGGCGGCGGTATATTTATGGTAAAGGGGCTGATAAAGCCGGGAGACCTGGTCGCATATATGCTGTATGTTACCACGCTGATTGCCACAATCCGCCGGATTATAGAATTTGCCGAGCAGTTCCAGCGCGGCATGACCGGAATTGAGCGGTTTTTGCAGATTATGGATGCGGATATTGATATTTTTGACGAGGAAAACGCGCGTCCGCTGGAAGAGGTTTCCGGAAACATAGAGTTTGAAAATGTAAGTTTTGAGTACCCGGACGACCACAACGAGGTATTTTCCAATCTGAATCTTTCCATCCGGGCAGGGGAAAAGGTCGCGATTGTCGGACCTTCCGGCGGCGGAAAAACGACACTGTGTAACCTGATTCCGCGGTTTTATGACATTGATTCCGGCTGTATCCGCCTGGACGGCAGGGATATCAGGGATTATACCTTAAAGAGCCTGAGACAGAAAATAGGAATTGTCCAGCAGGATGTGTACCTGTTTTCCGGCACGGTGTATGAAAACATTGTCTATGGAAACCTGGATGCCGCAAGGGAAGATGTAATTAAGGCGGCTAAGCTTGCGGGAGCGGATGATTTTATCATGGAGCTGAAAGACGGGTATGATACCTATATCGGGGAGCGGGGCGTGAAGCTGTCGGGCGGCCAGAAGCAGCGGATCAGCATAGCGAGGGTATTTCTGAAAAATCCGCCGATACTGATTCTGGATGAAGCGACCTCGGCGCTGGACAATGAAAGTGAATTTGAGGTGGCGAAGTCCTTAAAGGAGCTGTCAGAGGGCAGAACCACGCTTACCATTGCGCACCGGCTGTCCAGTATCAGAAATTCTGACCGGATTTTAGTGCTGACCCAGGAGGGAATCACGGAGGAAGGCACGCATGAGGAGCTGATGGAAAAAAAGGGGATATACTATGAATTTTATACGATGGCGGATCAGTGGCAGTAACCGGGAATTACAGTTCCCGCTCCAGCTTTACCCGTATAAAATCCGTAATATCCTGCTGGTCCTGCGGGGATAACCTGCGGAAAGAGGAAAGAAGCTGCAGCTCCTGCGCACTCAGTCCCGGGCAGAGGGCGGATTCCGAAAGCGTGTTTTCCGCGGCCGGGACAGAACCCAGCTGCAGGCTGATGAAATTCTGCAGCGGAATGTGGTAAAGGGTTGCCAGTTTCTGCAGAGTTTCATTATTTGGCGTTGTGCGTCCCGTTTCATAATGGGAGTACGACTGCCGGATAATGTCCAGACAGGAAGCGACATATTCCTGGGTGTAGTTGTTTGATTTTCTAAGTTTTTTCAAATATGAGCCAAGTTGGTTTTCCGGCATTGGTTTTTTACCCTTCAGATTCAAATCTTTGAAATCGGCCCATTTATGGGCAATATCCCTGATGGAGCATTCTACTAATAAGTATAAGCAGAAAAAGATGATAAAAGGCTAAATATAATAGCATATTTTGCCGATAAAGCTATTATATTTAGCGAATTGGGAATAACGCTACAGAAATTAGCAATGAATATAGCGTTTTAAATATATGTCCGTAGTTTGCCTTTTGAAGGTATTGTATATGCTGATATGCACAGAGAGGAGCAGAACAATGGAAAAAGTAATGGGGATATACGGGGCCGGGGGACATGGAAGGGAAATGCTGGAACTTGCGCAGCTGATTAATCAAAAGGAAAAACGGTGGAGTGAAATTGTTTTTATTGATGATATGAAAACAGAACCATATGTAAACGGAAAAAGGGTATATACATATCAGAATGCAAAAGACAGGTTTAAAACAGCACTGGAAATAATTATGGGAACCGGTGAACCGGAAACAAGGAGGAAACTGTTTGAAAAGGTAAAGGCCGATGGCATGGCATTGCCGGCGCTGGTTCATCCGGATGTATATATACCGGAATCAAGCCGGATTGGACAGGGCGTAGTGATTCAGATGGGCAGTTTTATTTCCTGCAATGTGGAAATCGGGGATTATGTGCTGATACAGCCCAATGTGTCCGTCTGCCATGATGACATTATAGAAGAGGGGTGTGTAATTTCCGGATTCTGTAATATTGCGGGTGCGGTCCGCATTGGAAAATATACATATCTGGGGCTTTCCGCCAGTGTGAGACAAAGAATTTCCATCGGTGAAAATTCCATTGTCGGAATGGGGGCTGTGGTGGTCGGTAATGTGGAGGATGAAATGGTTGTTATGGGAAACCCGGCAAAGGCGGTAAGGAGGAATAAGGACAGGAAAGTATTTTAATTCCTTTTTTTCATATGGTTATGTATTAAATAAATCAGAGAACCAGGAGGAAACAACATATAGAAATGCAAACGCTGCAAAATCCCGGAATAAAAGATTGAAATGGCCGCACAATAAGTTTAAAATAGACATAATCAGCGTTGCCTGGTGCAGAAACCATTCGTTATATACGGATTTAGGAAAGGTCAAATTTTACATTATGGCAGAAAATATACTTAACGAAGTTATTAGGATATGGGAACCGATATATATTACAGTCGGTGCATTTCTTATAAAAACATACGTGTTTTTGGAGCCGGGGCTGGAATCAAAAAAGCAAAAAATTTTTTATATGATCACTGCTGTATTTCTGGCAGTAATGGATATATTTTTACCCGTGGAGACACCTTTGGCATTAATGTTTTTCATTGGGCTTAATATCAGTTTAGGCAGAAAAAAACACAGGATTGCAGGATTTGTATCTGCTTGATGGTGCAGGGATAGGAAGCGATATATACTTATTTTTTAGTATAAGCATTTCCATTGGTTTGCTTTTGCTCTTTTTGATTAAGGGAAAGAATTGGCGCCAGTGGTTCAGTGAAAATTTGAGGCACCGTCATTTACAGAAATGGGAATCATTCCTTTTGTGTGTGGTAGGAGTGCTTATACTTATATTTATTATGGCAACGGAGAGTCAGATTGCTTCCCATAAAGATATTGCCGGTAATTTGACATATGAACAGGGACGATTTTTGGGAGATACGCTGATTAGGGGAACTACGGCTTTTTTTATAACGCTTATCATAATTGTGCTGGTTATGCAGGGAAACAAAAGTTCTTATTACAATAAGCGTGTGATGGATATGCAGTTCCATATTATTACCACAATGGCGGATATTGTGGAAAGCCGGGATGAAAATACAGGAGGGCATATAAAGCGTACAGCAAAGTATGTGGAGATTATCAGCGCAGAACTGAAAAAAAGGGGACTGTTTAAAGATATTCTTACTGACAAATACATTGCGGATATGATTATTGCTGCCCCGCTTCATGACATAGGAAAAATACATATATCGGACGCTATATTAAACAGGCCGGGAAAGTTTACGGATGAAGAATTTGAAATTATGAAGAGCCATGCGTCTGCCGGACAGGATTTACTTATCCATATAAAGAGTGAGCTCGGAGAATTTGATTATTTGAATATAGCCGTTGATATGGCCGCATTTCATCATGAATGGTGGAATGGCAAAGGATATCCGAAAGGAGTCAGCGGGCAGGAAATACCTTTATGTGCAAGAATCATGGCTGTAGCGGATGTATTTGATGCACTTACTTCCAAACGCTGTTATAAAAATGCAATGCCGCTGGACAAGGTATATAAGATTATGGAAGAAGAAACCGGAACGCATTTTGACCCTGTTATCATGGAGGCTTTTTTTGCGGTCAGGGAAGAGATAGAAAAGATTTTAGAATAAACGCAGGAGTGCAGCCGGCAGGATTTGGCTTTTTCACCGTATTCCTTTCATGACAAAATTGTCACTTTCCCGTTCACATCAGTGTCATCTTGCAGTTATATAATAAACATATCAGATGAATGGAAGGGAGACAACAGAACATGGAAATATTACGGTGTGAACATCTGTCCAAAATATACGGAACCGGTGACAACCAGGTAAAAGCGCTGGATGATGTGTCTTTTTCCGTGGAAAAAGGGGAATTTGTGGCGATTGTGGGTCCGTCCGGAAGCGGAAAGTCCACACTGCTTCATATTCTGGGCGGGGTGGACAGACCGACAGACGGAAAAGTATACATCAGCGATACGGATATCCATGCACTGCCGGAGGATAAGCTTGCCATATTCCGCAGAAGACAGATTGGGATAGTTTACCAGTTTTATAACCTGCTTCCGGTCTTAAATGTGGATGAAAATATTGTACTGCCCCATCTGCTGGATGGCAGAAAGCTGGATGAGGAGCGGCTGAACCTGGTGGTGGAGCAGATGGGACTAACAGAGCGCAGAAATAATCTGCCGAGCCAGTTGTCCGGCGGACAGCAGCAGAGAGTGTCCATCGGACGCGCCGTCTTTAACCATCCGGCGATAGTGCTCGCGGACGAACCGACGGGAAATCTGGACCGGAAAAATGGTGAGGAAATCATGAATCTGTTAAAGAAATCCAACCATGACCAGAAGCAGACGCTCATTCTTATCACGCATGACGAGAGTATCGCGCTGCAGGCGGACAGAATGCTGTATTTTGAGGATGGAAAAATAAAAAAAGACGAGAAAATCCGCGTGTCAGGAGGTGGAGTGGCATGAAAAAACATAACATTGTCCACTATGTCACCCGCCAGTATATGCGTCTGAACAGAAAAAGAACTTTTGTTACATTTTTTGGAATCACGCTTATGGTACTTTTAATGACATGTGTGTTTGCAGGAAAGGACACGGCAGTCAATTATCTGCTGGAGGTTGCCTCACTGCAATCCGGGAAGTGGGATGTGAGCCTGCAGCAGATGGACCAGGAAAAAATAAACAGGGTAAAAAAGCTGCCCTATGTTATGGATACCGCGCAGGCATATTCCCTTGGCATGACAGATTTTCGCCAGTCCGGAAATCCTGGAGAACATCCGTATCTGGAAGTGAGGGCATACAGTCCCGGCTGTTTTGAATGGATGAACATATCCGTTAGCAGCGGGCGGCTGCCGGAAAATGACAGGGAGCTGGTGGTGAGCCAGACCGCCGTGGAAGACGGGGCAAAGCTGGAAATCGGGGATACCGTGGACGTTGAATTTTTTCGCCGTTTTCTGACGGGAATCCAGAAGGATGCAGAAGCCACCGTCTTTCCACTGTTTTCCATGGAGCTTAAACGGGGAGAAACACTGGAAGTGCCGTGGAATTTCCCTTATTACGGGGAAAATGAAAGCTTCCGGGAAAACCATGAAATGACAGGAGAGAAGAAAGAATATAAAATTGTCGGGTTCATGGATGCGCCTGCTTATGAGCAGAATGGGGCGGCAGGCTATGCAGCCCTGACTGCGGAAAACAAAAAAACGTCAGTAAAGCGCAGCGACGTGCAGCTGCTGCTAAGGCTTGACACGGAACATCTTCCCCGCGGATTCGGGGAGCTGGTGTCAGTTGCGGGCGAAGGAAACATAAAAATCAACGATTACCGGATGGTACTTTCGGGAAAGTCATCTGACTCCACCTTTAATGTCCTGGTAACGGGTATGACAGTCTTTTTTGTAGTGCTGATTATGCTCACATCCGTGATTCTGATTTCTAATGTATTTAATCTTTCCTTCCGGGAGAGGAGCCGGTATCTTGGAATGTTCTCTTCCGTTGGTGCAACGGCAAAACAGCGCAGGAGCAGTATCTATTATGAAGCATTTTTTCTGCTTGCCGTTTCACTGCCGGTGGGAATCCTTGCAGGTGCCGGGATTGTAAAACTGGGTATGCACCTGATTCGTCCGTATATCCAGCTTTTGCTTGGACCGGGGGAGAATATTCCGGTCAGACTGCACATATCCGTGTCCGCACTGGCTGTCATTATACTGTTAAGCTCGGTTTCGGTGTTTTTGTCCTCGTTTTTCCCGGCACGCAGGATTGCAAAGGCCGGTGCGGTAGATAGTATCCGCGGTAATTACGGAAAAGCGGACATAAAATACAGGATAAAGGCAGGAAAATTACGGGCGGGGGCGGAAGGCTATCTGGCGGCATGCTTTGTTAAAAGACAGCGGAAAAAATCAGGAAGCATCCGTATGGCAGGAATTGTATTTATGGTGCTTCTGTTTGTGACAGCATTCAGTTCCCAGGCAGTTCATACGATTGCCATGGAAAAAAAGCTGAATTCCTCTGCAACCCTGGAGATGAAACTGAATGAAAACCAGTGGATACTGGCGCTGTGGGAGGGTTACGACTCGGAAGACTGGAAACATGCAGATGCAAAGATGGAAGCCGTGGAAGAACAACTGCTGGCGGATAAAAATGTCAGAAACGTGGAAACCTGGTACACGGGAATGTTTGCCGCAGTCGTAGAAAATGAAATACCGGGAGAGGAATACTGGAATGCATACCATGATATTGTAAACCAGTATATGCACCGCGAACTCTCCAGCGAGGAATTTGAAAAGGGATACAAAGAGGGGGGCATGACAAACATATCCATACAGGTGCTGGATGATGACAGCCTGCAGCAGCTGAAAAAACGCATTGGCGCGCTGGATGAGGGGGTAATTTTTGTCAATGATGCAACGCTTTCCACGGATAACTGTATCATTAATGCGGGCGGTCCGAAGCGGTACCATAGTTTTCATCTGAATAAAGTAACCGATTTAAGGCAGGGGGATGCATTTTCCCTGTGGGCGTCTGACCGGAAAACCGGGGAACTGAAGGAAATTCCGGTTCAGGTGGCGGGATTTGCCACAAATAAGGATTTGGAGGAATATTTTACAGTTCATGGCGAGCATTTGTGGATTATTATGGATAAATCCGAAGCACGTGAACTTGCAGAGAAAATGGGACATTCGGATATTTCCTCCATGATGATGAAGGATTTACGCATACAGCTGGATAAAGCGGACAAAAATATGTTCCGGCAGCTGACGCAGCTTGCCAGCGAAGATAACTTTCTGTCATTCAGTACCAAAAGCGACTCGGAGATGATAAAAGACATTGTGACGGCACTAGTGAAAATCACGGATATTCTTCTGATGTGTTTTGTTGTCCTGACATCCATAATCTGCCTGATTAACCTGGTCAGCTCCATTGGAGGAAGTATCGCAGAACGCCGGAAGGAATTTGCAGTTATGGAATCCGTCGGAATGACAAAAAAGCAGATGCGCAGAATGCTTCTGCTGGAAAACACAAGAATACTGGGGCAGAGTATTGTGGCGGCGTCCATTATTTCCGGTATTCTGACTGCTGTGATATACAGGGTTTTAAGTGGGTGGTTTGGAAAGGTGGAATTTCAGATACCGTATGTCCAGGGAATCCTGGCAGTTGCTGTCACTGGGGCAGCGATGGCAGGACTGAGTATTTACTTTTTTAATAAGGAAAGCAGCCGGAATCTGATTGAAAATATACAAAAAAATATTGTATAATATATATTTAGCTTGTATATTCGGAGGAAAAAAGTGACCGTTCTGATTGTGGAAGATGATGAAATTATACTCGAAGGACTGCGGTATTCCCTCCTGCAGGAGGGATATGAGGTCTGGACGGCTGAAACATTCGCAGAGGCAGCCGCCCTCCTGCATAACAGGCAGCTGCCCGACTTCTGCCTTCTGGACGTGATGCTGCCGGATGGAAACGGAATTGATCTTTGTGAGCAGATACGCAGAAAGAGTGATGTGCCGGTGCTGTTTCTTACGGCATGTGATGATGAGGTCAGCACTGTGCGCGCACTGGAGCTTGGGGCGGATGACTATATCGCAAAGCCGTTCCGCATCCGGGAGCTACTTGCCCGGATGAAAGCCATCGTAAGACGCAGCGGGAAAACCGGAAAAAATGAATCAACGATTGTTACAGTGGGAGAAAATACAGTTAATCTGCAGACAGGTAAGGTCAGCCGCGGCAACGAGGAAATTCTTCTGACGGCAATGGAATACCGGCTGCTTCTGGTTTTTCTGAACCACAGGGGGCAGATCCTGTCACGGACACAGATTTTAAACCAGCTGTGGGATGATGCGGGGGAATATGTGAATGGCAATACCTTAAGCGTTTATATCAAACGGCTCCGCAAAAAACTTGGGGAAACCGAAGGGGCACAGCTGATCCGGACAGTCCGGGGACTGGGATATCTTATGGAGGACTTATGACATATCTGTATCTGAAATTTTTAATTGCTGCAGCGGCAGCAGTTTTATGCATAATAGCAGGCAGTTGGAAGACTGCCTGCATTATTTTGTTGCTGAGTACTTTCGGAATGGTTTTGTGTGATATTATTACCGCTTATTCGTATAAAAAGCGGATAAGCGTTTTGATTCTTTATCTGACAAAGCTCCAGGATGCAGTCATACTGCCGGATTTTGATGAATGCCGGGGAGATGACCTCGGAATCCTGCAAAGTGAGATATACAAGCTGGTTACGCTCCTGAAAGAACAGTCCGACCGTGAAGGACAGCAGAAACGTTACCTTGCGGACATGCTGTCTGATATCTCCCACCAGATAAAGACACCGCTGGCAGGAATTACAATTATGACAGATTTGTTAAAGAACCCTGATCTGCCGCCGGAAAAGAGGGCAGGATTTGTGGAAAAGATTGACCACCAGACCGCAAAAATCACCTGGCTTGTGCACAACCTTTTAACACTTTCCCAGCTGGAAGCGGACGTTCTTAAATTAAAACCGGAAACAGTGCCGGCAGAAACGCTGCTTTCGCGCGCGGCTGCACCGCTGGAACTTCTTGCGGAAGTGCAAAACATAACCCTGGCTCTGGAGTGTGATGCAAAAATCTGCATGAACTGTGACATTTCCTGGACAGCGGAAGCACTGTCCAACATCATCAAAAACTGCATCGAACACACCGGAGAGGGCGGCTGCGTGCGGATTTCGGTCTGGCAGAATAACTTTTCCACAAATATCCAGATAGAGGATAACGGGTGCGGGATAGCAAAAGAGGATCTGCCGCATATTTTTGAACGCTTTTATAAAGGAAAGCACAGCGCAAAGGACAGCATCGGTATCGGTCTTGCCATGGCAAAGCAGGTGATTCTGCGCCAGAACGGGACGATTGAGGCGGAAAGTGCGGAGGGGGAGGGAAGCAGGTTTCTGGTTAAAATGTATACGAAATAGCCAGAAGAGAACAAATTGTGACGTGAAGTGATAATTTCATTGACTCTTAAAATTGTTATAGCGTATAATTACGAACTGATTATTTCCATTATAATGAAAAGAAACAGGGGAGAGAAAATGAAATTACGAAAGAGAATCATTTGCTGCATGCTGGTTTTTGCCATGTTGCTATGTAATAATGCGGTTATAACATTTGCAGAAAGCTGTAACGGGACAGGTACAGAAACAGAAGGGGATTTTATTTATGATAAAAGGGGAAATGAAATATCAATAACGAAATACACCGGTTCTGATGCGAATGTCATGATTCCGGAAGAACTTGAGGACTGTCCGGTAGTTAGTATTTCATATAATGTATTTAAAGATGATGATAAAATAGAAACGATTGTAATGCCTGATACCATCAGGGAAATTGGTGCAGAGGCATTTGCAAACTGCACGAATCTTACAGATATAGTATTGTCAGATAAACTGCAGATAATTGATGCTAAAGCATTTCAAAACTGCAGTCAGCTGCAAACGATAGATCTTCCGGAAGGATTAATTATAACTGGAAGTGATGTATTTTCCGGTTCAGCGCTAACGGAGATTACATTTCCCAGGACTTTTAAAGATGGGAGAAATGTTTTACGCGGTAGCAGCGTGGAAAAGGTCACATTTACAGACGGAACCACAAAAGTTCCCGATTTTATCTGCAGCAGTGCACGTTGTATTAAAGCTGTTGAATTGCCGGAAACGGTAACTGAGATAGGAACGTGTGCTTTTGATGGATGTACTTCACTTGAAACAATTACACTTCCTGAGAAACTTTCATTCATAGGGGGATATTGTTTTAGAAACAGCGGAATCACAAGTATAAAAATTCCATCAGCACTTACGGAGGGGGCCGGTGCATTTCAGGATTCGGTCTGGTTACGGCAGTATTATCTTCCGGAATGGAAAATATTCCGGACAGCCTGTTTCAGTCGGCAAAAAAACTGGAAACGGTGTCAATTCCGGATTCTGTAAAAATGATAGGGGCATATGCTTTTACAAATGACGAATCATTAACTGATGTCACCCTTCCTGAAAATTTAACTGTTATACGGGAGAATGCATTTTTAAACTGTTCAAAACTGGAACGTCTGGATATTCCATCCGGGGTAACCCGTTTAGGAAATAATATTCTGAGAAATACAGCGGTAAAAGAGATTATGATTCCTAATACGGTTACATACGCGAATAGTGCTTTTGGAGAAAGTGCCATAGAAAAAGCGGTTATAGAACCTGGAATGACAAAGCTTCCTAATGGAATATTTGCAAATACAAAATCCTTGTCAGAGATAGTTCTGCCGGATACTTTAACAGAAATCGAGCCATCGGTATTTTATAATTCATCACTTTCCAAAATCCGTCTGCCGGCAGGAGTTACGGCAATTGGAAACAATGCGTTTAAAAATTGTTCAAATCTTACAGAACTGTCACTGCCGGACGGTGTGACCACATTAGGATATGGCTTCCTTGAAGGAAGCGGAGTTACAGATATAACTGTTCCGGCAACGGTAACAAAGGCCGTCCGGGCATTTCAGGGCAGCATGATTAAACATGCAGATGTGGTGTCCGGAATGACAAAACTGCCTGACAGCATATTTTATGGAGCCGGAAAGCTTGCCCAGGTTCAGCTGCCGGATTCCATCACAGAAATTGGTCAGGAGGCATTTTATAACAATGCAGAGCTTGCAGACATATCACTTCCGGATAGTCTTGTGTCAGTTGGAGTAAGGGCTTTTGGACGGTGTGGGAAAATGAATGCCATTACACTGCCGTCAGGCGTCAGGCAGTTAGGCCGTGAATTTATGGCAGGAACAAAAGTTGCCAGTATCCGTGTGCCTGCAGCAGTTACATCCGCCGATAGTGCATTTTATGGCAGTTCCATTGAAGAGGCAGTGCTTGAGGATGGAATGAAATCGGTGCCGTCCGGCATATTTGATGGGGCGCCCGCATTATCAGATATTACGCTGGCGGATACGACAGAAGAAATCGGATCAAAGGCATTTTATGAATGCAGCAAACTGGAGGAACTGACAATTCCGGAGAGTGTAACAACCATTGGCAGTGAGTTTATTAAAGGCACAGGAATTACCTTTATCAGGTTAAATGCAAAGATTACTTCCGCAAATGGCATGTTATCGGGCAGCAGTGTGACAACAGTGGAATTTCCGTCAAACATGACAGAAATTCCGGACGGAATGTTTCGTGATGCGGCTGAACTGACGAGACTGGTTATACCGGAGGGCGTGACAAGAATTGGAAGCAGTGCATTTTATAACTGCAAATCGCTCACGGAAATGAAGATTCCGAACAGCGTAGAAAACATTGGTTCTTATGCGTTTTATGGAACCGGAATTACGGAAATAGATATACCTCTTTCCGTTACACGCATGAATTCCGCATTTAATGGAAGCAGCATTGAAAAAGTGAATGTGGATAAGAATATTTCCGCCATTCCAAACGGGGCATTCAGAGGCGCTTCCAGGCTTACGGATATTATACTGCCAGAGGGTTGAAAACAATTGGAGATAATGCTTTTGACGGAACAACATCACTTACCTCAGTCGAACTGCCAAAGACACTTACCACAATCGGCAGTGATGCATTCCAGGATTCAGGTGTTGAAGAGCTTTACATTCCAGCTTCAGTATCCAGCATGTTTCGGGCGTTTTATGGAAGTAATATTACGTCACTGGAACTGGATGAAGAAATACGTGTGATTCCGGACGGAATGTTTTTTGGCGCGGGTAAACTTACTTCCATCCGCCTGCCGGAAAAATTAAGGCAGATTGGAGAGCGTGCATTCGCATACAGTGGAATTACATCTGTTACAATCCCCAGGACCGTGACTTCCATGAAAAATTCCCTGGCATACAGCAATGTGGAATCCGTAGTTTTTGAGGACGGGCGTGTCAGTATCCCGGCATATGCACTTGCAGATGCAAGAAAGCTTACGACAGTTACTGTTCCGGAGACTCTAACCACAATAGAAACAAGGGGCTTTTATTCATGCAGCAGTTTAAAAACAATAAACTGACCGGACCAGCTTGTGAATATTGGAAAAGACACATTTTCCGGTGTTGGCAGGGAAGCAACTGCATATGTTTCCGAAAATTCCCCGGGAATGTATGCTGCAATTAAAAGCGGTCTGCTTGTTGTTTTTACCGGCAGGTATGAGAACGGCTCTGCAGATGTCCTTGACAGGGAAAACAGCAGCTATTACTATACGGCGGCAAAAATTTCATACGGAAAGTACACTTCATTTTACATTGACTATTCATGTAAAAAAGAGTCATTTGCCGAACTTCAGGATCCGTATATCGAGGTGATAATTCCGGATGGAATGGAGCTGTCCCTTGAATATATTGAACTGGACGGGGAATATATGCCGATAGCAGATGGAGTATATGATTCTTCCGAGCAGATCCTCCGCATTCCGGTCAGTGAATCCGAAGGGCATATTAGTATCATGTTGAAAGCAGAGGGCACAGGGAAGATTGCAACATATGCTGCGCTGATATATGAAAAAGACGGGGAGCAGTTTACGGAGGTAATTGGCACAATCACCCTTGAAATGCCGTCCCTGAGCATGGAATGTTCGGATACGACAACAACCGGGGAACTGTACATCCAGGGCGTAACAAACCCTCTCCGGACCGTCTGCATTTATGTCAATGATGAAAAGGCAGATATGGTAAAGGCAGATGCGGCAGGAGACTACAGCACAACCATACAGCTTACGAAAAAAGGGGACAATGTTGTAAAGGCGGTGCTTGCTGAAGATGACACAGTATCTGTTACCAGGTATGTGGAGTATGAAGAAAGTGTACTGGAAGTAACAAAGTTTATGCTGTATTACCAGTCGGGAAAAGACAACTGGAGGGAGCAGGACCTTCTTGAAAAAACCACTTCAGGAACGTGTGGTTTCTATCAGTCCGAATTGTGAACAGAGGTTTGTGGTTGCGTTTTCGGATAATGAGAAGGTTAAGAGTGTAAAAATTGTAAGCACAAAGAACGGGAAGAAGAAATATATGGCTGCCAGAAGAAGCAAATCCGGGGAATTTATTGCCCAGGGATACTTTGATCCCGGTAACCACAATTATGTGCCGGGGCAGCTGTCAGTCAGCTATACATTAAAAGATAACACCAGGCTGAAGTTAGATCCGGAAAATCCTGCTTCTTATAAGTCTATACTTAATGTGCTTGAGAAGAAAGCCTGTACCGGGAGTCTTAAGGATGTTAGGGTGACGCAGAATGGTTATAAAAAGGAGGGGGATAAGGAGACTTATAATGTGACCGTTTCAAGGGGGGGCGGAATCTGCGGATGTTAATATTTCTGTAAGCCAGGAACCAATTAGTCCGCCATCGCAGAAGTATTTGAGGGATAACGGGTTTAAAAAGGTTGAAACAGATGATGGAAGTACAACATATGTCAGGTATAATAAGGATGATAACTCTGTGCAGTATATAACCAACGAAATACTTAATGGCTTTAAGGGGCCTGATGAATGGAACTTATTGACTTTTTCTATAGGGGCAGGTCTTCTTGAAGATACGGGGTCAGTTATATCTATGATAACAAGTTTTATAGGCATTATATCGCAGGAGGCTTATTTTAATAAAAGTATTGCGGAAGTGGAAGGAAACCCAAATCTGACGGATGATGAAAAATAGCAGATTAAGAGCAGAATTTATGCAGAGAGCATTGAGGACTATGCAATTTTTGTGATAGGAGGACTTGTGTCTGTAATATTAGTTTTACTTCATATCCCTATTATAGCAGCAGCGGTGGTTACATTATTTGTTGGCATAATCTTAAATGTTTTAGATGGATTGGATTTCTTTGCAAATATCTGGCTAATGTTTTCAATTGATCCAAGTGGCTATGTTTACGAGGGTGTGGAAAATAACCGTATTGCCGGTGCAACAACGGAAATCTATTATAAGGAAAAACTGGATGATAAACAAGCTGTTTGGTGGGATGCCTTGGAATATTCTCAGATGAACCCTCTTACCACAAATGAGGACGGGGAGTTTGCATGGGATGTTCCGGAAGGATACTGGCAGGTTGTCGTTACGAAGGACGGGTATGAGACGGCATACAGTGAATGGATGGAGGTTCCGCCAGAGCAGACGGGCGTATCCATTTCGCTTGTTTCCAGTGATGCACCCGAGGTGGAAAGCATATTTGCGGACACAGCTGCAGTATTTGTTACTTTCAGCCAGTATATGAATCCGGATACGGTTTCCGAAATAAAACTGCTCTCTGCTGATGGAAGGGAGGTGGCATACACGCTTGCCTATAATGATTCTCAGAGAGATAAGGACGGGAATATATTTGCCAGAATCTATAAGCTGATTTACAGTAAAAATCAGGAAGCAGGTTTGAAGCTTACAATCTGTGTGCCGGATACCGTAGCTAACTATGCGGGAAATGTAATGGAAGAATACCAGGAAAGTGTTGTGGTTACAAATTCGTGCAGTATTGTCAGTGAGGACAGCATTCAGCTTGCCTATGAAGAGGAAACGACCGTTGCTGTTGGGGTAAATAATTACAAGGAGGAACTGGTGCTTACTTGTTGCTCTTCATCAGAGGTGGGACTTGATACTTCGGTATCATCCGTGGATGCAGAATTAAGTGGTGTGATACCAGGAACCTACCAGGTGGAACTTGCTGTTGCAGGAACAGATACCGTAAAGACCATTACTGTAACGGTATAGGAAGCAGAGATGGTTGGAGAACCGGAAAAGGAAGAAATTGGAACTGGCAATATGGAAGAGGGAAACGGGGAAACTGGTGGAAATCCTGATGCCGGAAATGGAGATACCAGTCAGGGCACAGATACTGGTGAAAATGCCGGTGACAGAACTGCAGATACTGGGACTGGAGAAAGTACTGGCGGCGGAGCCGGTGGAACAGATTTCGGCAAAGAAGATGCGGTTATAGACAGTGGTGTAAAAGAACTTCCTGATACAGTGACTCCCCCGCATAACCATACTGAGAAAACAGTTGTGAAGAACCAGAGAGCAGCGACTTACACAGAAAGCGGCTATACTGGAGATACGGTATGTGTGGTCTGTGGAAAAACAGTAAAAAAAGGAAAGACAATAAACAAAAAGAAACTTGCCAAGCCTGCTGGGGTTACAGTGAAAAGCAGTAATAAAGAAAGTTCTGGCAGTAAGCAGTAAAAAGAGCAGGGATGCTTCCGGGTATGAAATACAGTATACATCAAGCAAAGGTTTCGGAGAAGCTGAAACAGTAAAAGTAAAGTCCAGTAAGACAAAAAAGACCATTAAAAAGCTGACCAGTGGGAAAAATTACTATATAAGAATCCGGGCATACAAGACTGTAAAGGTAAACGGTAAGAGCAGGCGGATTTATTCCGGCTGGGTAACTTGTAAGAAAGTGAAAGTAAAATAGCAATAAAAATAAATCCCAAAATTCCGAAAGATGATATGTGGGAAGAAATTACCTTTGATCTTATTGACATGTTCTGAGCATATAAAGTCGTTCGGGATTTTTGGGTTATGGGAGGCAAAAATGGGAAGTCCCAGAGGAATACCTACAAAAGCAGATATAATAGTAGATATAATAATGATTGTAATAGGAATATCCGTTTATATATGGTGGTCAAGGAGAGTTTTCAAATTTGAAGAAAAAAAACGGCATATGACAAAACGTATTAATGTTGTTATTATGAAAAGGGAAAAAAAGCGATAAACTATTCTAAATACAGATATCTTTATACGTTTACCGGGCTGGATGAATATGAAGGGATTATTTTTTATGACAAGTCGCTTTTACTGGAGAATGTACATGCAGAGGGAGAAAAGGTCTCCCTTTTAATTAATGAAGAGAATGTGGAAGAGTTCTGGTTTGAGGAGGAAAATGAACCACCGGGTAAAGGGTTACTTGTGTTGATAATTGTGCTGAGTTTTGTTGCATTGGTGGATATGGCATGTACGATAAGGGACTGGGATAAACTTCCATGGTTTTAAGGGGATTATGCGCCCAATAGGGAGATGACATACACGTTTGTCAATGATGATTCCCAGAAAAATAAGAACAGAAATATATTTGCCAGAACATACAAGCTGGTTTGCAATAAAAAAGCAGGCAGCAGGTTTGATACTTACAGTCAGTGTACAGGATACCCGTAGCCAGCTACGCGGGAAATGCAGTGAAAGGATACCAGAAAAGTTTTGTGGTTACAATTCCGTGTAGTACTGTCAGTGAGGAAAGCATTCAGTTTGCCTACGAAGAGAAAAAGACCGTTACTGTTGGGAAACTTGTAAAAAGACGGAAGTAAAATAGCGGTTAAAATGGTCACCTATTTTTTCGGAAGGATTATACTCTGAAAAATTGTGAAGTTCTTATGGTTCATGTATAACCATGTTGGGATTTCGTGGGAATAGGAGGAGACGATACATGAAAATGGATTTTGTAATGGTTGTAGAAGGGATATTGTTAAGGGGACGGTCTACAAAATTAGGATATCTTACAATGATTATCATATGTCTTGTAATGGGGATATTCGGTTACATCTGGCAGTCAAGGAAGATAGCTCTATATAAGAAAAAAGGATTCATATGACAAAAAGAATAGATGTTACAATTATGCAAAAGGAAATAATAGAGCTAAAATGGCATCACTGCTGTTATATTTACACCTTTTTCGGATTAGATGAATATAAAGGAATCAATTTTTATGATAAATCAGCTTTAGTGGAGAAGTCACATGTAGTGGGTGAAAGGGTATCTCTTTTGATTAATGAATGGAATGTGGAGGAGTTCTGGTTTGAGGAGGAAGTGGAACCTGGTAAAGAAATTATAGTGTGTTCATTAATACTGATTTTTGTTACAATAATAGAAGTAATTATTGCCTATGCTAACTGGGATAGCGTGCCCTGGTTTTAAAATCGTATGTATTTGGCAGGACATCCAAATGGAGGAGAAAAACACTTGTCATGCCAGATAGATTGATTGTTTGCGGTTGGAAACAGTGCATTGATATTTTTGGATATTAAATAAAGCATAGAATATATACTTTTGATATAAGAATAATTAATTTGGAGTTTTGGTTTGAGGAGACGGAACGAATCAGTTACCGCAGAACCGCTGTCTTTATGTGGATAATAACATTTTTGTGTTTTGTGCTTATGGTTGGAAAGTTCCTTTTAAATGATATAGGGTTTTTCAGTGTTGGACTGGTATGACTACTAAAAAAGCTAAAGAACTGTTGTGGTTTCCAGAAAGACAAGGATGCGAATATATTTACCAGAATAATGTCGAAAACCAGCGGCTTACATTAGAAAAGGAAATACCAAGGATACGGGTATGCTCTGCCTGCTGATGAATCCTAAGTCACGAATGACGGTATGTGAGGAGGTAATAAGAGTGAATTTAGTAACATCTGCAGCAGTGGCATATGAGAGTATTTTATTAGGAGTTGGACGAAATACAAAATCAGGTGGCATTATAACCTCGGTAGCAGGAATTATAATTGGAATATTTGGTTTTATATATATTCCCAGGGAAATTCCCAGTACCGTTATATTTATACATTTACCGCAAATCCGCCAGTAACAATAAGGAAATCATAAAAAAGAGCTGCGCACTCATTATAAAATGCACAGCTCTTCTTGTTTATTTATTTTCTGCAAGTCTTGCTGTTCCATAAGATGCCGGGCTGGACCAGCAGGTATTGGTCGTGTCATACCAGTTTAACACTCCCAGCCTTTCTCCTGCCTTGCAGTCATTAACCTGCACCTCAAATCCGATCAGCATATCCGGCTGAACCTGGACTTCAGACCATTCTATAGCCATTTCCACCATGTATCCGTCTTCTGTCTTTACCGTTTCGGAAGTAATGTAATCCTCCTTGCACATGCTTCCGTTAAAGGAATGCACATTTTCACAATTAACACGGTACTGCTTATCATCTGTCTGGTAGCTTTCCGCCTTGTCATTGTTTTCGTCAACAAATACCTCCACGGAATCCTTTGTATGTACTTCGGAGCCTGACACATCCAGATTAGGGTCTGTAACCTTTACCAATACATAAAGGGCATGTTCATCCCACAGTGCCTTCGCCCTGGCCGATGCCTCCGGCTGTCCGTTTTCTGTGCCTACCACCGTCAGCTCCAGCTCCTGAGCCTTTTCCCATTCGCCTTCCTCGACTCCGTCCACATTTACAGTCCCCTTGTAAATAGTAGCGAAAGGTTTTAGGACAAGATTTCCATAGGATTCATTACTGTTGTCCTGGTTATTGTTTGTATCATTCCATGAAAGAAGCTTTCCGCCGTCATTTACCCTGATGTCAAACGCAATTTCCTCAAATGCCTCCAAATTCTTCTGGTCAAAAAATACGGTTGCCTCATAGCCTTTATCACTGGAAGTACCGTCTGCTCTGGAAACAGTGCTGGTCTGTATGTCCTCCATTCCTTTGTCTTCTGCCTTTATTCCGGCATAAACTGTTACACTGTCATCATCATCAGCCTGTTTGTCTTCTACCTGAATCCGGATACCCAGTCCCTTTTCATTCCATATTGGCTGGAATTTTACTTTTGTATCTTCGTCTCCGTATACGGTTTCCGTTACCCCCTCGTAATCATCCATATGTGACACCTGCAGATTCTGAATCAGGGGTTTCAGCTGTGTGGCATCCACAAATGCCCAGAATGCAGGTTTCTTTTCGTAATCAGCGTCGTAAAGCAGCGGACACTGTGCCCTTGTCCCATCAGCAGAACCCCCTACGGAGTTAGCATCCTGCAGCCAGGAATTACCATCATCTGTTCCCCAGAATACAATTGCTGTAATGGGGATTTTTTCTTCGTTTTTCAATCTGATTACCGTGTCGTACAGCGATTTATATACATATGCCTGTTTCTGGTATTCCTCTTCTGTGGCAGTGCCGTCATAGTCTGTGCTGGACTTCAAATCCAGCTCCGTAATCTGTATTTCATCTACCAGTGCGGCATATTTTTTCGCACTTTCCTCAAACTCGGAAGCGGAAAAATTCATGTCATAATGTCCCTGCATCCCCATGCCGTCAATTCTTGCTTCAGGATTTGCCTGAATCTTCTGAATCAGGGTACATATACCGTCCGCTTTTTTGGCATTGGTATCATTATAATCATTGTAAAAGAGCTTCACGTTTTTGGGCGCATACTGATTGGCATATACAAATGCCTGCTCTACATAGTCAAAGTTGTAAAATACCCTAAACCATGAGGAGTCTGTCCTCATTCCCCCGTCTGTGTCATTTACCGCCTCATTTACAACATCCCATGCGTAAATCATTCCCTTAAATTCGCTGTCTGCACCGTCATAATGTTCCATGACCTGCATAATATAATTTTCCATTCTGGCAAGCATCACATCCTTGGAAACATAAGGCTTATCCTCCTTATAATCCTCATGGAAAAACCATTCCGGCGTCTGGGAATGCCATACCAGTACATGGCCTCTTACAGATATTTTCTTTCCATCCATTCCCACAGAGTCATTATATTTCTTAATCTGCTTTAGAATCGTATCCGAAGCAGTAAAATCCAGAACCGGGAAATCATCCTCCCCGATATTGGGACTGCTTCCCAGAAGAGATTCCGGTTTCATTTCATTTTCCATAGTCACACTGTTAAACTGGGATTCTACAAGGTTCATCCTTGTCTCATCCTCTAAGGCTGCCATAGGGACGCATACCCCCGCCTTACCTCCAAAATCCCTGTCAAATGCATACCGTAAAGTCTGCTTGTCCTCTTCACCCCATTCCTGCTGTATGCCGCCTTCGATTCCCTGCGATCCTTCATTGTCCGCAGCCTGTCCTTTCTGCGAGCAGCCTGCCATGGCAAGCGACAGCCCAAGCACTGCCAGTCCGGCAGAAAGTTTCATGGATTTACCCTTTTTCCTCATTCCCTGTCTCCTTCTCAGTTTATTTTGGCGTCTGTGTCCGAATACACTGCCGTCACAAATAATTTTACTGGAAAAACAAGTGATTTTCTTTACAAATATTGCCATTATGATAGTTAATTATTGCTCATTCCTCACAACAATACCGCAGAATGGAAGAAATTTTAAAAAATTTGTGTTTCATTGAAAGTTTTTCCATTTTATTTCGATAGAATAAATAGAAAGCAAAAAGGAAGGAGAATATGAAATGAAAAAAACAAGGAGAAATCTTGCGCTTTTACTTGCGGTATGCCTGATGATTACCTGCGGCACGTCCGTTGTGACAGCGAAAAAGACCCATACCCTTGGGAATACCGTGACAAACCAGTTTCTTGGTTCCATGGCGGCAGAAAACGGGGGACGGATTTATTACGGAATCCGTAACAAACTCTATTCCGTAAAACCGGACGGAACAGGCAAAAAAGAGGTTTATACCGTAAAAGGCGGAGCCGGTGAAAACGGATTTTCAAGGGTTGCAGTTTATGACGGCTTTATTTACGCCCTTTATGATTCCTACGGCGGTTCGGACGGAACCAGGAGTAAGTTGGTCCGCGTAAAACCGGATGGAAGCGGTTTTAAGAGCTTCGGCTACGCCCTGACAGTAGCAGCCGCAGACGGGAAAATCTATTACACAAAGGCGGAGCTGGTGTCAGATGAGTTTGACAACAGCTATCTGCGTCCGGCAGGGGTTTATTCCATGAACCCGGACGGCGGCAGTAAAAAAGCGCTTGTGAAGAAGAAGGATACATCAGTACTTGCCGTTGACGGGGCGAACATTTATTACCAGACGAGGAATTCCCGGACCGGGAAGCTGGTAATATACCGCAGCGGCATGAATGGAACGAAGGCAAAGAAACTGGTAACAATCGATGGCAGCGGCGGTAAATATGCCCTGTCCGGCAGCAGTTTCTTTTATTCAGAGGAAACACCGGATGATAAAAAAGGACTGAAAACCATCGTTTACCGTCTGAACATGAAAAGCGGAAAAACAAAAAAGGTTTATACCTGCAAATCAGGCGATACCCTGGAAAGTCTTTTTACCGAGGGGAACAACTTGTATCTTGCGACCTATGATGAAGGTCTGAAAAAAGTTAATCCAGATACAAAAAAGGAAACCACGCTGATAAGCAGTTCCCAGAAAAGCCCGGTTTATGCGGTTACAGGGGTTTTTGGCAGCGTAATCGTGTATGAAAGGTACCGTGAGGACATGGAAAACGGCACAAACATTTCCATCATACTTGCCAAAAAGGCGACCGGGAAAAAAATTAAGGAAATCGGGGCATATTTTACCTCGTAGATTTCCAGACCATGCCAGCGTTGAGGAATAAAAACTTTTCGCAATAAAGTAGCAAGATTTCATGCAGAAAAACCATCTGTGCGGTAAAATGTATACAACAAATTTTTCTCACAGGTGGTTTTAGAAATGACAAAAGAAGAAAAAAGGAAACACAAAAACGGGATCGGTCTGTTCTGTTTTAAGGAGAAACACTGTGAAAACTGTCTGTGCACGGAAAGGCGGACGGACAACGGGAAAAAGAAAAAGAGGATGATACTCCGGATGTCTGTCAAAAAGCATCAGCGTACTCTTCCCTTTTAGATATGACATGAATTCCGATACACTCATCTTCGGCGGTATTGCCACATATATGTGGATATGGTTTTTACATATACGCCCGTCAATGAGAGACACCTGCTTCATCTCGCACAGCTTCTTTATGATTTCCACCAAGTTTTTTTCGTTTCCCCATACATTATTTTTCTCCTGTATTTCGGGATAAAAACAATATGGTAGGTGCAATTCCATCTCGTGTGTGTTATACTCTGATTATCCATTTTGGATACCTCCTATGCTTTTGATATGGCCTGCGAAACCAATATCATTATAGCATAGGAGTTTTTATACTCTGCGCAACGCTACGGCTTTGCCCGTTCCCCTATCTCAGATGGGGATTAAAAGACTTTTCATTAAAAAAATCTGAAAAATGTGGATAATTTAAGAAAAAATGCAGGGAAATACATGAAGCATCAGAATAATAAAATTTATTCCTCGCCGCCGCCGACAGAAGAAAGCACTTGAAACCCTGCACAGATTGTGGTATATTGAACATAAAGAAGGACACCTGCTGGTAACAGGTGTCCCATAGGACTACCGATAGACGGTTAGCCACAATATGTTTAGCTAAAATAGCCGCACAGTTTTGCAGATAGGGCGGCTATTTCTGTGTCTTGTTACTATCCTTACCGATAGAGTATCCTATTCCGAAGCAGGTCAAGCCAAAGCTTAACACTGCCATAAGTCCTAAAATATCCATTGGCTCAGCCCTCCTTTCCCAGATTCCCTTTCGGGTTTCTATGTAAACGGAGGGTCACAGTCCCTCCGGAGAGGGCTAACCGCCTACCATCCTGGTAGTCCCAATGAAATACTACCACAGTTCGACAGGAATTTCAATTGGATTCTCTTTTCATGCACAGTCCGGGTTTCATCAGTTCTATCATTTTCAGGATGCTCAGGCTCCATTTCCTGATAATATTCTGGTTCTTTGCTGCCAGCTTATCCAGCGTTGTGTTGGCATCCTCCCGAAATGTCACATCTAAATGCCAGTGCATGCCCTCCACACTCCAGTGTTCCCTTACTGCCCTACGGAATGTTTCTGTGTCCGCTCCAAGGCTGCTGATATAATACCGCCATTCTTTCCTTTCCCCTTTTTCATCCTGTATCGTTTATACCTGCAAATCAGGCGATACACTGGAAAGTCTTTTCACCGAGGGGAACAACTTGTATCTTGCGGCCTATGATGAAGGTCTGAAAAAAGTTAATCCAGATACAAAAAAGGAAACCACGCTGATAAGCAGTTCCCAGAAAAGCCCGGTTTATGCGGTTACAGGGGTTTTTGGCAGCGTAATCGTGTATGAAAGGTACCGTGAGGACATGGAAAACGGCACAAACATTTCCATCATACTTGCCAAAAAGGCGACCGGGAAAAAAATTAAGGAAATCGGGGCATATTTTACCTCGTAGATTTCCAGACCATGCACGACAAACGCATGAGTAAATAAATTATGAACACAAAAATCCTGTTATCCGTTATAATAAAAATAAAAACGGAGACAGGATATGGAACAGTTACTGGAATGGATGGAAATCATTGAAGATGTCAGACAGGAGAGAAAAGTAAGGCACAGTGTAAAAGATATTCTTATTATTGTGCTCTTTGCAACACTGGCCAATGCGGATACATGGGAACAGATTGCCGATTTTGCACAATGGAATGAAGCATATTTAAGGCAATATATAGAGCTGAAAAATGGTATTCCGTCACATGACACTATCCAGCGGGTAATGGGAATGATCCGTCCGGAGAACCTGCAGCAGCTTCAGATGAAATGGCAGGAAATGCTAAACAGCAACGAGGGGGGAACTCAGGAAGATTATCTGTGTTGATGGGAAAACCATGCGTTCCAATAAGAGAAAAGGGTCAAAGCCCTGCCACATTGTCTCGGCATGGAGCAGGGAAGACGGGTACTGCCTGGGTCAAAAAGCTGTAGAAGAAAAGAGCAATGAGATTACGGCAATACCGAAAGTTCTTGAAGCAATAGAAATAAAGGGACAGATTGTAACAATAGACGCAATGGGAACTCAGACGGCAATCGTGGAAACCATAAGAAAACGGCGGGCGGACTATGTGCTGGCGGTGAAAGGGAATCAGGGGGGCCTGGAAACAGCCATAAAGGAGTATTTTGAGGACGAAGAACTGCGCGGAAGGATTGAGAGGACGGCAGGGTATAAAAGGACAGTGGAGAAGGCCCACGGACAGACTGAGATACGGGAATACTACCAGACGGAAGAAATAGGCTGGATGGAGCAGAAGAAACAGTGGAAAGGGCTAAAGAGCATAGGAATGGAAAGAAAAACTATCCGCAGGGAGGGGAAAGAAGAAAGGGAGTACAGGTATTATATCAGCAGTCTGGGGGAGGAAATAGAATTATTCAGCCGAGCGGTAAGGGGGCACTGGGCAGTGGAGAGCATGCACTGGCAACTGGATGTCACGTTTAAGGAAGATGCGAACAGCACGCTGGACAAAACAGCGGCACAAAATCAGAATATTATACGGAAATGGTGTTTAAGCATGTTGAAACTGATAGAAATACGTGGTCAAAAGATGTCATTGAGACGGAAAAGATTTAATATAAGTTTTGCTCCTGCACAGTTTATAGAAGAACTATTGCAAATTTAAAAAAGTGCAGAGTGATTTTGGATAGGGATAGATATTCATGCGTTTGTCGTGCCAGACCATGCAGTTAGACTTTACACCCTGAAATATTTCTGCTATGATATATAGAAGAAATTCCAGCTGGAAAGGATGAGTGCATGAATGGCGCAGAAGTAATGAAACATGCCATGGATGAATTTAAAGACATACAGGAATATATGATACTGGCAGAGGGAGAACATGCCGTCATGACATATGCCAGGTTAAAAGAACAGTATCTTGTATTAAAAACACTGCTGAACAGTCTGGGTGTTAATCTTACAGATATAGATAAAATCAAAGAATAGCAGAAAACCTCCTGCCGGCAGGCAGGGGGTTTTTGTTGCAGCTTTCTGCAGGAGAACTGCGCAAAGCACCATGCGGAAAGAATATTCGGATGCGTTGTTTCATAATTATATGGAGGAAGAAAATCATGAGCAAAGAATTATGGAAACCCGGTAATATGCTGTACCCCCTGCCAGCCGTTATGGTAAGTTGCAGCGAACCGGGAAAGCCGGACAATATCATAACCATTGCATGGACAGGAACCGTCTGTACAAATCCGCCCATGGTATATATTTCCGTCCGCCCCGAGCGGTATTCCTATGATATGATAAAGAACACAGGTGAATATGTTATAAACCTGACCACAAAGAAACTGGTAAAGGCAGTGGATTACTGTGGCGTCCGTTCGGGCAGGGATGTGGACAAGTTTCAGGAAATGCACCTGACGAAGGAAGAAGCCGGTTTCGTGTCCGTTCCGTTAATCAGGGAGTGTCCGGTAAATATCGAATGCAAAGTGACGGAAATCAAAGAGCTTGGCAGTCACCATATGTTGCTTGCAGACGTCGCAGGCGTTCATATTGATAAAGACCTTCTGGATGAAAAAGGAAAGTTCTGCCTTGGGGATGCCGATTTACTGGCATATTCCCACGGGGAATATTTTTCACTGGGCGGACTGCTTGGCACATTCGGCTATTCGGTAAAAAAAGGCAGATAAAATATAAGGGCAGCGGCAGTCCCGTTTATACCCTTATGGCATCGGAAAAGTTTCGTCCGGATCAATCGTGTGGTCCTTTAAAATTTCCGCCGTCGTCAGGCAAAAATACTGGCTGCCGACATAATCCTCCGGCATGCCGACCGGATCGTCAAATGTCACATCCACATGGTACCATGCGCCGTCAAGCTGGATTAAGTTCCATGCGTGATTGCCGCCGTTTGACTGTCCGAGCACAACATCGCACGGAATCTGCGCTTCATCGCACAAAAGCTTGAAAGCACTTGCGTATCCGTCGCAGACACTGTATCCATTGACCAGGCAGTGATAAGCGGAATGGTTTACCTTTTCCTCCAGCATAGTGGAATAGGAAGCATGCAAAATGAGGTAATCATGGAAATATTTTGCCTTGTCGCGGTCATTCATTCCATCTGTATTAGCGGCAATTTTTTTGACCTGCTTCCGGGTGGATTTCAGGTACTTTTTCGTGGTTTTCTTATTAAGTTCAAATTTCGGCTGTACAGAAACTACCTTCTTCTGGCGGTTTACCCCATAGGTGAACTCGTTTTCCAGAGCTCCGGTTGCAAGCAGAAGCGGGTCCGTATAGCGGACAGCCTTCCATACTTCCAGAAATTCCTTTTCGTCCATAAGCTCATATTCAAGATTAACAAAAGATGCATGTTTTGTAATTGCATTCTGCACCATTTTATAAACTTTCTTTTGTTTCTTGGAAAGTGCTGCATAACGGAGGCTGCTGTCAAGTGCGGAAAAATCCTTATCTTTGGCTGAAGCGGTGCTGGGTTTTGCGGTGGAAGACGGTGTCGTTACTGGAGGTGGGGTCGTAACAGGCACATGACTGGCGGTATCCATAAGTTTTGGTATACTGTTTCTGAAAATAAATAAGATTTGTAAAATTAACACAGTAAGCAGAACGTATCTGCGCGGTTTTTTCATTTTTTTCGTCGTTTCCTTTCTCCTATTATAAAAAACATTTATATGAATAAATTTATTGTAACATAAAAGAAGATTAATTTCAATAAACTCTGAATTATAAAGTTATCTAAAGATATTTTTACAAACCCGTCCGCCTGTGGTTAAATTTCCCATACAGCGAACCGATATAAATAAAAAGAAAATGCAATTACAGGGAGGTAGGCAATGACAAGAGTGGATAATTACAGCGCAGCACAGAATTATTACAACAGTACTGCACAGACAAGAAAGGATTCTTCCAGGGCAGGAAAAACAGCAAATACAGACAGGACGAAAAACACAGAACCTGCCAAGCTCAGCAAAAGCGCACAGAAGGTACTGGATGAATTAAAAAAGAAATACGGCAATATGGATTTCATGGTTGCTGATTTTGAGGGTGATGAGGAGGCAAAAGAAATCCTTTCCCGCGGAACAAAGGAGTTTTCCGTACTGCTTTCAACAGATGAGCTGGAAAAAATGGCTGATGACGAGAGCTACAAGGAAAAAAACATGGACCGGATTGACGGGGCGGTCAAAATGTCCGAGCGCATCAATGCGCGCTTTGATGTTTCAGATGCTTCCAATTCCGCAGAAGTAAAGAATATCGGCATTTCCTTTAACAGCGACGGCACGACGTCCTATTTCGCAGAGCTGGAGAAATCATCCGAACAGCAGAAGGAGCGTATCGAGCAGTCAAGGGAAAAACGCGCCGAAGAGAAAAAAGCCAGTGAAAAGAAAGATTCAAAGAAGGTTACCATAAAGGCGTCTTCCGAAGACGAGCTGCTTGAAAAAATGAAGCAGATTGACTGGTCAAAGGTGAAAGAGGAAAAAGCCGAGACGAGCGGCAGTAAATTTGATTACAGCATATAATTAGATTTCTGGACATATGAGATATAAAAATAAGTCCCATGCTTTTACTGGCAGTGGGACTTATTTTACGGAGGCACAGAAATAACATGAAAAACCAGTTTTATCCTCAGATGCTGAGGTTAGTCATACCAATTGTGATACAGAATCTCTTAAGTGCAGCTGTCAGTTCTGCGGATGTGATTATGCTTAACTATGTAGGGCAGTCGTCAATATCAGCCGTATCGCTTGCATCTTACTATGCAGGCGTTATTTTTATGGTTTTTAACGGACTGGGAACAGGCGCAACAATACTGAGCGCGCAGTACTGGGGGAAAAAGGACTTGAAAGCAGTCCATGCAGTGGAAGGCATAGCGCTGCGTTTTTCCCTTCTGATTGCGCTTCCGTTTTCCGCTTTTGCCATGCTGGCGCCGGAACTCATGATGCGGCTCTTTACCACGGATACCGGGTTAATCCGTATCGGGGCGGGGTATCTTCGTATCATGTCTGTAACATATCTGTGCCAGGCACTGATAGAAGTGTATCTCTCCATTATGCGCAGCCTGGGCAGGGTAGTAGTGCCAATGGTACTGAACATCATAACTTTTACGTTGAACATATTGTTAAATGCAGTCTTTATTTTTGGATTATTTGGTGCGCCGAAGATGGGTGCAACCGGCGTGGCAATTGCAACAGCGGTTTCGCGTATTGTGGAGCTGGCGGGCTGTATCGTGGTTTCCCTGTACAGCAGGGATTTGAAGCTGAATCCGGCATATATGTTTATCAGAAACAAACCTCTGCTGAAGGATTTTACCCGTATGTCACTTCCGGCACTGGGGAATGATGTATCATGGAGCGTTGCTTTTTCCATGTATGCAGTGATTCTCGGGCATCTCAGTTCGGATGCGGTTGCCGCGAATTCGCTGGTAAGTGTTGTTCGTAATTTCGGTACGGTACTCTGCTTCGGAACAGCCGGTGCAGGAGGTATTCTGCTGGGGAATGTCATGGGCAGCAATGACATGAAACATACAAAGGAATATGCGTCCAGTCTTATGAAAATGACAGTTGTTACGGGCGCCGTCGGCGGACTGGTGATTCTTGCCGCCACCCCGTTTGTGCTGAATTTTGCATCCCTGACGGACACGGCTATGCATTACCTGAAGTACATGCTGATTATTAACAGTGTTTATGTTATGGGTACTGCTGTCAACACTACGCTGATTGCCGGGGTATTCCGTGCCGGGGGAGATACCCGGTTCGGTCTGGTCTGTGATACCATAGATATGTGGTGTTATGCAGTTCCCCTTGGATTTCTTGCGGCTTTTGTGTTTAAGCTTCCGGTACTTGCCGTATACTTTCTGCTGTGTACCGATGAATTTGTGAAATGGCCGTGGGTCATCCGGCGTTACCGCAGCGGCAAATGGCTGCGGAATATTACAAGGGATGATTTGTCTCTTTAAAATAAGAAAGTATTTCAGAAAAAACTTGTAGTTATCCGCAATATTGTATACAATTAATGTAATATGCAATGTTTCTGCCCTGCAGAAGCGTTATCCGGGAAAGGGGGATAGATATGAAAGCGTTATTCAGTGTGATTGGAATTTTTGAAATAACCTGGATGGTACTGGTAATAGCCTTTATCATAGGTGAACTTGTCAGTGTCGGACTGACATCCATATGGTTTGCCGCAGGTGCCCTTGCTGCACTGCTTGCCGCCATATTCGGGGCGCCGTTTCCCGTACAGGCGGGACTGTTTTTTGTTGTGTCCTTTGCACTTCTGGCTGCAACCAGGCCGTGGGCACAGCGTTACCTGAATTCCAGGGTGCGGCGAACCAATGCAGACAGTCTGGTTGGGGAAATCATACGGATTGAAGAGCGTGTAAGCAACATGGACCAGACAGGGATGGCGGTTGTCCGCGGACAGGAGTGGACCGTGCGTACCTGTGAGGATAATGAAACCATTGAAAAGGGGCAGTCCGCAAGAATTGTCCAGATCAGCGGCGTCAAGCTGATGGTCGAAAAAGTATAAGGAGGATTTAGAATGGGACCAGTAGTAGCATTTACAGTTATCGTCATTATCGCACTGATAATTATTGTAAACTGTATCAAAATCGTGCCGCAGGCACATGCAGTCGTAGTGGAGAGACTTGGGGCATACCTGACCACATGGTCAGTCGGACTTCATTTCAAAGTGCCGTTCATTGACCGGGTTGCCAAACGGGTACTTTTAAAAGAGCAGGTGGTTGATTTCCCGCCGCAGCCGGTAATCACGAAGGACAACGTTACCATGCAGATTGACACAGTCGTGTATTTCCAGATTACAGACCCGAAGCTGTATGCATACGGCGTTGAGAATCCGATTATGGCAATTGAAAACCTGACAGCCACAACACTTCGTAACATAATCGGTGATCTGGAGCTTGACGAAACACTGACTTCCCGTGAAACCATTAACACGAAGATGCGTGCAACCCTCGATGTTGCAACAGATCCGTGGGGAATCAAGGTAAACCGTGTCGAGCTGAAAAACATCATTCCGCCAAAGGCAATCCAGGACGCCATGGAAAAACAGATGAAGGCAGAGCGTGAACGCCGTGAGGCAATTCTGCGTGCCGAGGGTGAGAAAAAATCCACCATTCTTGTTGCCGAAGGTAACAAGGAATCCGCAATCCTTGATGCAGAGGCAGAAAAGCAGGCGGCAATCCTCCGTGCAGAGGCAAAGAAGGAAGCCACGGTCAAGGAAGCAGAAGGCCAGGCAGCCGCAATCCTTAAGATTCAGCAGGCAAATGCCGACGGTCTGCGGATGTTAAAGGAATCTGCACCGGACAATGCAGTGCTGCAGCTGAAGAGCCTGGAAGCATTTGCGAAAGCGGCGGACGGCAAGGCAACCAAAATTATAATTCCGTCTGAAATTCAGGGAATCGCAGGACTTTCCAAGTCGATTGTGGAGGTTGCGAAAGAAAATTAATCTTTATCTCTATATTAAAAGAGTAAAGAATCATACAGATGTAAAAGAGTGTAATCCCTTTGGAATGCAGGGGTTACACTTTTTTTTACCATTTGCACTATATATATACCATTCGCACCAGACAGCATAAATCATAGAAAAACCGTGCTATAATAACGATGGCAATTGGAAGTTAATAAAACAGTACGGAAGGGGGCATCTGCTCATGAGAACAAAGATGATTCATTTATGTAAAAGGGGGATGGCACTGCTTCTGGCAGTCGCGTTATGTATCACGCTTCTGCCGGGAATGGCTGTGGAGGCGGCTCCGCCTAAGACCATCTCGGCCTCAGTCAAATTCTATAACCATACGGGCAGCCGGATTACGGAGTTGTATTTTGAAGATTCCCGGGCTAAGGATTATGGAGAGGAATATCTGGCTACCCGCAGGTTCAGGTATTGGAGCAATAATAAGTATATTATGGTTCCGCTAGAGTTTAAGAAAAGCACCTCGATTGACATCTTCGTCCGATATAGCGACGGCTCAGCTTACGAGGCGAAAGGGCTGAAGCTGGCAAAGGCGAAAGCATCAGGCAGCGTCATTGACCTGACAAAGTCAAAGGTTGCCCTGAAAGTAAAAAACAAAAAAGTCGCCTCCGTGAAATTTGTGAAAAGGGAGAATGCGAAACCGAGGGTCACAGGCGTAAGTTTGAACAGGACAACTGCGACACTCATGGAGGGCCAGACCATGAATCTGACCGCAACGGTACGCCCGAGCGGTGCAAACAAAAAGGTTACGTGGAAATCCAGTAATACCTCCGTTGCGTCCGTAAGCAGCACCGGCAGGGTGACTGGCAGGAAAGCAGGGACTGCCACAATCACTGCCAAGACGAAGGATGGAGGCTATACGGCTGCCTGCCGTGTCACGGTTACCGAAAAGGTAATCAACGCCTCGATTAATTTCTATAACAATACGGGAAAGCAGATTACGGAGCTGTATTTTGAGGATTCCGATTCCGACGATTACGGGGAGGAGTACCTGTCTGCATCCGGTCTCACAGGCTGGGGGAATAAAACAACTATTAAGGTGCCGCTGACATTTACAAAGGATGCCGCCCTTGATTTTTATATCCGCTGCAGTGATGGTTCGGCATATGAGGCAAAGGGGTTAAAGCTTGCCAGAGCACAGGCGAATGGTACTAAGATTGAGTTTACGTTAGTCCGCGTCTCACTTTCCGTAAATGGAACCTTAAAAAATACGGCTGCTTTTAAGAAGGTGGTATCGGAAAATGTTGCCGGCGTAAAGCTTAACAAGACATCATTGTCGCTGAAAACCGGCAGCTCGGCGACTTTGACCGCAACAGTAAGCCCAAGGGGGGGCAAACAAGAGTGTGACATGGACATCCAGCAATACCTCCGTTGCGACCGTAAGCAGCACCGGAAAGGTGACTGGCATAAGTGCTGGAACGGCCACGATTACTGCAACGACAGTGGAGGGGGGATATACTGCCTCCTGTCAGGTTACCGTTACCGCAAAACAAATTGTTGCCACGATTAATTTCTATAATAATACGGGCAAGCAGATTAATGAGCTGTATTTTGTGGAAAGCGGGAACAGCAGCTGGGACAAAGAGTATCTGGCAACGCAGAATCTCAAATATTTCACTGCTGGGAAATACATTCGGGTTCCGCTGACGTTCACTTCGGATGCTTCCCTTGACTTCTATATCCGCTGCGATGACGGCTCGGCGTATGAGGCAAGAGGACTCAGCCTGGCAAAAGCGAAGGCTTCCGGAACCAAAATTCAGTTAACGGAGTCTAAGGTTATCCTGGTAGTGGATGGCGTTACAGCCGCCACAGCCGCATTCGTGCAAAAAGAGGCTTCTTCCGGCACTGGGCTGAGCGATGCTGACTGGGCCGCCCTGCAGGATACCTATGCCGCGCTGGTTAAGGCATATAATGATGTTGCAAGCCTGTATAATTCGGATCAGATTAAAGCCGACAAGGATATTGAGGCAGTGATGAAGGAGGCGAAACAGCTGATCGACCAGATGGGTACGATTGATCGCGCCGGGTTAAGCACTGCAGACGGGCAAAAGCTCATGGAGGCGATGAAGGATACGGCAGAGGCGCTGGTGAAAATCGTTGAGGCAATGGAGGTTGTCCCGGCGGTGCGCACAATTAATGTCAGATTCATCAACGGTACAACCGTGGACTTTACGAATTTTTCCACCAAGCCGCAGGGTGGTACCGGAAGCACGCCGGTGACATTGAAGAAGGACTTCGGAGAGACAACGCTGCAGTTTACGGTAGCTGATAATGTGAACGTATTTGAAATCACCTTTGTGGAGAGTGCGAACGGCCAGCCGTATACGCTGCCCGTGACGTTTGATTCCAGCGTAAAGGACGGCGACACGCTGACGATTCAGTTTAACGTAGACGAAGCGACACAGAAGATCGTGTACAGCCAGAAATAACTGTGAAGAGGCATCAGTCTAACAGAGCTGGACAATACAGATGTAAAAGAGTGTAATCCCTTTAGAACGCAGGGGTTACACTCTTTTTATGTTTTCGTACAAAGTTTCCTATTTTAATAATAGTAATAGCTAATGAACTTTTGCACAAACTCCTTATTAGTAACAGAAATGTACCTTAAAATTACTAAGGTATATTTAAAAAAGGAGTTATGCCAATGAATGATTTAAATTTTCAGCTTATCGGGCAGAAAATCAGGGAACGGCGCAAATCCCTTCATGTCACGCAGGAAGCCATTGCAAACTATCTGGACGTAAATCCCAGCCATATATCAAACATCGAATGCGGCCGCGCCAACCCTTCCCTGACAATTCTTGTAAAAATTGCGAATTATCTGGAATGCAGCGTGGACTGTTTCATTAGTCAGGAGTATACTTTTGATTCCATAAAACAGCAGGACAGGACACTGGATGACCGGATTATGGAGAAACTGAAATACTGCAGCGAGGATAAAAAGCTTAAGGTGCTGCAGATTCTTAATATTTTATAGTATGCCGGATAACAGCGGGTTTTGCGGTGTACTTATCAAAACCCCCAGACTGGAAATGTAAAAGATTTCCGGTCCGGGGGTTTTGTTTATTCAGTGCCGTTTCAGGTGGATTTTCAAAAAATATTTAGATATAAATAAAAATATTAATAATAGCTAAAGTTTGCTATCGGAAGAACCGATAAATAATATCAGAATCAAAACAGACATGGATTACAGGTGTATAGCAAAGGTGGGAGTATTGAAAGAATTAGAATATCCATTTGACGCGGATTACATTATGACAAACCGAAAGAAACTCCGCAGACAGCTTATGCAGACGGATAAGACTGGTTCATTCCGGTCTGTCAGAATTGCGGTGCTGGGCGGCAGCACAACCGGCAGTATACGGCAGGTTCTGGAACTGTTTCTGCTGAATTACGGGATAAAGCCGGATTTTTATGAATCAGGGTACAACCAGTATTATAAAGAAGCCATGTTTCAGAATGAAGAACTGGAGGGTTTTGCTCCGGATATCATCTATATCTGCACATCCGTACACAATATACAGAAGTTTCCAGGACTGATTGATTCCAGGGAAGAGGTGGAACATTTGCTGAATGCTGAGGCAGAGAGATACTTTCAGATGTGGGAGCAGCTGGCCAGGACTTACCGCTGTGCCATCATTCAGAATAATTTTGAGCTTCCCTGTTTCCGGCTTCTTGGAAACAGGGATGCGTATGATATTCATGGGGCAGTAAATTTTGTAACACGGCTCAACATGGAATTTTACCAGTATGCACAGACACATGAGCAGTTTTATATTTGTGATATTAATTATATTTCCGCAGAATATGGCTTAAAAAAGTGGTCAGATTTCCGTTACTGGTACATGTACAAATATGCACTTGCCGTTTCAGCAGTACCATATTTATCCTTTCATGTGGCAAATATTATAAAATCCATGCTTGGGAAAAATAAAAAAGGGATGGTCTGCGATTTGGACAATACGCTTTGGGGAGGAGTCATTGGTGAGGATGGAACAGAAAATATTGTACTCGGAACGGAAGAACCGGAGGGACAGGCGTATCTGGATTTTCAGAAGTACATAAAGGCATATAAGGAAAGAGGGATAGTGCTTGCCATTAATTCCAAAAACGACATGGAAAATGCCATGGCAGGATTAAAGCACCCGGACAGTGTGCTGAATGCAGATGATTTTGTCTGTATAAAGGCAAACTGGGATTCTAAGGATGAAAACTTCAGACAGATAGCCGAAGAGCTGTCCTTACTGCCGGAAAGCCTTGTGTTTCTGGATGATAATCCTGCGGAGAGGGAAATTGTAACCAGCCGGCTGGCAGGCGTACAGGCACCGGAGCTGGCAGATGTGGCACATTACATAGAAATTATGGACGGCTCTGGTTTTTTTGAGGCGACCAGCCTTTCGGAGGATGACTTAAACCGGGCGGCCATGTATCAGGAAAACAGGAAACGGTTAAGAGAGAAAGCCGCATTTACGGATTACGGTGCATATTTGCAGTCGCTGGAAATGAAAGCAGTGATAAAGCCTTTTGAGCCGGTTTACATTTCGCGTATTGCGCAGCTTACCAATAAAAGTAATCAGTTTAACCTGACAACCAGGCGTTATACGCAGGCTGAAACAGAGGAAATTTCCAAAAATCCGGAATATATCACGTTATATGGAAAACTACAGGATAAATTTGGGGATAACGGGGTGGTTTCCCTGATAATAGGACATATTGTGGGAAACCAGTGTCAGATTGACTTGTGGCTTATGAGCTGCCGTGTCCTAAAGCGTGATATGGAACTTGCCATGATGGATGCACTGGTATCCGTATGTATGGAAAGAAAAATTTGCACGCTTACAGGCTGTTATCTGCCCACAGCAAAAAACCATATGGTTGCAGATTTTTATGAAAAAATGGGTTTTATGAGAATAAAGGAACTGGATCATGGGGGTTCCGGGTGGAAACTGGATATAACAAAAAACTACAGAAATAAGAATAAATATATTCTGGTGGAGGACGAAAATGGGGAAAAAAGAAATCCTGAAAACTTTAAATGAGGTTTTTTGTGAAATATTTGATGATGATGAACTGGTAATAGATGAAAAAACATCGGCTTCTGATATCGAAGACTGGGATTCCCTGGAACATATCAATCTGATTATGGCATGTGAAAAGAAATTTGGAGTGAAATTTGATATGCCGGAGATTGACAGGATGAAAAATGTAAAAGAGATGGCAGAGCTGATAGGGGAAAAGCTGTCAAAAAAGGAAAATGTGTGAGGGATATGACATGATACGTTTTGCAAACAGGGAAGATATACCTGACATTATGCGGTTTATTGATAAACACTGGAAAAAAGGGCATATACTTGCGAGGAATAAAGAAGAATTTGTTTATGAATACGGAAATGGCAGCAGTGTAAATATGGTAATTTCGGAAGATGAAAACGGAAAAATCAACGGAATTGAGGGATTTATTCCATATGGAAAGAAAAACCGGGATATCATGCTGGCGCTCTGGAAAGTCATTAAAACCGATAATCCCATGCTCGGTATAGAGATTCTGCAGTTTATTGATAGACATGCGGATGCAAGAAGCATATCCTGTCCCGGAATTAATGCAAAGGTTATCGGAATTTACCAGTATATGGGTTATACAACAGGGCAGATGACACAGTGGTACCGCCTGAATGCAATGGAAGATTACAGGATTGCAAAAGTAAAAAATCCGGAAATTCCAGTACCATGGGATATGAAACAATATGACATGCAGCAGTTTTCTTCATTTAAAGAATTGCAGAACGTATTTGACTTTTCCGGGTATTACAGGCAGAATCCCAGACCATTAAAAGAAGCCTGGTACATAGAAAAGAGATATTTCCGGCATCCCATTTACCGGTACATGGTATATGGGATTATGAATGGCAGGAAGGCAGAAACCATACTGGTATTCCGGATACAGCCGCATGAAAAAAGACAGGCGCTGCGCTGTGTGGACATAATAGGGAATGATACGTTGTTTTACCAGGTTACAGACGGCATTGACCGTCTGGTGAAGTCACTGGATGCGGAATATGTGGATTTTTATGAAACAGGATTGTCAGAGGAACGGATGGAAAGTGCAGGATGGAAAAAGGTAAAGGATTCAGGAAATGTAATACCAAACTACTTTTCACCCTTTGTACAGGAAAATATTGATATCAACTATATGGCGCAGGAAAAAGAAGTGGTGCTGTTTAAGGCAGACGGGGACCAGGACAGACCAAACTAAGGAGAACACATGGAAAACAGATTATACATAGCAATGTACCATTACACACGCGACCTGGTAAACAGCCGTTATCCGAGGATAAAAGGACTGGATTTGCCGCTGTTCCGCCATCAGCTGGATTTTTTCCAGCAGAAATTCCATGTAGTGACAATGGAGGACGTTATCGAAGCCGTATACGGAGGCGGACGTCTGCCGGATTATGCGCTGCTTCTCACTTTTGATGACGGGTACATAGACAATTATACGGTTGCCATGCCGCTGCTGCAGGAACGCCATATGCAGGGCTCGTTTTTCATTCCGGGAAAAACAATTATGAAAAATGAACTGCTTGACGTCAATAAAATTCATTTTATTCTGGCGAGCAGGTCCACCAGGGTTGTATTAAGCGACCTGCTGGAAAAGCTGGATGAATACCGGGGCGGGGAATATTCGTATCCGAAAAATGATACACTTTTTGAACAGTATGCATGTGCCAGCCGTCTGGATGACAAGGAAACCATTTTTATAAAGAGGATTTTGCAGACCGTACTGCCGGAAAAACTCAGAAACCGTATTACAAGCGAGCTGTTTGAGGAATACCTGGGACTGCCGGAGGATAAGTTTGCCAGGGAACTGTACATGAACCACGACCAGATCCGGTTCATGAAAAACGCAGGCATGTTTATCGGCTTTCACGGATATGACCATTACTGGCTTGCGAATCTGTCAGAGGAGGAGATGAAGACGGATATTGACAAAGGACTGGAATCCATGGGGGATTTTATAGATATGGATAACTGGGTTATCAATTATCCTTATGGAAGTTATAACAGTTGTGTGTGTCAGTATGCAAAAAACAGGGGCGCAAAAATCGGACTGACTACAGAAGTGAGGATTGCAAGATGCGGTGTCGATGATGTACTGGCACTTCCAAGGCTGGACTGCAATGATTTTCCGCCTAAAAGCCGTAATTATGAGGTAATCGGGTAAAATTTCCTGAAAACACCATGGAATCTGATATAATCAAAGATGAACATATTGCCGATACCTGTAGAAGATATGAGCAATACATTTATTGAGAATTTATTTGTGAAAATAACCAGCACTTTCGTCTGCTGATACGAAAAAGCGGCGGCGAAAAGACCAGGCACTATGCGGGGACAACTGCATAGTGCCTGGTTTTAATTTTTCATCATTGGCAATTGTCTGGTTTTTCACACAAAATACTTTATTTGCCATCGCAAAAATGATATAATAGCCATGTATTGCATTCATACGGAGTGCAAGGAACAGGAGAATAAAATGAAATCAAAGGTTCGATTTAAAGGTAAGCTGAAATCTTACCTGTGCTGGCCAATGGTCTTAACGGTACTGCTGGTACTGGCAGATGTCGGCTTGTATTTTTATGATATAGCGACAGGAATTGTCTTATCCGGCTTTACTGTGGTCTATTTCACCGTGGAAATGACGCTGTACCATTATATGAAGCCCCATCTGACGAACGAGATTATTAATTTTGCCACGCAGTACGGTACGGTGCAGAAGCATCTTTTAAATGACTTTGAAATACCCTATGCCCTTCTGGACTATACCGGAAAAATTCTGTGGGTGAACGAGCGGTTTTCCGAACTGATCGGTGTGGACCGTGATTACCATAAGTCAATTACCACTCTTTTTTCCACAGTTACAAGGGAGTTTCTGCAGAAAAACGAAAAGCCGCGGAATGTAACGATTGAAAAGCAGGACAGGGTGTTCAGGATTTCCTTAAACCGCATCTACTTTGATGACATCATGGATGACAGTAAGACGATTGAGGTGGACGGTTCCAAGGAGTTTCTGACTGCGCTGTATCTGTTTGATGAGACGGAGCTGAATCGCAGCCGGCAGGAGAACCTGGAACAGAAGCAGGTTTCCGCCCTGGTTTACATTGACAACTATGATGAGGCACTTAACAGTATTGAAGACGTCAAGCGTTCCCTGCTGGTTGCGCTTGTGGACCGTAAGGTCAACCAGTATTTTTCAAAAATGGATGCGCTGGTGCGTAAAATTGAAAAGGATAAATATTTTCTTGTCTTTAAATATAAGTATCTGCATGACCTGATTGAAGACAAATTCAGTATATTAGAAGAGGTCAAGACCGTAAAAGTCGGAAATGAAATGGCAGTTACTTTAAGTATCGGTGTGGGATTTAAAGGAACATCCTATAACGAAAGCTATGAACATGCGCGTGCAGCGATTGACCTGGCGCTTGGACGCGGCGGCGACCAGGTGGTTGTCAAGGATGAGGAAGACATTCTTTATTTCGGCGGCAAGGCAAAGCAGGTGGAGCGCAACACCCGTGTGAAGGCTAGGGTGAAGGCACATGCCCTCCGTGAAATTATCGAGAGCCGTGAAAACGTACTGATTATGGGACACAGCCTTACGGATGTGGACGCGCTTGGGGCAGGTATCGGAATATTCTGTGCGGCAAGGATTCTTGGGAAAAAGGCACAGATTATCATTAATGACCCGACGACATCCATCCGCCCGCTGATGGAATGCTTTTCCGAGGAGAACGGATATCCGGAGGATATGTTTATTGACAGCGAAACAGCGCTTGAACTGGTCAGCCGGAATACACTTGTTATGGTGGTTGATACAAACCGTCCAAGCTATACAGAATGTCCGGAATTGTTAAAAGAGACGGATACAATTGTCGTTTTTGACCACCACAGACAAAATAGTGAGGTAATTGTAAATCCTGTACTGTCTTATATTGAGCCTTATGCGTCATCGGCGTGTGAGATGGTTGCAGAGGTGCTTCAGTATTTTCAGAACGGACTGAAGCTCTCATCTGCGGAAGCAGACTGTATATATGCCGGAATATTAATAGATACAAATAACTTTATGACAAAAACAGGCGTGCGTACCTTTGAGGCGGCGGCGTATCTCAAGCGCTCCGGTGCGGATGTTACCCGTGTCCGTAAGATGCTCCGTAATGATATGGCATGCTACAAGGCAAGGGCGGAAGCCGTCCGCCATGCGGAAGTTTACAGGGGGGCATTTGCCATATCCATCTGTCCAAGCGAAGATGTGGAGAGTCCGACTATTGTCGGTGCGCAGGCGGCAAACGAACTGTTAAATATCATTGGAATCAAGGCGTCCTTTGTCCTGACGGAATATTCAGGCAAGATTTACATCAGTTCGCGTTCCATTGATGAAATCAACGTCCAGTTAATTATGGAACGTCTGGGCGGCGGCGGACACCTGAACGTGGCTGGGGCACAGCTGACAAACTGTACCCTCCAGCAGGCAAAGCATACGATTATGGAAACACTGGACGAAATGTTAAAAGAAGGAGATATAGAGTAATGAAAGTAATCTTACTGGAAGATGTAAAATCCCTTGGGAAAAAGGGTGATATTGTAAATGTCAGCGACGGATATGCAAGAAACGCCATACTGCCGAAAAAACTCGGAGTGGAAGCAAACAACAAAAACTTAAACGACCTTAAGCTTCAGAAAAAGCATGAGGAAAGGGTTGCGGCGGAAAATCTGGCAAACGCAAAGGAACTGGCGGTGGAGGTGGAGCAGCAGAAGATTGTTGTAAAAATTAAAGCCGGGGAAGGCGGAAGAATTTTTGGCTCCGTTTCCACAAAAGAAATTGCACAGGCGGCAAAAGAACAGGCCGGTCTGGAACTGGACAAAAAGAAAATGCAGTTGAATGAAGCAATCAAGGCACTGGGGACCTATGAAGTGCCGGTCCGGCTTCACCCAAAGGTAACAGCAAAGCTGACCGTGCAGGTGGTTGAGGAGTCATAGCAGGAGGAATACATTGGATGAGTTAGTAATCAAGCGGATCATGCCAAACAGCCTTGAGGCGGAGCAGTCCGTGGCGGGCTCCATGATCATGGACAAGGACGCCATTGTCACAGCAATGGAGCTGCTGCAGAAAGAGGATTTCTACCACCAGCAGTACGGAATCCTGTTTGATGCGATGGTTGAGCTGTACAGTGACGGGCAGCCGGTGGATCTGGTTACGCTGCAGAACAAGCTGAAAGAAAAGGACGTGCCCAAAGAAATTTCCAGCCTGGAATACGTGGGCGAACTGGTCCGTGCCGTACCGACCTCCGCAAATATAAAGTATTACTGCACAATTGTAAAAGAAAATTCCATGAAGCGGAAATTAATCCGTATCACGGAAGACATTGAGAATGAATGCTATGCCGGAAAAGAATCCCTGGAGAGCGTGATGGACAAAACGGAACAGGAGATTTTTGCCCTGCTTTCCAGCCGGACGAGCGGGGAATATGTTCCTATCCGGCAGGTGGTTATGAATGCGCTGGAACGGATTGAAAAGGCGGCGCAGCAGTCGGGGACGGTAACGGGCATTCCGACCGGGTTTATCGACCTGGATTACCGGACTGCAGGCCTGCAGCCTTCGGACCTGATTCTGGTTGCGGCGAGGCCGTCCATGGGTAAAACCGCATTTGTATTGAATATTGCGCAGTACGTGGCGTTTCATGAGCACATGAACTGCCTTATTTTTTCTCTGGAAATGTCAAAGGAGCAGCTGGTAAACCGTCTGTTTTCCCTGGAAGCAAGGGTGGATGCGCAGGCGCTCAGGACCGGAAACCTTTCGGATGCAGACTGGGAAAAGCTGGTGGAGGGTGCCGGAATTATCGGTGATTCCGGTCTGATTATTGATGACACGCCGGGTATCAGCATTTCGGAAATGCGCAGCAAGTGCAGAAAATACAAGCTGGAGCATGGTCTGGATATCATTATTATTGACTACCTGCAGTTGATGTCAGGTTCCGGAAGGGGGACGGACAGCAGACAGCAGGAGATTTCAGATATTTCCCGCGCGCTTAAGGCACTGGCAAGGGAGCTGAATGTTCCGGTGGTTGCACTGTCCCAGCTTTCCCGTGCCGTGGAACAGCGTCCGGACCACAGACCGATGCTTTCGGACCTCAGGGAATCCGGCGCCATCGAGCAGGACGCCGATGTGGTTATGTTCATCTACCGGGATGATTATTATAATAAAGACACCGAGCTGAAAGGAATTTCCGAGATTATTATTGCAAAACAGCGTAACGGCCCGATAGGAACCATTAATCTTGCATGGCTGCCAGAATACACCAAGTTTGCTAATTTGGAGCATTAAATACATAATAGTACTATAAGATTTGCACAAAATCAAATACATAAGGTGAAACACTTGAAGTTCCCGTACAATTGTACTAGAATACGAATTAGCCAATATGGCAGACGATGATTATAATTTTAAGGAGGATATCATTATGGCATACGTAATTTCAGATGCATGCGTTAGCTGTGGTACATGTGCAGGCGAGTGTCCTGTAGGAGCAATTTCAGCAGGAGATTCACAGTATGAGATTGATGGTACTGCTTGTGTAGATTGTGGTACATGTGCAGGTGTTTGCCCTACTGGAGCAATCTCCCAGGGTTAATACGGCAACCAAATAAAAAACGTCCCCGGTTGGGGCGTCAGACAGAAAAAAAGGTCCGGAACGGAAGTTCCGGATTTTTTTTATATCAGAAAAAAGAATTTTCATATAATTCACACCCAAAAATCCCCATTCCACAACATTTCATTACCGTTTCATAAATAAAATACCGATACAATATAAAAAATAAGAAATGCAAAGGAAGAAAAATGAAGATAGCAGTGTGTGATGATGAAAAAGAAACCAGAAATATGTTTGCAGTAAAGCTCAGGAAATTGTTCCCGGATGCAGAGCTGTTACTGTACAGGTCGGGCGAGGAGCTGCTGTTATCGGATGCAGAGCCGGACATACTGCTTCTTGATATCCAGATGCCCGGATATAACGGGATGGAAACAGCCAGAAAACTGCGCAGCAGAAACCGCAAAACAATTATCATATTCGTGACTGCAATGGCTGATTACGTATTTGAAGCATTTGATGTGGGAGCATTCCATTACCTGGTAAAGCCCTTTCATGATGAAAAGTTTGAGGAGGTACTGCAAAATGCCGTAAAACAGTCTAAGGACAGAAAGAACCGGGAGCTTGCGGACCGGAGAAAGGAAGTGCCGGACCTGATGATAACGGCAGGGGGAAAGCATATCACCGTTCATCCGGAGGATATCGTCTATGCGGAGGTATTTGACCGGAAAGTGGTTATCCATACAATGGACGCGGATATCGAATACTATGGAAAAATGAAGGAATTAGAGGAAAAGGCGGGAGAAGAATTCTACCGTCCCCACAGGGCATACCTGGTTAATTTCAATTATATCAGAAAATATGATGCCACAACCATTTACCTGACAAAAGGGCAGGCACTGATGGCAAAGCAGAATTACAGGGAATTTGTAAAGAGCTACCTGAAATTCAACCAGAAAAAGGGACAGGAATAGAAAGCGTGGAAATAATGACAGAGAATGAACTGTGGTATGATTTCGTACAGCAGCAGCTGCCGGTTGTGGAGCAGCTTTTGCAGGCATATTGTTTCTGCCAGCTGACAAAACCGTTTATGGTAAAGAAGGAAAGGGCATGGTGCGCAGGCGCTGTATATTTGTTGACGATGATGATACTTTATGCTATAAACTATCATCCGGGCAGTTCAACAGCAGTAAGTATAGGACTTTTTGCAGCGCTGATTGTGATGTGCTGGAGTGACCGGAGAAATTATGAACAGAAAATCTTCCTTACCATGACATTTTATTCCATATGCTGGCTTGCCAGTGCAATAGCGGAAATCCTGTATGATATCCTGTACGATTTTGCCACACATACAGACTATATGGAAAGCCATGGCACGAAGGAATGGGGAGTTTTGTATGTGGGAATGTCGGTTTTTTACATTGCGCTAAAAATTCCAGTCATGCTTGCCGGTATCAGGTGTATTCTGAAAGTTTATGTATATAAATCCGTCAATATGACAAAGAAGGAGCTGTGTATGCTGTTAGCGCCCCTGGTTATGGGAACAGGGGGATTTGAAACCATACATTATTACCGCCGTTTTTACATCCTGGAGACTGGAAGCAATATTAATGCATATGATGTACGGGCAGTGGTTTATTACACCGTGTCCATCGCCGTAATTGTAGTTGTAATCTGGCTGTATCAGAGCATTCGGGCAAACCAGGAGGAAAAACTGCAGAATGAACTGCTCGCCTCACAGGTTGACAGTATCCGCCGCCACATCAGACAGGTAGAACTGCTGTACCAGAATATCCGCGGCACCAGACACGACATGGCAAATCACATATTGACGCTGGAAAGACTTTATGCCGGAAACAGGATGGATGAAGCGAGGGAATACAGCACGAACTTAAAAGCCGCCCTTTCCGGGGCAGCAGGAGAAATTAAGAGCGGAAACCCGGTAACAGACGTCATCCTGCAGGAATGGAAAAGTGAGGCGGAGAAAAATAAAATACGTTTTCATTCCGATTTCTATTACCCTTCCGGTTCAGATATTAATGCATTTGATATCAGCGTGATACTGAACAATGCACTCCAGAATGCAGTGGAAAACGTGGAACAGTGCGAAACACCATATATATCCATCCGTTCCTATCACAGAAACAATGCCTATATGACAGAGATCAGCAACAGCTTCACCGGAAGCCTGCAGTGGGATTATGAAAGCGGTCTGCCTGTTACATCAAAAAAAGAAAAGGACAGTCATGGTTATGGACTTGCCAATATCCGAAGGGTGGCGGAAAAATATTCCGGTGATATAGCAGTTGACGTAAAAAACGGGGAGTTTCGTCTCAGCATCATGCTGATGATGGAAAAGTAAGGACACAGGTCAGGCGTTCACACCAGAAAAAGTCTGTTCCACCGCATATCTGTTATGTTTACATAAGATAACTCCGAAACAGTCAGTGAAATCAGACGGAAGGAGATTAAAATTATGATGGCAATTGGCAGTGTGGCAGGAACAAATAACCAGATGCAGTCAGGAACCGGCATGAATATGCAGACAGATTCTGTCAGCAAAAACATCCAGAACCAGATTACAAATGCGCAGAAAGCCCTGCAGGAGCTTTCTTCCAGTGAGGATCTGACGCCGGAAGAAAAAATGAAGAGAAGGCAGGAAATCCAGCAGGAAATTACGAACCTGAACCAGCAGTTAAGGCAGCACCAGATTGAACTGAGAAAAGAGCAGCAGGCAAAAAATGAATTAGCCAGCAGCCGGAAGGCGAAAACAGCAAAGCCCGACAGAAAAGGAAGCGGCATGTCCCAGGCAGGTATGCAGGCAGTAATTGCAGCGGATTCCTCCATGAAGCAGGCACAGGCGCAGGGCAGTGTTGCTGTAAGTCTGGAAGGCAGGGCAGGAATTCTGGAGTCTGAAATTAAAACGGACAAAGCCAGGGGAGCGGACACCGCGCGGAAAGAAGCTGAACTGGCGGATATTAAGCAAAGCGCAGAAAATGCCGGAGCATCACAGATGAATGCGCTTGCCAGTGCAAACCAGGCACTGGAGGAAGCGGCAGAAACAGAGCAGGATGATAGGATGGTTGAAACCGGCAAGACAGACAAAAAGGATAAAAGCCGGGATAATAAAGCGGACAAAACAGACCGCGCAGATACTGCAGCAGATGTACCGGAAGCAGAAAATACCGCAGCCACTAACGAAACCGAACTGCCAGTCGGCACACATGTGGACGTGCGTCTGTAGAACCCAGGAAACAAAAAGGCGTCCCTTTTTCGCGAATCGCGGAAAAGAACGCCTTTTTATTATGGGGCAATTCATGTAAAGCAGCAGGATTATTAAGCGGTGGGAACAGCTGCATTAACCTTCTGCTTATTTTTTTTTTCTTTTTTGTCCTTTTTGGTAAAAATCGTATGCTTTTTACGGAGCTTTCCGCGGATGGCGGCGTCCAGTTTTTTGAAGCGTTCCTCATCGGCGTCTTCCTGCTCCCGGAAAAGGTAATTCATTTCCTTTAAAAGGGTTTCGCGTACTTCCTGGCTGATATTTAAGCTGAGCTCCTCGTTATTCTGGGCAATGGCATGTCCCACAATATCGCTCATCAGCTCCCTAAACTGCGCCATCCGTTCCTCAGCGGACAGCTGGTTAATCGGCGGCTGGTTTTCCGGGGGTTCCTTCGGCTTGTTCACATCCTTAACCTGCGGCGCGGCAGGGGCGGTCGGCTGGTACGGACCAGGCGTTGTATTTGGCTGCGGCAACGGCGGCAGCTCCGACAGGTCGTCACTGTGTATAATGGTACGGATTGCCTTCAGCTGGTATCCCTTTTCCTTAAGTTCCTTAATCTTTTGAAATTCCTTTATATTCTCCCGTGTATAGTATCGATGTCCCATCTCATTGCGTGGGATGGTTAAATCAAGTTCTTCTTCCCAGTAACGTAACACATGTGTCTCCACGCCTGCCTTGGAAGCGGCATCAGAAATCATGTAACGCACTTTTTCCACGATTGAACTCCTCCTTTTCCTGAAATTAAATTGCGGCGGTAAAAAACCTATATTATATGTAACTGCCTCTAAAAATATTATACAGGGACTACAGCTTTACTTCAAATACTTTTCATCGTATTATTCTGACATAAAAACAGGGAATTCGGGGAAGGGATATGGATATTTTGCAGTAAAATGTAAAAACGGGAAGATTTTTAAATAGTCCGGTGAATTCCGGTATACAAAAACTGGAACATAAAATTGACAACTGTCGTTTACCTGGACTATAATAATAGCACTATGGAAACAAAAATCAGGCAGGTGGAGCCAAACCGGATAGACCGGAATATAATAGAAGAAGCAGGACGGCTGATTGCCGCGGGCGAGCTGGTCGCATTTCCGACAGAAACCGTCTACGGGCTTGGCGGAGACGCCATGCATCCCCTGGCTGCCAGAAAGATATACGCCGCAAAGGGACGTCCGTCGGATAACCCCCTGATCGTTCACATTGCGGATTTTGCAGATATGAAAAAGGTGGCGGCACGGCTGCCGGAGCAGGCAGGGAAACTTGCAGAGGCGTTCTGGCCGGGGCCCCTGACAATGATAGTGGAAAAAAACGACTCCGTACCGGAAGAAACTACCGGGGGGATGAACACCGTGGCAGTGCGTATGCCGGAACATCCGGTGGCGCTGGCGCTGATCAGGGCGAGTAACTGCCTGATTGCAGCGCCGTCTGCAAACACCTCCGGGCGGCCGAGTCCGACAGAGGCTTCCCATGTCATGGAGGATCTTTCCGGTAAAATTGCAATGATACTTGACGCCGGATCGGTGGAAATCGGTATTGAGTCCACCATTATAGATTTGACAGAACAGGCGCCGATGATACTCCGTCCCGGTTACATCACGCGGGAAATGCTGGAGGAAGTACTTGGGGAACAGGTAATGGTTGACCCTGGCATTATTGATTCAGACGATTCCCGTAAGCCGAAGGCGCCGGGGATGAAATACAGACACTATGCACCAAAGGCGGAACTGGTAATTGTAGACGGGACAGAGGATGCCGTGGTGCAGAAAATAAATGAACTGGTGCGCCGCAAAAAGGATGAGGGGAAAAAGACGGCTGTGATTGCCAGCGAGGAAACCCGCCGGCGTTATGAAGCGGACGTTGTTTTATGCATAGGAACGCGCAGCGATGAGAACGCCATTGCGCAGCATTTATATAAGATACTTCGGGAATGTGATGAGCTTGATGCAGAAGAGATATATTCCGAAAGCTTTCAGACGCCGCGGATTGGCAGTGCAATCATGAACCGCCTTTTAAAGGCTGCCGGACATACCGTAATCACTGTCTAGTATAATCCAACTTTATTAAAGCTATGTTTCATGCTTGCTATATGCCTG
>CAJUND010000020.1 GCA_910587655.1 uncultured Agathobacter sp. | reverse complement strand
AGAGCACTCGGCTGTTAACCGAGTTGTTGTAGGTTCGAGCCCTACTCGGGGAGTTCTGGTGACTTAGCCAAGTGGTAAGGCGTGGGACTGCAACTCCCTGATCGCCGGTTCAAATCCGGCAGTCACCTTTTATTTTAAGCCACAATTCTTGATTTTCAGGGATTGTGGCTTTTGAAATTAGAGGAGAGAAAATGATACATAAAAATGATTTTGTAATGAGACAGATACGGGATATGGTGCATATGCTTGCAAAAATTGTACTTGGCAGGGATACAGTTAAATATGAGGAAAAAGAAGATATGAAGTTTTCAGAAATGTCCCAGATATATACGGATTTAATCCATATGGTGGATAATGGTAAAATCAATGAAGCAGAAAATCTTCTTTTTGATGAAATTAAGAAAGATGAAAACAAGAGCTTTGAAACAGCATTGTATTTTTATGATTATTTAAATACACTTTCTGATTCATTTCTGGAAGAACATAATTATTCAAGGGAAGAAGTAAAAGAAGGTGTACAGAGTCTGGCTGACAGCAGGGGACTTGGAGTATTAGGAAAAGATTTGGGAAAAATTTAGAAAATATTCTCAAATTTTAGAAACAGTTTAACTTCATGACATAATATGTTCACAATCTTTTGCTATGCTTATTCCATTGGAGGATAAGTTAAAAACTTATTTGCAATTTTTGATAAATAGGCGTATGGATTTTCTGTGCGTTTATTTCTATAACAGGAACTGTTGCATTTTGACGGAGAAGGTACAAATTACTATAGAATTTGTTTTTCTGAAATAGGTAAAGCAGAATTATGGTATGAGTTGGGGTGCTGTCAGTTCCGCCTAAAAATAATCTGCAGAGGCAGTTTTGATTTATGAAAGCCGCTAATTTATAGTAAAATTAGCGGCTTTTGCAGTGTATTCTAATATCATTCCGTACTATCTGCAAGAAAAACAGAATACTATATTAACTGATACAGATTGTCTTTGTTGCAATTTTTTCACAGAACATAACATCATGCTCCACAATCAGCATTGTTGGACAGTATTTCAGAATTAATTTTTCAATCTGCATTCTGGAAAACAGGTCAACATAGTTTAATGGTTCATCCCAGATATACAAATGGGCAGGCATTATCAGGCCTGCAGCTATCAGAACCTTTTTCTTCTGTCCCTGGGAAAATTCCCTCATGTCTTTTGTAAATTGTACACGGTCAAAATCCAGTTGTCTGAGAAGTGAACAGAAAAGACTTTCATCCAGATTTTTTTCCCTGCAAAATTCAAATATGCTGCCTTTTAGGAAAGAAGTGTCCTGGCTGACATATGATATAGTCAGACCTGATGCAGTTTCTAGTATTCCAGTTTCTGTCAGGCCGTAATCAGAAAGAAGCAGTTTGTTTTTCTGGTGAATCAAAATTGCTTTAATCAGGCTGGATTTTCCACAGCCGTTTTTTCCACTTAGAATAACTCTTTCTTTTTGTTTGATTTCCATATTCAGATTTTCAAACAAATGTCTGTGTGCGTCTGCATATTTTAATGAATATCCAGATATGGAGCATAAAACATTTTTATTATGCGTAAGCGGAACAATTTTTAAATCAGCAGGAGCTTCTAGATCCTGCAAAAGCCCTTCTTTCTGAATGATTTCCTTGTCAATTCTTTCTTCCATCTGTTTCACACGACTTTGCATTTTTTTTGTTTTTGCTCCGATGTAGGCTCTTGTTCCTTTGCAGCGGTCATGTTCTTTAATGGGATCATATCCGATTTTTGTGGATTCATTTTTGTCTGCCCAGTGTCGCGCTTTTTGTGATGCTATTTTTAGTTTGCTGATTTCTTTTAAGTGTTTTTCATTTTCTTTCTGTACGAAAATGTCTTTTCTGCTTTTGTTTTCCCACCAGCTTGAAAAATTCCCGCTCTGGACTTCAATTGAACAGCGGTTTAATACCAGGACATGATCGATGCATGCGTCAAGCAGATTTCGGTCATGTGAAACGAGTATAAAGCTGTTTTTTTTGGAAAGATATCCTTTCACTGTTGCTCTTGATTCCTGGTCCAGATGGTTTGTGGGTTCATCAATCAACAGAAAGTTATTGTCCCCGGAAAAAAGCAGTGCCAACATGACTTTGGTACGTTCCCCGTGGCTTAAGGTTTCAAAGGGCCGGTAAAGTACCTCTGCATCAAGATTTAGTTTTTCCAGTTCACACATTACTTTCCATGGTTCATGGTCAGGTTTTATTTCTTCCATGAAATCAATTGCACATTTTTTCATCTGTGCGTTTGTAATGTGATACGGAAAGTAGTCAAAGACAGTTGTTGTACTGATGGAACCTTTGTATTCAAATTTTTTCATCAGAAGTTTTAGAAAAGTGGTTTTACCTTTTCCGTTTCTCCCAATAAATCCAAGTTTCCAGCTGGTATCAATGGAAAATGAAACGTTTTCAAATATATTGTCAAAACTGTTTTCGTAACAGAAAGTAAGGTTGTTTACATTTATTTGTGCCATATTACTCACCATTTCCTTAGAGAATAGCAGCAAATATGCCATTTTAGGAACATGATGCCATGATAATGGAACATGTAATCTCAGTTTTTTGCACCAAAAAAGAGGGGTTATGAGAACATAATCCACTTTTGGCAACATGAATAAACAGCAGAAATTTGCTGGCTGTCAATAGGTTTCATGTTTCAAAAGTAGATTATATCCGCATCTTATCGCCCCTCTCCTGAATTTTTTGTTATTTTTTAGGCAATAACATTGCATGTCTGTGTAACAATGTTAATACCCTGCAGTATCAGTCAGCACCGCTGACTTATTGCAGAGTATAACACAGAATAAATAGTCTGTCTATATAATTATGATAAATTCCCTTTTCTTTTATCTCTTTTTAATGCAATAAACAGAAGTACAGCGGATACAGCACCCAGAAAGAGGTAGGACTGCAGCATTGGGACAAAATTGTAGGATTCCCCTGTCCAAATGGTGTAAAAATCCCTGTTAAAATATGTGACCGGAAGCAGCTTTGCAACTGCCTGCATGGGAGCTGACATATTATCATAGGTAAGTCCCATCATTCCTCCGAAAATCATAAAGACGAAGTACAGCAGCATGGCTGCACAGTAGGTCAGACTGAATTTTCTCAACAGTGTTGCAACTGCATGACCCAGTATAAAACAGATGAGACTAAATACCAGTATACAGAAAATATAAGAAATGATTCCTGTAATCACCGGTGCCTGTAAATCCATAAAAATGATTCCCACAAGGAAATAAAGGATAATTGCAGATGATAAAAATATCAGTTCGGAAATAATGCGGTTACAGATGGTGATATGCTGTTCTATGCCAAACAGCTGCAGGCGTTCGGGTATTCCTTTTTCAATATCCTGCGACTGCATGACGGAGTAACCCATTAAAATCATTGCCATTGGAATCAGGGTGCTGATTCCAAGAAAGACAGTGGTGGAAACTGTTTTAATGAGTGATGCGTCCTGTAATTCAGAGACTGTCATGCGTGTAATGATAAACAGGAAGAAGATTGGAAGCCCGATTCCGAAAATATGAACGAACGGATTTCCTGTAACGTTTCTTAATTCATAGCTTATCATGGATAAGCTGACGGTTTTTCTTTTATTTTCTTTCATAATTTGTACCATGCCGCAGGCTCTGTCGTTTGTGACGCGTTTTTCTGCGGCACAAATAAAGATTGAAAAATCACCTGCAGTCTTTTTCCTTTCTATTTTTGAACCTGTTTATGGTATCTTTCTTTTGCATTCGTATAAATGATTTCAATATCCGAACTGCTTCTGGTATAATCCATGTTGTGTTTCAGCAGCAGGCTGATGATTTCCTTTTCTTTTTCTTCTGTTTCACAGGATAATGCAATCAGGTGTGCCGGAGATGCCAGTTTTTCATAGTTCTCAAAGACTGTTTCTTTTTCTTTGGAATAGTTCATGATGATTACGGCCCTTCCGCAGTATTTTTGGAACAGTTCATCTTTTTTTCCAAAATCTATGACATGTCCTTTGTCAAGAATTAAGAGCTTGTTGGCAAGATGTTCCAGTTCTTCGTAGTAATGGGATACGATACAAAGGCTGCAATCCTTGTTTTTGTACCATGAAACCATTTTTTCCACCAGTTTCTGTCTTGTTTCAAAATCAAGACCGGATGTAACTTCGTCATAAAATGTTAAGGGTGCATCCTGCATCATTACCATGATAATGGTGAATCTCTGTTTCTGGCCGCCTGAAAGTTTTGAATACTTTTTCCGCAGGCAGTCTTCAAATTCAAAGTAGCTGATGAGTTCCTGAAGTTTTTTGTTCTGCGAAATCTTTGTCTGCAGAATTGCTTCCATAATATACCTGGTAGGCATGGAGTCTGTGTATTCGTTGAACTGCATATGCGTTGCAATCTGTTCCGCGGTAAGATTTGAACGAATACTGCCCTGGTAGTTTACGAGGCCGAGAATACTTTTAATCAGTGTGGTCTTTCCTGCTCCATTTGACCCGATAATGCCCACCCTGTCACCTTTTCTGAAAGAAATGGGTTGCTCAATCTGCAGGGCAGTGTCTTTTCCATAATGGACAGTCAGGTTTTCTATTTGCATCAGTTCCGGGTTTTCCATATGTTTCCTCCATTTTCGTCTGTTTTTGCTTTTCTTTCATGTATTATAGCAGTCCGGTATGAATTTCGTATGAAGTCTGTATATACATGAAGTGAAATATTAAAAGGTATTACTCCGGGAAACGAAGCATGGTTACAACGCTTTCTTCTTCATTATATATGTTTATTGTGATTCCGGTTTTTTTTGCATAGTATGCGGCAATGTAGAGTCCCAGTCCGTGGCTGTTCATGCTGTTTTTCTTTTTTTCATGGTTTCCGCTGACAAAAGGTTCAAAAATATGGGGAAGGATTTCATCCTCTATACGGATTCCGTAATTTTGTATTCGAATTTCGTTTTTGGATAAGGTTATTTTTATCTGTTCATTTTCAGGTGTATAATTTATTGCATTAGACAGGATATTTCCAAGGATAGCGGAAAATACAGTCTCATCTGTACATATTGTCAGGTGTTTTTTGCCTTCTGTGATTATCCTAAGTTTTTTATCTGTTATGGCAATCTGGCAGGCTGCAAGTTGTTTTTCAAGGATATTTTGTAAATCTCTTTCCTGCATGTCCGGATTTTCCCCAAAGTGGTTTAAATATAAGATATCCTCCACTAATTTTTTCATGGACAGAAGCTGTTCTTTTACTTTTGGAAGATATTTATCTGTATCCTGGTACTTTCCGATTTTGTTTTTCATTCCATCCACAAGAAGAAGCGCTGCAGAAATCGGTGTTTTCAGCTGATGGGAAGAAGCTCTGAGTAAAACTTCCTGTCTTGTATTTTCTTCTTTGAGAATCAGGTTTTTTTCCTCCAGTTCTTCAAAGCTGGTTTTCAGTTTCTGGTAAAGTTCGTTGATGGTAACTTCAAGTGTGCCGATTTCGTCTTTTCTGTGGTTTTTTCTGCTGTCAGGAGAAAAATTGTGAAAGTTCCAGGAATTTTTCATTTGTTCCGTATGCTGCACAAGACGTTCAACAGGCGTTACGATACCTTTTGAATATACCTGTGAAAACAGCAGTACAAGCAGAAGAATGACAGCGCCAAGCATAGGTATGCTCTGCAGTACAATTGGACGGATTTCGTTCATGTCCGGCATCATGGCTGGCAGGAAAGTAAGAATCAGGCTTTCTTCTGTCCGTTCTGCCGCTACATAGTTGACATAGTGGTTTTCTTCATCATGTATGCCCATTTCAAAAATGATAAAATCATCAGATACCATATGTGTTTTCATATATTCATCACGAAATTCGTTGTTAAAATTCTGGGTTTCTAAAATCTGTATCTGGAATGGAATGGAAGGATTGCTGGTAAAGGAATCCTGAAATATATTACTGCATTCATTTATTTTATCCTGGAATTTTTCTTCAATTTCATCAGTATGAATTTCATTTGTGTTTTTGGAGTAATCTTTCAGGATTTTGCGGAGCTGGGTAAAGAGTTCCCTGGTTTTTTCTTCTTTTATGGTTACTTTTGCAGAAAACAGCTTTGCAGTAATATGAATGTTGTCCCCTTCATCCGGGATTTTGAAGGTAAAGCATGCGGTTGGATTTTTAACCTGAACATTTTTATAGTTTCCATCTTTCATGTAAGCCATGTGCTGGTTTTTAATGGATACTAAATTCTGTTCCATCGTGTAATTTACATACAGGGAAGGCAGCATATATACAAAATATCCCACCAGAAACAGGAGCATGCATCCTGCCAGTACCAGACTGTAAAACAAATTTCGTTTTCCTAATTTCATTGCTGTACCTCTTTTTCTGCTTCTTTATTATACTGGTATCCGATTCCTATGACCGTTTTTATGCAGGGAACAGGAAGTTTTTTGCGGAGATTTTTGACATGGGCATCGATAATCCGGTCGTTTCCAATGTAATCTTCATTAAAAATGTTTAAAATCAGCTGTTCCCTTGTAAATACCTGGTTTGGTTCTTTGTACAGTGTCCGTAAAAGCAGATATTCACTCAGGGTAAGCGGAAGTTTTCTGCCCTGGTAATAGGCGCAGTATGCCTCTTCCTGCAGATAAAGTCCTTTTTGCTGTTCCATGCCGCTGTTTTGTTCTTTTTGTCCCAGGGAAATACGCCTTAAGATGGTTTCCATGCGTTTTAAGAGGATAATCGGGGATACAGGCTTGATTACATAATCGTCCGCATAGAGATTAAAGGCTTCAACCTGTGTTTTTTCGTCTTCCAGCGCAGTCAGCATAATTGCAGCGGTATTATGACAGTGGTTTTTTATATATTTAAGTACTTCAAAACCGCTTGCGCCCGGTACCATAATATCTAAAACTGCAATATTATAATTATGTTTTTTCAACAGGCTGATTGCACTGTCCCCGCGTTCTACTGCAGTTACTTCATAGCCGGAAATAAGCATGTATTCCGTCAGTACTTCGCGGATGGTAGGTTCATCTTCTAAAAATAAGACTTTGCCGGATGGTAGTTTCATGGCTGTTTTGTTCCTTTCTGGAATTTTTATCAGTATATCACATTTGTATGAATTTCATATGAAGATTCTGTTATTATCCATAAGGATTTGCAGGTTTATGCATAAAAGAATATAATTAAGAAAATTTCGTTTTACTGCAACAAAACACGTCTGTCCTGACACTGTATAGATAGAAGAGAACATATTTCAGTTGCAGAAGGACAGTTATGATTATGAATGGAAGGGTTTATGGAAGAACGTTTATTAGTAAAAAGGGCCAGGCGCGGAGATGTGGATGCGTTTGCCAGCCTGTACGAACAAATTTATAAGAAGCTTTACGCGTTTGCACTGTATACGTTAAAGAGACCGGAGGACGCGGAAGATGTGGTAAGTGCAGCAGTGACAGATGCTTTTGAGAAGATTGGGCAGCTGAAAAAGGATGAGGCTTTTTCCGGCTGGATGTTTCGGATTGTTGCAAATAAATGCAACCAGAAAATGAGGGAGTATTACAGAGGGGAGGAGGAGCTGACAGAAGAGCTGATGGAATCATCAGGAGAGTTAAAAAGCTGCTGGGATGATACAAACGAGGAACGCATGGAGGTCAGAAAGACTTTTTTTGAGCTGTCGGAAGAGGAACGGAAGATAGTCGGGCTGCACATTTTTTTTGGATATAAAACAAGGGAAATTGCAGATGCACTTGGAATGAATGAAAACACGGTGCGTTCCAAGGAAAGCAGGGCATTAAAACAGATGGGCAACAAACTGCGGACGCTGTCAGTAATCTGAGATGAGGTGGAAAGATTGAAAAATAATAAGATGAAAGAAAGGAAAAAGGTTGCAGGTGATTTTTCAATCTTTATTTGTGCCGCAGAAAAGCGCGTCACAAATGGCACCACGCCTGCGGCATGGTACAAACTATGGGCGAATGGAATGAAAAAGAGCTGGAAGAGATTATGAAACAGATAGAAAATTCTACAGAAGGTTTAAAGGTACCGGAGTCACTGGAGCCGGAAAATATTAAAAAGAAATTAAGGGAAAATCATAAAAGGAGGAGACTGCTTATGAAAAAGGCAATAGGTATTGCGGCGGCAGCATTTGTGGTGATTGTCGGATGGTCGGGAATTTATGGGAGAATGACAGACAGTGATGGTGGCGTAAAGGAAATAAATCAAATGACTGATGGGAATGAAATGAAAGGTATTGATGTTCCTGTACCGAAGAAAAAGGAAGTTGGAAGTTACAGACTGGCGAAAAGCTATGATGAAATTTATGATATCTGTGATGCTGCGGCAAGAAGGCAGAGTGAAAAACAGAAGGCAGAGTATATTAGTGGAATTACAGAAGGGGCAATAGGCGGAGCAGTTATAAATGATATGGCTGAGGTAAAAAGGGAAGAGAGTGCAGATATGCTTGCACCAGAAGGTGCGGCTGATGAAGAGAAGTCGGAGGCTGGTGATTATTCCACTACAAACACACAGGTAGAGGGTGTGGACGAAAGTGATTTTGTAAAGAATGATGGGAATTATCTTTATTTACAGTCAGAGGATACAGTCAGTGTTGTGGATATCCGTCAGAACAAGATGAAAAATGTTGCACAGGTAAAGCCGGAAATGAATACGGGCGATACGATTTCTGATATTTATGTGGACAATGACCGGCTTTTTATAATTCTGCAGAAGAGGGAGAACGATTTAAAGAAAACAAAGGCAAAAATGGAGGTTGACGCTGAGGAGTCCTGCGTTGATGATGTTTACTATATTGAGAGTGGAAAAATGACAATGGAGCTTCTGACCTATGATATTTCGGACAGAAACAGTGCAAAGCTGCTCGGTAAAGTGGAACAGGATGGTACGTATTATGATTCCCGCAAGGCTGGGGACTATATTTATCTTTTTTCTGAAAAATGGCTGAATGTGGGAAGTGAAAATGCGAAAGATGGTGTTGTTCCTTTAATCAATGGAGAGAAGGTAAATTCAGACTGCATTTATATTCATGACAATTTTAACAGGGAGATGATTATTTCTTCTGTAAATGTAAATGAGCCGGAACAGACAGTGGATGAGATGGTGCTAATGGACAGTTATGCACAGATTTATGTAAGTACAAGTGCAATTTATCTTTACCAGCAGAATTACGAGTGGAATGAATATAATTCCTTTTCGGATGGCGGTTCTGGTAACAGTTATACAGATATTGCAAAATTCTCATATCATGATGGAAAGATGAACGGTGTGGGAGCAGGTACAGTCCGCGGTACGATTGAGGATGTGTTTGCAATTTCTGAAGCTGACGGGGTTTTGCGTGTTCTGACAACGGAATGGAAACCGGGGGCTTCAGAAAACCAGCTGTATCTTCTGGATAAAAATTTAAAGGAACTTGGTTCACTGAAAAATATTGCAGTTGGAGAGGAAATTTATGCGGCACGCTATATTGGGAATATCGCATATTTTATTACCTATCACAATACGGATCCTCTCTTTGCCGTGGATATTTCTGATCCGAAAAAGCCTAAGATGCTGGGACAGGTGGAAATTACCGGTTATTCGGATTACCTGCACCCGTTTGGGGATGATCTTTTGCTTGGAATTGGTTATGAAACAGACCCTGATACCAGTGAACGTCTGGGAGTAAAGCTTGTGATGTTTGATATTTCCAATCCGACAAAGCTTAAGGTGAAGGATTCTGTAACAATGAAAGGGGAATTATGCAATGCTGTTTTGGATTACAAGTGCGCACTGGTAAATAAGGACAAAAACCTGATTGGATTCGATGTTACAAACTGGGGAAATGATTACCATATGGATTATAAGCTTTATTCCTGGAATGGAAAGAAGTTTGTGAAAACCCTTTCCCAGAAGCTGGATTATGAGGGTTCCCAGGTCCGCGGGCTTTATGCAGGAAACAGGTTTTATATTGTTAGTCCGGAAAATGGAGGTTATCAGATTCTTTCTTATGATATGAAGAAAGATTTTAAAAAGATTGATAAACTGGTTACTGAGTAGTATTTAGCGAAAGCAGGCGGGCATTGTCCCGTCTGTTTTCATTTTATGTTTCATATCTGTGCTGCAGTTCGAAAATTTCCTAAATTTATTCTTGCAATGGGCAAATGAATATTATAAGATAGAAAGAAAAATTAATGACCTTTTGGCAAAGAGGTTGTCGGTTTTATCCTTGCAATGGGAAGGCTAATATTATAAGATAAGAAAAAATCAGGAACTGGAGGGGATAAGTTATGATTCAGGTGGAGCATATCGAAAAGGAATTTGTCTCGCCGAAAAAGTACCCCGGTTTAAAGGGAGCCATTAAGGGACTTTTTTCCAATGAAAAGGTGCATAAGCTGGCAGTTGACGATATTTCGTTTACGATTGATGACGGGGAGATTGTCGGTTATATTGGAAGTAACGGGGCGGGAAAATCCACGACAATTAAAATGATGACAGGGATTCTGACCCCGACAAAGGGAAAATGCCTGATTCATGGTGTGGACCCGAATAGGGAACGCATGGTAAATGCAAAAAACATCGGGGTTGTATTCGGACAGCGGACGCAGCTCTGGTGGGATCTGCCGCTTTCCGAGTCTTATACGATTTTAAAGGAAATTTATGATGTATCGGATGAGGATTACAGGGAGCGGATGGAGTTTTTAAACGAAGTTCTGGATTTACCGGATTTTTTTGACAAGCCGGTGCGTACCCTTTCCCTTGGACAGCGTATGCGTGCAGACCTGGGTGCAGCGCTGATTCACAACCCGAAGGTGCTTTACCTGGATGAACCAACGGTGGGACTGGATCTGGTTGTAAAGGACAAGGTACGTGAAGCAATCCGTGTCATTAATGAAAAATACCAGACGACGGTTATTCTGACGACGCATGATATTGGTGATATTGAGGAATTGTGCAGCAGAATTATTGTCATTGATGAGGGAAAGAAAATTTATGACGGCGGACTGGCAGAACTGAAGGAAACTTATGGGACAAGGCGTAAGGTTATTATGGAAATGCGCGCGCTGCAGCAGGCGAAGGAGCTGGACTGGGCGGGGATTTTCGGAAAGCCTTCCGATGTCTTTTCCGTTGAGGCGGATGAGGAAAAGAACCTGCTTTCCTTTATATTCGATAAAAATGATTTACAGGTATCCGATGTGATTTCCGCTGCGATGAATGCGGCAGAAGTGAAGGATATCCAGATTCAGGAAACGGAACTTTCGGAGATTGTCAAGGCAATTTACCAGCACGGATTATAGAAGGGAGGATATTATGAGAAAGTTTTTTCGGACATATCTTCCTTTTACTTCCAATTCATTAAAACAGAATATGGCATATAAAGGCGCATTTTATCTGAATATGTTCTGCAGTATTTTTGGCGCCTTTATTAATTATTATCTCTGGATGGCAATTTACGGAAGTGCGGAAAGCGGAGTGCTTGCCGGACTGAGTAAAAATGAGATGGTTGTGTATGTGTTTATGAGTTATATTGTTTCGTCAGTGGCAATGGTTTCCATGTCAAGGGCAGTGGGAAAAGATATACAAAAGGGTGATATCGCCATGACGTTAATCAAGCCGATGGACTATCGGATGAGTTTGATTGCGCAGTCGCTCGGTACCATGATTTACCGTTTTATCCTGCCGGGACTGTTTGTATGGGTCGGACTGGAAATCTATAAGGTGATAGGTCTTGGTCTGCCGGTGGTGCGAATCAGTAATATTCTCCTGTTTCTGCTTAGTACATTTTTAAGTTTTGTGATATATGTGCTGTTTGAGTTCTGTTTTGGAATGATTGCATTTTTTACGACGTATATTTTCGGGCTGGAAATGGCGAAAACTGCGGTTTTGTCTTTTCTGACCGGACAGCTGATTCCGCTTGCTTTTTTTCCGGAGGCAGTGCAGAAGATGTTTGATTTTCTGCCGTTTTCTTCCATGCTGTATGCGCCTGTGATGATTTATCTTGGGAAATATACGGGAAGTACGCTGATGTTTGTACTGGCTAGACAGCTGGTCTGGGTAGTTCTGCTTTATCTGCTGGGAAGTCTGATCTGGCGGCAGGTGGTAAAACGCCTGATTGTACTGGGAGGTTGATGGTATGAATAAGATGAAAAGATACTGCCGGCTGTACAAGGTGCTGGTGTCACAGTTTCTGAAAACGATTATGCAGTCAAAAGTGGATTTTTTTATGGGGCTGTTAGGGTTTTTCTTTACCCAGATTATGGGAATTGTTTTTTTGTACCTGGTTTTTGAGCAGATACCAAGTCTGCAGGGATGGACTCTGGACCAGCTGATTTTTATTTATGGATTTGCCCAGATTCCGAGGGGAATCGACCATCTGCTTACGGATAATATCTGGCTGGTTTCGTACTGGCTGGTGATTGACGGGGATTTTGACCGCTATATGCTCCGTCCGATGAATCTGTTTTTCCAGGTAATTTGTGAGAAGCTGCAGCCGGATGCACTGGGAGAGCTGGTGATTGGAATGATTCTTGTGGTGATTTCTCTGTCAAAGGGGATTCTTGCGGTGGATATTGTCCATGTTCTGCTGTTTCTGGTATCCATGATTGCAGGTGCGGTTATTTATACTTCGGTGAAGCTGTTCTTTGCTTCGCTTGCTTTCTGGGTAAAGCAGAGCGGACCGTTTCTGCAGGTTGCCTATGAGCTGACAAATTTTGCAAAGTATCCGACTGAGATTTACAGCCGGGCTGTCCGCTTTATGATTACCTGGGTGATTCCGTTTGCGTTTGTGGCTTATCTGCCTGCGAGTTATTTTCTGATGAAGCGGGATGCGCTTTCCACGATTGGGGTGGAATGTGTGATTGCGGTGGTACTGTGGATTGTTTCTTATTCGCTGTTTATGTATGGGACGACGAAGTATGAGAGTGCCGGGAATTAACAGATAATGGATTTTGTGGTATAATAATTTAAAATGACGTGACAGGAGGAATCTGGTTTGGCGGAAATTTTAATTGATGTAAATCAGCTGGAAAAACAGTACATGAAACAAAAGGCAGTTTCCAATGTTTCATTTCAGATAAAAAAGGGCATGATTTGCGGACTGATTGGTCCGAACGGTGCGGGAAAAACTACAATTATGAAGATGCTGGGAGGTCTGGTGCTGCCGACGGACGGCAGCATTTCCATTTACGGCAGGAGTGATGAAAAAGGTCTTGCCATGGCAAGAGGGCGCATGAGCTTTATGATTGAAACACCTTATGCCAAAGAAAAAATGACGGCGTGGGAGAATCTGGAAAAACAGCGGCTGCAGAAAGGGCTTTCTGACAGGAGCCGCGTGGATGCGGTTCTTAAGATGGTGGGACTGGAGGATACCGGAAAGAAACCGGTAAGGAATTTATCACTTGGCATGCGCCAGCGCCTTGGAATTGCAAATGCACTATTGACACAGCCGGAAATTATGGTGCTGGATGAACCGATTAACGGTCTGGATCCGGAAGGAATTGTGGAAATCCGGGAACTTCTTTTAAAGCTGAATAAAGAAGAAAATATTACGATTGTCATTTCTTCCCACATTTTAAGTGAATTATCCCTTCTTTGTACAGATTACCTTTTTATGAACCATGGAAAATTAATTGAATCCGTCCAGGGGGACAAACTGGAGCGGATGTGCAGGAAATATTATAAAATTCATACAGATCATGATGAACTGGCTCTTGATATACTGAAAATCAGGCTTGGTGTGACGGATTTTGAAATGGAGACAGACGGAATCCGTCTGTATGAACGCCTGGATGATATCAGGACGGTATCAAAAACCCTGTATGAAGGCGGTGTGGTTCCGCTTTCCCTGAATGTAAGCCAGGCAAATCTGGAGCAGTTTTATATGGATATGGTTACGGTTGTGTCAAGTTTTCTATGAAAACTTGACATGCAGCATCAGCTCATTTGCCGAAGGCAAATTTTGCATGAGCTGATGTTCATAGCGGGGGACAAAAGATGAAAAATATTATAAAAGCACAGATTTACCAGGTAAGGCATGACAGCATCGTAATTTTATTTTTGTTTTCTGGTCTTGTTCTTATGGCAGCATGTATGCTGATGAACGGACTGGAAAACAGGATGGGGGAGTTATCCGCCGGACTGCTTTTTGCAACGGCAGGAGGTTCATATACATTTATTGCAGCAGTTGTGTTTGTGGTTCTGGTTCCCAGAATCAGCGGGTGGGATCTGGGTGATAAAACCATTAATTATGAAATTATGGCGGGACATGCCAGAAAGGAAGTTTATTTCGGCAGGGTGATGGTAAGTCTGGGGTGGAGTATTGCCGGAGGAATGACAATCCTGCTTCTGCCGCTTCTGGCTGCAGAAATTCTGTTTGGCTGGGGAAATAACATGAATCCGGGAGATGCCATAATCCGCTGCATACTTGCACTGTTTCCTCTGTTCCGTATTGCCTGCGGGTTTATTCTTCTGACATTTCTGTTGAAAAACTGCTATATGGCAATGATGATCGGCTGGGTTCTGTTTGCTGTTACGATGATTGTGAATATGTGTTACCAGGAATTTACGGGCAGGATACTGACGTTTCATTCCGGATTTACGAATCTTACATATATTTTTGATTTCAGCAGCTTTAAGTTTATGTTTATCGGGGGAGAGGATATTCCGGTATATGCAGCAACAGTCAGCCCTTCCATGACTGCAGGGACAGCAGCAGTTTCCCTGCTTATGGGGATTGTATATATTGCAGCGGGATATGTATTTTTCTGCAGACAGGATATGGACTGATATTCAGATTTCAAAAGAGGGCGGAAAATGAAAAATATTATTAAGGCGCAGCTTTATCAGTTAAAAAAAGAAAAGATTATTTATATTATTTTTGGGGTGGTTCTTCTTCTGGAATGTACAACTATGGCGGGGGAAATGGATCTTGCTGGTTCCACGGAAACAGGAGGAGGGATTTATGCGGCAAAAATGGGCGTTTATATTATGTCGATAGCCCTGATGTTTGGAACAATGCTTACGGGACTGGTCTGCAGCAGTGATTTTATGGATAAAACTGTTCATTACGAAATTATGGGTGGTCATGAAAGAAAAAATTCTTTTTTTGGCAGGGCAGCAGTCAGTCTGGCTGCAGGAACAGCCGGAACCATGATTATCAGCGCCGTACCGGTAATACTTTGCACTTTATTATACGGATGGGGGGATTCCATTGATTTTTTGGGTATTTTTGTGAGATGGCTCCTGTCTGTTTTTCCGGTTTTCCGGCTGGTATGTGAAATCGTATTTCTGAGCTGTCTGATACGGAATGCCTATGCAGTTATGGGAATTGCGTTTTTTGTGTCGCTGACGGGTGATTCCATCGTGCAGTTAATGGGAAACGGAAGCATTCATTTTCTTGCGCTGGGCAGTCTGCATGCGGTTTTTGACTGTTCCCCGTGGATGACGGGCACTTTGTCAGGTGAAAAAACGCTGATGCTGTATGATACGGCGATTCATGCAGAGACCGTTGCAGCTGCCGTTGTTTTTTCCGTGGTATTTGGAATTTTCTTTCTGTATCTGGGATACCGGTTCTTTGCGAAGGATGATTTGAATTAAGGGAGTATAGTCTGTATGGTTTATGAAGATATTATATTAATGGCAGCGGAAACTGCATGTGCCCTGGGACTGTATCTGTTTGCGGGATATGGCGCGAGAGTGATGAATGCAAAATGGAGGCTTTTGTATCTGGTTCCTTTTTTTGCATCTTTTTTTGCCATTGCATTTTTTGGATTTGAAATATCGATGGCAGGAGTATACTTTGGTGCGGTTCTGCTGCTTGCGGGTTTTTTCAGGGAAGAAAAAAGGACAAGAAAGCTCGCCAGTATACTTGCAGTGCCAGTCATACTGCTGTCAGTTGTCTTCTGCAATGTAAACAGCGGATACCGTCTGCCGGACTATGCAGAAGATTTTAAGCGTGGATTTGAAGAGATGAAAACGCATTATGCCCTGACAGAGCATAAGAAAATTGACTGGGACGCCTTATATGATAAGTATCTTCCGCAGTTTGAGGAAGCTGAAAAGAATCATGACGAGGCAGCAGTCTGTATTGCATGGACGGCATTTGGCATGGAATTTTACGATATGCATGTGAATTATACTGCAAAGAACGAAAGCGTCCAGACAGAGGCACAGAACCGGGTCTGCGGAAATGATTACGGACTGTCGCTGATGAAACTTTCGGATGGCAGGACGGCGGCAGTTTCCGTGGAAAAGGACAGTGCAGTTTATCATGCGGGTATCCGCAATGGAACCATAATTACGGCATGGGATGGCAGAAACATAGATAATGCAATAAAAGATACCAGGCAAAATGGTTTAAAGCGGCAGAATTTTACATGTACGGAGAACGAAGATTTTTATGAGGCAGTTCCGGTTGCGGGGACAGGGGGTGACTCTGTTGAAATTTCTTATCTGGATGAAAACGGTATGGAGCAGACAGTAACAGCAGATAAAACTGGTTTTTATGCCGTCCGCTGGGCAGATACTATTGAAGCGATTGATAAGGGTGCAGAGATTTCCAATCTGGAATGGCAGAGCATCAATGATAAAACGGTGCTTCTGCGCATGCGGTTCATGAATTATGATTCAAAGGAAAATTACGGTCAGATGGAAGAGGAAATCCGTTCAAAGCTTCTGGAGCTGAAAAAAGAGGGAGTAACGAACCTGATTTTTGACCTGCGCAGTAATGGCGGAGGTTCGGGTTCCTATGTGGAGCATATTGTAAAACTGGTTGCCCCGGAGGGAGAACATACTTACATATATGACGGAGTGCTGGACAGGAATACCATGAAGTATGTAAAAGGCAGCCAGCCGGATACTTACCAACTGGGGGAATGTATCACCTACCAGGGAGAAAACCTGTGGGGACACGGACAGATGATTGTGCTGGTTAATTCCCAGACTGTAAGTGCCGGAGACCATTTTACCTGGCTGACAAGTGGTTTTCCGAATGTGACGGTCATGGGATTTACCCATTCGAGCTGTTCAGGCCAGGGAATCAGTGTAGTGAATCTTGGTTATGGAAGTCTGAGTTATTCTGCAATTCTGCTTCTGAATAAAGACGGCACCGTCTTTCTGGATACAGATGAAACAAAGGCGGCAACGATTCCCCTGGATGTGCAGATACTTTTTGATGAAAAGGCAGTTGAGGCGATTTTTGACAGGGGAGAGGATTATGTGCTTTCCTGCGCAGTGGAATATTTTGAGAACCATTAATATCAAGCCGGTGTTCAAAGGGAGGAAGGTTTATGGGACGTTTCAGGAAAATTATTTTTATACTGACTGTTACGCTGTGTCTGGCAGCAGGAGTAACGATTGTGACAGGACTAGGCAGTATTACAGAAAAGCAGAATGACACAGAACAGGCCCAGCCGGATATCAAAGATTTTGTTAGCAGGGTACATCTTGTAAAGCCGGAAATCAAAAAAATATCCAGCACGGCAGAGGGGATAAAGCTTACGTGGACTGCTGTGGAACATGCGGACGGATACCAGGTTAAGAGAAATGGAAAAACGTGCAAAAATATAACAAATCCGGAAGAGGTAAGTTTTCTGGACAAAAAGGCAAAGAAAAACGGCAGAAAATACAAGTATGTCATATATGCCTACCGTAAGGTAAACGGGAAAAAGATAAAAAGTGAACCGTCAGAATCCTGCACACAGTATTATCTGAAAAAAACAGGCATAAATGATGCCTCAAGAGGGGAAAACGGTGATGTAAATGTGGCATGGACAAAGAATGATAAGGCTTCCGGTTATGAAATCCAGTATGATGAAAAAAAGAATTTTTATTCCGCTCAGAGCGTTTATAAGCGTAAATCGTCTGCTGACCACGGAAAAATATCAGGGATAAAAGCAGGAAAAACTGCTTATGTCAGGGTACGTTCTTATAAGAAGGCAGGAAAAAGAAAGTATTATTCGCAATGGAGTGCGCCTGTCATGCTGACCGGATGGAACCAGAAGTGGGAATACGCAGGTAATTCCAAAATACACAGCGGTACGGCAGTGCTATACTACACGGATTCTCCCGATAAAAAGAAGAAAACCGTATGTATCAATGCAGGCCACGGAACACTGGGAGGAGAGGCAAAAAAAACACTGTGCCATCCGGACGGTTCTGCGAAGGTTACAAGCGGAACTACGGCGCAGGGGGCAGTATATTCGCCGTCAGTCAGCGGCGGTGCTACAATGGCTGATGGAACACCGGAGGCTGCTGCAAACCTTCAGGTTGCCCTTCTTCTTAAGAAAAAGCTGTTAAATATGGGTTATCACGTGCTGATGATACGGGAAACGTCAGATGTTCAGCTTGATAATATTGCACGCACGGTTCTGGCAAACCAGTATGCGGACTGTCATGTATCCATCCATTTTGATTCCACGGCATATGATAAAGGCGCATTCGTTATCAATGTGCCAGACATTGCATCTTACCGCAATATGGAGCCTGTGGCGTCCTGCTGGCGGCAGCATAATGAACTGGCTGAACAGATTCTACGCGGAATGCAGGATAAAGGGGTAAAAATTTACGGAAACGGCACCACCGGGATTGATCTTACACAGACTTCCTACTCCAGGGTACCGTCTGTGGATGTGGAGGTAGGGGATACAAAGACTTCCCTTGCCAGAAAGTCTCTGGAAACCATTTCAGATGGTATTGCAGCAGGGGTGGACAGATATTTTACCGCAGTTTCCAAGTGAATATGTTAGTAATTATCCGGTTATGTTTGTGGAAAACTAGCCGGATATTGTTGTTATAAGCGGAAAAAATATGTTGAAATTATTGGAAAACAGGCAAAAAAGGGGATTTTTCCTCATTTCTCTGCTGATGGGAGGAAAAAATCCACATGTATTTTTTCCAGCAGGGAATGTCCGTTTTTTTGATATTTTTGGAATAGTTTCCGGCGCTGGATTTTTGGGATATAATTCTCCAGGAAAACAAAGTGAAACATCGTCCCATAATTGTGAAAGGGGAATTATTTTCTACAGAAATGGGGGCTGTTAGAAAATCAGTTGGAAAAAATATCAGGTTTAAAATTTATATCAGTTTTGTGAAAGAAGGGAAAGAAAAAAGAATGGTACGAGACAGGCGTGAGGTGAAAGAATCGGACCGAAATCTGGAACATAAAAGAATTATTAAAATAATTTATATGGTAATTGAATGATATGAATTTTGTAGTTTTCGAAATGTCAGACCATGTAATAATAAAACTAAAATCGTTTATTGAAATTTTACCATACACTTTTTTGTTGGTAATTAAGAAAAAGTGCTTGTAACTGGATTATTTTTTTAGTTTTATTAGTAAAAAAACTGGTGATGCAGGGAAGAAGAATGAAGTTTCTTCTGTGAGTTGTGATTATTTTGGAATGTAATTTAAAAATTAAATATAGAATTTATTTAATAAGATTAGTAGTTATAATTGTAGCAGATAATTCCCTCATATTTTTGCGTAATATGGTGGAAAATTCCCTCCGATTTTGTTGGATAACTGTGAAAATTCCCTCATTTTTTATGGTTTTCTTGATATTTGATGAATTTCAGTTTATAATATAATTAAAGAAAATTTGTGGGAGAGCAGAGTATATGATTTATTTGCGCAGGAAGATTGATGAATATCTGATGAACTGGAAGGCTGCCATGGGACATAAACCTTTAATTGTAAAAGGACCAAGGCAGGTGGGAAAAACAGAATCTATCAGACGTTTTGGGGAAGAGAACTATGAGAGTGTAGTTTATATTAATTTTGTTGAGGAACCCAAATACAAAAATATAACAGAGGATGGATATGGCGCAAATAATATTGTAAAAAATATTTCAAGAATTGATCCATCCAGAAAATTCACGGAAGGTAAAACGCTGATTTTTTTTGATGAACTTCAGGAATTTCCGGAAATAACTACTTCACTGAAATTTTTTCAGATTGACGGGAGGTTTGATGTCATCTGCAGCGGTTCACTTCTTGGGATTTCCTACAAGCGGATTGAAAGTAACAGCGTGGGCTATAAATTAGATTATGAAATGTTTTCTCTGGATTTTGAGGAATTTTTGTGGGCAAAGGGTTATGAAAATGATTTTGTGGAAGAACTGCTTTTATATATGAAAGAACTGCGTCCGCTTTCGGATGTTATGATGAAAACGGGGTATGAACTGTTTCTTGATTACTGTATTCTGGGGGGTATGCCTGCTGTCGTGCGTGAATATATTATGCATGGTACATTTGAAGGGACGCTGGAAATGCAAAGACAGCTCTTGAATGATTATAAAGAAGATATTCGCAAATATGCGGATGGAGTTGACCAGACGAGAATTTTAAATATATTTAACCAGATTCCGGTGCAGCTTGCAAAGAATAACAAGAAATTCCAGATTTCCAAAGTTGCGCATGGGGCAAGGTTCAAAGACTATCGAGGATGTGTGGAATGGATGGCAGATGCCGGAGTTATCAGCCTCTGTTACTGCCTGAATTATCCCGAACTTCCGCTTAGGGGAAATTATGATGTTACAAAATACAAAATATATATGAAAGATACCGGACTGCTTGTGGCAATGCTGGATGAAGAGGCCCAGGAAGATTTACGGGCAAACCGTAATCTGGGTGTATACAAAGGGGCGCTTTATGAAAATATTGTCGCCGATGCTTTGTCAAAAAGTGGATATGCCCTTTATTACTATAAAAGAAACGATTCAACCTTGGAAGAGGATTTTTTTGTCCGTACGGCCGAACGTCTGATTCCGGTGGAGGTCAAGGCAGCCAATGGGCGTGCCAAATCACTGCGGACGCTGATTGCAAGTGAAAAATATGGGGATATCAGAAACGGAATTAAGTTTTGTGTGGGGAATATCGGGTATAATAACGGAATTTATACCTTTCCGTATTTTTGCAGTTTTTTGCTGAAAAGGTATCTTAAATAAATTATTCAATAAAAGACAAGGGAGAACTCAAATGGGACTGATTCTGGATGGAATAAACTTTGAATTAAATACAAATACAAGGCAAACCGCCTTTTTTGTAGAAACCGAAAATGGAAAAATAGTAAAGTATGGATATGATATATCTTTTCAGCCAGCAGATACATCTGTAAAGTCAAGGAAGAAAGCAAATTTTAAACTTGACTGCTGGCTCCCCGTTATTACAGATGTAAAAGACTGGGAGAAATTTGGTTTATAAGTTTAAGTATTCAGGAATTTCCGTACCATACTAGGGTTTTTAAGTATTACGGTTTTGCCGCTGTTTTCTTTACAGATGTTTTTGTACCATTCTTTTTTTGACTTATTCCTGCCTTTATGGACAACCCACCAGAAAAATTCCCAGTCAATTTTCTCGTCACACCCGTCTGTCATGGATTTCCGGCTTTTTCCGCGGTTGAAAAAATAACGTTTCAGGACGCGGTACAGACAGATATGAGCCGGAAAATTGAGACTGACAATCTGGGTTGCTTCATTGATACGCCGGTCAAGGCAGGCATATGAGTAGTTTCCGTCGATGACCCAGCTGTCATGTGAATCCAGAAAATCTGTAACAATCTGTTTTACTTCGGATTTTTCCCGTTCCTTCCATCCGGGCATCCAGTGTATACAGTCCAGGTGCAGTACCTCACATCCATGCAGTTTTCCCAGCTGCTGTGCCAGAGTGGATTTTCCGCTTCCGCTGTAACCTATAATGACAATTTTCTGTTTCATAATATCCTCCATTATAATAAGAAGAAATAGGTTTAAATATTGTCCAAAATTTGTTTTATAAGAAAATTTTACTGTATCTTTTTAGTAGTGGCAATAGTAATTGGATGAATGTAATTGTTTTTCCACATGCAATAAGATATACTGAAAATAAATCACAAAAAGGGTCCAGGCGAAGCAAAAACAGGAAACTATCTGCCAGAATAAAAGTTCAGGTGGAAAATCATACGAGGGAGAGCAAAATGCCAAGTATATTTTTAATTAAAGGAAAAATCGAAAATCCAATGGAATGGTATTCAAAAGAAATGAAGAGTAATGCTGAGTGGAAATATGATGAAGGATTGGGTTCATATCACGCAGGGAATATTTATATGACAGAACTGGAGGACGGGGTATCATTTGAGGATTTGTCTGAAGAGGATTTTTTTGCATGGGAAATTTCATCATGGCTTGAGGCAGCGGACGGCAGGGAACTGGTTTACGGATATTATAATGATGACAATGGAAATGCAGAGTTTATTCATATTAAAGACGGAAAATGTATCCGGGATTTTCGGGAGTATGATTTTGAAATTGAAACCAATGAAGGAAATGAGCCGGAATTTGCTGACTGGACAGATGTAGCAGAATATGTGGACGGGAATCTGTTATAGCAGCAGTGGAAAAATGGACATAAAAGTCTGTAAAAGTAACATGGATGAAATTGCAGTATAAATGAAAAATAAAAAGCGAGGTAAAACTATGGAAAACAGAAACAAAGGAAAAATATGTATTGAAAAGTGGAAAGTTTCAAAGCCAGGAACAATTGAAGTTGACTGGACCGGAGTGGAAAATACGGTTGGATTCCAGCTACATGAAAATTTAAAGGATTTTTATTCAAGGATTTCTGCAGAGGATAAAAATTCTGATAGCTTAGACGGAATAATGAAATTCAATCCTGGTAAATTTGTAAAGGAATATGTGAACAAGGAAAACTGGCTTGAAGATGCAAACGGTGGTAGGGAATTTTGTGGGCTTAGCCTGTACCTGCCCCAGGAAAACAGTAATGAATTATGCCGGTTTTTTAAAGACGCATTTTTTGGAGACTGGACTGGCGGAAATAATCTGGGACACAGGGCATATATCGGAGAGATTCTGCTCAATATTGGACAGATTTCCTTGATTTTTAACAATGACACTGGAAAGTTTGAATGGGTGGATATGGGTTACGGATATTATGATGTGTATGAAGAAAATCCGTATGGAGTGATTGCGGATAGTGCACAGGAGTTTCTTGATAAAATAGATTTAGTGGAAATTCCGTAATAATTTTATTCTTGATATTTTACTTATTGATTGCTATCTATAATAAATAGTATGTAGATAATTATAGTTGTACACTTCAGAAAACATAGCACAGTTTACAAAACCTATGTTTTGCTGCTGATGGAGTTACTTATAAATTGCTGGAGAATTTGTGTTCATGCCTTATAAGTTTTTTATTATATTAGAAATTATATAATGAAAAATTGATTGATTTATTGAATATTGAAATATTCAGTCACAGAGAATATATACAAAATATCCTCTGTGACTGTTTTTTAACGGAAAACGTAAGCACTTATGAAACTGACAGTAGCCGTTTAATAAAAATGATTTTATTAGCAACTTGTTAAAAATAAAAGCGGAAAATAGTTATAGTTTAAAAATAACCCGAAAATTTGCCAGATGTTACTTGAATTTTATATGTATTATATATAGAAGAAAGTCCTTCTTTTTCCTCTTTTTTCCCATTTTTTCTAACATAATATATTCCTTTTTCTCAAAAAATGGTGAGTTCCAAGTCTAATTCCCAGTCAAAATCTGCTAAAATCCCCACAAAAATAATGATTAAATCTATAATTAATAAATGTATTTTTAACCATCTGTATCGCAAAAACGACCGTTTATCAGTAAACAGTTGATGCGAAATTCCCTTTTCCATATAATAATGACATGATAAGGAGGTGACCAGATGCAGGTTGAGGTTAAAATTGACAGCTCGTATACAGAACCAAAAATCATTATCCTGGCTTCCGCAGTGACAGAGGAAGTTCAGGAAGTCGTAAAGAAACTGTCTGGGGATGTTCCGCGGATCATTTCAGGCAGCAGGAATGATAAAGTCGAGGTACTGGACCAGGCGGAACTGATTCGGATTTACGCAAACTCCGGAAAAGTTTTTGCCGTAACTGAAAAAGGGGAATACACCATACGTCTCAGACTGTATGAACTGGAGGAGCGGCTGGACGCGAACCAGTTTGTCAGAATTTCAAATTCAGAGATTATTAATTTGAAAAAAGTCAGTAACTTTGATTTAAGCTTTTCCGGAACCATTTGTGTGAAACTGGAAAACAAAACCGTGACCTATGTGTCCAGACGTTATGTTTCCAAAATTAAAAGAATATTAGGATTATGAGGTGAAGAATATGAAAAATTTGAAAATGCAAATACTTAAACGAGGAGCACTTGGATTTCCAATCGGTATTTCCATTGGTTATCTGATTACAATTGTAATTTCCCTGATCTGGGCGAAAGGGTATTATGCACCATGTGTCCCGGAGCTGGTTACTATGATGGGAAATGAAATCAGGGCGGTAATCGTGCAGACACTTCTCTGCGGACTGCTTGGAACAGGATTTGCGGCATCCTCTGTCATTTGGGAAATTGACCACTGGAGTATCGTCAAACAGAGCGGAATCTATTTCTTTATTGTTTCTGTAATTATGATGCCGGTCGCATACCTTACTTACTGGATGGAACACAGCGTGAAAGGATTTTTAAGTTACTTTGGAATTTTTGCGCTGATATTTGTCATCATATGGATTGTTCAGTTTGTACGCGGAAAAAATAATGTCCGGAAAATGAATGAAAATCTGTATAAGGCAAAGACAGCAGATAAACGGAATACAGACAGGAGATAGAAACTGGTAAAGTAGTTAGAATGAAAAAAGGCAGAACAGGGGTGCATTTTAGAGTCTGCAGGGAAAACAGAATACAAAAAACAGGCAGAAAGCATAAATGAATAATAAGTTAAATCATAAATTAACTATATATAAATTAGCAGTAAAAATAGGAACCATATAAAGATTTTGACCAATTTTCCACGAAAAGATGATTTTCTGGGGTATAAAAGGCATAAATTTTTACCGTAAATGGGTCATTTGACCAAAAAAGTTAAAAATCTATTCAGATACCGCAAGAATGACTTTCTATACCAAAAAGCACCCCTGTATCCTGTATCTGTCCGTAAACAGCAGAAGTGGTGCAGGATTGAGAGAAAAACAGTGTTTACAGTATATATTATTATCCGCTACAAAATTAATTAAGTGGTAAAAAATACACCTGTTTTTAAGAAAAAAACAATGGTACGGTTCAGAATTCTTCCAGTAAACAAGAATCGTGCCAAAAATTAAAAAATATGTGAAAATACGTGTCAAAACCACGGAAAAAGTGCATTTTCAAAAAATTTTTTTTAAGAAATTTCAGGAAAAATTCCTTCAAAAATTTTAACAAATCTGTTTTTAACTTTTCGTAAAATTACACGCAAAAAAGTAACAAATTGAATCCAGAAAAGAAATTTCTAAAAAAATCCACCTCATTTTTTTGACTGGATGGGCATCCCGGAGAGCGTCGGAAGCCTTGGAAATGCTTGACTTTGCGGACATGTTGTACTAGGATTAGACCAAATATAACATAAACGAGGAAATGACATGAGAGTGAAAAAGGAAAGCCTGAAATTTTTATATGGAGTATTTGCTGTAATGGCGTTTATTTTTATAGTAGGAATGCCAGAAACTGTAAAGGCAGAAGAAAGTCCATATTATATAAAGGTAAACCGGCAGCAGAACGTGGTTACTATATATGAAAAGGATGATAATGGGGAGTACAGTGTTCCGGTTAAGGCAATGACCTGCTCCACAGGTGCAAACAACGCGACACCGACAGGAACATTCGACCTTTCCATGAAATACCGCTGGCATGAACTGGATGGCAAGGTATATGGACAGTACTGCAGCAGAATTACCGGACATATTCTTTTTCACTCTGTTTACTATAATGATACAGATCCGGGAACTTTAGCCTATAACGGATATAACCGGCTGGGTACCCAGGCTTCACACGGCTGCGTACGGCTGAGTGTTGCGGATTCAAAATGGATTTATGACAACTGCCCTTCGGGAACAGTAGTTACCATATATGATGATAAAGAAAATCCCGGACCGCTCGGAAAACCTTCCACGATACAGATTGATACTTCAAGCCCGTACCGCGGATGGGATCCAACCGATCCGGATGAAAATAATCCATGGAGCAAGAGTGCGCCAGAGATAAAAGGAGCAGAAGATAAAACCGTAGAAGCCGGTTCCAAAAAACCGGACTGGACAGAAAATGTAACAGCAGTTGATTACAAAGGAAAAGAACTGAAAGTAAATGTAACAGATAACTGTGATATGGAAAAGACAGGAAAGTATGAAATTACATTTACCGTAGAAGATGAATTAGGAAATATATCGGAAAAGAAAATAACAGTTACCGTAGAAGATACACAGGCACCAGTAATTGAAAATAAAAAAGAAAGTATTACCATCACGGATGTTTCTGAAAAGGAGAAACTGGAAAAGCAGCTGAAGGAAAATGTAAGCGCAAAGGACAATGGAAAAAATCTGTCCGGTGAATATATTTCACTGGAAGCCGACCAGCTGATGAATGCCGTGCAGGGGAAAAGGTATGGTATTTATGAAGTAAAAGCATACGCATCAGATACTTCAGGAAATAAATCAGAAACCGTTACATTCCATGTGAAGTATTCAGATACGAGCCAGGAACAGACAGCAGATACAGAACCAAAGGAAAATGACACGGGAAAACCAGACAGAGGACAAAATGGGGAAAGACAGCAGGTACCGAAAAACCCGGTTACCAAAGATACGAACGGACAGACAGATACCGGACAAAATGCAGGAAAACAGGATGCACCGGATTTGTATGCGATGGAAGATGATACGGGAGGACTGACGGATATCGGGCAGAACCAGAAGGAACTAACAGAATCAGTAAAATTGGAAAGCAAAAACAGCTCTGCAGAACCAAGGGGTTCGACAGAGTATGATGACAGCGGGCAAAAATACCAGACGGAGCAGATTCGGTCGTGATATGGAAATATTTATTGAAGTGATGAAATAATCAGAATAAATAACATATTGAAAATATTTGTAAATAGCAGTAACAAAAGCAGGAGAAAACACAAGTAGAGAAAGACAAGGCAGCAGCACTTAGGAAATTAGCAGAATACGAAACAAATGCTGAAATTATAGAGGCGCCTTGTTACAAAGAAGCAGCCGGAGAGATTTTTTCGTTTTACCTGGAAGATAACCATTAAAAAAGTATTTGTGGGAGGAAGGGATTAAATCAGCCTTTCCGTTTATCGAAAATGAGGACTCTGAAGTGCTATATGATTTTATGAAAAAGGTTGATAGATTTTGTGTGGACGTATTCCGTTGTATGTCGGATATGTACGATTGTCCGTTTGTGCCTCATGAGGAAGAGGCGGAAACTATCGCGAAAAGAATCATCAATGTTTGCCATGGAAAATTTCCATGGGCGAAAGAAGAGGACCTTAGGGGATTACTGAATAAATGCATGTGGTTATCAAACAGATAATTATTTTAATTTAATATACATATGAAATTATTTTACTTTAGCAGGGGATAATCCTGCTCTTTTTTATTTTACGGTTAATTTTACCTGATAATTCACCGATATTTTAAGTATAAGGGATAAATGTTCTGTAAGAAAATTGAAACAGGTCACATGGAGGTGAATATATGCAGGTTCAGGGAGCGCCCGGCACACAAACGGAATTTGTAACCGGGATAAAAAATAATGATTTGAATGCTGCCGATGTGCAGCAGCAGAATAAACAGGAGCCGGAAGTTCTGTGGGAACAGAAGGAAACTTACCAGCCGTCAGAAGATGCACTTTTAAAGTTTTATTATGAACAGCTGAAAAGTGAACAGAAAAAAGCCGCGGCGAATAAGGACGAGCAGGCCGACATTGCAAAGATAATGAGGATAGCGCAGAATATTATGCGCGGAAAGCAGGTACCGTCCAAAGATGAGAGTTATCTTGTAAAACACAGCCTGGCGCTTTATATGGCGGCAAAAAATATTGGAAGCCTGCGCAAACCTTCCGGGAAGGCAAAAAGTGTGCTGGGCGGAAATGATAATGGAAAAGCAGAATCTGTTTCATCTGGAAGCATGAGGGCTGAGGGCAGCAGTGCCGGAGAAAGTATCAGACTGGAAACAGCCGGGGGCAGCGCTGCAGAAAATACAGCAGCAGCAGAGACTGCGGCGGAAGTTACAGACAGCGCTGCGGAAACCATGATGAAGACAATGAATGATTCATCTTCCGCAAAAAATTCCAGAGAGGCATTTGATGCTTCAAAATACCAGGCTGAATCAGAGAGGAGTTACCGTTCAGGTTCCACATATTCATCCTCCGGAACAAAAAAGGCAAATGCGAAAAAGAAATACAAAAAATTTAACTATTACTTTAAATCAGTATCTTCACAGATTGTCAGGGCAAAAACTTCCATGGGCGCCAGACAGGCAGCAGGGAGGGCGCGCCGTCAGACAGTGGACTTGCGGAAGAAGCTGATATCCGGTGATTACGACAGGACTTATGTAAGGATTGCCCTTACGCATGCCGAGTCAATTGAGCGTGTGGCAAAGAAGAAAGTCAAACATCTGCTGGAAGAGGAGCGGTTAAAACGCGGCGGTCCGTGCAGCGGGGACAATGATAAATTTGATAAGGAAGAGCAGCAGAAGCTTGATGAACAGGCTTACATGGAGATGTGGAATAATTTCCGCAACGGGGAGACAGGAGCGGAATCCGATGGCGAAAACCTGGTAGAACTGTTTGCTGCAGCCGTTCAGCAGTCAGCTCCGGCTCCCGAAGTAAGTATCGATATGGATGAACTAATGATGGAGTTTGAAGAGCTGATGAAAACATCCATGGAAGCAGCAGCAGCCAGTCTGGATGATTTGACAGAAGAGCTGTCAGGGGATGCAGGGGTTGATATGGATCCGGAAGACCTGAAGCTGTTAAAAATCAAGCACCGTACCAAGGAACAGCAGGAGATTGCCGCAGCAGATGCAAAGTACCTGCGTGCATTTTTCCAGCAGCTCCAGAAAGAACAGCAGCATACGGCCGCTGCAATATCACAGATTGCAGAAGCCGCTGCAGCGAATACGCCGGTAATCCAGACGGCGGATACTGGAGGGACAGCAGCCCCGGCTGTGGAGAAAGCCGCTTCTGGATTCGCGGTAAATGCAGAACCGGTAAAGACGGATACCGCGCCGGAAACTGCAGCACCGTTAGCAGATATGAAGGTAAATACCGGAGGAAGCATTGGTTCGCCATCTGTCAGTATAGATGGAGTATCGTTTGATGTATCTATTTAAATCTTGATTAAATAAATTTGCTATTTGTTTTTTAGTAAAAAAGATACAGAAAACCGGAAGGCAGAACAAGAAATTTCTGTCTTCCGGTTCTTTTATTTCCTGTCAGAAAGAACTTTTGCGATAATTTCATCAGGTGCGGCATCCGGATTAAGCCCGACATTATCCGGATAAAATATATAATCTGAAAAGTCTTCCAGTCCGGTTTCCGCTTCCAGGACCTCAAGCAGATAATCCATGTCAGATTCATTTTCAAATTCGCCGTCGAAAAACTGGTATATCATTTCCGAAATCTGTTCATCGCTTAATCCAGTTTTTACCGGGGCGGGCAGGAGAGCCTTTGTTGCCGCTGTTTCCAAATCCGTATATGACCAGTATTCCATAAATGATTTTATGTCAAGGTTTTCTCTTCCTGTGATTTCAACCAGCTGCTTCTGGTATGTATCAAGTTTTTTTCTTGCTTCCACTGCGGTTTCATCAAAACAGCAGTCCGTATCCTCCATCAGGCGGGCAGCGTCATCAATGAGTTTCATTACAGCAGGGAGTTTTGATTCATCAATTTTAGGTATTTCCATAGTATTTCCTCCATTAAATAATTGTAGTATTTAATTCCTCAGCCATAGTTCCGTCGATGGGATAGTTGTCATCCTCAAATGCCATATGAAGAAAGGTTTCAATGCCAAATGGCAGTTCACAGTAAATATCCTCAATGGTATCATAGTTTTCTTCCCATAAGTCATCAGAAAAAATATATCCAATGTGGCAGTTATTCAGATTTACAGTAAGTAAGTCACCGTTCAGTCCGTTTCCAATAACCAGAAGGCTGTTTTCGCTGCAAATGGTTTCCTGGCAGTTTAGAATTTCTTCTATATTATATAGGACTGTCCATGCACTGCCGTATTCTGTTTCATGTAGTTTAATAGTTTTTCCCATGCAATTCAGATAGGCGGCTACGGATTCTGGCAGTGAATGAAACAATGTAGTATGCGGTATATCCGTAGAATGAAATATGATATTATTTTTAATGAATATATCTTTTATTCCCACATATACCCCCTCTGATACAACTATCGTATAAAATTTAAAGAAAAGGCTCTATTTTGACCAGTATATCATATTAGTCCACAACCGACAACAATTCCACCTCGGCATCAGGTGAATAGGGATTATGAAAAACAAATAACCTGTCGTCAAAATATTCAAAAGCAAGACACTCATATCCTTTATTTTCAAATACAAGCGTTTCACTTCCAGCTGTCAGGTCATGTTTGTATACTCCGTCATTGCGCAATAAATATAAGCAGTTTTTCGTGCAGGAATATCCGGCAATCTGTTCGCCATCCAGAATCCGGTAGAGTTCAGTGCATTCGTCCGTTTCTGGTGAAAATTCAAAAAAGGCGTCCATTGATTTAAAATTCCTGGTTGGATTTTCCTGATATCCCGGTGTGCCTTTTCCATACTGTACTATCATACAGGCTTTATCATTATGAAAACAAATCTGGGCTGGCGATAAGCCTGCCTCGGCAGTATCTGCTGACAAAATCTCTGAAAGTTCTTTTTCTTTTCCAAGATACTTACTTTTTACATCAATTCCTAACCGGAGATATTCCCCGTTTATTTTATGGTAAGTATTGTAGCCGTAGCAGGAATACTGAAATCCATCTTCATTTCTGATGTAAACGAGCGGGGGATTATCCTCCGCCAGTGAACGGTCTGCAATGATTTCATATCCTTCAAATTCGTATGCTTCATAATCATCCGAAATGATTTGTCCTTTATGTTCCTTTGCCCAGTCTTTCAGAGATATTCCTTTTTCGTTTTTATGATAATAAATCACTTCATATATTTGTTGTACTGCTGTCTTTCCATTTGTGTATCCATTGCCGTCATTTAATCTTTGCGTGATAAAAACATCACCATTGTACGCTTTCATTCCCGTAACCCGGTATTCATCTGTAATAAGTGTATTTGTATTTTCTGAAAAGTCATAACAAAACAGTTGTCCGCCATTGCCGGAAACAGAATAATACAAAACGTCATTATTGCATGCCATAAATTCCAGGTCTTCAGCTTTTACCAGTTCTTCCATTGTGTCATAATTACATATACTATCGTTCTGGTATATAAATGTGTCAGTACTGTTTTTACAGATATAATGGCTGCCGCCGGTTGTATTTTCTACAGACAGGACGCGGCAGTTGGTTGTAGTCTGGCTCATTTTTCCGTGTATCAGTTTTTCCAGATGGTTTTGTACGGACTGGCATCCGGAAAGGGTTATGCTTATCAGGCATGTGCATAAAAATGTGATGTGAATTTTGCTTTTTCTGGAAGGAAAAAAGTTTTTCATATGGTATTGCCCCCTTGAATATATCCAGTTTAACATATTCAGGGGTTTTTTCAATAAACAACAGGCATAACGGGGGAGAAACAGATGTGACAAAGAGTGATGCTGTGAAAACGTCAATGCTTCTTAATGATTAACGACTATTGACCGATACATAAATTGAAAGCGGTATGGCAAAGGAAGAGATTACACCAAGTGAATAGCAGATAATGGAAGTTTTGTGGGCGTGTGGGGAATCCCTGACGTACTCCCATGTCTACAAAAGGATGCAGGGAAATGTGGATATATAGGTATAATCTTTACACCCTATTCCGCGGAGGCACATAATGCTTTGCCTCTGCAGTCTGACCGGAGGTGAGGAGGCGGCTGTGTAGGTGATAGGAGAAATGAAACTTTTTTTGGAGGCTGACTCGTATTATTAGCGGATGACAGCGAAGGGGTGTTTGTCATGAAGTTTGACAGAGGAGCTACCATTAAAATAATTGATAACAATGGAGGAATTGAAAAATGAGTGTAAATGGAATTGATAATAATACTGGAATTAACTCGAATTATGTGACGGGTAAAAAGAGAGTTTTAAACAAGAATTTTAATATTCAAATAGATGATATAAACAGAGGAAGTAAAGTGAATGAACCGTTGATATCCTTTTCAAATCCAAAGACAGGGGAGAGCGTTGAGATACATCGTTCAGACATTTATTTGGATGATACGCCAATCTACATATTAAAGGGCAAGACCGCAGAGGGAAAAGAATTTGAAAGGAAGCACCATGCATGGATTATAGATCCCAGAAATTGTAGCTATGCTGAACTTATGATGCTTAATCAGGAAACGGGGAATACATCTTTAGGAGATAAGCAGAGAGCAGATATCCTGTTTGAAAAGACAGGAGCGAAAACTTATTTAGATAAGGCAGACTACAGTACGGCGATAAAGGATGTTATGGAGGAGTATAAAAGTTCCGGAAATTGGGAGGCTTACCTTTCGATGGACAAGTGGCAGCAAAGTCTTAATGACTACACATCCGTGCCGGTGTATTTTGACCGCAGTATTATGGGACAAAATACAATGGAACGAAATGGGGTGAAAGGCTCTTGCAGTTTTGCAACAGTCAGGACGGCAGAAGAAATACAAAAAGAAATTGATGATAGAGTTAAAGCGGCAGAGAAGAATGGACCAACTTTACGGGAGGCATTAGCAAATGCTTTTCCAAATGCAGTAAATACTCTTTATAGTTTTGTGGGTTCTTCTGTGGTTATGACATTTGATGAATATGTGAAAGCGATGGAAGAAATGTTAAGAAAATCCAATGAAGAAGCTAATGTTTCTTTAATAAAATAAAAATTTTGACACCCGATGGGAAGATCGGAGGATTGTCGAATAAGGCAGATAAATCTGCTTAATAAGACAAAAGACACCTTTAATGTCCACCTGCGGATGGAGGGAGGCACGGCGATGATCGACACGGGCGGGTGTATCACCTCCATCAGCGGCCAGGGTATGCCAAACTAAACGATAAAATAATCTGTATCGGCATTTATCTTTTTGTCGTAATGAACTGGGTATCAAATGTAGGCTATACCATGTTTCCATTATCAGACAGCGGCAATGCAGGGACTTTTCAGGATATTATGCACATTTATGTGGTAACAGTACTTGTTGTGCTGCTTTCCATGGTTTCACTTGTTGTAATCATGGTTGGCGGGTATCGGGACAAGAAGTATCGTTCTATGGCATTATGGGCGACAATGGCACTGCTCCTTATGTTTGCGGGAGCAATCGGAACAAATATAGTTCCGAGGGATTTTTTTGGTATTCCAGAGCGCTTCAGTGTATTTGCTGCTACGGGATTTAATGCTGTATTGGGAATTTACTTATTTTGTGGTTTCGGGGGAAATAGTAAAAATGAACAAGGTTGAATAGGTACGCTGTTTTTTTCTACATATATAATGAATAAAAATTCATTCATAAGATTCTGTTAACCCTGCAAACACGTTTTTTCATTTTTACGCATCAGCAAAATCAGCGCCAGACAAATATATTCGCCATCTTAGTCATTTTTTAACTTTTCCGCCAGTTCATAAACCCGGTCCCGCGTAAGTTCCGCAGCTTTGTCATTTTCCAGAAGCGGCTGCAGGCTGCCGCCCTCTGCTTCAAGTCCTGCAGTTTCCACTTCCTTGTCCTTCCACTGAATCCATTCACGTTCTTCTTCTGTCAGTTGCTTCATAGCATCCGCATCCAGTTTTTCCTTCAGCCGGTTCCACAGACTGTTCAGTTCATTATCCCACAGCTGGTATAGTTCATATGACAGCTGGTTCATGTCACCCTGGGAAAGTTCTCCGCTTTGAAGCTGGTCGTTTATTTTCTGTGCTTCTTCTTCCAGTGCCGAGAGCTCTGCATCAATATCCGATGCCTCTTCGTTGATTTTATAGCTGGTAAATCCCTCTTTAGCAGCTAAATTATATAATCCGTAAGTTCCCAGCGTGTTTTGTGTCTTATCAGGACGATAAATCCAGTCCAGATATTCCTGCGGCAGTTCTGCAACTGGTATATCCGGCAGATACAGATAAATTTCTTCTGCATCTTCTAACCCGTATACATCAGTATATATATATTTTACTCCGTCAATAATTTCTTCTGTTCCCGGTTCTTTGTCATACTCGATAGAATCAATTCTAAACTGGTATGTATACGTGTCCCTTGCAACCGGCTGGGTAAACATGCCATGAAAAACACACTGGTCCATGGTCCCATTCGGATAATCTTCTCCGGTAACTCCCATTTCTGAATCATGGTACTGCCCGGAGAAGGAGCCGTCCGGCTGGATGGTGAGCGTTGTATTCCAGCCGCCCGCACCGCTTGCAAATTCAAAATAATAGTTTTTTAATGCAGAAAAAACAGAGGTTCCTGTCTCTCTTTCAGCTTCTGTTTCTTTCTCGGTAGTTTCTGTTCCAATTGTTTCCGTTTCATTATTTTGCGTGATATTATCTTCTGTCATTGCAGAACTGCTGTTGTCATTCATTTTTTCTGATTTTGTGCCGCAGCCAGTGAATACAGTGGCAACAAATGTGACTGTCATAATCATGGCAGTTATTTTCTTTCTTTTCATCTGTAAAATCTCCTGTATATACAAATTTATTTAAATTATATCTCATAAGTGATTTTCTGTATAGGCAAACGAAACAATTCTTTTTTGACGTATATTACGGTTAGTAATATATTTATTACTTTTGTTTTGCTTTCGGTTAATCAGCCAAAGCACGGATATGCAATCATGCAGTTTATTGAAGAAAAAACGAATGGCCGGCTGGTGCTCGGAGCCGGAACGCTGTATGGTGCGCTCAAATCTCTTGAAGAAAAGGGATGGATTATGCCGTGCAGTAATGCAGCTGGACTGGCAGATACTGTTCTCTTGACGGAACTATGAAGAAAAGTATTCATCCAAAGACTGATATACTTCATATAGAGGTAAAAACCGACGATGGGGTAATCTCCATGGAAACACACGATAAAATACGGGAAGAGGTGAAAAATCTTTATGTCTCCACAATCCCTTTAATCAAAACCACAATTCCTGCAATCCCCCACGTCAGCTTAAGTCCTAAAAGAACCATCTTCCATATCAGCCAAACCAGTGCCAGACAAAATAAAATTGTCAACATATAATCACCCTTTCTTCATATATTATTACCTTTTTCCTCAAAGCCGTTTCCGCAGTTCCCAGAAAGCCACGGCACTTGCCGCCGCCACATTCAGGGAATCCACGCCGTGCGCCATGGGAATCTGAACCTTAAAGTCACATGCTGCAATCGTATCTGCCGCAAGTCCGTCACCCTCCGTGCCCAGAACGACCGCCAGCTTTTTTACAGAATGAAGCCGTTTATCATCAATGCTGAGGGAATTGTCACAAAGCGCCATGGCAGCCGTTGTAAAACCAAGCGACCGCAGTTGATCCATGCCTTGTCCGGGCCATTCCCCCGCATCCATAATTGTCCACGGAATCTGAAATATAGTTCCCATGCTGACACGGACTGCCCTCCGGTACAGGGGATTGCTGCATCCGGATGTAAACAAAACTGCTTCCATGCCAAGCGCAGCAGCCGAACGCACAATCGCTCCGACATTGGTCGGGTTGACTACATTTTCCAGAATGGCAATCCTTTTGGCAGATTTGCACACTTCCTGCACGGTAGGAAGCGGCTTACGGTTCATTGCACAGAGCGTACCGCGTGTCATTGAAAATCCCTTTAATTCATTTAGTACTCCGGGTTCTGCCGCATAGACCGGCACACCGGGGCAGCGTTTCAAAAGTTCTTCTTCCTGCAATTTGGCATGCTGCGTCTCCATCAGAAAAGAGATTGGTTCATATCCTGCATCCAATGCGCGTTCAATCACTTTTGGACTTTCTGCAATAAAAATTCCTGGTTTGGGTTCCCGGTAACGGAGAAGCTGTACCTCCGGTGTTCTGGCATAGATATCAAGTACTGGATGATTGAAATTTTTTACTGTTATAAATTTACCCATAAATCCCCTTTTAATCTGCCTGCCAGCTTAAAAACCCGAAGCCGCGTAAGCTCAGCTGCCTTGTCATTTTCCAGAAGAGGCTGCATACTGCCGCCTTCCATTTCTTTTCCAGCAGGTTTTACCTCCTGCTCTTTATACTGAATCCATTCCATCCTCGCCAATGTTTGAATCATGGTATTCTCCGAAAAAAGTACCGTTTGGTAAAATGGTAAGAGTTGTCATCCATCCGCCGATGCCGCTTGTAAAACAGAACTCATAAGTTTTCAAAGCAGAAAAAATGGAAGTTTCTGTTTCTTCAGTTTCACTTGTCTCTGTCCCGTTATATTCTGTTATTATTTGCTCACTGTCAGCAGTTATTTCTTTCTTTTCATCTGTAAAATCTCCTATGCGAACAAATATTACATAAATTATATCACATAAGTGATTTTCTGCAAGGAAGCCTCTGTCATTTATTGGGAACAAAAATAGGTTGATGGATTCTAAAAAAATGAATATAATAATCGTATGGAATAAGTTCGATGGAGAATGGTGATATGGATATTCGGGAATTGATTGGCGAGGCAACAGAATATGATAAAAAAGTGGCATTAGAGACGAAAAAACCGAAAAGCTGGTGCAAAAGTGTCAGTGCATTTGCAAATGGCATTGGCGGGGTTCTGGTGTTTGGAATATCTGATGATGATGAGATTACCGGGCTGGAAAGCGCGGAACAAGATGCAGAAACCATTAGCGATTTAATTAAAACCCATCTGGATCCGGTTCCGGAGTTCCATCTGAGTTTTTATAAAACAGAGGATGGAAAAAAGCTGATTTTGTTAAATATTCTGCCGGGAGACGAAACACCGTATTATTATTCGGGGAACGGAATACTGGAAGCCTTTGTGCGGATGGGAAATGAAAGTGTAAAAGCAGGCGCCGTTGAATTAAAACGTTTAGTTTTGAGGGGAAAGAATTCTTCCTATGATTCGTTAAGCACTACCTACAATATAGAAGATTTTGCTTTTTCCAAACTGCGGGAACGGTATAGGTCATGGACGGGTGAAAGCCTTGATGAAAAAGAACTGGTATCGTTTGGGCTGGTGGACGAAAAAGGAATGCTGACAAATGCGGGAGCGTTACTGGCAGATGATTCCCCGATTCGCTGGTCCCGTGTTTTCTGTACCAGATGGAACGGACTGGACAAGGCAGGCGGCGTCATGGATGCACTGGATGACGCGGAGTATTCCGGCAGCCTGATTTCCTTATTAAATGACGGAACAGCGTTTATAAAGAGAAATACAAAAATGATGTGGAAAAAAACAGCGGATTCCAGAATTGACATGCCGGAATACTGTGAAAGAAGTTATTTTGAGGCTCTGGTAAACGGACTGGTTCACCGCGATTATCTTGTAAATGGAAGTGAAGTCCATATAGATATATTTGATGACCGCATGGTAATATATTCTCCGGGGGGAATGCCGGACGGAACACTGGTACAGGAGCGCATCATTGACGCGATTCCTTCTACTAGGAGAAACCCGGTTCTGGCGGATGTTTTTCAGCGGCTGGGATATATGGAACGGAAGGGCAGTGGTTTGAATAAGATTATTGGTGCATACCAGAATACTTATAATTATTCAGAGGACAAAAAACCACAGTTTTTGTCATCAAGAGTGGAATTTACTGTCATTTTGAAGAATCTGAATTATGGTTCGAATCAGGGAGAAGAAACTAAGGAGACAACTAAGGAGACAACTAAGGAGACAACTAAGGAGACAACTAAGGAGAGGATACTTGAACTTATACAGGAAAACCCCGCAATCACAACAAAAGAAATTGCAGAAAAAGCCGGTATTTCCATATCCGGCGTAGAGTACAACATTAGGAAACTGAAAGACCAGCACCGGATTGAACGGATTGGGGCGGATTTTGGGGGAACATGGAAAGTAAAGGATATATAATATGGAAGAAAAAAACCAGGGAATGCTCTATCTGTGCGCCACACCAATCGGAAACCTGGAGGATATCACCCTTAGGGTACTGCGCATATTAAAAGAAGCAGACCTGATTGCGGCGGAAGACACCCGCAACTCCATCAGGCTGCTGAATCATTTTGAAATCAAAACGCTGCTAACGAGTTACCACGAGTACAACAAAATAGAAAAGGCATACCAGCTGGTGGAAAGGATGCGGCAGGGACAGAATATTGCGCTGATCACAGACGCAGGAACGCCGGGCATCTCTGATCCCGGGGAAGAAATCGTTCGAATCTGCTATGAGGAAGGGATTGAAGTGACTTCCCTGCCAGGGGCGGCGGCATGTGTCACGGCGCTTACCATGTCGGGTCTGCCGACACGCAGGTTTGCGTTTGAAGCATTCCTTCCAAAAGATAAAAAAGAACGCCAGGCAGTACTGGCGGAGCTTGTCCAGGAAACAAGGACGATAATCATCTATGAAGCGCCGCATCATCTGGTAAAAACGCTGACCGAGCTGTGCGGTGTTTTTGGAGAGGAGCGCAGGCTTACCATCTGCCGGGAGCTTACGAAAAAGCATGAGGAAAAAATGCAGGCGACGTTTGGGGACAGCCTGCGGTATTATGAAACAAACAGTCCCCGCGGGGAATATGTACTTATCATAGAAGGAAAATCGCGCAGGGAGATTAAAAAAGAGCAGCAGTCCTCGTGGGAAGCCATGAGCATCGAAGAACATATGGAGCATTATGAATCACAAGGAATTTCCCATAAGGAAGCCATGAAACTGGTTGCCAAAGACCGCGGAATAGGAAAACGCGAGGTGTATCAGCGGCTGCTGGAGGGAAAAACGAGCCAGGTGGAAGAGGAGGAAGACGGTGGAATTTAAAAAACCGGAAATAGAAACCGCAGTAGAAAACGGCGATCTTGAACAAGTAAAAAAACTCGCCAGTGGACAGGATATTGTGGAATTAGACAGAATGCACCGGCTGCTTGAGTGGGCGGTAATTTATGAGCATAAAGATATTGCACAATACTTATTGGACAACGGAGTGGATATCAATACCGTATACATAAAGACGAATGTGCTGGAGGCAGCAGCAGGCAGGGAAACTGATGAAATGATTCGTTTTCTGCTGGAACGGGGTATTGAAATCATGTGTACGGCAGATGACCGGAATCCGGCGTCAAGGGCATTGGCAAATAACCGGCTGGAAAACTTTAAACTAATTCTCGAAAAAGAGAAGGAAATCCTTAGCGATGAAGAATATCATAAGCTGATAGAGTATTATAAGGATTACGCGACGGTCTTCGGCTATGCCACAGGCATTATGGAATATCTTGGAGTCAGTCCGGACGCAGGCAGGGGAAAAGTGCCGACAAAGGAGGACCGGAAAAAACTGGTTTCCTGTCTGAAAAACGGCATCCAGTCGGCAGCCAGGGATGCCGCTGAAACATACGCGGATGAAGAAATTTACATTTTCTCCATTCAGGCAGATGATACCCTGTCATATGTCACAGTTTATGTAAATACAGAGGAAAAATTTAAAGCTGCACTTCGGGATGATGACGAAAACCCGGAAGAAGGTAAATATTATTACCGGTACTGCGAGGATGAGTGGGAACTCGTGGAAGATAACAAGGGTTATTTTAAACAGGCAGTTGATTATGTGAGAAAAGAGAATCTGTATGTGGAGGACGCACTGGAATGGGATTATATGATTCTGGATGCACTGCGTCAGATTCGGAAGGAAGGATACATGGAAACACTGTTTAAAAATCCGGTGATCCTGACGATTTACATGCATGACCACTGCGACGGGGAAGAGCTGGCAGAAGCGTTCAGGCAGATCAACGATGAAAGCATAAGTAAAGAATATGCAGAACATTTGGAGGACTTTTTTTAAAAGTGCAGCGTATTCATTTAAGCCAAAGATTAGAAAATGGTTTTCATAAAAATAGAAAAGCAAAATGGAGGAAAAACAATGAAATTTGAACAACTGCAAAAAGACATGGTGGCAGCAATGAAGGCAAGGGACAAGGTGCGTAAGGATGCGGTTTCCGCACTGGTATCTGCGGCAAAAAAAGTCGCAATTGACAGCGGATGCCGGGACAACATCACAGAGGAAATCGTGGACAGCGTTATCTTAAAGGAAATCAAGTCCGTTAAGGAACAGCTTGAAACCTGCCCGGATTCCAGGGAGGATTTAAAGCAGGAATACCAGGCAAGATATGACATTTTCCAGGAATATGCCCCGAAAATGATGTCAGCAGAAGAAATCGAGGCATTTATCACAGAGAAATTTGCAGACATTGTTGCCCAGAAGAATAAAGGCATGATTATGAAAAACGTGATGCCGGAATTAAAAGGAAAAGCAGACGGCAGCGTTATCAACCAGGTTGTGGCAAAACTCTGCCAGTAATAACAAGGAGATCAAAAATTGAAAAATAATAGAAAAGAAAGGGAAAAGCTGTAGGTGATTTTTCAATTTTTATTTGTGACGCAGAAAAGCGCGTCACAAATGGCACCTGGTACAAGATATGATAAAACAAAAGATTGCCGGAAGTCTGCTGGCACTGAGTCTGGCGGCAGGCTTGTTTAACAGTACATATACCGTATCGGCATCCGAACCGGCGGAATCTGTATATGCCATTGTCCCAGAAACCAGCAAGGCGTCATCCCGGTCCATCCGGCTGTCCTGGAAATCCTCAGATGATGCTGCCGTAAAATACTATTATGTCATGAGACGCGGCACGAAAGACAGCAAAGGAACCGGAACATGGAAAACCCTTGCCAGAATAAAATCGGACGGTAAAGCAGGCGGTCCGGCAAATTCATATACGGACAAGCTGAAATCGTCTTCACCCCAGCAGTATGAGTACAAAATCTGTACGCTTTCAAAAAATGCGGCAGTTGACACCCGTAACCAGGAATATCAAGATGAGACAGACCAGTATGCCGTTTTAGGTTCCAATATAAAAGTCTGTATTGATCCGGGTCATTATGGGAACCGAAACAATAACTACGACCAGAAAGGCAAAAACGGCGAACACCCTTATTCGGAAGCCCAGTTTGTCCTGAAAATCGGAAAAGCACTGCAGGAGGAGCTGAAACAGGAATATGGTATTGACAGTTATATGACCAGGACCACCAGCAGAATTTCCCTGACATATAATGGGAAAACTTACGCCAATGAGAAGCTGGATATGGGCAGTATTTCTGTTCGTGGGTATATGGCAAAAACCAAAGAGTGTGATTTTTTCATTTCCCTTCACACCAACGCGACAGGCCGCAAAAAAAATCCATGGAACCAGCCGAAAAAACTGAACAAGGTCTACATATTTGTCAACAGCACTGCGCATAAAAGCAGCAGGGGAATGAAGATTGCAAACAGCATAGGCACAGAGCTGACGGCCTTTAATCAGGAAAGCGGTATCCAGAGCGCCGGATTTGAGGCAAGAAGCAGGAAAAAAGCAGCGAATTTCACAAATCTGAAAAATGACTCCTATTCTGAAAACGGTACCGTTATCTACCGTAAAGGAAGTTCAGGCAGTGATTATTACGGTGTACTCCGGGGAGCCAGTGCAAAAGGTGTGGAAGGAATTATCGTAGAACATGCTTACCATGCCACCGGTATTGTGCGGGAACAGGCAAATGTCTCATCGGACCTTTGCGAAAACTGGGCGGAATGTGATGCCTACGGCATTGCCAGGGGATTTGGATTTGCCACCAGCAACCGCTCCTAAATTTAGGAAATGACAAAAATCATAAAGGTGATATCAGAAAAAATGGATAATTTCACAGATGCATTGAGACAAGGAAATTTAGAGAAAATCAGGACCTTTCCCAAATCTGATTTGCATAATCATTTTGTACTGGGCGGAAGCCGGCAGTATCTGTGTAAAACTACGGGCATAAAAATTGAACCCGTTAAAACCCCGTTATTGTCCATGGAGGAAATGCATGCATGGAATCAGGAAAACCTCGGAGAAAAATTTAATACATCAGAAATGAGAAAGGTTTTAATCAGGGCGGCTTTTCATCAGGCAAAGGATGACGGCATTACGGTGCTGGAGATTGGAGAAGATGTCTGGGGCCTTGGGGAATACTTTCATAATGATATTAATGAACTGGTTGAAGCATTTACCGCGGCTCAGAGAGAAATTGCTTCGAATATTGAATTACGACTGCAGATTGGTCTGTCAAGACACTGTTCCATCGGATATCTGGAAGACTGTTTGTTGCATTTCTGGGGAAACAAGGCCTTTTATTCAATTGATTTATATGGGGACGAATCTGCGCAGCCGATTGAAAATTTTAAATCCATTTACCGCAGGGCAAAAAAAGAGGGGCTGCGTTTAAAAGCACATGTTGGTGAGTGGGGAACTGCTGAAGATGTGAGGAGAGCTGTAGAAGAACTGGAGCTTGATGAGGTCCAGCATGGAATCTCTGCAATTCATGATAAAAATGTCATTCGATTTTTAGCCGATTATCATATCCGTCTTAATATTACTCCAAGCAGCAATATATTGCTTGGAAGGATTCCTTCCATGTCAAGCCATCCAGTTGGACTGCTCTACCGCAATGGCGTAGATGTCACAATTAACTCGGACGATATTCTGATTTTTGACTCTGATGTATCCAAAGAATATTTACGGTTATATGAATCGGGATGTTTATCGGCTGAGGAATTGGACAGCATCCGTCAAAACGGACTTACAGCCAGATAAAATCTGAATTGGGAACGATTTTTTGAAAGGGTAAAAATGAAAAATGACAATAGTAATAATCCATCCGCTTTAACCATCAGCCTTGATAAAACCCCCGAACGCTTCCACCCGGTTGCAGAACAGGTACTGCCAGCATTCATTCGTCTTTTCGAGGATTATGCCGCGCAGATTACCCCGTTGATGGAACGTGACCATGCCATGCGTAAACAGAATGCAGACGGAAAACTAAGTGAACAGATCTCTGCGATAGAACAGGAGAGCAGGCAGGTTAAGGACAGGCTTTTCAAAGAACGCATCACCAGTAATATTTATGTGACGCCATATGACACTTTTCCCAGCCAGTTTGAATACTTTCTTACGGGCGGTTCCCTTCATTTTATCATGAAGACCTCAAAAAAAATTACAATTCAGACTTCATTTACAGATGAAGACGGAAATGAAATCTACCACCGGTTTGTTTTGCGTCCGGTGGAAAAGAACTGGCTGATCGACTGGTTTGGTTACGGATATGAATCAGAAGAGGGACCTTACCGGAAATCAGATTTTTGAACAGTACAGAAAAATCCGTAAAAATGCTGCAGAAACCGCTATTTTCCGCAGATGTTAAAGAAATTTGCCAAATTGCAAAAGAGATTTGATAGACATGGTTTCCCCTTTTGCTATACTAAAAGGCGGTAAAACAAAATCCATTCCAAAGGAGAATTAACCATGACATTAAATGAAAAACTTTTATCACTGCGGAAAAAAGAGGGGCTTTCGCAGGAAAGCCTGGCGGAGAAACTGGGAGTAACAAGGCAGACCATTTCAAACTGGGAATCAGGACAGACGTCCCCGGATTTACTGCAGGCTGGAAAAATTTCGGAGATATTCCATATATCACTGGATGAACTTGTTGATCACAAATTGGGTGTTGTATGCAGGGACAATTCCCAGAACCATTTATACCAGAATCTGATCAATAAAACCTGTTTTTTAATACTTTCTGATGATTTTTATGATTTTACCCTGGATTACACGGCGCCTGTGAAGGTGATGGATATCAATGATGATTTCATTAAAATCGAATACCAGGTAAAAAATCAGAAAGAAATAAAGCTGATTGACATGGATTTAATAGAATCCATAAAAGTTTCAGAGGTTCAGACAGAGGAGGGTATGGAATGACGTTCTGGTATATAGTAATTATAGGTATCATGGCTGCCGGTTTTAGCAATTTGTCAGGCAAAATTGACAAAATAAGGAACAATATGCCGGAAAGAAAGAAAAATGCAAAAGCGGAATTTCCTTCTTTAAAGGAAATAACCGGTAAAAAGGTTGAATTAGCTCTTGATGATGATTCCGTTCTGCTATATGGATATGAGACAGAGGGAATATTAAAGGAATATAATCATACCTGGCTGGTTCTGGAGACATATGACCAGAAAGACAAAAAAGAGCTATATTACTACAGAATTAATAATGTTTCATCTATTAATATTCTGGAGAAAGACGAAGGGTAAAGATTGAAAGATATAAAAATGGAAGAAATCAGTAAAAGAGAGTTACTGTCAATATTAAAGAAAATAGTAAAAAATGAAATAAGGATTACATACCATGAGCAAAAAGAGCCGCTTATGGTATGCAGCAGTAAGATAGGTGGGAAACCGGCAGTTCCGGCAGATTTCATATGGCCGGAATTTACAGGTGAATCATATGATGGAATTACCGAAAGCAGACCATTATCCTTTATGGCGCAGATTAATTTAAAGGAAGCCAGTGCATACGATACCGAGGGAATTCTGCCAGGGAAAGGAATTTTAAGCTTTTTCTATGAGCAGGTGTCCATGGTTGCAGGATTTGATCCTGAAGACAAAGGCTGTGCCAGGGTGTATTATTTTCCGGATGAAAAGGCGCTGGTTCCCATGGATATTCCTGTGAATATGGATGAAGATGCAGTGATTCCCGAACTTGCAGTAACATTTAAAGAGCATGTGAGTCTGCCGGAGTGCGATGATTTTATGGAATCCCATAAAAAAATAGCAGACTGGGATGAATACGACGAATGCCGCATGGAATGCGGCTATGAAGCAGACGACTGGGATATGGTTACAAAATTGCTTGGATACCCCGATACCATCCAGTCACCAATGGAAGCGGAATGTGAAGCGCTTTCAAGGGGTTACAGGCTGGGAGGTCCAAAGGATTATGAAAAGATTTCAGAGCAGGAATGGGAGGATATTAACGAAAAATCAACGGAATGGATGCTGCTGTTCCAGCTGGGAACGATTGAAACGGAAAATGAAGAGTTTATGTTCGGCGACTGCGGACAGCTGTATTTCTGGATAAAAAAACAGGATTTAAAAAATCTTGATTTTCATCATATCTGGCTGGTGATGCAGTGCTGTTGACAGTCAGTAAAATCGTTTTCGTTTTAATAAAATAAGGAAAATCCCCCGCCGTATGTTGCATGGACCGGGGGATTTTTCCTTTAGTTGGGACAGCTTTATTTCATTATATATATCAAAGCATTTTTTCTTCCAGCAAAGTAAACGGCGCCGGTCCGGTCTGTAAAATCTGTTCATGGAATTTTACCGGGTCAAATTTTTTTCCTGCCTTTTCTTCACATGCCGCGCGAAGCTGACGGAATTTCAGGTATCCCACATAATATTTCAGGTAATTTCCCGGAGATTCCAGAATCAGATCCGTAATGGAGCGGATGGTTTTTTCATCCGAAATGCCAAAATCTGACCAGAATTTTTTCATATCTGCTTCCTTCCAGCCGTAAAAATGGATACCAATGTCAGAAGTGGCATAAAGGCTTAAGGTTGCTGCCTGGTTGTGCTGCAGCAGTGCCGCAAGTTCACTGTCAAGTCCGGCATAATAGTAGGACTGCATTTCCACATAGGTCGCCCAGCCTTCCGTGTAGGCAGGGTAATCCAGCAGGGTATGTACCGGTTCAATTCCGTACCGGTAGGACTGGACAGTCTGGTAGAGGTGTCCCGGATATCCCTCGTGAGCCAGCGTTGTAAAATAATAGAGGTCGTCATAGGCGTTTGCATCATTAATGTAAATCCGGTTGTTCAGGTAATCGTCAATCGGAGCCGTAATGTAAAAAGCAGGCGCAAGGTATTCCGAAAGGGCTGGATCCACATGGCAGATTTCGCAGTTTGTTTTCGGCGGTTTGGGAAAATCCTTTAAAATGGCAGTCTGAAGGAATTTTACCATGGCGTTTTCATCTGTCAGGCTGCTGTCAAGTTCCGGCGATGCGGCGGCAAGCTTTGGATTTTTTGCCAGAATCTGTTTGCAGGCGGACATGTCTTCCTGACGGGCAGCCTCAATCTGCTGGTATAAAGACTCCACTCCGTCATCGCATCCGGTATAATAAGCCACAAGTGCTTCATAATAGGCAGCGCCTTCCGGAAAATTGCAGAGTCCCCAGTTGTTTCGTCCGAGCCCCAGCAGTTTTGTAAGACCGGAAATCATTTTGCTGTAAGCGGGAATCACATGTTCTGAAATAACAGTCTGGTTGCGTGAAATGTAGTCTGTTTTTTCAGAATCACTCAGTCCTTCAAGCGAATCCAGGCGGGTGGCAAAGGTCTGTACCAGAAAATTGTCATCCGGATGTTCCGTGAAAACCTCGCAGCCGTCCAGCACTTTCATACAGCTGCTGTCAGACATAAAAAGGCCTTTTTTCGCTTTTTCCTGCTCATATTCCAGAATACCGGAAAAATAGGCGTCCATCTGTGAAAGCATGGCAAGGTAGTCCTCAATATCCTGCTTTGTGCCAAACTGGTATTCTGCAAGAAGGATGGGGAGATCAGAGGTAATGCCTCCGGACGGCGACAGCACTTCATCATAATAAGGAAATTCGGCAAGGGCAAGCTGTCTTGTTACATAGTCATTTAAAATGTCATAAGTCAGCTTTTCATCACTGTTTAAGGAACGGCGGGAATATTTTTTAAGCTGTTTCTGTAAACTGGTCAGTTCCCGTTTTGTATTTTTCGGGGAATCTTTTGACATATGTCCCAGCGAAACATCATACGAACGGATTCCCGCCGCCGCGGGATTCTTTAGTGTAAAATGAAGGTTCAGTGTATTGGAAGTAACTTCATCCTGAAAAAGAGTGTTACAGAAATCACTGAAAGCGGGGCGGCTGCCCTTCCCAATAGGAAAACCGGAGATGTTCTGGCAGGCAAAAAGCAGCAGGACAATAAGGAAAGATAAAAAGAGAATCCGGTATTTTTTCAGAAAGGATTTCATGTGCAGGACTCCTGAAGGAAAATTATTATATTTTATTCTTCTGACAGATAAGTTATGTTTGTACAAATGGGTTTATTGTCATTTACATAGAATTTTGTTATGATATTTAAGGATAATTGCATTTTTACACAGAACAGATAACATGATTGATGTGGTTCTGTAGAAATTTTACAGATACCAGGAGGGAAATGGTTATGGGTGAAAAAGGGAAATTACTTTTATCAATGGCTGGAGGTGTAGTTCTTACACTTTTTCTCTATATCATTTTACATGAGGGCGGGCATACACTGGTTGCAATTTTCTGTGGTGCGGATATTGTGGATTTTGCATTTTTCCCCGCACATGTGAGCTGGACGGGCGGGGAACTTAATATATTTACCTTATCACTGGCGGATGCGGCAGGTGTGGGACTGCCTGTACTGGTATCTGTTGTATATATACTTTTTTATTCAAAGGAAAACCAGAATATATTTTACCGGACGTTTTCATTTATATTTTCTATTGTCCCGTTTTATTCCCTGCTTGCATGGATGATTCTGCCTGTTATGTATGCGAACGGACAGATGCCGTCGGATGACGTCATTCATTTTATCGAACATTCGGGGATAAATCCATGGATTGTCTGTGTGGCAGCAGCGGCATTTTTTGCCGGCGGCGTGGTCCTGGTATGGAAAAGGGGGGTTTTAAGAAATTTTATAGAAATGTATAAGAAACAGATAAATTTATAATCAGGAAGAGAGAGGGATTTTTATGGAGGAAATATTTACCGGACTGTGCAGAGTATTAAAAAATGAAGGGATGGAAAATCCTGAAAAGTATTTTCACAAAGCATCCCCTGAAGAGGTACAGAAACTGACAGAGCTGGCAGGTACGCAGGTTTCTGAATTTACTGGTTTTTATGCAGAATATTGTCCCCGGGAAGTGACGGGATTCCATAAAGCGGATGTACGGCTTTTAAATGTGGAGGGAATTAGGAGGGAAGTCGAAGAGATGGCACCGGGCTGTTTTCTGAAGGAATTTGGAATTTTTGTTTTTGCAACTACAGCCGGGGGACATGTGCTTGCAATTGATACAAATGACGTTAAAAACGGGGACCCAAGAGTACTTATTATGGATAATAATTTTATTTATGAAGATTTTGAAAACCCGGATAAAATAAAAATCAATGAAGCGTTTGTGTCAAAGGAATCGGAAGAATATTTCAGTAATGGTGAAGCTGAGGCAACACTTGAAAATGTAAGGCGCGGGGCGATTGAACTGGAGGGTTCTTTTGTCCGGTTTTTACAGAAGCTGTCGAATGACCAGTATGATGATGTGGAAAAATTTATGGACGAGCATGCGGCATGGCATTGACAGGGGGCTGGAATCATGAATAAAGAAGTGGAAAGTGTGCTGAAACTGGATAACCGGAAGAAATATGAATACTTCATACACAAAACAGCCGCTTTTTGGGAAGTATGGTCTTTAAGGGATGAAGGCGGCTGGGCAGAATTAGAACTGGGTGAGCAGATATTTTTTCCGGTATGGGCAAAAAAGGAGTATTCCGACCTGTGTATTTCAAAAGAATGGGAGGGATACCACAGTGAAGCTGTCGATATTGAAGAATTTGCGGAAGAATGGATTCCACGGTTAAAAAAGGACGGAATAAGAATCACAGTAATGTGGAATCACGGGGCAGGAATTGACGTGGACTGGGACGATTTGCAGAACGATATTCAGGAAGAATTAGAAAAATACTGATGGTATTATTTATGAGATAATACCAAATCCGTGGAGGTTTTCATGAAATACCGCGATTTAAATAAACTGCCATACTGTGATTTGAGAATGGGTGTTATATTCTATTTTTTTGAAAGCCCGGCAAAATACAGGAAGGAGATTAAGGGCATATTTGAGGAATACTGTGAACTAACGAAAGATCGCTTCACGTATTATTATAAAAATGAACATGCCGGATTTCAACCAATTAAAAATGATGACAGAAAATATTTTTATAATTTTATAGATAAGAAAGATTTTGAACGGACAGCGCGGATTTTAATGACAAATGCCACCAAAGAACGGATGCAGAGTATAAAAACAGAGATGATACTCGCCAATATCTATCCTGAATATCCCGGACAGATTCCGAGCCGGATGTATTTTGAGTTTTTGCCGGAAACTGAATTTGGTAAAGTGCTGCATTTTATAAAGCGCACCTTTCAGAAAATCCCTTGTTATTACTGCTGTGGCAGTCTGGTTGTCGGAAGTAACGACCAGTATATTCACAAATGCGCTTCACTGGGGGTACAGTTATTCCGGGAAACGAAATGTCTGTCAGATAAATACTCGGTTTTTATGAACCCGTCCCTTGAATTTGAGTTTAAAAATAATAAAATCGGAGGTTCCCATTTTGTTCAGGTTTTGTCACCGGAACTGTGTGGTATCACTGGGGCTGGTAAAATCACTGAAACCTGCAGTAAAAATAAAATTCATTATGAAATGGTAGGGGATTATGCTGTAATCGCGATATCCAAAGACCAGTACCCCGCAGGGGATGAGGAGGTTTTGGAGCGTTATCTGGTATTAAACGAACTATTCAGGGAAATTATTTTTGAAATGAAAAAACCGCGTTTATACTGGAAAAATGAAGAGTGGGAACGATGGATGAAACGGTTTGACGAGGGAATCCATGACTGATATCATATAAGCGGATATAGATTTAAAGAGATTTGAAAAGAAATCCGGTATACAGGTGGAATATGACAGTGAAAAAAAGCAAATATTTGTTTACAGAGCTTATTGATGAAATTAAGGAAATGTATTTATCGGATGGGGATAAAGCATTTTACAAGGACGAATCCTGGGGGTTATTTGCAAAGCGCGGAAAGGTTAAACTAAATTCGGAATGTTTTGTGATTCCGGATTCGGAGGTTGACTGGGATGCACAGCCGCCAAAGCTTCCGGAATTTGCGGTGCAGAACAAGCTGGAGTATGTTTACAGCAATGAAATGCTGCAGGACGTGATTTCCATGGCGGTGGATGATGATGAAGAAATCCCAAATAAAAAGATTTTTAAGGCGATTCAGTATTATGATAAATATGATACGTTTATGGAACTGTAAGCAAGGATGAAAGTTGGTAAACTGGCTGCTTGGAATATGAGAGCGGATCTTAAAACAGAAAATAGTAAAATCATCCGGGCAGGAAGCTCCCGCAGGGGCTGCCTGCCCGTTTTTATGATATTTAAAAGAAAATCGGGAAAAAATAAAAAAGTTTGTAACGAATCAGATGTTTCTACGTCTAATCTATGCAGGCAAAGGAGGTGAACCAGTTGTGAACCGCAGTATAGACATAGAGAAATTATACCAGACCTACTATATGGATGTGTATTCCTACATTATGACAATCATAAAAAATCCGGAAATGTCCGAGGAACTGACCCAGGAGGTTTTTTACCGTGCCATGAAAAGCGAGTTTAAAGGAAAATCCAGCGAACTTACATGGCTCTGCGCAATAGCCAGAAATCTGTGTATGGACATGTGCCGGAAACAAAAAAAGGAAGTGCCGGCGGAGGAAGAAATTGAAGGTAATGTGAATCTTGAGCATACCGTAATTTCAAAAATGGAAAGCCTGCAGATACACATGGCGCTTCATAAACTGGAAGAACCATACCGGGAAGTTTTTTCCCTGCGGGTATTTGGGGAATTATCCTTCCGGGATATCGGCATGGTATTTGGAAAAACCGAAAACTGGGCAAGGGTGACTTATCACCGCGGAAAACTGAAACTGCAGGAAAAATTAGGAAACGGATAAATTGCGTTTTTCGAGGACTAATATGAAAGAGGAGGCAAAACAATGAAATATGACTGTAACGTAGTAAAAGATTTACTGCCATTATACCAGGATAATATTTGCAGCAGTACAAGCAAAGACATTGTGGAAGAACATTTAAGGGAATGTGCTGACTGCAAAAAAGTGGCAGAACAGATGAGTGACGGCGCAGTGGAAAAAACACTGGCAGTGGAAAAAACCCGTGTGCTGGAAAAGCACCGGAAAAATGTAAACCGGAAAACCACAACGATTGGCATAACCACAGCAGGCATTTTAATGATACCGGTGATTGTCTGCTTAATCTGCAACATTGCCATCGGCCATGCACTGGACTGGTTTTTTATTGTGCTGACCGCAATGCTGCTTGTGGCTTCGTTTACCGTGGTTCCGTTTATTGTAGAAAAAGATAAAATCATGTGGACCATTCTGTCGGCGACAGGAGCGTTACTTCTGCTGCTTCTGACCTGCTGTATTTATACGCATGGAGACTGGTTTTTCGTGGCAGCTTCCGGATGCATATTTGGGATATCATGCATAGTTTCCCCATTTGTCATACCTAAGCTCTGCAGGCGGGAAAGCCTAAAAAAACATAAGGCGGTACTTACCGTACTCTGGGATGTGGTATGGCTGTATATTCTTCTGGTGGTATGCGGTATTTATGTCCACGGGGGCGGCCTGTACTGGAGGATTTCCATGGCTGTTACCACATTTATGATGCTGCTGGTCGGAATCTATGTGGCGGTTATCTGTTATGGCAGAAAAAACGGATGGATAAAGTCCGGCGTACTTGTAATCATCACCGGACTGTGGGCTGGGCTAAGCAGTGATATCATGACCCTTTTTTTAAATTTGCCTGGTGAGCAGAGTCTGAAATATCTGGATTTAAGCAGCGGTTTTGGGACAGAAAATATGGCAGCTTTTAATGCAAATATTTATTTCACGGTAATTGTGGCATCTGTTGTTGTTGGCGGGATACTGATTGGAAAAGGAATAAAAAAGGATAAAGAGGAGCAAAACGCGAAGCAATAAAATTATTGAGTACAGGTTCGTTGTAAAAGGTGTTCATTTTGGACACCTTTTATGTTAGTATATAGAAAATGAATGCAGCTGACAGACAGGGGAGGTGCGCGATGGACGGCAGACCGGTGGTAAATCTGGGAGTACAGCGTTTTGACAAGCTGATAGAGGAAAAGAAATTTTATATTGATAAGACAAAATTTATCAAAGAATGGTGGGAATACGGTTCAGAGGTAACCCTGATTACGCGTCCGCGCCGGTTTGGAAAAACCCTGAACATGAGCATGACCGAGTGTTTTTTTTCAAATAAGTACGCAGACCGGGGAGATTTGTTTGAAAACCTTTCCATATGGAAAGAGGAAAAATACCGGAAGCTCCAGGGGACTTATCCGGTGATTTTCCTGAGCTTTGCAAACGTTAAGGCTGCATCATACAAAGAAATGGGCTACAGGATCACAAAGGTAATTGCCGATTTGTATGAGCAGAACAGGTATCTGCTGGAAGGTGAACTGTTAAGTAAGAATGAAAGGGAATATTATGAAAGTATCAAACCCGGTATGGAAATTACTATGACGGCAGATGCAATTCATTCCATGACAAATTTTATGCAGCGTTATTATGGAAAAGACGTCATAGTTATTCTGGATGAATACGACACCCCGATGCAGGAAGCCTGGCTGTCCGGCTACTGGGATGATGCAGTGCGCTTTTTCAATGGTCTTTTTAACAGTACCTTTAAAACCAATCCATATCTCTGCCGCGGCTTAATTACGGGAATTACGCGTGTGGCAAAAGAGAGTATTTTTTCCGGCATGAATAATCTGAGGGTAATCACCACAACCTCCGGCAGATATGCCACATCTTTTGGATTTACAGAAGAAGAGGTATTTCAGGCGCTGGATGATACGGGAATGGGGGAAGAAAAACAGCGTGTGAAAAAATGGTATGACGGATTTACCTTTGGTACGCATACGGATATTTACAATCCGTGGTCGATTACGTCATTTATCGAAAACGACGGGGAATACAGTGCCTACTGGGCGAATACAAGCTCAAACGGACTGGTAAACTCCCTGATACAGTCAGGAAATCCGGATATTAAACAGACGATGGAGGAGCTTTTAAAGGGAAACAGTTTTGAAGCGGCGATTGATGAGCAGATTATCTTTAACCAGCTTAATGATAATGTAAACGCTGTCTGGAGCCTGCTGCTGGCGACGGGATACCTGAAAGTGCTGGAATTAAAGCAGACAGGAAGGCTGTTAAAAAAAGTATATACGCTGGCCTTAACCAATCTGGAAGTGGAGGTTATGTTTGAACACATGGTAAGGGACTGGTTTAAAGGCAGCACGGAAACCTCCTACAACAACTTTATCAAAGCCCTCCTTCTCAATGACGTGGAAGCAATGAACGAATATATGAACAAGGTCGCACTGCACAGTTTTTCCAGCTTTGACACTGGAAAAAGTGCGTCGGATGATGACGCGCCGGAGCGGTTTTACCATGGATTTGTACTGGGACTGATGGTGGAACTTTCCGGAAGGTACACCATTACCTCCAACCGGGAAAGCGGATTCGGACGCTATGATGTTATGCTTGTACCGGCAGACCGGGGAAAGGACTGCGCGTATATTATCGAGTTCAAGGTCCATAAGCCAAACAGGGAAAAAGACCTTGCGGAAACCGTTGCCAATGCCCTGCTTCAGATAGAGGAAAAGCAGTATGAAGCGCAGCTTATTGCAGACGGATTTGCGCCGGAGCGGATAAAAAAGTACGGTTTTGCATTTCAGGGGAAACAGGTGCTGATAGGGTAAAGATGTTTATGAATATTAACAGGGAGGTGCGCGATGGACGGCAGACCGGTGGTAAATCTGGGAGTACAGCGTTTTGACAAGCTGATAGAGGAAAAGAAATTTTATATTGATAAGACAAAATTTATCAAAGAATGGTGGGAATACGGTTCAGAGGTAACCCTGATTACGCGTCCGCGCCGGTTTGGAAAAACCCTGAACATGAGCATGACCGAGTGTTTTTTTTCAAATAAGTACGCAGACCGGGGAGATTTGTTTGAAAACCTTTCCATATGGAAAGAGGAAAAATACCGGAAACTCCAGGGGACATATCCGGTGATTTTCCTGAGTTTTGCAAACATAAAAGCAGCAGATTATGAAGGGATGGGATACCGGATAACGAAGGTAATTGCCGATTTGTATGAGCAGAACAGATATCTGCTGGAAGGTAAACTGTTAAGTAAAAATGAAAGGGAATATTATGAAAGTATCAAACCTGGTATGGAAATTACCATGACGTCAGATACCATTCATTCGATGACAAATTTCATGCAGCGTTATTATGGAAAAGATGTCATAGTTATTCTGGATGAATATGATACCCCGATGCAGGAAGCCTGGCTGTCCGGCTACTGGGATGATGCAGTGCGCTTTTTCAATGGTCTTTTTAACAGTACTTTTAAAACTAATCCATATCTCTGCCGCGGTCTAATTACAGGAATTACGCGGGTGGCAAGGGAAAGTATTTTTTCAGGCATGAATAACCTTGAGGTAATTACAACAACCTCGGATGAATATGCACTGTCCTTTGGCTTTTCGGAGGAAGAGGTTTTTGCGTCACTCGAAGCCGCAGGACTTGGCAGTGAAAAGGAACGTGTAAAGAAATGGTATGACGGATTTACCTTTGGCACACATACGGATATTTATAATCCCTGGTCCATAGCCTCGTTTATCCGAAAAAAGGGGAAATATGATACTTACTGGTCAAATACGAGCGGAAACGGACTGGTAAACTCCCTGATACAGTCGGGTTCCCCGGATATCAAACAGACGATGGAGGAGCTTTTAAAGGGAAACAGTTTTGAAGCGGCAATTGATGAGCAGATTATCTTTCACCAGCTTGATGATAATGTAAATGCTGTCTGGAGCCTGCTGCTGGCGACGGGATACTTAAAGATAATTAAATTTGAAGAATCGGAAGACGATGATACAAAGTATACCCTTATTCTTACTAATCATGAAGTAAAAAGGATGTTTAGAAAAATGGTAAGGGACTGGTTCGGCGGCAGCACGGAAACCTCCTACAACAACTTTATCAAAGCCCTCCTTCTCAATGACGTGGAAGCAATGAACGAATATATGAACAAGGTCGCACTGCACAGTTTTTCCAGCTTTGACACTGGAAAAAGTGCGTCGGATGATGACGCGCCGGAGCGGTTTTACCATGGATTTGTACTGGGACTGATGGTGGAACTTTCCGGAAGGTACACCATTACCTCCAACCGGGAAAGCGGATTCGGACGCTATGATGTTATGCTTGTACCGGCAGACCGGGGAAAGGACTGCGCGTATATTATCGAGTTCAAGGTCCATAAGCCAAACAGGGAAAAAGACC
>CAJUND010000019.1 GCA_910587655.1 uncultured Agathobacter sp. | reverse complement strand
GTATAGTTTATTGTAACAGACAGTACATGTATGTGTCCACTTTTATAATATAGATTCAAAACGGAACTGGAACTGGAGTCCAAAAGGAAGGGCTGAATATGAGAGTTTTATTTGGAAAGGGAAAAAGAAAACTAACACGGTTTTGAGCTGGAAAAAACATGGTATGAAGATGCGCGTGACGTGCCGAATTACTGTATTTACAGCGTGTATGGAAGCGGGGAAGACAGGCAGCTGATGGTTCTGGAGAAAGAAGATGATACTGGAATTGTCATCAGCAGGTTTCCCGAAGTGGAAAAAATCTGTGAAGAGATACGTAATCTGTCCTTCGGCAGTTCGAATGATAAAGAAGATTAAAGAAAGAGAAAAGATGAAAGAATAATTAAAACACTGGGCAAATGTCTGATACAGGTTACAGCTGGCAGCTGTACTTTCAGTATACGGTGTCACCGGGACGGTACTGGATATGCCAGTCCCGACAGAAGCGGCAGTAGTGCCAGTGGTGTGTTTTTTGAAACCGGCTGTTACCAGGATTGAGGCTGTAAAAAAACTTGTGTCTATGAACTTTGGACTTTCCTAATTCCTGCCAAAAAGGAGCCAATTATTTTCTAAAATACAAACTTATTTTCACATGCTATACGGATAACAGTGAGCTAAGTGAATATGGAGGGTTTCCTGATGAAATGACTTTCGTAACTGCAGCAGGCTTGTTATAATCAGGTAATTCCGGAATACCCAGAAAACCATACCACTCATTACAAAAAACGACCGCTCGTTACATTTTTCTTGCAAAGGAATGTAACGGACGGTATTTTTAGGTTATGGGGATAATGGATACGAAGGAGGAGTTACAGATGAGAAAGTTCCATACCTTAATGGCTGTCCGTAACACCGGACGGCATATGGCGGTAAAGGTACAGAAAACAGCAGTATTTAATATCCGGAGGAACAGAAGGCCGCAGCCCTTAAATTCCGCATTCAGGAGGGTGTTCGGCAGTGCATTAAAGAAAAAAGGTTTTGTAACGGTTCAGGGGGAGTACCCATACCTGGCAAGAATGGCGGGGGATGAGGTGTTCCATGTGGTCGCATGCATGGACGAGGAATGCACCCGGAAGGGATACCGGGAGTTCTCCGTGCTGGGAGCCGCGGCAACCGTGTACCGCGGGACCGTCAGCCTGGAAGAAAGCCCGCGGAGCAACGATTTCTGGCTCAGGGACCTTGGCGCATTCTATGAAAAAACGCACCCGTCCTATGACAGGGGATACCATGCCAGGCTGGTGTCATTTTCATACCGGGAAAACGATGCCTGGGACCTGGACAAAAAGCTGGAACAGGCGCTGGGGGAAACGGAAAAGATTATGCTGCCGGTACTGGATGCCGCGGCAAATCCCCGGACATGCGTGGAATATCTGTGGAGCCTGGATTCCATCGAGCCGCTGGCGCCGGGGTATGAGAATGCCCGGGTGCCGTTTGGGAAGACACCGTACGAGGACGGGCTTCTGCTGGTACAGACGAAAAGCCGTGATGATTACAGAAGACTGGCGCTGAAGCTGGCTGAAAGGGACATGGAAAGAAGCGGAAGGGAAAGGTCGCGCAATTCCTGCATGGAGCTGCTGCATGAACATGAAAACCGCAGGCTTGACATTGTGGCACAGAGGGACGAGATATACGCCGAGCCTGAAATATACAAAAAGGCGGTTGCGGAACTTGGGAGGAGAAGGAGGGCAAACCAGGAAACCTTACGGTCTTACGGACTGAAATTCTGACCGTTCATGGAACCGGGGCTGAAAACCAGTTTCTATTCAGACCGGTTCTTTTCCACAAATACATTAACAATTTTTTTAATAAGAAAAAGGTCTTCCCTGCTGCACAGTCTCAGGCTGTCTGCAATATCCTCCGGCACACTGTCCGTATGCAGGCTTCCGAGCAGAAGGTAATCCGGGGTAACCCCCAGGGAGTCACAGATATCCGCAAAGAAACCGATACTGGGATTCTGTGTTCCGGTTTCCACACCGGAAAGATGGTTTGGTGATACGCCGAGATTTTCTGCAAGCTTTTCCTGCGTCAGACCAAGTTCCTTTCGGCGTATTTTGATTCTTCGTCCCATTTCTGAAAATCGGTTTTCCATATATACTGCCCTCCGTTCTAATTATTTTAGCAACACCATTATGTTAGATTAACAATTTGATACAGATAAAATCTGTACCGGTGTTAATTTGTGTGCTTTTTTCAGATTTTATCTGTACGGAGATGGGATGTGACATATAAAAACAGCATATAAAAAAATAAAGAATTCTTGCAAATACATATTAATGATGATATAGTTATAAAGACACATCCGGCTGTTATACGAAAGCCGGGGACAAACGCTATTTATGGAGGAAAAGTTATGGATAACTACAATAATTATGATCCAAATTCCAGCCAGCCAAACGGACAGCCAGCAGATCATTCCGGACAGCAGACGGCAGGTAATTATAACTACGGCGCACAGCCGCAGAATGGCTACGGCAGCCAGCAGATGAATAACTACGGCGCACAGCCGCAGGCAAACGGATACGGACAGCAGTACGGATACAATATGCAGATGGCTCCGCAGGAACGCAAAGGACAGTCCATTGCATCCATGGTTCTTGGAATCTGCGGATTTATTGCGTGGCTGATTCCTTTGTTTGGTTATCCGGTTACCATTGTCGGTCTGATTATGGGGATTTCCGGCATAAAGAAGGGCGGAATGGGAATGGCAATTGCCGGAATCATCTGTTCTTCCATCTGTCTGCTTCTGACAATCGGTAATTCTGTATTAGGCGCCATGATGGCAATGAAAGGGTTTACATATTAATTGGTGCCCTATCTGAATAATGTAACAAGTAACCGCAGAAATGCGGTTATTTTATTGCATAATTTCCCGGAAATACCATTTCGGAACATGAGTCGTATATCATTTCACATTGTAATCCTGAAACAATTGGCTTATAATAGACTGTACCAGAATTTTTTCATGGAAGCAGCAGAATACACAGAAATGGAGCAGACATATGAGAAAACACCGGCGGATATATAAAATGGCGGCAGCTGCAGTGCTTGCCGTACTGTCATTTGGTGCATGTACAAAGACAGATGAAAAAGAACAGGATGCCTACAGACAGTATGGTATTAACTGTATGGAAAAAGGGGATTATGATAACGCAGTCAAATCATTTCAGAACGCGTTAAACCAGTCCCTTGGAAAAGTTGGTGAAAAAGAAATTGATATCTGCCTTTACAAGGCAAAGGCACAGGTATACAGCGGCGATGTTTCCGGAGCGCTGGAAACTTATGACGCCGTGATAAATTATAATCAGAACGCAGGGGCATACTATCTGCGCGGACAGCTTTATTTTGATATGGGGCAGCCGGAAAAAGGGCTTGCCGATTACAAAAAAGCAATTGAAGAGGACGGGGAAAATTATGAACTTTATATCGCAGTTTACGAGTCCTTAAGCCAGCATGAAATGGAACCGCTGGGACAGAAATACCTGAACGGGGCAATGGAAATCAAAGGAAAAAAAGCTGAGGACCAGCTGTATAAAGGGAGAATCAGTTATCTTCTGGGGGATATGAATGCAGCGGTGGAATACCTGACAAAGGCAAAGGAGGAAAAAGAACCCCTTGCCGCTTACTACCTTGGACTTGCATACGAGAACGCCGGTGAAAAAGAAAAAGCCGACGAATGTATTCAGGAGTATATTGACAGCGGGGCGGCAACCTCATACGACCTTTATGACCTTGGTATGAAAGAAATGGAAAATGAAAATTATAAGGACGCCGTTACCTATTTTGAGGCGGGCCTGGGGCTTAAAGAAGTGCCGAACCACCAGAATCTGTTAAAGAGTACCATTGCCGCCTATGAATACCGCGGAAAATTTAAGACAGCAAGAAAACTGTTAAAGGAGTACCTTTCCCAGTATCCTTCGGATGAGGAAGCGCAGCGGGAAAGCATATTTTTGGAGACGAGATAATGCATGAAGTGGAACAGATCAAAGAAAAAGTGATACTGGTTGCGGTCAGCGAGCAGGAAGGGGACGACACCGAGGATTCCGTCCAGGAGCTTGCAGAACTGGTAAAAACAGCCGGGGCCACCGTGGCATCGGTACTTGTGCAGAAGCGTGAAGCCGTTCACACGCGTACCTATGTGGGAACCGGAAAGGTTGATGAAATCGCACAGTTAATTGAGATTCATGAAGCAACCGGAATTGTGTGCGACGACGAACTGAGCCCGGTACAGATGAAAAACCTTGAACTTGAGCTTTCTGTTAAAGTCATGGACCGCACACTGGTAATCCTCGATATTTTTGCCTCACGCGCGACGACCAGCGAAGGGAAAATCCAGGTGGAGCTGGCGCAGTTAAAATACCGCAGAAGCCGTCTGACCGGACTGGGTACTTCCATGTCAAGGCTTGGGGGCGGAATCGGAACACGCGGACCGGGTGAGAAAAAACTGGAAATTGACAGACGGCTGATTAACGACAGGATTGCGCAGCTGAACAGCGAATTAAAAGAGGTGGTCAGACACCGCGAAGTGAACCGTTCCAGACGTGAAAAGAATAAAGTTCCGGTGGTTGCAATTGTCGGTTATACCAACGCCGGAAAATCCACGCTTTTAAACCATCTGACAGATGCCCGGGTGCTGGAGGAAGATAAACTTTTTGCAACGCTTGACCCAACCACGCGCCTTCTGACGCTGGAAAAAGACCAGCAGGTGCTTCTGACCGATACCGTGGGCTTTATCAGAAAACTTCCGCACCATCTGGTGGAAGCATTCAAAAGTACGCTGGAGGAAGCCAGATATGCAGATTATATCTTTCATGTGGTAGATGCATCAAACCCGCAGATGGACAAGCAGATGCATATCGTATATGAAACGCTTGGCCGCCTTGGTGTAAAAGACAAAAAAATAATCACATTGTTTAATAAGATGGACCAGAGGACAGAAGAAGAACCCCTGCAGGATTTCAGGGCAGACCATACCCTGTTTATCTCTGCGGCATTTGACTGCGGACTGGAAGAAGTAAAAGCCCTTCTGCAGGAAATTCTGCGGGATGACAAAATCTATATTGAACATGTCATCCCTTATGCAGAAGCAGGAATCATCCAGCAGATCCGGCAGTCCGGTGAACTGGTAAAAGAAGAGTATGTCCCGGAGGGTATCGCCATCCAGGCATATGTTCCGGCAATGCTGTATGGGAAATACAGCCATCTGTTTTTGTAAAATAAAACGTGTAAGTAAGTGTTACCATTCGCACCATATATTTACCATTCATTCTCATTTTTCAAAATCCGGAAAAAAACAGATATAATAGAGATGTTACAAAATAAACTTGTCAGCTGGTCTGCAGCCTCCTGCAGCTGTGGAATGCAGGAAGCGGCAGGCTGGCAAACGGAAGGAGAAAGATTGAAAATGAAAAGAAAACTTGTAGCAGCTCTGATGGCAGCTTTGATGGTGGTATCGCTTGCAGCGTGCGGTGAAAAGTCCGAATCCGGGCAGGAGCCAAAGAAGGAAACCCAGACTGAGAAGAAGGAAACCCAGACCGTTGAGAAGGAAACCCAGACGCAGCAGGCAGAAGGTACGGAAGGGGAAGGTACCGAGACAGATGCATTTACCCTTCTGGATGTTACTTCAGACATGATTCAGGCAGGCGTTTATGCGGTAAAAGACGATGGAACAGAACTTGTATTTTCCATGTTTACAGCGCCGGATGATACGCCGATGGCTTCCCTTTTCGTATTCCCACCAGAAGGAGAAGGGGATGTTATCTGCGGTACATATACAGGAGAAACCGAAACAGATGAGGATGGAATTACATGGTCGCTGATGAACGGAACAGATGTGTACACGGACCAGGATTTCACGATTGGTTTTGGCGAAGCAGGAAATGAGGTTTATATCTTTGATGCGAATGGAGATCCTTATGAAGGGCAGTATTTAACGAATGATGATACCATTACCTATATGGGTACGGCGGTCGCTCTCTTAGGAGAATAGAAGCCAGTAATCCCCCCGCAGATGCATGCGGGGGGTTATTATGTTGCTTATGCATTTGGTTCTGATATAATTGGTTCCAGGGTTTCCATGTCGTCTAATATGGCTTCAAGAAGTTCAAGCATTGCTTTAAAGTCTTTCTCGGTATAATCGCCCGGGTTTTTTGCCATTTCATTTGCAGCTGCAATCACTTCGGTACAGTTTTCTACCCATTCTACGAAGGTTTCATCTTCATCCCAGCCGTTTAACACAGCAAGGGCAACAATATACGCGTAAGCATCATTTACTGCTTCGATGCCGTTTGCAAGAGTATCGGCATAGGTTGTTTTTGCCTTAACCCTGATTTTGGTCTTTGCCTGATAGGTGTTGTTGCCAATCTTAACGGTCGTGGTGATGGTCGCAGTTCCCTTTTTCTTTGCGGTTACAACGCCTTTTTTGCTTACAGTTGCAACAGATTTTTTGCTGGATTTGTAAGTAATCTTATTTGCGCTGATTTTTTGGTGCTGTAGACATCAAGCTGGAACTTTTCGCCCTTTTTCAGGGTCACAGAGCTCACAACATACAGCTCCGTTTTTGCTGCTTTTACCGGTACCGCAGAGATTACTGTGGTAAATACCATGGCAAATACCACCATGAGAGTGGTCAGCCGCTTCAAAAGTGTTGTTTTTGTTTTTTCCATAATAAAATCTCCTTTTCTTTTCTTATTTGTGTTACAACACTCTTGTATTATAGCAGTTTCCGGTGCGAAAATTTAAAATCCGGCGCGGATAGTAGTTATATGGTGTGAATGGCAGAACACTGTAAAAACCAACTGTATGCAGGGAGATTATTTTTGTGCATTCTTTTTCGCATTCGCCGCCCTTTTCCGCATGGTCGGATCCAGAATGCGTTTGCGGATTCTTAAGCTTTCCGGAGTAACCTCAAGCAGCTCGTCCGTATCAATAAAATCCAGTGCCTGTTCCAGACTTAAAATCTTTGGAGGAACGAGGGTAAGCGCTTCATCTGCAGAAGATGAACGCGTATTTGTCAGGTGTTTCTTCTTGCATACATTCAGTTCAATATCCTCGGCGCGGGAACTCTGTCCGATTACCATGCCGGAATATACTTTCTCCCCGGCGCCGATAAAGAGCGTACCGCGTTCCTGGGCAGAGAACAGTCCGTAGGCAACGGATTCCCCGGATTCAAAAGCAATCAGGGAGCCGGTGGAGCGGTAGGCAATTTCCCCGCGGAACGGCTCGTATCCGTCAAAAATCGTATTTATGATACCGTTTCCTTTGGTATCCGTCATAAATTCCCCGCGGTAGCCAATCAGTCCGCGGGACGGAATCTTAAATTCCAGTCTTGTGTATCCTCCGGCAATCGAACCCATATTTAAAAGCTCGCCCCTGCGCTGCTGTAATTTGGAAATAACGGCGCCGGAAAATTCATCCGGAATGTCCACATAGGCAATTTCCATCGGTTCAAGCGTCTTTCCGTTTTCATCCGTCTGGTATAAAACCTCCGCCTTGCTGACAGCAAATTCATAGCCTTCGCGGCGCATATTTTCGATGAGCACGGATAAATGCAGTTCCCCGCGGCCGGATACCTTTAAGCTGTCTGCGCTGTCCGTTTCCTCAATACGGAGGGAAACATCGGTGTTCAGTTCACGGAACAGACGGTCGCGGATATGGCGGGAGGTTACAAACTTTCCTTCCTGTCCGGCGAGCGGACTGTCGTTGACAATAAAATTCATGGAGATTGTCGGCTCCGAAATCTTCTGGAACGGAATCGCAGACGGATTGTCCGGGGAGCAGATGGTATCCCCGATATGGATGTCCGCGATGCCGGAAATGGCAACAATCGCTCCGGTATTTGCCTCGGTAACATCAACTTTGTTTAAGCCTTCAAATTCATACAGGCGGCTGATTTTTACCTTTTCCAGCTTGTCCGGGTTATGGTGGTTTACCACAACTGCCTCCTGGTTGACCTTAAGGGAACCGTTGTCCACCTTTCCGATACCGATTCTGCCGACGTATTCATTGTAATCAATCGTACTGATTAATACCTGGGTACCGGCATTTTCATCCCCGTCCGGCGCCGGAATATAGTTAATGATTGTCTCGAAAAGAGGGGTCATATCCTTTTTATCATCATCCAGCTCCAGCATGGCATATCCGTCGCGCGCGCTTGCATAGACAAACGGGCAGTCAAGCTGTTCGTCGGAAGCGTCCAGATCCATAAAAAGCTCAAGAACCTCATCAATGACAGCAGCGGGCCTTGCCTCCGGACGGTCGATTTTGTTGATGCAGACAATGACCGGCAGGTTCAGTGCAAGCGCCTTCATCAGAACAAACTTGGTCTGCGGCATGGTGCCTTCAAATGCGTCCACAACAAGTACGACGCCGTTTACCATTTTCAGTACACGTTCGACTTCGCCGCCGAAATCGGCATGTCCCGGCGTGTCGATAATATTGATTTTTATGTCCTTATAAAAAACAGCGGTATTTTTGGAAAGGATGGTAATTCCGCGTTCGCGCTCGATGTCGCCGGAGTCCATAACGCGTTCCCTGACCTCCTGGTTTTCGCGGAATACGCCGCTTTGTTTTAAAAGTTCATCCACGAGGGTTGTTTTGCCGTGATCGACATGTGCAATGATGGCTATATTGCGAATATTTTCTTTTGATGTCATAAAGTGCCTTCTTTCTAAAGTATTTACAGTTCATCTTTGCATATTTTACCATGTCGTCAATCTTCGATTGATGACGATATATGCGCGATATCCTGTCGCGCAGTAAAATATGCATTCCCTGCATATTTTACCATAAAGCTGTATTTTCGCAAGATATTTTCAAGTATTTAAGGGTTTTGCACATTTTTCGATTCAGTTATCGACAAGGTTTGATAAAAACTGCTAACCGGAAAATGGTAAAACAGAACTCTAACAAATATTTCCACAAAAGGAAGGGAGAAAAATTCATGGCAGATAAAATGTTTGAAAACAATCAGGTAACAATTATGGGAGAAATTGTATCGGACTTTACATATAGTCACGAGGTATACGGCGAGGGGTTCTACATTATAGAAATTTCCGTGAACCGTCTGTCGAACTTTGTCGATTATATTCCGGTCATGGTATCGGAGCGTCTGGTTGATGTACGGGAAAATTATATGGGACAGTATGTTTATATTACAGGACAGTTCCGCTCATTCAACCGGCATGAGGAACACAGAAACAGGCTTGTTTTATCCGTGTTTGCACGCGAATTTGAGACAGTTGAGGAGCTGGACGGGGAAAATGCGACGAACCAGATTTTTCTGGACGGATTTATCTGTAAGGAATCCGTATACAGGAAAACTCCGCTGGGACGTGAAATTGCGGATCTGCTTGTTGCGGTCAACCGTTCCTATGGGAAATCCGATTACATACCGTGTATCTGCTGGGGAAGAAACGCAAGATTTGCAGCAGGCTTTGAAGTGGGTACGCATGTACAGATCTGGGGAAGAATCCAGAGCCGTGAATATGTAAAGAAGCTGAGTGAAACAGAGGTGGAGCAGCGAGTGGCTTATGAGGTGTCAGTAAGCAAGATAGAGTTTTTGGAATAGTATGACTTGTATTTTACGTGCTTTTGTGGTATCTTACATACATTGCCTGGTTAGTGTGCCGGAAGGCAGGACAGAAGATGCGTAACGGGCAGCGGAGGTAAGCGATGAGCAAAGGTATTATACAGATATATTACGGGGAAGGACATGGGAAAACGACAGCAGCTTTCGGCAATGCAATCCGCGCTGCAAGCGAAGGGAAAAGCGTCATCATCATCCAGTTTTTAAAAGGAAAAAATGAAAATGTGCTCAATTTTCTTGGACGCCTGGAACCGGAAATAAAGGTTTTCCGGTTTGAAAAATCAAGCGAGAGATTTGAAAAACTCTCAGAAAATGAAAAGCAGGAAGAGATTATGAATCTCAGAAACGGCTTTCACTATGGGAAAAAGGTGGTAACCACCGGGGCGTGCGACATGCTGATTCTGGATGAAGTGCTTGGAATCATTGATGAGAAGGTAATTTCACCGGCGGAAATGCTGGAACTGTTTGCAGGAAGACCGGAAGACATGACAGTAATCTGTACCGGAAGGGTGCTGGATGAGGGAATCCGCAAGCATGCGGATGAAATATATAATATTGCACCGGAAAAGTGATTGACGGATGGGGTATGGAATGGTAAGATAGAAGAAGTATATTAGGTCGTACATCAGAGATGTACGACAGGGAGCACATCGCATGAGAGTTCTGCTTATGGAGCATCTGCATGAAAAATCGCTTCGCGATGCAGATGCGCAGGTCATTATCCTGACGGATAACGACATTACGCAGATGCGATGTACGTAGGTCGTACATCAGAGATGTACGACAGTGGATAGAGGTCGCGTGACTTATGAGTAGCCTGTAGGATGTGGCAGACACAGGGGAATACAGGGGAAAGGAGGGAGCGCCGAAAGAACAGGGATTTCTGCATTTTCTGGTCTTGGGCATACGGTTAAGAGCCGCATGACTGTCTGAAGCGTAAAGACGCGGATGGAGAGCTATCAGATCTGAAATTCAGGTGGATTGACCGGCTCAAAGAAGAGCCGGTTGTTTTTATATGGAAATTCAGAAGGGAGAGTATAAAAGTGGCAGTTTTTAAGGGTGCAGGTGTTGCAATCGTAACACCAATGAAAGAAAATTTTGACGTAAACTATGAAAAGCTGGAGGAACTGATTGACACGCAGATTAAGGAGGGGACGGACGCCATCATCATTGCAGGAACAACTGGTGAAAGCGCAACCCTTTCAATGGAGGAGCACCGCGACGTCATCCGTGCGGCTGTAGAATTTACAAAACACCGCGTACCGGTAGTTGCCGGGACCGGCTCCAATTCCACGCGCACTGCAGTCCAGCTGTCGCAGGAGGCAGAAGAAGCGGGGGCGGACGGACTGCTGATTGTGACCCCGTATTACAACAAGGCGACGCAGGAAGGGCTTGTGGCACATTACAGCACGATTGCGGACAGCACGAAATGCCCGGTAATTATGTACAATGTACCGGGAAGAACCGGATGCAACCTGCTTCCGGAAACGGTGGCTGCGTTAGTAAAGGCAAAAGAAAATATTGTTGGCTTAAAAGAGGCAACCGGAAACATGGCGCAGGCAGCGCAGACCATGAACCTGACAGACGGAAAACTGGATCTGTATTCCGGTGAGGACGCACTGGTCGTGCCGCTGATGTCCATCGGAGCCATCGGCGTGATTTCTGTCTGGAGCAATGTTGCCCCGGCAAAGGTCCACCGGATGTGTGAAAGTTTTCTGCAGGGGGACCTTGAAACAGCGCGCAGGCTGCAGCTGGAAGCCATTCCGTTAATCAACGCCCTTTTCTCCGAGGTGAATCCGATTCCGGTGAAAAAGGCGCTTTCCCTGATGGGTTTTGAAGCAGGACCGCTGCGTGCGCCGCTTTGTGAAATGAGTCCGGCGAATGCGGCAAAGCTTGAAAAAGTGATGAAAGATTATGGAATACTATAGAAAAACAGAGTGAGGAACAGTAGATGACAAAAGTAATTATGAATGGCTGTAACGGCAAGATGGGACAGTGCATAACACAAATCTGCGCAGGGGATGAGGATATTGAAATTGTGGCGGGAATCGATACGTATACCGGTATCCAGAATGAATATCCGGTATTTGCCAGCCTGAATGAATGTAATATCAGTGCGGATGTGATTATAGATTTTTCCAGTGCAGACGGAGCGGACGCCCTGCTGGATTACTGCTGCAGGCACAAACTTCCGGTAGTGCTCTGCACCACGGGCCTTTCGGAGGAACAGCTGAAAAAAACAGAGCAGGCATATGAAAAGACGGCAGTGCTTAAGTCCGCAAACATGTCGCTGGGAATCAATACCTTACTGGAGCTTCTGCGCAAGGCGGCGCTGGTATTTGCCCCGGCGGGATTTGACATGGAGATTGTGGAGAAGCACCATAACCAGAAGCTGGATGCTCCGAGCGGAACGGCGCTTGCGCTTGCGGATTCCATGAATGAAGCGCTTGGCGAGACATATACTTACAAGTATGACAGAAGCCAGGACCGGAAAAAGAGGGACCGGTATGAAATCGGGATTTCCGCAGTCCGCGGCGGCAATATTGTCGGGGAGCATGATGTGATTTTTGCAGGACAGGATGAGGTCATCACCTTTCAGCATACCGCATATTCCAAGGCAGTGTTTGCCAAAGGAGCGGTGGAAGCTGCAAAATTCTTAAAGGGAAAGCCGGCCGGACATTATGATATGGCGGACGTAATTGCCGCCAAATAAAGCAACCGAATGGAGCAAAATACATGAAAAGGGGTAAATATGTTTAAAAAAACAAAAAATACAATGGCAGTAATACTTGCAGCGGCAGTGACACTTACCTGCATTCAGCCTGCGGATGTACATGCCGGAAAGAAAGAATGGTACGAAGATGTGGAGTTCAATATTCCGCAGAATATTGAACTGACAAACGGGAGCAGGCGGACGGTTCCGGCTGTGGAGGAACCGGCTTCCTTTGGACTGAAAAAAGCGGCGTCTGTTCCGTCAGCCTATATGAATACGCTTGCGCAGGTGACGGAAAAATATCCCGGCACACGCGACCAGGGGCTGTTTGAAACCTGCTGGGCATTCAGCGCCATCGGACTGGCGGAATTTGACATGATTAATGACGGTATGGCGGATAAAACCATTGATTTAAGCGAGCTGCAGCATGTTTATTTTTCCTACCATAATGCGGAGGATGTTTTCGGGGGAACCTACGGTGACAGCCTTGGGGTATCCGGAGGGGATTACCGGCAGGCGGGAGGAAACCTTTATTACTGCTCCAGGACGCTGCTCCAGTGGGAAGGCGTAACCAGTGAAGCGGATGTACCGTATACCCAGATACAGACAACCAGTTCCATGGGAAAGGAATATGCCTTCTCAAAGGATGTTGCGCATTTGCAGAATGCCTATATCATAAACATTCATAAAAATCCAAATGCGGTCAAAAGTGAAATCATGAAGCACGGCAGCGCCGGGATTGGTTATTATGCAGGCGGTCAAAATTACACAAGGGGTGCATATGATACAACGGCAGTCTATAACGGGGAAACAGTAAGCACGTTTTACTGTCCGGTAAAGGAACTTCCAAACCATGCGGTAAATATTGTCGGATGGGATGATAATTTTCCGGCGTCCTGCTTTGCAAAAACCCCGAAGGGAAACGGCGCATGGTATATCAGAAACAGCTGGACAGATGTATCAGGAAATGATCTTTACAGCTATTTCTGGCTTTCCTATTACGACAAGTCCCTTGAGGATGAAGCCTGGATTTTTGATATGGAACCGGCAGATAACTATGACTTTAATTACCAGTATGACGGATGCCCGTTTGTTGCAAAGGCATCATCAAGTTTTCCGGTCTCCGCCAATGTTTTTAAGGTGCAGGGGGCAGCAAACGAACTGCTGGAAGCTGTTTCCATTACATTAAATGAAGATGTAAACGTACCGTATACCATAAAGGTATATGCAAACCTGACCAGTCCGTCCAAACCGCGCAGCGGCGTGCTTGCCGCAAAGGTGTCCGGCAAGACGGGATATGCAGGTACTTATACCATTCCGCTGAAAAAGTCAGTATCCATGCCAAAAGGCACCTGGTATTCTGTTGTTGTGGAGCTTGGAAAGAAAAAGGCATGTATTGACATGGAAGTGGCAGCAAGGGGAAATGGTCTTGTTTCAAAGGCGTATGCAGATTATAACCAGAGTTTTGTATATTACCAGAAATCCTGGGAGGACCTGGCGGACCTTGATATCCTGGGCATCGGCAATCTCTGTATCAAGGCATTTACCAGTAAGACCGGCACAACGCTTAAAAAGGTGGAAAATGCCCGTTCCAGCCAGATTAAGAAAAACAGTGTAAAGCTGTCATGGTCAGGCGTGGAGTCAGCAGACGGATATATTGTTTACCGTGCCGCAAGTAAAAACGGAACCTATTCCAAACTTGCAGATACCAGCAAAAAATCCTATACCAGCAGGAAGCTGAAATCAGGTAAAACCTATTACTATAAGGTTCGTGCATATAAAAATGTGGACGGTGTGACCGTGTATGGAAAGCTTTCATCAGCCGTGAAAGTGAAAACGAAAAAATAAAGCGGAGCATGATATTTGTAAGAAAGGAAGTCTCATATGGGATTACTGATTAAGGGAGGCCGTGTAATCAATCCGGCTGCGCAGATGGATGAACTGGCGGATGTACTGGTTGAGGACGGTAAGGTTAAGGAAATCAGAAAGAACATGGAACCGAAACAGTCAGACCGTGTGATTTTGGCAGAAGGATGTTTTGTCATGCCGGGGTTTATTGATCTGCATGTGCACTTCCGTGATCCGGGATATACATGGAAAGAGGATATTTTTACCGGTATGGAAGCTGCTGCGCACGGCGGTTTTACCACTGTACTTGCGATGCCGAATACCAAGCCGGTTGCAGACCATGCAGATGTGGTAAACTATGTGCACAATAAGGCGAAGGCGCAGAAGGGAATCCATGTCCTGCAGGTCGGCGCAGTGACAAAGGGACAGCTTGGCAAAGAACTTGCTGATATCAAAGAGATGGTGGAGGCAGGCATTCCGGCAATCAGCGAGGATGGAAAATCCGTTATGAACGCCCAGATTTACCGTGAAGGAATGAAGGTGGCGGCAGAGCTTGGAATTCCGGTGCTGGCACACTGTGAAGATATTAATATGGTGCGCGGCGGTGTGATGAACGAGGATAAAAAATCCGAAGAACTTGGAATGCCGGGCATCTGCAATGCTGTGGAGGATGTTATCATAGCAAGGGATATTGTACTGGCAAGGGATACCGGGGTACATCTTCATCTGTGCCACTGTTCCACCAGAAGTTCCGTTAAAATGGTAAATTGGGCGAAGGAGGCTGGATATCCGGTGACAGCAGAGGTCTGCCCGCATCATTTTACCCTGACTTCGGATGATATCAAGAAAGCAGAGCCAACGATTGAAGCCGGGATTATGATTTCCAGGGATATTGACGCCGACACGAATTACAAAATGAATCCGCCGCTGCGGACAAAGGAGGATGTGCAGGCGTTAAAGGAGGGACTTCGGGATAATGTGATGGACGTGATTGCCACGGACCATGCCCCGCATTCCTTTGATGACAAAAACACCTCCATGAAAACAGCGCCGTTTGGAATTGTCGGACTGGAAACAGCGGCGAGCTTAACCTATACGGAACTCGTGCTGGGCGGATATCTGACGCCGGTACAGATGGCGGAGAAGATGAGCCGGAATCCGGCAAAAGTCATCGGTCTTGACCGCGGGGATATATCTCCTGGAAAAGCGGCGGACCTTGTGATTTTTGACCCGGAGGAAACCTATACCATCGACAAAAATACGTTTGCCTCCAAAGGCAGGAACACGCCGTTTGACGGAAGACGCGTGACCGGCAGGGTGAAATGTACCATCTGTGACGGGGAAGTGGTTTTTGAAGAAGGAGAAAGACTGTAAGATGATAAACAAATTAACAGAAAAGATAAAAAAGACAAACGCTCCGGTTGTCGTGGGGCTGGATCCGATGCTGTCCTATATACCGGACCACATCAAAACAGCCGCATTTGAAAAATGCGGTGAAACCACAGCAGGAGCCGCGGAAGCCGTCTGGCAGTATAATAAGGCAATCATTGATGCTGTTTATGACCTCATTCCGGCAGTCAAGCCGCAGATTGCGATGTATGAGCAGTTCGGGCTGGAGGGGATGGCGGCGTTCCAGAAAACCGTGGATTACTGTCACGAGAAGGATTTAGTTGTTATTGGTGATGTCAAGCGCGGCGATATCGGCTCCACTTCTGCGGCATATGCCAGCGGACACCTGGGAAAGGTGCAGGTTGGAAGTAAGCTGTGCAGCGGATTCGGGGAGGATTTTGCGACAGTAAACCCGTATCTGGGCACAGATGGTATCCAGCCGTTTATTGACGTCTGCAAAGAAGAAAAGAAAGGGATTTTTGTTCTGGTAAAAACGTCCAATCCTTCCAGCGGCGAGTTCCAGGACCGTCTGGTGGACAACAGGCCGCTCTATGAGATTGTCGGGGAAAAGGTCGCGGAATGGGGCAGCAGCTGCATGGGTGATTCCTACAGCTATGTGGGCGCCGTGGTTGGAGCCACTTATCCGGAGCAGGGAAAAATATTAAGAAAACTTATGCCGAAGGCATTTATTTTAGTACCGGGATACGGCGCACAGGGAGGAAAAGGAGCAGACCTTGTTCACTTTTTCAATCCTGATGGCCTGGGGGCGATTGTAAATTCCTCCCGCGGGATTATTGCAGCATGGAAACAGGAGAAATACCAGGCAAAGGGAATTGCGCCGGAGAATTTTGCGGATGCATCCAGACTTGCCGTGGAAGATATGATAGAGGATATTGCGTCAGCTTTATAAAGACTGGCGCGATGTTTCCGGGTGGATGGAGTACATCAGAGATGTACGACAGGAAGGAAGTTTAACATGAAAAAGACAAAAGGGACGGCGTATGTAATCAGCCAGAAACAGCTTGCCCCGCAGATATATGACCTGACACTGCATGCACCGGAAATTGCAGAAGCAGCCAGGGCAGGACAGTTTGTATCCGTATACACGAACAGCGACAGCAGACTGCTTCCGCGTCCCATCAGTCTCTGCGGCATTGACAAAGAAAACGGCAGTATCCGTCTTGTGTACCGTGTGACCGGGGAGGATACCGGGACAGAAGAATTTTCACGTTTAAAAGAAAAGGACGAAATCCAGGTGATGGGACCGCTTGGAAACGGATTTACCGTTCTTCCGGGAAAAAAAGCGTTTCTGGTTGGCGGTGGAATCGGGATTCCGCCGATGCTTCAGCTGGCAAAGGATATAAATGCAGGCTGCGTGAGCGGGCTTGCGGACCAGATACCGGAAATCCAGATTGTGGCGGGCTACAGGGACAGCGGGACATTTCTCCTGGATGAGTTTCAGGAACAGGCCAAATGTTTTGTGGCAACGGAGGATGGAAGCGTTGGCACAAAAGGCACGGTGCTGGACGCTATCCGTGAAAACGGACTGGACGCAGAAGTAATCTATGCCTGCGGTCCCCTGCCGATGCTGCGTGCGCTTGCCGCCTATGCCGATGAAAACGGCATGGAATGCTTTGTATCCATGGAAGAGCGCATGGCGTGCGGAATCGGCGCCTGTCTCGCCTGCGTATGTGAATCAAAGGAGAAGGATTCACACACCAATGTAAATAACAAACGTATCTGTAAGGAAGGTCCGGTATTTGATGCAAAGGAGGTAAAACTGTAATGGATATGTCAGTGAATATCGCCGGGGTTACATGGAAAAACCCGGTCACAGTTGCCTCCGGAACCTTTGGTTCGGGCGCGGAATACAGTGAATTTGTGGATTTAAACAAACTTGGGGCGGTTACAACCAAGGGGGTTGCCTTAACACCGTGGCAGGGAAACGCAACGCCGCGTGTGGCAGAGGTTTACGGCGGGATGTTAAACGCCGTGGGTTTACAGAATCCGGGCATTGACCTGTTCTGCGAAAGGGATATCCCTTATCTCAAAAAATTCGATACAAAAATAATCGTAAATGTCTGCGGACACTCGGTGGAGGAATATGCCGGCGTGGTGGAGCGTCTTTCGGACGAACCGGCGGATATGCTGGAAATTAATATTTCCTGCCCGAATGTCAAAGAGGGTGGAATCGCCTTCGGGCAGGACCCGAAAGCTGTCGAGGCTGTCACAAAGGAAATGAAGCGGTATGCAAAGCAGCCGGTAATCATGAAGCTGTCGCCGAATGTTACGGATATTACCGAGATTGCACGTGCGGCAGAAGCCGGCGGCGCAGACGCCCTGTCTTTGATTAATACGATTACCGGAATGAAGATTGATATACACCGCAGGACGTTTGTGCTGGCAAATAAAACCGGGGGAATGTCCGGTCCCGCCATTCACCCTGTGGCGGTGCGCATGGTTTACGAATGTGCGCAGACGGTTGGGATACCCATTATCGGAATGGGCGGAATCATGAATGCAGAGGACGCCATTGAAATGCTTCTGGCAGGCGCTTCGGCAGTATCCGTCGGCACTGCAAACTTTACAGACCCGTATGTCACGGAAAAGATTATCTGCGGCATCAGGTCATATATGGAAAAATACAGAATTTCTGCTGTCAGGGAACTGGTCGGTGCTGCCAAAAACTGATTGAATGTTTTACCGTTATATGGTAGTATAAAGAAAATGCAGTCATGGTCCGAATCTGGACCAGGGTATCTGCAGATGGATGAAATGATTGTGAAATCCTTGAAACAGGGAGGTTTATGGAAGCATGGAACAGTATAAAGAAGAATTCATCGAATTTATGGTGGAGAGTGATGTATTAAAATTTGGCGATTTCACGCTTAAAAGCGGCAGGAAATCGCCATTCTTTATGAACGCCGGCGCGTATGTGACGGGTACGCAGCTGATGAAGCTGGGCGAATATTATGCGAAAGCGATTCATGACAATTTCGGGGATGATTTTGACGTCCTGTTTGGTCCGGCATACAAGGGGATTCCCCTTTCCGTGGCATGTGTCATTGCCTATGCAAAGCTGTACGGAAAAGAAATCCGTTACTGCAGCAACCGCAAGGAAGCAAAGGACCACGGCGATACCGGAATCCTTCTGGGAAGTAAAATAAAAGACGGCGACCGCGTGGTAATCATCGAGGATGTTACCACTTCCGGCAAATCCATAGAAGAGACATTCCCGATTATCAGGGCACAGGGAAATGTACAGATTATGGGGCTTATGGTTTCGTTAAACCGCATGGAGGTCGGACTGGGCGGAAAATTAAGCGCACTGGATGAAATAAAGGAAAAGTACGGTTTTGAAGCAAAGGCCATTGTTACCATGGAAGAAGTTACCGAGCATTTGTATAATCGTACTTGCCAGGGCAGAGTGGTAATCGATGATACAGTAAAAAAAGCAATGGACAGTTATTACGCGCAGTATGGCTGCAGCTAAAAAACGAAAACTGTTGTTTACGGTCCTGTTTCTGGCTTATCTGGTTCTGCTGGTTTATTTTTTATTTTTCTCAGAGAAGTTCGGACGGACAGGAAGTAATGAAACATATCAGTATAATCTGGTGATTTTTCAGGAAATCAGACGTTTTGTCAGGTACAGGGAAATCATTGGAACAACGGGCTTTCTGTTAAATATTTTTGGAAATGTAGTGGCATTTATGCCGTTTGGATTTTTCCTGCCGGCAATTTTTGGCAGGGCACAGAAACTCTTTCTGGTGGTTTCCGAAAGTTTTCTGTTCAGCATGTGTGTGGAAGTGACACAGCTTCTGACACGCAGGGGAAGCTTTGATGTGGATGACTTGCTTTTAAATACCACGGGAGGGCTGCTGGGCTATCTGAGTTTTATCACAATACGGTTTTTTTACCGTAAGGTGTATGGAATTGTAACAAAGAGGACAAAACGGAAGGGATAAGGGTCGTATGAGAAATAAAAGACGGCGCGGTTCATACAAGTTCACAGAGAAGACCCATTCAAAGCGCGGGATTGCTGCAACCCTGATGTCCTCACTGCTTCTGGCATGGTATCTTGTGTTTGTACACCTTGCGTTTGTAAGTAATGGCGGGCTTTCCGCTTATTACGGCTGCGCCGGCGTTCTCGCAATGCTTTTGTCATTTGCGGCAGTTGTGGCTGCGGCGGGGACATTTAAGGAAGAGGATTCGTTTAAACTTTTCCCAAGACTGGGGTTTGTACTGTCCCTGTTAAACGTTTTCTGCTGGTGCGGCAGCTATATCTGGGGATTTATAGGATGAAAAAGATCAAAAACTGTGACGGCAGGGCTGTGTATTACATGCAGTTTTGGGGCATGATAACAGAATCAGGACAGAATTTATAAATATTCCTGTCAGGTATAGCAGTTGTCGATCAGGAAATAAAGGATTTGGAATATGGGTTACATGGAATTATATCATGATATCAATGAGGAGCACAGGGAGCGTTTACAGCTGGTAAAAGAACGCATTGCAGAAATTGCGCATGAAAAGGCAGCATCCGTTTCCGAAACATACCGCGGATTTTTTATAGAGCAGGCGGATTTTTTTGATGTTGCGTTCCAGCTTGGGACGGCGGCCGAAGCGGGGCGGCTTCATGGTATGACGCTGGGCCAGGGGGCGCAGTTAAATGCCCTTCTTTATGCCAGGGTGCAGGAGCCGGGATATGAAGAGAGCTATTTAAATCCTGCTTATGCAGTGGAACAGCTGGGAAAAACCTACGGACAGCTTCTGTCCGTGCTTGCAGCACAAATCAGGACGGTTATCAGCCACTGTATGGAAGGGGATCTCAGATATCTGTGTATTTTTGCAGAGCTGTTTGTGGAAATATTTAATTGTTTTGAAGACAGCGATTCCCTGAGTGAAAAAGAAATCAGGAGCATTATCTATTCATTTATGCATGATTATGCAGAAGTATTCAATGAACACAAAATCTGCAGTCTGATAGATCCGTCCTATGATTTTAACCTGCGGATTGTGATGGACAGCGACCTGGAAAACCAGGCGTATCTGTACCGCTATGGTATGTGTATCGGCAGGGATGAAACCGTGTCGGCGGAATTTTTAAACCGGCTGCCGGAAGAAAAGATTCAGGCGATGGCAGATACCCTTTCCGAGGGTTACCGGAAGGGTTTTGAAGTATCGGGAAAAGATCTTTCCAAAAAATCAATTGTGGAAATCCGCTATCCTGCAGGATTTGAGCGGATGGTACGTTTTCTGGTCCGAAACTTTGAACACATGGGATTGAAGAGCGTTCTGCGTCCATTTTCCATTTCTTTAAACAAACAGTATGTATACGACCACAAAGAAGACTGCGGTCTGTGGATGGACAAGGCAATGGTGGAGCGCGGGCTTGAAGTGGACCGCAGTGTCTGGGAAAAGAATAAAAGCAGGGCGCCGGAATATGCAGGTCCGGCACTTGTTGACATCTTTGGGATGGAGCCGTTTTCACCGGAACAGAAAGCAGAGTGCATCCGTTTTACGGAAAAACAGCAGGAGCTTTCCGTGTATGAGCGCAGTGAAAAGAGCAGGCTGACGAACCAGTATATCCATGCGGAGGAACACAGCTTCAGTATTATCGCTTACCCGGTTCCGTCCATCGGAGAAAACTTCCCCGAAATTTTTGAGGAAACAGTAAAAATTAACACGCTCGATTATGAGCTTTACCGTGATATGCAGCAGAAGCTGATTGACGTGCTTGATATGGCGGATACGGTTCATATTCAGGGGAAGGACAAAAATAAGACGGATCTGTATGTGAAAATTTATCCGCTTTCTGACCCGGAAAAAGAAACTGCGTTTGAAAACTGCGTGGCGGACGTCAATATTCCGGTGGGGGAGGTATTTACCACGCCGGTATTAAAGGGGACAGAAGGAAAGCTCCATGTGACACAGGTGTATCTGAATGAATTAAATTATGAAAACCTGGAACTGGATTTTTCCGACGGCAGAATTACAGCCTATACCTGCACAAATTTTGCAGATGAAGGGGAAAACAAAAAATATATTGAGGACAATGTACTGCACCACCATAAGATGCTGCCGATGGGGGAGTTTGCAATCGGTACGAACACCCCGGCTTACCGCATGGCAAAAGAATATGGTATCGCGGCAAGGCTTCCGATACTGATTGCGGAAAAAACTGGTCCGCATTTTGCAGTAGGGGATACGTGTTATACCTATGATGAGGACCAGATTACGTACAACCCGGATGGAAAAGCGATTGTGGCAAGGGACAATGAGATTTCCCTGCTCCGGAAGGAGGATATTTCAAAGGCATATTTCAACTGCCACACCGATATCACGATACCGTACCATGAGCTGGGAATGATTGAAGCCATAAGGGCGGACGGGACAAGGGAGGCGGTCATAAAAGACGGTCGTTTTGTTGTACCGGGGACGGAACCGTTAAATGAAGCGCTTGATAAACGATAATACACAGAAAGTTTTTGATTTTCTACGAACTTAAGGAGGAACACAGATGGCACAGGTAGGAATTGTAATGGGAAGTGATTCGGATATGCCGGTAATGGCAAAGGCGGCTGAAATACTGGACAGGCTTGGCGTAAGCTATGAGATGTCCATTATTTCTGCACACCGTGAACCGGATGAGTTTTTTGCATATGCAAAATCCGCAGAGGAAAAGGGCTTTCAGGTGATTATAGCAGGTGCGGGAATGGCAGCCCACCTGCCGGGAATGTGCGCAGCCATCTTTCCGATGCCGGTAATCGGGATACCGATGCATACCACGTCACTGGGGGGAAGGGACAGCCTTTACAGCATTGTGCAGATGCCTGCCGGCATTCCGGTTGCAACAGTGGCAATTAACGGAGGTGCAAACGCAGGACTGCTCGCAGCAAAGATTCTTGCCACCAGCGATGCGGCGCTTTTACAGAAGCTTAAGGACTATTCCAGGGACTTAAAGGAACAGGTTCAGGCAAAGGACAAAAGGCTGCAGGAAACCGGTTACAAAAATTATTAAACAATACATGAACCAGGGGTATGACAGTTAAGGAGGAAAAAAGCAATGGATTACAAAAAATCCGGTGTGGATATTGAGGCTGGCTACAGGTCAGTGGAACTGATGAAGGAACATGTAAAAAGAACCATGCGTCCGGAGGTGCTTGGCGGTCTGGGCGGTTTTTCCGGTGCGTTTTCATTAAAGGCGGTTAAGGACATGGAACATCCGGTGCTGCTGTCCGGAACTGACGGCGTCGGAACCAAGATTAAGCTCGCCTTTTTAATGGACAGGCATGATACCATCGGAATCGACTGCGTGGCAATGTGTGTGAACGATGTGGCGACTGCCGGCGGTGAACCGCTGTTTTTCCTGGATTATATCGCCTGCGGCAAAAATTATCCCGAAAAAATTGCCTCTATTGTAAGCGGCGTATCCGAAGGCTGCCGTCAGGCGGGCTGTGCGCTGATTGGCGGCGAGACGGCGGAACATCCGGATTTAATGCCGGAGGACGAATATGACCTTGCGGGATTTACCGTTGGAGTAGCGGAAGAAAAAGAGATTATAACCGGAGCGGACGTAAAGGAAAACGACGTACTGGTCGGACTGGCAAGTTCCGGCGTGCATTCCAACGGCTTTTCCCTGATTCGTAAGATTTTTCCCATGACAAGGGAAGCGCTGGATACATATTATGAGGAGCTTGGGGCAACCCTTGGGGAAACGCTTCTTGCACCGACAAGAATTTATGTGAAGGCTTTAAAATCCGTTAAGGAGGCAGGCGTGCGCATCCTTGCATGCAGTCATATTACCGGCGGCGGCTTTTACGAAAATATTCCGCGTATGCTGCCGGAGGGAAAGCACGCAGTTATCGAGAAAAACAGTTATCCGGTTCCTCCGGTTTTTGCACTGATGGCAAAAGAAGGACAGGTTGAGGAACAGATGATGTACAACACTTATAATATGGGACTTGGAATGGTGCTTGCCGTTTCCCCTTCTGATGTGGACAAAACAATGGAAGCCGTAAAGGCGGCAGGAGAGACACCTTATATTGTTGGAAAAATTACAAATGGAAAGAAGGGTGTTACTTTATGTTAAAAATTGCAGTCTGTGTGTCCGGCGGGGGAACAAACCTGCAGGCGATTATAGATGGAATTAAGTATGAAATGATAACCAATACAGAAATTTCGGTGGTTATCAGCAATCACCTGGATGCCTATGCCCTGGTAAGGGCGGATGACAATAAAATACCGGCGGTATGTATTTCTCCGGATGATTACGAAACCAGGGAGGCTTTTCATGAGGCATTTCTGGAAGCACTGGATTTTTACGGGGTGGATCTTGTTGTGCTTGCGGGATTTCTGGTTGTCCTTCCGCCGCAGATTATTTCAAAATACAAAAACCGTATTATCAATATTCATCCGTCCCTGATTCCTTCCTTCTGCGGAAAAGGCTACTACGGAATTAAGGTTCATGAAGCCGTACTGGAGCGCGGGGTAAAAATTACAGGAGCCACGGTGCATTTTGTGGACGAGGGAACGGATACCGGTCCGATTATTTTACAGCAGGCGGTTAAGGTGGAGCAGGGGGATACCCCGGAGCGTTTACAGAGGCGCGTCATGGAAGAGGCAGAGTGGAAAATTCTGCCGAAGGCAATCCATCTGATTGCAAACGGAAGAGTGGCGGTATTTGACAAAACAGTAATGATAGAGGAGTAAACCGTATGAAAGTTCTTGTAGTTGGAAGCGGCGGCAGGGAACACGCGATTGTAACGAGCGTGGCGAAAAGTCCGCGGGTGGATAAGATATACTGCGCACCGGGAAATGCCGGGATTGCAGGACTGGCAGAATGTGTTTCCATAGGCGCCATGGAATTTGACAGGCTGGCGGCGTTTGCAAAAGAAAAGGAAATTGATTTTACCATTGTCGGGATGGATGACCCGCTGGTCGGCGGTATTGTGGATGTGTTTGAACAGGAAGGCTTAAAAGTATTCGGGCCGCGCAAAAACGCGGCGATTCTGGAAGGCTCCAAGGCATTTTCCAAGGATTTAATGAAAAAATACAACATTCCTACCGCAGCCTATGAAAATTTTACCAGGCCGGAAGCTGCGCTTTCCTATCTGGAAACTGCTAAGTTTCCCGTTGTATTAAAAGCCGACGGGCTTGCGCTGGGGAAAGGCGTGTTAATCTGCAATACCCTGGAAGAAGCAAAAGACGGCGTGCGTACCATTATGCAGGACAAGAAGTTCGGGGACGCCGGAAATACCATGGTGATTGAGGAGTTTATGACCGGGCGTGAGGTATCCGTGCTGTCGTTTGTGGATGGAAAAACCATCCGGATTATGTCGTCAGCGCAGGACCACAAACGTGCCCTGGACCATGATGAAGGGTTAAATACCGGCGGAATGGGCACATTTTCACCGAGTCCGTTTTATACCAGTGAGGTGGACGAGTTCTGTAAGAAATACATTTACCAGGCAACCGTGGACGCCATGGCAAAGGAAGGCAGACCGTTTACCGGCGTTATTTTCTTTGGACTGATGCTGACAGAGGACGGACCGAAGGTGCTTGAGTACAATGCGCGGTTCGGGGATCCGGAGGCGCAGGTAGTGCTTCCCCGTATGAAAAACGATATGATTGACGTCATGGAAGCATGTGTGGACGGAACGCTTGATACGGTTGACCTGCAGTTTGAGGACAATGCGGCAGTATGCGTTGTGCTGGCGTCCGACGGATATCCGGTATCCTATGAAAAGGGATATCCGGTCAGCGGATTTGAGAAATTTGACCAGAAGGAATATTTCTGTTTCCATGCCGGAACAGCATTTGATGAAAATAAAAATATCGTGACTGCGGGCGGGCGTGTACTTGGCATTACCGCGACCGGAAGCGATTTAAAGGAAGCAAGAAGAAAAGCATATGAGGCGACGGAATGGATTTCGTTTGAAAACAAATATATGCGGAGCGATATTGGAAAGGCAATTGACGAGGTATGAAATCAGGTATCATATTTGACATGGACGGAACTCTCTGGGATTCCTCCGAGCAGGTGGTGACTGCGTGGAATGAGTCGGTAAAAAGACACGGCTACGGCAGGGAGCCGATTACCAGTGCCGAGATGCAGGCAGTCATGGGAAAACCAATGGATGAACTCTCACGCATTCTTTTTCCGGGAGTATCAGACGAACAGCGTGCAGTGATGCTTGATACCTGCGGCAGGGAGGAAAACGATTACCTGCGGATCCATGGCGGAAACCTGTATCCGGATATCAGAAAGACACTGGAAACACTGAAACATAAATACCATTTATATATTGTAAGCAACTGCCAGTCGGGGTATATTGAAGCATTTCTGGATTATTACCAGTTTCATGACCTGTTTGAGGATATTGAGTGTTATGGAAATAACGGGTTTGCAAAAGGAGATAATATTGCACTGGTATGTAAAAGGAACGGACTGGACAGGGCAGTTTATGTCGGCGATATCCAGGGGGACTATGATGCAAGCAGACAGGCAGGCGTGCCGTTTATCCATGCGGCATACGGATTTGGCGTAATTGATGGAAAAGTGCCGTCAATTGGCAGTTTTTCCGAACTGACAGAAGTTGCGGGACAGATACTGGGTGAATGAGGTTAAGTTTATTATGGGGAAAGATGAAAGGGAAATAACATATCTGAAAGAGGAGTCACTGCTAAAAGAGCTGCGGGACTGCTTAAAAAGCATGAAGGGAAAGGACTTTGCAGAGGGAATCAAAAAGGCGCTTGTATCCCTGCAGGAGTATTTTGAGGCTAAGGCAGCAATGCTTGTGTACCGCAAGGAGGAGGATTTTGACCTTCTTGAGGTGCATGGGGATTCGGCGGATGCATGGATGAAACATGCAAAAGAAGCTGTAAAGACGGGAAGATTCCTTGAAATTGTTTCCGATGAAACAAAAAAAATTGTGGAAGTCCTGCAGGAGGATACACAGGGGCTGGGATATCTTCTGGTGATTGAGCCGCGTGTGAATAACAGCCATATGGAGCTTCTGTCGCTTGTCGGGGAATATATGACCGCCCGTATCATGAGGCAGAATGTCATGGAGCAGCTGGAGTATGAGACGACACACGACCATCTGACAAATTTATGGAACCGGAACAGTTTTGTGCTCTGGACGCAGGAACATGCAGAAGACCAGTATGCATCCCTGGGAATTATCACGACAGACATCATACATCTTGCCGAGTTAAACGAGCAGTTTGGCTATTTTTACGGAAGCAAGAAACTGGTGGAAACGGCAAAGCTGTTAAAGGCAGTGTTTGAACAGTTCCGGATTTTCCGTTATGATGAGGACGAAATGCTGGTATTCTGTTCCAATACGTCCAAGGAAGAGTTTGGCGTCATGGTAGAGCAGTTCCGGGAAAAGCTTGGTGAGCTGCCGTTTGCTGTTTCCATGGGATACAGCTGGAGTGCAAATGTAAATTTCCATAACCAGATTGAAGAAGCGGAAATGATTATGGAAAATGACAAGCGCAAAATCCTGCATGGCATGACCGTGATGCAGCGGCTGGAGCAGGGGGTAATTGATGAGGTGCAGGATCTATTGAACCGGGGACAGTACCTGGTATATTTACAGCCGAAGGTGGATATCCATACCGGAATTACGGAAGGCGCCGAGGCTTTAATCCGTCAGATTGACCAGGAACTGGGTATCGTTGGTCCGGGAATGTTCATTCCGGTTCTGGAGCGTTATAACCTGGTACATATGGTGGATCTTTTCGTACTGGAAGAGATATTCCGTTACCAGAAACGGGAAATTGAGGCAGGACACCGGACAATTCCGATATCCGTCAATTTTTCCAAAAAGACGATTATGTATCCGGATCTGATTGACAGGGTCCGTGCGATGGCGCAGGCGTATACCATTCCCAAAGACCTGATTCATATCGAGATTACGGAAACAGTCGGGGACATGGACCACATGCTGGTGGAAGAAGTGGCAAACCATCTGAAAGCGCTTGGATTCAGACTTTCCATGGATGACTTTGGAAGCCATTACTCCAATCTTGCCGTGTTAATCCAGTATGACTTTGATTCGGCAAAGATTGACCGTTCCATGGTAACGGAGATTACCAGAAACCCGAAAAGCCGGGTGGTGCTTGATTATATGACTTCCATGATTAACGACCTTGGAATCCACTGTATTGTAGAGGGGATAGAAACCAAAGAGCAGGTGGATATTCTTAAAAATACAAAGGCTGAGATGATTCAGGGGTATTTTTTCGGAAAGCCGGTTCCGCAGGATGAATTTTATGATGCATATATGGTAGCGGAGCTTCCGGTGGAAAAAGTATAGCCTGCAGTCAGGAAAGGGGAGGTATGCTGTGAACCGAAAGAATCATAGATTGTATTCACGGATTTCAAGACGTCTGTTTACACGGTATCTGTTCTCTTTTCTGGTGCTTCTGGTGGTCTTGTTCGGCGGTTATTTTACGGCATGGTTTATCTGCAGCAGAAGAAAATGGTATACAGACAGTGCGTATTACAACACGCTAAAGACCCTGCAGTATGCTGCGCCGGTGATTATTATTGTGTCTATTCTTTTGGGACTGATCCTGTTTACCTGGCTTGCCGTCCGAAGGCCCCTGCGTTATCTGGATGAGGTGATTGACGCAGCAAAGATGCTTTCCAATCCGTCGGAGGAGCCGGTAATGCTTTCTGCAGAGCTTCTGGACGTCCAGAATGAGCTGAATCTGGCAAGGGAACAGTCCCTGCGCAATATCCGTGCGGCAAAAGAGGCGGAGCAGAGGAAAAATGACCTGGTGATCTATCTGGCGCATGACCTGAAGACGCCGCTGACCTCTGTCATCGGCTATCTTACGCTGCTTGCCGAGGAACCGCAGATTTCTACGGAGCTTCGTGCGCGTTATACAGACATAGCGCTGCAGAAGGCAGAGAGGCTGGAAGAGCTGATTAATGAATTTTTTGAAATCACGCGTTTTAACCTGACATCCATCAGCCTGGAGATGGAGAGGACGAACCTTACCCGCATGCTTGAACAGATATGCAGTGAGTTTTCGCCTTCCTTAAAGGAAAAAGACCTTACGCTTTGCACGGAGATTTCCCCGGATGTGGAAATCCTGTGTGACAGGGACAAGCTTTCCCGTGTGTTTGACAATCTGCTCCGCAATGCTGTCAGTTACAGTTATTACGGGTCGGAAATTTTTCTTGGAATGGAACGGGGAAAGTCCGTGGTACGGATTTTTGTCAGAAACCAGGGAAAGACAATACCAAAGGATAAGCTTTCCCGCGTGTTTGAACAGTTTTTCCGCATGGATTCGTCCCGTTCTTCCAGCACGGGCGGTTCAGGACTGGGACTTGCCATTGCAAAGGAAATTGTGGAGCTGCATGGCGGGAAGATATACGCAGAGAGTGAAAACGAGACGTTTACGCTTACTGTATTTCTGCCGGAGCATTAAAAAAATCTTAAGAATTTGCGGAGAAATTTGTAGGATATCAGCAGGAAAAACTGAAAATCAAAATGTCTTTTCTGTGGTAAGATAATCCCATAAGGGATTGTCTTTTTTATTTGACATAAGACAAATGGGCTGATGTTCAAGAAAAACGGAGGAAAGAGTATGGGAAAGCAGGAAACAGGAAGTATCAAAAGAAACAGAAGGAAAAAAGCAAGAAGAAGGCGGATGATTGTAAGAATTAAGCTGGCAGCACTTACTATAATTGCTATATGTGGAATTAATTTTCTTGTAAAAACCATAAAACATCACACATTTGAACGTGGGAGTACGACATGGGCAGATGTGATGGACAGGGAACAGTATGTTGATAAGGAAGAAAGCTCAATTTCCGCCCCTGTTTTAATGGATAATGATGAAGTTAAATCAAAAATAAATAAATTAGCCGCAGAAGACGAGGCGTATAAGGAAATCAGTGAGAATTACAGCGAATATCCCAAAGAGCTTCTGGCAGCGCTCTGCAATAATCCGGAAATGCTTTCATTTGTGCAGGGATATCCGGACAGTGAGCCTGAGGCGTCCGGTGGATTTACCAAAGAGGAGCTTAAGGAGGATTTTCCGCTTTTTACGCAGTGGGACAGCAGATGGGGATATGTACCGTACGGGGACAGCTGTATTGCTTTGTCCGGGTGTGCGCCTACCTGTATTTCCATGGTTTCGTATGCGCTGACAAAAAATGAAGCGGTAACGCCTGACAGAGTGGCGGAATATGCACAGGAGAACGGGTATTACAAGCCGGGGACGGGAACGGCATGGAGCCTGATGACCGAAGGATGTCTGGCGTTTGGAATTACCGGAAAAGAAGTGAGTCTGGACAGGGGCGCGGTTTTTTCACACCTTGAAAATCATGAACCGGTGATATGCAGCATGCGTCCGGGGGACTTTACCACGCAGGGGCATTTTATTGTGCTGACGGCAGTTGTGGACGGGAAGGTGGCAGTCCATGATCCCAACAGTATTGCACGAAGCCAGGTACTGTGGGACTGGAGCCTGCTTGAACCGCAGATAAAAAATTTATGGGCTTTTTCATGAGAGTTGTTTTAACACACGGTCAATCCGTTCAAGAAGATCCTGTTTTTTAAAAGGCTTGAGCACATAATCATAAACTCCCAGTTTGGAGCTTTTAATGATGGTTTCCTTGTCGCTCCTTGATGTAAGCATCACGACCGGAATGTTCCGGCAGCTTTCCATTTCCCGGATTTCCTCCAGGGTCTCAATACCGTCTTTGATAGCCATCTGAATGTCTAAAAGAATCAGGTCAGGGGTTTCCCTTTTCAGATACTGCAGGGCGCGTATGCCGGAATTTAAAGGAATTACATCATATTCTCCTTTCAGTTCCTGCTCAATGGATGCAAGGCTGATACTGTTATCATCCACTGCAAGTATGCGTTTTTTTAATGCCATTGTCTTATACCTCCTGTTTTGTATGTTCAATCAGTTCGCGCAGCATCTGTTCGGCTGCGTCGTCTTCATATAATTTAAGCTGTGCCAGAATTTCTTTCAACCGGGTTTCGGCGGCAGGCGTAAGCCTGTACTGCATAAGCTTTTCAAGTTTTGCGGCGCATTCTTTTGCCCGGAAGTTTTCAAGGCTTTCCAGTGCGTCGCTGACATTGTGTATGAAATTCGCCGTTGTGATTTCTGCGGTTTTTACCTTTGTTTCATCTGTCTTTTCTTTATCAAGGAAATCCTGAATGTATTCCAGCTGTTCTTCATAGTCTGAAAGCAGCCGCAGCATATGGCTCTCAATAAAAGTAGTATCCATCCGGTCTGCTGCCTTTTCATGTTCCCTTGCGCTGGCGGAAAGCTTCATGGCGCCGATACTGGCAGAGGCGCTTTTTAATGCATGGACCTCAATGCCGTATGTTTTTACGTCATGCTTTTCCCAGAGCTCCTGCAGAAGCGCCAGTTTGCGTTTTCCGTCCAGACAGTACAAATCCAGCAGGCTGCGGTATTCCCCGGCGCTGCCGGAATAATGCATCATTACTTCATCCGTGTCAATGCCCGGAATCAGTATTTCCTGAAATTCCCTGAGTCTGTCGTCATCTGTCTGTACATGCGCCGGCAATGCATCCTGTACGGTTCTTTTTTCTTCCGGAATCCAGTGAAACAGAAGTTCGTGAAGTTCTGTTTTGTCTAACGGCTTGGTAATGAAATCCTGAAACCCGTTTGTCAGAAACGTTTCCCGTACGCCTTCCATGGCATTGGCTGTCAGGGCAATGATTAAAGGAATCCTGCCGTTTTCCCCGCATTCGTTCCGGATAATCCCTGCCGCTTCGATACCGTCCATCTGCGGCATCATGTGGTCCATAAAGATCATGTCATAGCATGTCTTTCTGACAAGTTCAATCGCTTCCGGTCCGCTTTCCGCTTCATCCAGATCAAATCCATAGGGCTGCAGGAAGCCTTTTGCAACCTTTCGGTTAATCAGGTTGTCATCAACAATCAGGACCCTGTAACCGGCAGCGGAAAAAGGTCTCAGGTCGGTTTCTTTCCCGGCGGCGGCCTCCGGAACTTCGGACAGGGGTCTGGAATCCACAATTTTCTGGGGAATCTCCAGGGTAAACGTCGTGCCTTTTCCGTATACGCTTTCCACGGCAATGGTGCCCTGCATCAGTTCCACCAGCCATTTGGTGATGGAGAGTCCGAGACCGGTCCCCTCCACGCTGCGGTTCCTTCTGGAATCCACCTGCCGGAAGTTTTCAAAAATATTTTTTAAGTCTTCCTCGCGGATGCCGCAGCCGCTGTCCTCAATCCTGAACACCAGGCGTTCCATATCCGGTGCGGTATCCTTTTTTCCTGCAACGGAAATCTTTACAAAACCCTTCTGTGTGAATTTCAGGGCATTATTTAAAATGTTAATCAGTATCTGTTTGATCCGGCGTTCATCACCCAGGTACCGGCATGGGACTGACATATCAAATTCACTTTTCAGCATCAGTCCGCGCTGGGAAGCAACAATATCCATCATATTGAGTATTTCGCCTACCAGGTTTTTGACATGGTACTCGGTTTTCACCAGTTCCATTTTTCCGGCTTCCACCTTGGACAGGTCTAAAATATCATTGATAAGAGCCAGCAGATTGCGGGAGGCAGCCTTGATATCGCAGGCATATTCGTATACCTTGCGTCCCCTGCTTTCTTCCATTATGATATCGCTTAGTCCCACAATTGCATTCATGGGCGTGCGGATTTCATGGGACATATTTGCAAGGAACGCGCTTTTGGCAATATTTGCCTGTTCGGCCTGTACCCGCACTTCCTTAATTTCATCAATGTAGTTTCTTGTCTCTGTCACATCCAGGACCAGGACGACATATCCCTTGTTCTGTCCGAAACGGTCCAGGATTTGTTTTACATGGCTCTGGTAAAAACAGTTGTTGATGCAAAACTCATCCGTTCCGTCCTTTTCCAGAATATCCTGGGGAAAACTGTCCAGAAATCTGATGTGTTTTCCGATTGCACGGATGCCGAGCTCCGGAAAAATACCGGCAGCAGCAGGATTATAGCTTGCAATCCGCCGCTGGTCATCCAGTGCGATGACGCCGTCGCCCATGCTGTTCAGTAAAATTTCTGATGCCAGACTGCTGAAATCATAAACCTTTCTGCTCCATACCAGAATTACCACGGTAGAAAGCACCAGCCCCAGGGTAACCGGCGTCGGGTCATAAACATAGGTCAGTTTCATGGAATAAGAAAAAAGCGCCCCGACAGGAAGAAAAGAGAGTACCAGAATCAGTCTGTATTTCCGGTCTGCCGCGTACTCCGGTTTTTTAATGCATGCGCGGACCAGCGCATACAGGGACAGGGCATAAGGGATAATGGTACCGAAAATCATAAACATCCAGTATCCCGGTCCGTAAGACAGGCTCAGATAGCCGTGTCCGTCCAGCGTATACAGCCATCTGATATCCCGGTAATAAAGGCTGTGCATATCACACGTAAAGATAAGTACCAGAACAAATGCATCAATAAATTTCAGCAGGTTTAAAAAGTGTACCGGTGCTTTTTCATAGCAGTAAATAAACATAAAATGGCAGAATGTAATCGGAATCGCCAGGGAACCGATGTACTGCATCTTGACGGATACCATTGCCGCTTCCAGCGTCGGAGCTGTCAGCTCCAGCAGATATCCTGCATTCTGTATCAGCGAACCAATCAGGAAATACTGCATCAGCTTCTGTTCACGGGAGCCGTCTCCCTGAAGCAGAAGCAGCAGTGCAATCATTATAATACAGATTCCAAAAATTCCAAGTCCTATAAATACCACACTCATCATATTACTTCACCATAAATAAACAGGTTTCCAGTTTCCGGAAAAATCTATTCTTATGATATCAGCAATCGGGACATTTGTCCATAAAAAACATGTTTAAAAAGGAATACTGTCACGCACGCACAAGGCGCCCCAGCCCGTCTGCGGATTCGGATAGGAGCTGGCAAACGGCAGCCGCTTCGCTCCGTTTATCAGATAGGATTTCATTTTTTCCCCGTAAAGGAAGGTGTCATTACCTTCCAGAATGCCCCACTGCATTAAAAGGGCGCAGCTTCCGGCAGCAAACGGGGCCGCCATGGAGGTGCCGCTTCTTGTTTCATAGCCGCCGCCCACGGCGCAGCTTGTAATATCAACGCCGGGAGCGACAATATCCGGTTTTACCTGGCGCGTGTTCCAGGTAAAGCCCCTTCCGGAAAACGGCGCAGGGGAATTGTTTCCGGCATCATAGGCGCCGACTGTAATCACTTTTGCGGCTGTTGACGGAATGGTAAGAGTGGTTTCCGGCACCGGTGTCAGAAACTGTGTGGCAAGCCCCCGGGCGGCGGCGGCCGGCATCCAGAGGTCATAGATTCCGTCCGTAACGGACTGCGCGGTGAGCGTGATGCTCCAGACGCCGGGGGAAATGTAATTTCTTTCCGGGAGCAGGTCAATATAGATTTCCTGGTAAAGGCTGTAAGGGGAGGGTTCCCCGTAATAGACCAGCAGTATGGTGTTATCCATAACAAAGCGCCAGCTTCCCGGCTGGTCCGGAATGGTAATGACAGAAGGGCTGGCGGGCGCCTGCATCACAATGCGGATTTCATCCCAGTAATTTTTCCAGATCTGTATGGAAAGGGACTGTTCATAGTCACCGACAGCAAACTCCAGCCGGCGGGACTGTTCATTTTCCAGACGTCCCCCGGTATGTCCCCCGTTATTTCCTTCGTTTCCGCTTCCGACCACAATACAGATCTGCCCCAGGTCTGATACATTGTCAAGATAGGTTTCCAGCAGGGAGGTTCCGCTGTGCGAACCATAAGTATTTCCAAAGCTTAAATTGATGACAAGGGGCAGACGATTTTCCATGGCATAGCGGACACAAAAATCCACGGCTGTCATCAGCTCGGTTGTGCTTGGAAACGTCCGTTCCTCCGGGGAACCGAGCTTGACAACCAGAAGGGATGCGTCATAAGCCACACCGCGGTAACGTCCGCCGGACGCGCTTCCGTTGCCTGCCGCGATTCCAGCCACATGTGTGCCATGTCCGGAAGTATCAATACTTGAACACAGTTCAAATTGTTCCTGCGGTGTTTCGGCGCTGATGGCGGCGTTAATCTGTTCGGATGTGTAGAGCGTGCCGGAGGAATATCCTTCCGGCGGAAACCTGCCCAGTGCCGGGTCGGGGGCGATGGTCTGGTCCCAGAGTGCTGTGATTCTTGTGCTGCCGTCCGGGTTACGGAAGTCCGGGTGCATATAGTCTATGCCAGAATCAATGACGGCAAGGAGTATTCCGCGCCCGCTTAAGGCAGAAGGAGCGGATTCCTGCAGCGGCGTGATGCAGGAGCTGCGCTTTCCGTTTAAGACTTCAAAAAACAGCCGGCGCGGACGCTCGATATAGATGACAAGGGGGGAGGAGGCAAGTAAGGAAATGGCGTTTTCAGAAAGCCTGGCTATGGCATAGTTTCCCAGCAGGAAGGTAAAGGAAACACCAGGAAACTCTTCCTGTATCTGTGCAGGCGTACCGCTGTAAAAAAGGATGACGGTCCAGAGTCCGTCCGTGCTGCTTCCGGTGGAAAGATCCGTGGAAGCAGCGAGTTCTTCGGGGGTGGCATCAAGCGCGGCACGCAGTGTCGGCTCTATTTTCTGGTTTTGAACAGCTGAATCCATAATTTCTGCTTTCTGTTGTATTTTGATAGATACAACTATAGATTTTTACTGAAAATTTATGTACAATAATGTTGATTTATGAGAGCAAAATAATCCATACAGTAAAAGGAGAGTATATGTACGCTGACGAAAATGTAATCAAGATTAAACATGAAGTGCTCTATGAGGTTGCCAGGCTGGCATTTGAAGGAAAGCTCGATGAAAAAAAGGAAAATATCCCATTCGAGCTGATTCCGGGACCGACCCCGCAGTTTCGCTGCTGTATTTATAAGGAGCGTGAAATCATCCGTCAGAGGGTCCGGCTTGCCGAAGGGGAGAATCTTTACGGCAATGACGAACAGAACGTTATCCAGGTGATCCATTCTGCCTGTGAGGACTGTCCGATTTCCAGTTATACCGTGACAGAAAACTGCCAGAACTGTATTGGCAAGGCATGTATCAATGCATGTAAATTCGGTGCAATCGTGGCAGGACGCCACCGTTCCCATATCGACCCGCAGAAGTGCAAGGAGTGCGGCCGCTGCGCACAGGCATGTCCGTACAATGCAATCGCGCATCTGGTGCGTCCGTGCAAGAACAGCTGTCCGGTTGACGCCATTACATACGATGAAAACGGCATATCAGTGATAGATGAGAGTAAATGCATCCGCTGCGGCAAATGTATTCACAGTTGTCCGTTTGGTGCAATCGGCTCCAAAACATATATTGTGGACGTCATTGAAGCATTAAAGTCTGACCGGAAGGTCTATGCAATGTGCGCCCCGGCGACAGAAGGCCAGTTCGGACCGAATATCACCATGAAGAGCTGGAAGAAGGCGCTGCAGGAAGTCGGCTTCAATGGATTTATTGAAGTGGGCTTAGGCGGTGACATGACAGCTGCCTCCGAAGCGGAGGAATGGGCGGAAGCCTATAAGGAGGGCGAAAAGAAGGTAACCTCCTGCTGTCCGGGCTTTGTCAATATGGTGCGCAAGCATTTTCCGGAGCTTGCAGACAAAATTTCCACAACCGTATCACCGATGTGTGCGGTTTCGCGTCTGATCAAATCAAAAGAACCGGATGCAGTTACCGTATTTATCGGACCTTGTATCGCAAAAAAATCAGAGATTGTGGACCAGCAGATTGAAGGCAATGCAGATTATGTCCTGACCTACAGCGAAATCCGTGCCATCATGCGCGCAAAGAATGTTGAGCTTAAGGCAGGCGATACCTCTTACCAGGAATCCTCCGTTTACGGCAAGCGGTTCGGTAATTCCGGCGGCGTGACTGCAGCAGTGGTAGAGAGCATGAAAGAGATGAATGCCGGAATAGAGCCTAAGGTCTGCAGGGCAAACGGCGCTGCGGAATGCAAGAAGTTCCTGACATTACTGAAAGTCGGAAAGCTTCCGGATGACTTCATAGAAGGAATGGCATGTGAAGGCGGCTGTGTCGGCGGTCCGAGTTCTTACAACGACATGAATTCCACAAAGAGATTCCGCGATGAGCTGCTGGAAAAGGCGGATGACAGGGAAATTCTCGGCAATCTGGAAAACTACCACATGGAAGCATTTTCCATGCACAGGGAATAAAAATATAGATAGGCCGTACAACATATTACAGAGTACACATTGTGTACTCTGTTTGTTGTCGTACATCTCTGATGTATGACAGACTGGAGGAACGTTATGCTGGATGTTTTACACGTCACAAAAAGATACCATAAAGTAACGGCGAATGCCGATATCTCGTTTCAGATTCCGGACGGCCAGGTGGGCATTCTGCTCGGACCAAACGGCGCCGGAAAGAGTACTATCATCAAATGCATTGCAGGATTTCTCAAATACGAGGGACAAATCCGGATTAACGGTCTGGACAATAAGTCCATTGAGGCAAAACGGATTCTGGGCTATGTACCCGAAATCCCTTCCCTGTACCCGAACCTGACCGTGGACGAGCACATGGAATTTCTCGCACGGGCATATAAATTAAAAGACTATAAAGAGCATAAGGAGCAGCTGCTGGAAAGGTTTGAGCTGGATGACAAGAAAAAGAAATTCGGGGATGAGCTTTCCAAGGGCATGCAGCAGAAGCTGAGCATCTGCTGCGGGCTTCTGCCAAAGCCGCGGCTGATCCTGTTTGATGAGCCGATGATAGGTCTGGATCCGCACGCCATTAAGGAACTGAAAACCATGCTTGCTGAACTGCGTTCAGACGGCTGTTCCATTCTGTTAAGCACACATATGATTGACAGTATTGAAGAGTTATGGGATACTACATATATTATGAAACAGGGGGCTGTGGCAGCGGTTGTCCAGAAAGATATGGCAGGCGGGCAGGAAAAGAGCCTGGAGGATATCTTTTTTGAAATTACGGAGGGTGAGGTGTAGTATGGGCTGGTTTTATTATGCACTTCATACCGGGATTAACACCATAAAGAAAATGTTCCGCAGTACCGTACTGGTGATTCTGATTGTAATTATTGGCTGCGGCGTGGTGTTCGGACTCGCAGGCAGCATGATTGGAAATATCATGGAAAAACAGGACGCCACAGAGATTTCCACCGAAGCCGTGCAGGAGAATGAGGAAGATGACGGTGAAGAGGCGGGGGAACAGGAGATGTCCGCAGAGGATGTCAGGATGGTGAAAACCTTTGCGGAAGCAGGCATTGCCGTTTTGTTTCTTGTACTGCTTCTGGCTGGTATTTATTCGGGTTCCAAAAACGGCACGGAAATATTTCAGATGGCGGACGTTAATTTTTTGTTTACAGCGCCTGTGAAACCGCAGTCAGTGCTTTTGTTCCGGCTGAGCTTCCAGATGGTGGCAAGTGTTTTTGCCTCGGTGTACCTGGTGTTCCAGATTCCGAACCTGACGGTGAATCTGGGACTGGGGGCATTTGCCGTAACGGCAGTCATCATCGGATGGGTGTTTCTTTTGATTTTCCAGAAGCTGATGACGGTACTGTCCTATACAGTATTTACTACGCATGAGCGTCTGAAGAAATATGTGATTCCGGCAATCTGGACGTTTGCCGCCATGCTGCTTGGGATTCTGGCAGTACTGTTCTTCGTATCGGGCAGAAATCCGTACCGTGTGGCGGAGATGTCATTTGGAAGCCTGTGGATGCGTTATGTACCGGTAATCGGATGGCTCAAGGGAATGATTATGAGCGCGGCGGACGGACAGACAGTGTCATTTTTTGTTTATCTTCTGCTGCTTGTTTTTGCCGTTTTTGTACTGGTGTTCTTTATCTGGCGGATTCAGGCGGATTTTTATGAGGACGCCCTTTCTGCAGCGGGAAAGACGGCGGAACGGCTGACGGCAGCACAGGAAGGCAGGATGGTGCAGGGAAGGAAACGTTCGGACCGTATCAGAAGAGAAGGAACACTGACCGGATGGGGCGGCGAGGTGTTTTTTACAAAGGAGGTATACTGCAGGCGGAGGATGGCAGTATTCGGGTTTTTTACAAAAACCATGCTGTTTTACCTTGCAGTAAGTGTTCTTGTTTCCGTTTTGATTTCGCGGACGGCGGGGCAGGGCTTTTCCGTTGTAGGAATCATTCTGGTCTGTGTTTTGTTTTTCCGGAACATGGGAAACCCGATTGAACAGGAAACAGCGAATAACTGGCTGTTTCTGGTGCCGGATAATCCGTACAAAAAGGTTTTCTCCGCCATGCTGGCAGGCACATACAGCTGTGCCATGGACCTGTTTTTCGGAGTACTGGTTTCCGGCATGGTCATAGGGGAAAAGCCCCTGCTCCTGTTTTTGTGGTATATCACGCTTTGCCTGCTGGATTTTATGTTTTCTGCGGCAGGGCTGCTGCTGGAAGCTGCTTTTCACAGCAGTGCGTTTGATATGGTAAAGGCGATGATTCAGATGTTTCTGCGATTTTTCCTGATTCTGTTTGTGGTTTTTCCAATGGCAGGAGGGTATTTCCTGGGGGGATGGACCGCTGCGCTTGTGCTTATGGATGTTGCCGCCGTCCTTCTTGGCGGGACTGCATTTGTGATATATCCGGCACTGCTGCACCGGGGCAGACAGTAATCTGTGGATGACCCATTTATATATAAAATAATATCTAAGAGGTGAGAGATGAGCGAACAGTTAATTCTTCGCTGTGAAAATTCCCTTGTGGGGATTTTTTCGGCAGTCAGTGATGCATTTGAGCACAAGGAAAAGCTGGGAAAACCGTATACGGACAGCATTTCCATTGTCATCGGGGATGACGGGGAAGTATCGTCTGGGGAACAGATGGTGGCAGCTGATGCAGGCAAGGTGGAACAGATTGTCCGTGCAATCCAGTCAAAGCTGGGATTTTCCGTGTATGATTCCATTCTGCGGGCATTGTGCCATTATGACAGGGACCGCGCCACGGTGACATTCGGTTATCTGGTACGTGCGTTTGCGAAAGGCAGCAGTATTCCGCACGAAACGGATTCCCGGATGTTAAAGATTGTGGAAATGTCCCGCAGGGTGGAGATTGAGCTAAATAAATTATACGGATTTTTAAACTTCCGTCAGGATAAAGATATCCTTCTGGCAGAAATCGAACCCAAATGCAATCTGATCCCCCTGATGATGGATCATTTTGCGGACCGTTTTTACAATGAGGATTTTCTGATATTTGACACAAAACGCAAAAGTATGCTGATGCATGAGGCTTTTCAGCCGTGTGTGGTATTTGCGGGGGTAAATCTGCCTTCTGTGGCTGAAGGGGATGATTATTACCAGAACTTATGGAAACAGTGTTCATTATCACCGGAAATGAAGACGAGAAACGGACAGCAGTCATCAAGCAGCCAGCTGCCGAGCTGGTACCGGATTTATATGCCTTAGGAGGAAGCAATGGAATACTGGGATATTTACGATAAAAATAAACAGCGGACCGGACGGACAATGGAAAAAGACAGCTTCACACTGGCGGATGACGAATACCACCTGACGGTTCTTGGCGTGATTATGCGGCCCGACGGACGGTTTCTGATTACAAAGCGTGTGATGACAAAGGCGTGGGCGCCCGGCTGGTGGGAAGTCTCCGGAGGCGCGGCGCAGGCAGGCGAGGAATCCGAAGAAGCCGTAAGGCGTGAAATCAAGGAGGAGACAGGACTTGACGTGGAAGGAGCGGACGGCGGGTATATGTTCAGCTACCACCGGGAAAATCCGGGGGAAGGGGACAATTATTTTGTCGATATCTACCGCTATGTCATGGATGTCAGTGAAAGTGACATCACTCTCCAGACGGAAGAAACAGACGGCTGTAAGTTTGCGACCGCAGAAGAGATTAAGGAACTGGCAGACGAGGGAATTTTCCTCCATTATGACAGTATGAAAAAGGTGTTTCAGGTATAGGGAAGCAACAAAAAAATGCCGCATATGCGGCATTTTTTGTACATCAGGGATGTATGTGAGTAATCATTGTATCCAATATCTTATTCTAATATAAAAAGAAAAAGGTACATAGAAACTAGATTATTTGCTACTGAACGACTGAAACGTTAATAGCCTGAGGACCCTTTGCACCATCTGTAATTTCAAATTCTACGGCTGCGCCCTCTTCAAGTGACTTAAACCCTTCCATGTTAAGTCCTGAATAATGTACGAATACATCATGTCCGTCCTCTGCTGTGATGAATCCGTATCCCTTCTGGTTGTTGAACCATTTAACTGTACCTTTGTTCATCGAAAGTACCTCCAATATATTTATGCTGCAAAGCGTACCGTATAAAAAGGTGACTGCTTAGCAACTATGCATAGAATAGCATAATAGAGCGGAAAAGTAAAGTAGAAATCGCGAATTTTACAGTTTGGTATAAGGAATTTTGTGCTGTTTTAAAAACTGGCATGCCATACGGTCCCATTCGTGCTCCAGGGATTTGTCCGCGGAAAAGATTTTATAGGATACACCGGTGGTTAAAGTGAGTGTTTGATCCTGGAAATGGATGTTATAAAACATGCCGGTAATGTCGTCAGCCGTAAAGCTGCTTTTCGTTCCGGCAAGGGTGCGGCTTATATTTTCCGGGGAGAGCAGAAGCACAAAGCGGAAGGAAACAGGCGTCTTTTTTCCTTTTATCAGGTCAAAACAGCTGTCCCGCAGCATCCGGTAGGGAAGAAACCGGAGTCCTGCGATGCCAAGCTCCTCCTGTTCTTCGCTGCTGTAAAAACCGCCGGTCATCCGTCCGTCTATGCGATAGGAAGCGGCACCCGTAATCATACCCTCCTGGAGAAGAAAATTGTCGAAAATGTCCGTCCGGAGAAATTTATTCATAAAATCCTTAATATCAGTTAATTCAAGCGCCTGCATGGGTACACCTCCTGTATCTGTTTCCTATAAGTTTACAATATTTTTCCAGTAAAATCCACTGCGAAAAATTTAACTTACCCCTTTTCAAAAAAGGGAAATGATGGTAACATAGCAACGTAATAAATGGGTAAATTGTATGATATAATGCAATACAAATTAAGAGAGGATAGCTGATGTATAAAATTGTAATTGACAGCTGCGGAGAGCTGCCGGAGGAACTGAAAAAAGACGGACATTACTGCAATGTTGCCCTGGAGCTTGAGGTGGACGGATACCGGATTACGGATGATGAGACTTTTGACCAGAAGGATTTTTTACAGAGGGTGAAAAAAAGCAGGAACAGTCCGAAGTCGTCGTGTCCCTCCCCGGAAAGCTATATCAGGGCATATGAGGGGGAAGCGGAGCATGTTTATGTGGTTACGCTTTCCCAGAAGCTGAGCGGTTCCTACAACAGCGCTGTGCTTGCAGCGCAGCTTTATCAGGAGGAGCATGGGGATAAAAAGCAGATTCACGTGTTTGATTCGCGGTCTGCATCCATTGGAGAGACGTTAATCGGGATGAAAATACAGGAGCTTGAGGAGGCCGGGAAAGATTTTGCTGAGGTAACAGCATCTGTGGATGCATATATTAGTGAAATGAATACCTTTTTTGTGCTGGAAACGCTTGAAACCCTGCGGAAAGCCGGCAGGCTCAGCAACTTAAAGGCACTGGTTGCCAGCACATTAAATATCAAGCCGGTGATGGGTTCCACAGACGAGGGGGAAATCCAGCAGCTGGGGCAGGCAAGGGGCATGAAAAAGGCGCTTGCCAAAATGGTGGACGATATGCTGGCAGTGACAAAAAACTGCGGACAGCGTGTGCTTGCCATATCACACTGCAACTGTCCGGAACGGGCGCAGTATGTCCGGGAGCTGATTGAGAAAGCATCCACATTCAAAAAAATCCTGATTGTGGATACTGCCGGCGTATCAAGCATGTATGCCAATGACGGCGGCGTGATTCTGGCCGTATAAATGATGTACACATATGAGGAAATCACAGATATCATTGAAAACAGCAGGCGTTTCGGCAGGCAGCCCGGAGTGGAGGTCAGCGGAATCATGCTGGAAAAGCTTGGGATGCCGCAAAAGGGGTTACCGTTTATCCATGTGGCAGGGACAAATGGAAAAGGCTCTGTCTGTGCCTTTTTGAACAGTGTTTTTATCAAGGCAGGATTAAAGAGCGGATGCTTTACTTCCCCGCATCTCGTGGATTTTGGGGAGCGCATTACGGTAAATGGAAAGATGATTGAAAGGTCTGCCGTAACTCGGATTGGAAATGAACTGCTTGACCGTGACTGGGGGGCAGAGCCTGCCATGTTTGACTACTGTCTGATGATGGCAGTGCTGTATTTCAGGGAGATGCAGTGTGACATTGCCATTATAGAGACGGGGCTGGGCGGCAGGCTGGATTCGACGAATGCGCTTGGAACTCCTGTGCTTTCCATAATTACCAGAATCGGGTACGACCATATGGCGGTTCTTGGAAATACGCTTACAAGGATTGCGGCGGAAAAGGCGGGGATACTTAAGCCCGGCGTAAAGGCTGTTTTTGCGCCGCAGGAGCCGGAGGTTCTGGAAGTTCTCATTCAGGCACAGAGGGCGTGCAATCCCGTTTCTGAAAAAAATGAACATTGTTCATGCGGCTGTATTCTGGTTAAGCCGGAAGATATCCGGCGGGCAAAAAGCATGCAGCCGGGACTGCCGGGGACATACCAGTATGAAAATGCCGCCGCTGCGATGCTGGCGGCAGAAGAGTGCTTTCAGATGAACGTACCTGCTCTTTCCCGCGGAGAAACGGAAGCTGCCGCTGCGATACGTGACGGAATCAGCAGTGCGTACTGGCCCGGACGGATGGAGCTTTTAAGTGAACACCCGTTTTTTCTGGTGGACGGGGCGCATAACACTAACGGCGTCCTGGCATTAAGGGAAAGCTTAAAAGAGATGTACGGCGGCGAAAAGTTTCATTTTATTATGGGGGTCATGGCAGACAAGGATTATGAACAGATGGTGGAGCCGCTTCTGTCCTGTGCCCTGGATTTTGTGACAGTGACGCCGGAGGGCAGCAGGGCGCTTCAGGCAGAAACGCTTGCAGCATACATCCGCAGGCAGAAAATTACGGCGGAAAGTATTGCGCTGGCTGGGGTGAAACGGCTTCTGGCGGAACGTGCGGACAAAAACGAAAAGACAGTGGCGTTTGGTTCGCTTTATTTTATCGGGGAGCTGAAAAAGTTATGGTGATATCTGATGAATAACCGGAATTTACTGGAACAATTAAGGAGCGGGGATGAGCTTTCCTTCCGCCAGCAGCTGTTTTTAACCGTGCAGCTGAGCATACCTGCCATTATGGCACAGATTTCTTCCATTGTGATGCAGTATATTGACGCCTCCATGGTGGGCAGGCTTGGGGCGGATGATTCCGCCTCCATAGGCCTGGTATCTTCCAGCACCTGGCTGTTTGGCGGACTCTGTTCGGCTGCCAGTATTGGATTTACGGTCCAGGTGGCACAGCGGATTGGTGCGGGGGAAGAAAAGCGCGCAAGAAATATCGTAAAGCAGGGACTGTTTGCAGTGCTTGCTTTTTCGTGTGTTTTAATGGCGGCTGGCGTGCTGCTAAGCGGTGTTCTTCCGGTGTGGCTGGGAGGCGGAAAGGAAATCTGTGCAAATGCATCCCGGTATTTTCTGGTTTATGCACTGTTTCTTCCGGTTCTGCAGCTTAACCATACAGCGTCAGGCATGATCCAGTGCAGCGGCAACATGAAGCTTCCAAGTATTCTTCATATTGTCATGTGTGTTCTGGATATGGTATTTAATCTCTTTTTTATTTTCCCGTCAGGGAAGGTGACGGTTTTTGGAACCGCATTTACCATGCCGGGGGCAGGACTTGGCGTATTCGGTGCGGCGCTCGGAACGGCGTGTGCGGAACTTGTGACGGTCTGCCTGATGCTTTATTACCTGCTTTTTGTGTCTCCCATGCTTCATATCAGGAAAGGAGAAAAGTTTTCCTTTGTGCCGGCGGAATTAAAGCAGGCGGTGAAAATTGCGCTTCCGGTAGGATTTGAGCAGACGGTGATGTGTTCGGCACAGATTATGTCCACAAAAATTGTGGCGCCGCTTGGAACGGCCGCCATTGCGGCAAACTCGTTTTCCATTACGGCGGAAAGCCTCTGTTACATGCCAGGGTACGGGATAGCGGCAGCAGCGACGACCGTGGTCGGACAGAGTACGGGCGCGGGAAGAAAGGATTTAACGAGGCGTCTGGGCTGGCTGACTACCGGACTTGGGATGCTTGTTATGACCGGCAGCGGGATTCTGCTGTTTATTTTTGCTCCGCAAATGATCGGGCTGCTTTCCCCGGAGGAAAGTATCCGGCGGCTTGGCGCCGAGGTACTGAGGATTGAAGCGTTTGCGGAGCCGATGTATGCGGCGTCCATCGTGGCTTCGGGCGTGTTCCGGGGCGCGGGGGATACCCTTGTCCCCAGCTGCCTGAGCCTTTTTTGCATGTGGTGTGTGAGGATTCCGCTTGCCGCCGCGCTTGCCCCGCGTTTCGGGCTGCACGGGGTATGGGCTGCCATGTGTATCGAGCTTTGCGTGCGCGGCGTGCTGTTTTTATTGCGGCTTGGGGGAAAGAAGTGGCAGAAGAAAACAGTATATTAAAGAAAAAAATGCATCTTACCTTTAAAAAAAGACATGATACCGCAATCCGGTTGCGGCAGCCATGTCTTTTTTATATGATAGGAAAAACGCATAACGAAAGGAATTTATGGAATATGGAAGAAGTGATTAAGGTCAGGGGCCTGAAAAAATACTTTAAGGATGTAAAGGCGGTGGATGATATCAGTTTTTCCGTGGAAGGCGGGGAACTGTTTGGATTTTTAGGAGTGAACGGCGCAGGAAAATCGACCACCATCAGTATGCTGTGTACCCTGTTTTTACCGACAGACGGGGAAGTCGAAATCTGCGGGCGCCGCGTGGGACAGGCGGACGATGAAATCCGCAGGCAGATTGGCGTGGTCTGGCAGAACAACTGCCTGGACAAAAGAATGAGCGTCCGGGAAAACCTGAGTGTCCGCTCGGCATTGTATGGAAATACAAGGATCAGACAGACGGTGGATGATGTCTGCGAACGGCTTTCCTTACAGAATATCATAAACAGAAAGTACGGGAAGCTTTCCGGCGGACAGAAGCGAAGGTGTGAAATCGCGGCAGCCCTTGTCAACCGTCCAAGGATCCTGTTTTTAGATGAGCCGACAACCGGACTTGACCCGGCGACCAGAAAGCTGGTATGGGAAAATATTGACATGTTAAGAAAAGAGAACCGGATGACCGTTTTTCTGACGACCCATTACATGGAAGAGGCGGCAAAGGCATGCCGTATCGCAGTGATTGACGCAGGTAAAATAAAGGAAACCGGGACTCCGTTTGCGCTGAAGGAAAAATATACGAAGGACACCCTGCGCCTTGTGCCGAAGCCGGACGGGGAAGCGGAACGGATTCTGCGGGCGGAGTTTGGTGACAGGGTAAAGCGCGAAAATGACTGCTGGTCTGTGAAAATACAGGAAAGCATGGAGGCGGTTCCTATTTTAAAAAGACTGGAAAATGAAATCCGTGGTTTTGAAGTTATTGCTGGGACGATGGACGACGTATTTTTAAATATTACCGGAAAGACGCTCGAAACGGAGTAGCTGCGGTACTGTACAAAATGAAAGGAAAGAGGATAAATGAGGGAATTATATTACATGACAAAAAGAAACAGTCTGATTTTTTTACGGGACAGGAGCGCAGTTTTCTTCTCCATGCTGTCCATGTTCATTGTTCTTGCGCTGATGGTAATTTTTCTGGGAGACATGAACAGCGAGGGAATCTTAAATACGATGAAAGACTACAGCAGCACGGGAAAGGTGACAAAAGCGGACAGGGAACATGTATCCGCCCTGATTGGCATGTGGACGCTGGCAGGAGTCCTGGCAGTCAATGCAGTGACCGTGACGCTGACCGTTTTGGGAAGCATGGTAAGGGATGAAACGGAAAAGAGAATCATGGCGTTTTATGTCACTCCGGTAAAAAGGCGTAAGCTGGCGTTTGGCTATATCCTGTCCGCGTGGATCATCGGCAGTCTGATGTGCCTGTTGACACTGGCAGCCGGTGAGGTGTATTTTATGATAAAGGGGTACGGACTTCTTTCCGCTGCCGCCCTGCTTAAACTTTCCGGAATGATTCTGTGCAATACATTTACCTTTTCCGCAGTCGGATACCTTATGGCGCTTTTTATACACAGCGACGGGGCATGGTCAGGAATGCTGACAATCGTTGGAACCCTGTCAGGGTTTGTGGGCGGAATTTACCTTCCGGTGTCGAAGCTTGCAGAAACGGTGCAGACAGTAATCAAGCGGCTTCCGAACCTGCACGGCGCTTCCATGATGCGCAAGGTCTGTACAGCGGACCTGCTGGAGCAGACTTTTGCGGGACTGCCGGATGCGTTTGTTTCGGGCGTTTCGGAGGAAATGGGAATTACGGTCCGTATGCATGACTCCCTGGTGGATACCGGGTGGCAGGTATTGATTTTGTTTGCGTATGCGGCGCTTGCTATTGTGTGTGCCGTCATAATTACGAACAGAAGAAAATTAAATGACAGATAGCATGAACCGATGTTCAAATGGGAAGGGCATGGAAATGATATGAAAATTGTAATACAGGACTGTCCGGACGGGGAAGAGGAAGAAATTATCATCCGCTGCAGGAATATGGATGAGCAGATGCTTCGGACGATCTATGCATTAAAAGCCGGACGGGAAAAAATCACGGTACAGAAAGAGGACAAAATCCTGCAGGTTCTTCCGGAACATGTCTTTTATTTTGAATCTGTGGACAACCGGGTGTTTGTTTATATGGAAAAAGAGGTCTATGAAACCAGGATGAAGCTGTATGAGCTGGAAGAGCTGCTGATGAACACTTCATTTTTCCGGGCTTCCAAATCTGTAATCATTAACCTTTCAAATGTCAGGAATTTTACGCCGTCCCTTGGAGGACGGTTTGAAGCCTGCATGAAAAACGGGGAGCGGCTTGTCATTTCCAGACAGTATGTGCCGGACTTAAAACGCAGGCTGGGACTAAAAAGGTGAAAGGAGGATACTATGCATAGATTGAAAGTGCTGATGAATATGTTTTTTATAATTACGACATGCGTGCTCACCGCTGTGGCTCTTTTTACCAATATTCTGTTTCCGGTGCAGTCGGTGGAACCGGTGATATTCTGGCAGATATTAGCCACATGTTTTCTGTGTGCGGTAAGTACGCTGGTTTACCAGTTTGAAAGAATTCCGTATGTGCTTACGGTTTTTCTTCATTATCTTATGATTAATGCAATTGTGCTTGGGTTTGGGTATCTGTTTGAGTGGTATGATGTACAAAACTGGAAGTCGGTGATTGCGATGGTTGTGATGATTGCGCTGATTTATACGCTGGTAGTCCTGTGCTCATGGAAAGGACTGGTAAAGGAGGCAGAGAAGATGAACCGGAAGCTGCAGGATTTGCAGAAGCGGCGGTGAAGGATGTTGGAATATACGACATATATTTTAGTTGAAGAGTTCTCCAAGTGTATGGTATAATTTTACAAATATTACACACTTGGAGGATAAAAGCATGAATGAACGAATGATATGCCAGAGATGTGGCACACAGATTGGTAAGGGAATGAAATTTTGTCCGAAATGTGGAATGGAAACACATCAGAACGGACAACAGTTTCAGAACCAGATGCCAAATCAGGGGAGTTATTTCAGCACGCCAAATGTAAATACAAAGAAAAAAGACAGCATTCTTTCTGTTGTGGCATTCATAATATCACTTATAGGATGCGGATATTTTTCTGTGATAGGTGGTGTTTTGGGTGTTTTAGACATTATTATAGGGAATAAGAAAAAAGACAGAAGCAAAAGGTATTCGGTTGCAGCAATATCATTATCAGTAGCTTTATTTTTCCTTGTTTTTTATATATTTAATGGAAATAATGCTGAAATTTCAGAAAATTTTAGTGCAAAAAACGAACTGGGTGTCACAGAAGTAATGGATGAAGAACTGGAAAACACGCAGTTTATAAGTAAGAGTAAATTTCAGTCTGCGGTGGAATCTATTGGAATGGATTATTCACAAGTAAAAAATGTGCATGGTTTAGATGACTGGTCATCTGGGAAAAGATACAGTTTTGTATATGATGGGTTCGGATATATAGTATATGAACTTGAAAATGGAGAAATTGAATCCATAAATACAGAGGTTAAAAGGGCAAAAATATATGAGAGAGGATACAAGCCATTAAATTACAAGGATTTTGAGCCGGATATTAATGTCATAAATTCCCTGCAAGCAGATGTGTTTAAAAGACTTTCAGAACATATCAAAGGGGAAACGTCTATCAAAAGCAAAATAGGATCTATGACGTATTCAAGAATATATGACTATTATTCAATTTCAGGAGAAGTAAAAGCAAAAAATGCTGTAAAAAAGAAAAACTTTACATTTACAGCTGATTACAAAGTGAAAGATGGAGGATATAAATGTGTATATTTAGCACTTGATGGAGCAGTTGCCTTTGGCTCAGATCAAACACCGGAACTTCCCAAATTAGAATTGGAACAAGAGGAAAATTTAGAAAACGGAAAATCAATAATATTGTCATATGATAAGAAAGGAAAATACGGACAATATGATTCATTTAACGGAGAGCGATATTTAAGATACTATATTCCGATAGGAGAATATAAAGTCAAGTGCAATATAGGTGGAGGATTTTACATTGAAACTATTAAACTACATAAAGAAGATGGTTGGGACACAGCAACCACTATACAGCAGATAAATATGACAAATGGAGAGGAAGCGGAAATATCAATAGAAGATGGACAGTGCATTAGTCTTATTATAAATACAGAGATAGAATTGTTAAAAAAATAAAAAATTAATTGCAAAGGACATTTTCTATTTTTGGAAAGTAGTCTTATATATACCTATTTTTATCAGTCCGAGAGTTTCGTTTGTAATCTGGAATTCTTGTTTAGTAAGCAAGATTTCTGGATTTTCGGAGGATGTGAGTGAAAAAATGCTTTTCACCTGCTGTTATATATGATATGATTATTAAACGGAACAATCGTGTTACAAGGTGGAAAGCCTCCCGTACCTGAGTGAAAAGGAAGGGAGGTGGTGCAGATGGATACATATGAAGTTTTGAGCTTGTTATTTCTTGGCGGTTCATTTCTAATTGCACTGCTTGCCTATATTGATAGGAACAACAAGCGAAAATAAATAAGCCTGCCTTGTACTTGACGGTCTAGGCAGGCTTATATCTACCTGGGAGGTCAACCACTTTGTGGGCGGTTGTTCCTTCTTTATGATGTTAATATAACATACTTTTGAATTTGCTTCAAGTCTTTTTTGTAGCACCACCCATATACCCGTGAAAGGGGATTCCCATGAAAAATTCCGGAATTACGAATGAAAATTTAAAACAAAATAATTATGTCATGTATGAAAAAAATTACGGGGCCTGCCGGAACAAATTAGATAAACTGGCCCTGGTATCCGGCAGGATATCGATTATGCGAGGCATTACCTTTACCATTGCAGGTCTTTTTCTTTTCGCAGGATGCCGGCAGAAAAATCCGTTTTTACTTGTGCCTGCGTTTTTTTCGGGATTTGTTTTTTTTATGCTGGTCCACTGGCACAGCAGGCTGGAAGAGGAGCAGGAATACCTGAAAGATTCCCAGGCTGTCCTCAGAGAGTATATGGGGCGTTTTGACGATGGCTGGAAAAGCTTCCCTGTGGATGGAACGCGGTATTTAAGAGATGAATTTCCAGAGGCAGGGGATCTGGATCTGTTTGGCAGATGTTCCCTTTACCAGTATATCTGCACGGCAGGCACAGTCTGGGGGCAGGACCAGCTTGCCCGCTGGCTGAGCCTGCCGGGCAAAGATTTTACAGAGGATTTCTCCCCGCAGATTTTTGGAGGGATAAAAAGCCGCCAGCAGGCAGTGGCAGAGCTGGCCGGGAAGACAGAATTCTGCATGGAGCTTGAGACAGGTGCAAGGCGTTTAAAAAACACTGGATATGATGAATCCCAAAAAAACATGGATAACTTCTTTCATGCCCTGGAAAAAGATAACAGCTTCCCTGTGGTCTGCCGGATACTCATCAGACTGTTTCCCGTCCTTACGCTGGCATGTTTGTTTCTCGCGCTGTTTGGAGTCAGCAGGCAGCTGACAATGCACCTGTTCTGTCTTTTGGCATTCGCCCAGCTGATGTCAGTTTTTCTTGGATTTTACTGGAACAATCAGACATTATCCCCTGTTTATCAGATCAACAGGGCAGTTGCTCCGTACCGGAAACTGTTTCAGCTTCTGGAGGGGGAAGCCTTTGACAGCCCCTGTCTGAAAGCCCTGCAGAAGATACTGCTGGAAAATGGGACTGCTTCCGCTGCATTAAAAGAGCTGGAGGCGGTTGCTGATTCTGTGTGCACACGTCATAACATTTATGCATTCCTGCTCTGTAACAGTGTGTTTTTGCATGATTATCACTGCATGGAGAGGTATGTAAAATGGAAAAATAACTACAGGGACAGCCTGAAACCCTGGCTTAAGGCACTGGGGGATGCCGAAGCCCTGATAAGCTTAAGCGTAATTGCCCGCACGCAAAATGTCTGTTGTTTACCTGAAATTGTAGTTTCCGGGCCTCCTGTATTAACAGCTGCTGATCTCAGGCATCCGCTGTTAAAAGAGTCATCGGCGGTGGGGAATACGATTGACCTGACCCATCGCACCTGCATCATAACAGGCTCTAACATGTCCGGGAAAACAACTTTTATGCGCAGCATAGGCGCCAATCTGGCTCTTGCCTACGCCGGTGGATTCTGCAGTGCGTCAGGCATGCAGGTCTCCCTAATGAAGCTGTGCACGTCCATCCGTACAGAGGATAATGTAAACGAGGGCATTTCCACATTTTATGCGGAACTGCTGCGTATCAGGCAGATGATTCATGTCAGCAGGAAGCGGATTCCCATGATTTCCCTGATTGATGAAATCTATAAGGGCACAAATTCAAAGGACAGGATTTTTGCGGCGAAGGAAACGATACGGAATCTGTCAGAGCCTTGTTCATTCACTCTGGTCACTACCCATGATTTTGAGCTGTGTGACCTGGAAAATGACCCGGATATGGATGCAGTAAATTATCATTTTACCGAACATTATGAAGGAAACCAGATTCTCTTTGATTACAAATTAAGGGAAGGACGCTGTACCACCACAAATGCACGGGTTCTGCTGCGAATGGCGGGGATCATAAAATAAAAGCAGGCTCTGACTGTTTGATTAATACAAAGGAGGTCATGTAATGAATCTTACGATTAATTCTCCGGCATATTTTAGTGATCATTATGGAGTGGATGATGATGTATACCGGTATTGCCAGAAATTAAGCGCTTATTTTAAGGATAAAGAATACAGTGATACCTTGTCCACGATAGGAATTCTTCCTGCCGCTGCCCCAAAAGAATTGTATGGGCAGGGGATGTGGAAAGAAAGCACCCGGATATGGGCTTTGGGTTCCTGCGCGGCAATCCATATTCGAATGGATTTTGAACGCTATTACCAGGCGGATAGTAATGGGAAAATAGAGCTGATAAAGGAAATGGTAATCAGGGCTGTAAAAAAGGTGAAAGCAAAAGGAAAGTTTGACTGGGAACGGTTTAGGGATGATTTGCGCAGGGAACATTCTGTGATGTATGACATGTAACAAACGAAAATAACTAAGCCTGCCCTGTACCTGACGGGCAGGACAGGCTTAGCCCTGCATTATCCGTGAACCGCATCCAAAGGATAAATCACCCCGCACCCGATTTTATCCCCGGAATTTCCGGAAGGCTGCGTGGTAAAATCATCCGGCAGGGAATGGATGACGAGGGAACGGTTTATGATTTCAGGAATGGTCAGGCGGCAGGTATAAAATGCCGTATAGGCATATCCCTGGTTTCCCAGGAGCGGAGGCAGGTCCCCGGCGTGCTGCGGATGCGGTGCATCTGCTGGATTAAAATGGTTTCCGGTTTTTGTAAAATTATCCGAACAGTCCCCGTTTTCGTGAATATGCATTCCGTAAAATTTTCCGCAGTTTCTGTCTTTTTTATCATAGGGAAGTCCCCCGACTTCCGCTTCAATTAGGATTCCCTGAAAGGGTGTGCTGTAAAAATATGCGGTTCCCATGAGAAGCGGCGCTTCCTTACGGCCAAGAATATTGGCATAGGCGTCCGGTTTCCGTTCCTGTATCAGCTTTGTAAATGTATCAAGGGGTGAAAGTGCAGTACACATGGCAGATAATTCCTTTTTTGGCATTTATGCATTAACTGCATTGTTTCTTTTATTTTATGCGGCTGATACCGGAAAGTTATAGTATTTATGAATTATTTCAATAGCAAAATTGCAGGGAACTATTGAAAAATGCAGGCTGATGTACTAAAATGTTGAAGCAAAGCATAGGATAATTATTTGATGTGCTCCATTATATAGAGAACGGAGGGAACAGCAATGGAGAAAAAGAATCTTGACTGGGCCAATCTTGGCTTTGGCTATATGACGACAGAATATCGTTATGTATCTAATTATAAGAATGGAAAATGGGATGACGGAGCAATCGTCACGGATTCCGATATTACCTTAAATGAATGTGCAGCCGTATTCCAGTATGCGCAGACCATTTTTGAGGGACTTAAGGCATATACCACGGAAAACGGGGAGATTGTTTGTTTCCGTCCGGACTTAAATGCACAGCGTATGAAAGATTCCAGTGAGAGAATTGAGATGCCGGTATTTCCGGAGGAACGGTTTATTGACGCGGTAGAGCAGGTGGTAAAGGCAAATGCGGCATGGGTACCTCCGTTTGGTTCCGGTGCGACGCTGTATATCCGCCCGTATATGATGGGAACCAATTCCGTGATTGGTGTAAAGCCGGCGGAAGAGTACCAGTTCCGTATTTTTGTTACACCGGTAGGACCGTATTTTAAGGGCGGTGCAAAGCCATTAACCATCCGTGTATCAGATTTTGACCGTGCAGCTCCCCACGGTACCGGACATATCAAGGCGGGGCTTAATTATGCAATGAGCCTGCATCCGATTGTGGACGCCCATAAAAAAGGCTATGATGAGAATATGTACCTGGATCCTGCATCCAGAAGTTTTGTGGAGGAAACCGGCGGGGCAAACTTTATTTTCATCACAAAAGACGGTAAGTTTGTTACCCCTAAGTCAGACAGTATCCTGCCGTCCATTACCAGAAGGTCTTTAATGGTTGTGGCGGAAAAATACCTGGGACTTACGGTTGAACACCGGCAGGTGAAGTTTTCAGAGCTTGACGATTTTGCAGAGTGCGGTCTCTGCGGTACGGCAGCAGTGATTTCCCCGGTCGGCAAAATTGACGACCACGGCAGGGAAATCTGTTTCCCAAGCGGAATGGAGGAAATGGGACCTGTCACCAAAAAACTTTATGATACCTTAACCGGAATCCAGATGGGTGAGATTGAAGGACCGGAAGGATGGGTTCATAAAATAATGTAACGACCAGATTCACTGGCCGGATATGCGTGGGCAGATGATGCGGTATAATTTTTTGATTCTATGGTAAGGATGTCACTTTTTGCGACATCCTTATTTTGCAGGAAGGATACATGGCGGGTAAAAGGAAAAACAGTAAAACAAATACAGGGATGAAGGGAATCGTCTGCATTTTTCTCGTTCTGTTTGCAGTGATTGCTGTTGCATTTATTGTAATCGTTAAAAGATTCGGAGGCAGCCATGCCGCGTCCAGCCGGTGGAATATTACGGATGAAAAATACGTCGGTCAGCGGCCCGAACTGGAAGTGGAGCTGCTTCCGGTGAATCCGTATTCCCGTCCGGGGAAGGAACTGGAAAAGGTAAATGGAATCGTCATCCATTATACGGCAAATCCGGGTACGTCAGCCATGCAGAACCGGGATTATTTTGCAGGACTTGCAAAGTCCCACACAACTTCGGCAAGCAGCCATTTTATTATCGGCCTGGAAGGGGAAATTGTGCAGTGCGTTCCCTGTAAGGAAATTGCATATGCATCCAAGGAAAGAAACAAAGACACGATATCCATTGAATGCTGTATAGAGGATGAAACAGGAAAATTTAACAGCAGCACCTACCAGTCGCTTCTGCATCTTACCACATGGCTGATGGGACGTTACGGGCTGCATGTGGAGGATGTCATCCGCCACTATGATGTGACCGGGAAAAACTGTCCGAAATATTTTGTGGAGCATGAGGACGCATGGGAGCAGTTTCACAATGACCTGGCAGATTATATTGCCAGACACGGTGTTGATAAATAGAGCAAATTGCATTCCAAAAATAAATAAAGAAGAGGAAAAAATTTTGAAGCAGATTTTAAAGGAATTACAGGAACAGAATCATGTCCGTGCGAATCTGAGCGCGCTGCGCGCCGCAATCAAAAAGGACAAAAAAAGCGTACTGCAGCTGCAGTCGTTTATCCGTGAACATGAGAAACTTTTTCTGGGATTTCTGGAACATGAGGATGCCAAAACACGTAAAAATGCCGCCCTGCTTTTGGGCGATATTTCCTTTCAGGGTGCATGCGGCGCGCTGTATCATGCCTATGAAAAGGAACAGACGCGTTTTGTCCGGAGCGCGTATCTGGAGGCGCTGGAAGAGCTGGATGTCAGGAACTTGACCGGTGATTTTAAAAAACAGCTTGAAAAGCTGCAGAAGGAAGAGCTGACGGATGAAAACCGCAAACACACGGAGGAGGAAATCCGGGTTCTGCGCCGGATTCTGCTCCAGTATGAGGGCATGACAAAGCACACCTTTGATAAAAAACAGGAGAAAAACCGTCTTCTGCTTACTGTGGATAAAAACCAGAGGGAAGCGGTAAGAAACCGGACGGGAGGGAAGGTGCACCCGCTTGGTGTCATTGTGGAAACGGACCGTCTGGAATCCGTTCTTCTGGTGCGTACTTACCGGGAACTGTTATTTCCGGTTCCGGTAAAAGCACTTCTGGATGCAGACCCGGTGAAAGCGGCGTCCGGCGTATGGGAACAGATGCTTGCCCTGTGCAGGAAATACCACAGTGAACCGGAACCGTTTTATTTCCGGATTGAGTGCCGGAGTAGGCAGGAACTGGAAAAAAGGAGTGTTTTTACGAAGCGTCTGGCAGCAGAGCTGGAAAAGCTCTCTTCCGGCATGCTGTTAAATTCGACCAGCTATTATGAGGTGGAGCTTCGGTTGTATGCGGACAGGACGGGACGTTTTTTTCCTGCCCTTAAATTTTCCAGTCTCCAGGATCATCGGTTTTCCTACCGGAAAAATACCATTTCAGCATCCATCCATCCGTCCACGGCTGCCCAGATGATGGAGCTTTGTGCACCGTACCTGAAAGAACATGCACTGGTCCTCGACCCGTTCTGCGGCGTTGGGACAATGCTGGTAGAGCGCAATCAGCGTGTTCCGGCACTGGAAATGTACGGAACGGATATTTTTGGCGTGGCAGTTGAGGGGGCAAGGGAAAATGCCAGGCTTGCAGGAGCGGTAATTCAGTTTATCCGCCGGGATTTTTTTGAGTTTGAGCATGATTTTCTGTTTGATGAAATCATTACCAATATGCCGGTGCGCGGCAAAATGACGAAGGAGGAGCTGAACGGGCTGTATGAGGATTTTTTCCGGAAAGCGCCAAAGCACCTTGCGGAGTCGGGCGTAATTATTATGTATACCCAGGAGCTTGGGTTTGTGAAAAAACAGCTTCGCCTGCACAGACGGTTTCAGCTTTTAATGGAGCACTGCATGCAGGAAAAGAGCGGGTTTTACCTGCTGGTGATTGGAGTGTGATCAGATGTTTCAGTTATTACTGGTTATTATTTATCTTGCTTTTATCAGTCTGGGACTTCCGGATTCCTTACTGGGTTCCGCGTGGCCGGCAATGTATCAGGAGTTTTCCGTACCCGTTTCCTATGCGGGCGGGATTTCCATGATTATCGCTGTCGGAACGATTATTTCCAGCCTGCAGAGTGACAGACTGACAAAAAGATTCGGAACGGGGAAAGTTACCGCTGCCAGTGTGTTAATGACTGCTGTGGCATTGTTTGGATTTTCAGTCAGCCATTCCTATGCTGCATTATGCCTGTGGGCTGTTCCTTACGGGCTGGGCGCAGGAAGTGTGGACGCTTCCCTGAATAATTATGTTGCGCTCCATTACGCAAGCAGGCATATGAGCTGGCTTCACTGCATGTGGGGTGTTGGGGCTTCGACTGGTCCGTATATCATGGGTTATGCGCTGACTGGCGGGCAGGGCTGGAATGCGGGTTACCGTTATATCTCCATTCTTCAGATTGCATTGACTGCTGTCCTGGTTTTCAGTCTGCCCCTATGGAAAAAACTGGAAAATGGTGATACAGGGCAGACGGACGGAGAATTGAAATCCAAACCGCTTTCCTTGCGTCAGATTATTAAAATTCCGGGGGCAAAAGAAGTCATGGTTACATTTTTCTGCTACTGCGCCCTGGAACAGACAACCGGATTATGGGCAAGCAGTTACCTTGTGCTGCGCCGGGGATTATCAGCAGAAACCGCCGCCGGATTTGCAGGCCTGTTTTTTATGGGGATTACCGCTGGCAGGGCTTTCAGTGGATTTTTAACAATGAAGTTAAATGATACGCAGATGATACGGCTTGGACAGGGATTTATATTGTCTGGTATTGTGTTTTTGTTCCTGCCGTTTGGCGACGCAGGTTCATTGTCAGGGCTGATTTTGATTGGGCTGGGCTGCGCTCCGGTCTATCCTTCCATTATACATTCCACGCCGGAACATTTTGGAGCAGATAAGTCACAGGCTATGATAGGCGTACAAATGGCATCTGCCTATGCTGGAACATGTTTCATGCCGCCTGTGTTCGGATTTATTGCAAACCGTATCAGCGTTTCCCTGTTCCCGTTTTTTTTACTGGCGATACTGGTTCTCATGGCTGTTATGCACGAAAAAATGTTGCCGAAAGTATCAGGTTCATAAATTTCATTTGTCTAATATGGGATTTTTATAATGACCTGTGCGCCCTTTGTCTTATCAGAATTTTTCAATATGAGCTGTCCGTTATGCTGTTTAATAATGCTGCTCGTAATATATAGTCCCATACCGAAGTGCATATTTGAGGTTCGGCTTTTATTCCCCATAAAGAATTGTTCCTGTGCGTGATGCAGGCCTTCCGGCGTGAAGCCGCTTCCCTCGTCGGTTATGGAAATTTGCAAAAATTTGTCTGTTTTTTGCGTCGCTACATAAACTGCCCCCTCGGATGGAGAATAATCTGCTGCATTTCCTATCACATTCATAATTGCCCGTTCCAGTAGTAATTTATCCGCTTTGAAAGTTCCTAAATTTGCCCCTGTTTCCATGCGTAAACAAATTTCTTTTGTAAGGCATAATGAATTTGCCTGCGCTTCAATCTGCTCCATATAATCAGCTATATCAAATTCTTCCAAATTGAGCTGATACCCGGCTACTGTCCGGGATATATCAATCAGCGTCCTAATATAAACGCCCATTTGCCCGGAACTTTCTATAATATACCCCGCATATAACCGCTGTTCGTCGTCAAGCTCTGTTTCGCTTATCAAGTCGATATTTCCCTGAATGACAGTTAAAGGCGTTTTCAAATCGTGGGCAAGTGCCGCTATCTGCTCCTTTTGTAATTGTTCCGCACTCCATTGTTTCTCTAAAGATGATTTCAAATTATTTTTCATATCAGAGAAAGAACATAACACATCTTCAAATTCTTTGATTTTTGAGTGTCCCACCTCAAAATCAAGATTTTGTTCTGCCACTTTTTCTGTTGCTTCAAAAAGTGGGGAGAGCTGCGCCCGCATATTTTTTGCAAACTTCGCTGTTAATATCACGCAGACCGCAATGCAGTTTATCCCTATAAGGATATATAGCAGAATTTCCGGTGAGGGAAAATGATGATAGAACCATTCATTTATAAACTGTGAGCCAATGTAATATTGAAGCACCACATATTCATTTTCGCGGGTAACAAATAGATACTGCTTGTTGAGGTTTTCGTTTATCTTTCCAGATAGGGCATACTCCATAGCCCTGTCTAAATCTTCGCCCTCTAAAGACGTTTCCCGCATTTGATAATTCTTATCCAGTACGAGGTATTTGCACCCCATAGGAAGCTGTACATCTGTTAAATCCGGCGTTGCAGCAATAATTGGAACAAGATTTTTTGCGCTGCGTTCTGAATAATCCGCATAAGTAATAAAGCCCGTTCTGGTTCCGGCAAGGATAAGACTAAATGGAATAGCTACCGAAACCATTAGCCCAATCAGCAGCATACATAAAAATTTCCAAAAAGACGCTTTCAATGATGTTGGTTTTTTTATTCCCATTTGTACCCTATCCCCCAAACTGTCGCTATCGGCTGAATATCCAATTTGCTTAATTTCGCCCGGATATTTTTGATATGAGTGGAAATGGTAGAATTATCGCTGTCGCCCTCCAGACCCAAAACTGCTTCATAAATCTGTTCTTTTGAAAATACCTGTCCTTTATTTCTTGCAAGGTATTCACAAATCAGATATTCACTTTTGGTCAGGGGAACGGGTGTATCATCTACCCGCAGTTCCTTTGCGGACAAATCAATTTTTATCCGTTCAAAGGTAAGGGCGGTATGCCGTTCCCTGTGTTCCCGGCGTAAGTGGGCATTTACCCTTGCCCGCAGCTCCGCAATGCGGAATGGTTTTGTCAGATAGTCGTCTGCTCCCAGGCCAAGCCCGAATGTAATGTCATTTTCCATTGTCTTAGCTGTCAAAAAGAGAATAGGACAGTCCACCAATGAACGGATTTTATTGCAATAAGAAAATCCGTCCATATCCGGCATCATAATATCCAGTATAATCAAATCGTATCTGTTCAGCTTATCAAGCGGAACCTGTGCGGCAGACGTATAGGCAGTAATGAAATGTCCGTCTTTTTGCAGCCCATTTTTCACAAGCTCTAAAATAGGTCGTTCATCATCAACCATAAGGATTGCTGCCATAGTGTCGCCTCCTTTCGTTGCTCTTTTCGTATTATAGCACAATCCGCAAGGGCAGAAAAGCGGTCATTTCTGCTCTGCAATATAGTAGCGGTTATTTATTTTTACCGCAACCGCTTCTGT
>CAJUND010000018.1 GCA_910587655.1 uncultured Agathobacter sp. | reverse complement strand
AAGCAAAACTCTAATATCGCCCCGAATCGTTACTATGAGCGGTCTCCCGGGCCGTGAATAGTAACGAACTGTTACTTGACCATGGAAAAATTTTGCAAAAACGCTTGACAGACTGGAAGCTTTTGAGTAAAATATTAAATGTTCCGTTTCCAAGCGGAACATTCCAGTGCCTGGTTAGCTCAGTTGGTAGAGCAGAGGACTGAAAATCCTCGTGTCTCTGGTTCGATTCCGGAACCAGGCATTCTGAAAAAAAATAAAACAGAGGTCGTACTCCTTCGGGATACGACAAGGGTCATATCCCTTCAGGATACGACAGAATATGCGGGTGTAGTTCAATGGTAGAACACCAGCCTTCCAAGCTGGATACGTGGGTTCGATTCCCATCACCCGCTTTTTTCATGCCCTGGTGACGGGATTTTTTTATGCCGGTTGCTGTAATACACTCTTTGGGGTATAATAGATACATAAAATTAAAACTGAAAGAGGTGTTACTATGCTGGCATTACAAGGTTATTATGATGGTAAAACTATTCATACGCTGGAAAAAATACATGCACAGAAAAACCAGAAACTAATCATTACTGTGCTGGATGAATTCATTGAAGATTCAGATGTAACAGAAACACATCAGACAACAGCAAGAGGTTCTCTGGCGAGCTATGCCAATCCGGATTTATGGGAAAAAGAACAAACAGCATGGGAAAAGGCGGTCACGAAAAAATATGGTAATGATTGATGCCAATATCATTTTAAGATACCTGCTGAATGACCAGGAAGAAATGGCATTTGAAGCAGAATATATCATAAAAAATAAAACTGTCATAGTAAGCATCGAAATTATTGCAGAAGTCATTTATGTTCTGAAAGGCGTGTATTCCGTTAAACGGGAAGAAATTAAAAACAGCCTGCTTGGCTTTCTTAAAGAGGTCAGAACTGCCGAGCCGGAAATACTGAGAGTTGCGATAAACACCTATGCAGAAAATAATCTGGATTTTCCAGACTGTATTCTATACGCATACAGCCGCGTAAAAGGATATGAAATAAAAACATTTGACAAAAAGCTTCGCAGACTTTTGAGCGGCGGCAACTGAACTCATCATTCATAACTGTTTTATTCTTCCAATTAAAAAAGCATCGCAGCCGATGCTTTTTTCATACTCTTTTTCTATTTTTAACGTCCGCTTTAACTCCATATACCAGCGGCAGTCCATGCACTAGAATAAATCAACGCCGCCTGTGAATTTACCTTCGTTAATCACATAGTATGCCTTGTTTTCTTCCGGCTTTGCATAAATTGTAAGATCCTTGATGCATCCTGCCCTGTGACCTTCTGCAACGAACTGTGCCTTAACCTTTTCCTCAAGATCTGTCAGGCTGATATCATTGCCATGAAGCTGGAGACGAATCTCTGTCTTTACAGGCTCTTTCTTAACCTTTGTGCTGTTGTTTTTGCTGCCCGGCTTTCTTCCCGGTTTCTTTCCTGTTTTTGCAGCAGCGGTGTCCTTTGTTTCAACTGTTTCTGCTGCTGCGGCTTCTGTCTTTACCGGATTAACTTCTGGTGCCTTTACAGCGTCTGCTGCCGTTGTTTTGTTGAACGCGTTGTTCTTGCTCATTTTGCTTCCTCCTAAATCAGCTCTACTCACAAACTAAAAATTTTTCAATTGCAACAAGTGCTTCCTGCTCATCTGTGCCTTTTGTAACAATATCTACTGACATTCCCTCAGATGGGTTGAAAGCCATGATTCCCATAATGCTTTTTGCATTAATTCTGCGGTTATCGCTCTCCAGTGTAATGTCACTGTCAAACTTACATGCTACCTGAACAAGTTCTGCAATTGGGTTGTCATGTCCTTTGGCCACATTAGATACGATTACATTCTTCTTATTCATACGCTCTCCTTTTCCACGTCTGTTTAACCCATCCACAAATATATAGTACTTTTGTAACTTTTGCAATATAAGAAGTGAAATTCTGTTAAAAACAGACAAATTTATTTTTTATTAATTGTCCAATTTGTACATTTCCACAATGAAAATTACAGAAAAATTAACGGTCCAGGTACGTGAAAAAAATATTGCCTGCATTTGTAAACCACCGGTCTGCATCTTCGTAACTTTTTGAAAATGTTTCCTGTGCCGCAGGATCAAAATAGTAGATTCTGCCAGCCGTATAACCGGTTACCAGTACTGCTGTTTTTTCGGAAGTCATTGCAAAAACAGGACTTCCTTTTCCCACATAAAAAATGATGTCACGGACGTGGCAGCCGGACACGTCAAGCACGACGGAATCCGTAAGCGTCTGTGCAAGTATATTCTCAGGCGTTGCACCGTCTGACGCCAGGTTGCTTACACACATCCCCTTTCCGCAGTAATTCAGCATTGCGCTGACCGCCTGTACCACGGCGGAAGCATTTTTATCCTGCTCATGCACCTGCAGCCCGGTAAACGGATTCTGTTCGGACCTGCCCGACGGCATCCATATATACTGCTGCTCGGAGTCTATGACAACGCCATGGTTTTCATCTGCACAGGCAACCGCATCCGCGATGCTTTCAGTCGCCAGCAGTACATCCCCTTTTTCGTAAACATAAAAACTGTCCTGTCCCTTTTTGTTCTCAAATGCAAGGCTCCGCGGTTTCTCAAGCAGGACTGTTTTGGAAGCCAGCATCTTGATTTTTGATGCGTCCGCCGCATTTTTCATGGAAAGCTGGTACTGGGTTTCTTTTTGTTTTGTGACAGTTGATTCCACGGAAATCCGTTTGTTTGTATCCGCCTCCCGGTTCATAATCGAGTCCTCTCCCGATGCTGCATAACGGCTGCCGGATTTTTTCATCAGCTGGACCGTAATGGTATAATTTGAAATGGAAATGGACTCTATTTTTCCCTTTTTCGGCTCGAAGGTTTTTAATATGTCATGGCTTTCCTCCGACGTCCCCATGATTTTCAGATAGTCCATCGGAAATACGGTTTTTCCCGCCGCCCCGGTTCGGACTTTTTTTCGGTCTGCCGCCCCGAAAATAAAATCATCATTTATAAATCCAAGCGGACGCACATATTTACTGCCTCCTTCATTTATATCATATACCGATCCGTCTTTTAAATTCATCAGGGAAATCACTTCACTCTGGTATTCCCTGTCTGTTTCGACCCATGCAAAGTACTGGTTGGAATCCGATATTTTATAACAGTTTTCTTTGAGGTTTTCCACGATTACTTCCGGCGTAAGCGTATTTAAATCAATCCGGTAGAGGTCGCTGTTCATCAGCAGGTAAAGCATGCCCTGCTCGCTGACATATAACAGCTGTCCCATTTCTGACTTCAGGATTTCAAAGGACTGTTCGGAAGGAATAAATACTTCCTCCTCAATCGTATGCATCAGTCCGTCATAATGGTACACAATCGTGCCGACGGTTCCTTCATGCTCTCCCCGGTTCATGTAACCGTATACAATAAAATCAATGCTTCCCGCCTCGTCCACGCTGGCAATCTTGATTTCATGCTGGTCCCAGTTATCCCGGACGTCCAGTCCTTCCTCCCCGTGAAAACTGAACACCTTTACAATTTTGCTGTTTATGCGGTCAAAGCACCAGAGCTCCCCTTCCTGCACAAACGCAACCACATCGCCTGCCTCGCTGGCGGCGTATTCTATTTTCGGACTGCGTATGCCAAGCTGGATTCTGTTTTCATCATGGATAAAGGTATTTTCCCCCTTAAACATCTGGTTTAAGGTACGTTCAAAATTCAGTACATACATACGTGTTTCCGTCATTCGCAGCCGGTAATATTCTTCCACGTTATAGTATTCGGTTTCGCCTTTTTTTGTTTCTGTCGTCACCACGTACCGGAAGACAATGACGTTGTAGGAATCTGTAATTTCCTTATAAGATGCCTGTACCTCCCCCAGCCGTACAGGGGCAAGATCCGCCCATGTAATCTGTTTTAACGTGCAGGTTAAATCCACATAATTTAATGTGCTGGTATCGCCGGTCGCCGGATCCATATACCGCGGAATAAACCTGTCCGCATCATCCCTGAACGTATAATCATGAAACTGGAGCGCAAATTCCATGCACTCCTTTGCATAGCGGCTCTGTGTCTGCATCAGCCTGGTGTAGTAATTTATTTCCCTCTTTCCGGACGTCAGGACCAGTATCATAACATATTCCTGCTCTTTTTCCAGGATGTTCTGGATGGAAAGCGTGGCGGAGATTTCACTGCCGTCTGTGCTGTAATCCGTTACATCGCTTCTTGCCACAAGCCGTTCCCCGTTTAAGCTTCGGATCTCATAGCGGATGTTATCAACTGTGCTGCCGTAAGTATCCACTGTCATGGGCAGTTTACGCTTTTTGTCCACGGGAACAACGGAATCGCGCATGGCTGTAACATCCATCTGTGTCAGGTATCCGTGCAGCCGGGCGACCGATGTGCCGTCCTGGTAAAACTGCACAACCGGAAGCGTCGCTTCCGGCATTCCCGCGGTAAGGTCCTTGTTATCCTGGTTTGTTGTAATACTGAAAAAAATCAGTGCTGCCAGAAAAAGCACTGACAGCACCAGTGGTTTCATTACTTTTTTATTCATGTGTCTCCCTTATCGTTGGTTTTTCGTTCTTCCGTACTGTTTTTCAGAACCAGCGCCTGCATCTGCGGTGCCTGCAGCGCCTTTTGTATAATTCTGTTCCAAAAAGAACTCCAACCATACTGCACAGCCAGTCGTTTTCACATCCCCTGTTCTGCGCCTTCAGATTTTTTTCATTCGAGAGCGACATCGGAACCATCTCAAAATAAGACGGCTTCACATCTGTCTTTACCATGCTCACGGATTCTCCCATTGTTTCCGGGTTTTCCATTATTTTCCGGTACAGTTTTTCTACTTCCATCTGTATCATCAGACGGTCGGGCTCCTCGTCATAAATACGGCTTCCCTCGTACTCAAGCTCATCCAGACGGTCCTCCACGAGTTTCATGACCGCCTTTGTTTCTTTCGGGTAATAGGACTTGATTCTGTCCATATCCTTTTCATATTCCATCTCTGTCAGATACATATTCTGAACCGGATAGGTCATATAAAAAGGCATTTTCGGGTATAAGTTTTCCCTGTAATCCACGCACCTGCTCCTGGTATTTCGTCTCTATAGACTATGCCGGAATGTGCCATCTGGTTCCTTCCTGCGAATGTTTACTCACTTTTACCGGAATAAGGGTCCTTATCCGTCACAAAGTCACTGTTGACATACCCTTCCATCCCGTTATAGGAAACTTTAAGCCATTCACCGCTTCCCGCCTGGCCGGTAATTTCAATCCTGGTCCCTTTCATCAGGACCGTAAGGGTTTTACAGGTTTCATTCGGCTCCGAACGCAGGTTTACCCCTGTACTTGTCCATGCTGTCCGCTCATAAAGCTTTTCCGCCGGCGTCTCTGTCTGGGATTCCTCCTGCTGTCCCGGCGTCTGCGTCACCGGAGGCAGGTTGGGATTCGGCTCATTGGGCGGCAGGTTTGCCACCTGGGACTGCGTTTCTTTTTTTGCCTGCTCTTTTTCTATATTTTTCATACGCACGAGTACAACCACCACGGATACGATACAGATCAGTACCAGACAAATGGCGGAAAAGATAATTCTTGCTATAATAACATCTTTTCTGTGGCTTTTCTTCATACCCTCTCCTCCTCTTATGTCATGTAATATCCCCTTGCGTGGCTGTCCCATGAATCATATGACACATCCGCCTTTTTTATTTTAACACTTCTCACACGTTATGCCAACAAAAAGAGTTTTTAATTCAGCAATAATTCATCCACGGTCACAAATTCATATCCCTGCTTCTCTAGTACATCGATTACTGTAAACGCCGCCTGCACCGAGGATGCAGAAGCATCATGCAGTAAAATAATACTCCCTTCCTCCGTATTTTTTAATATACGCTGTACCACTGTGTCAGCGTCCGTCACTGCCCAGTCCAGCGGGTCCACATCCCAGAGAACTTCAATTAAAGGCACTTTTTTATCCAGGTCCTTTTTCCAGCATCCGTATGGCGGCCGGATAAACCCGGCATATTCCCCGGTCACGGAATAGATGACCTCCTGCGTCTTTTCAATCTGTTCCATTGCTTTTTCATCGCCTATCTGCCCGAAATTCACATGCTTATAGGAATGCACGCCAATCAAATGCCCGTCTTCATGAATCGCCGAAAGTATCTCCGGAAACTCTTTCGCCTCCTCGCCAAGCACAAAAAACGTGGCCTTTACGCCACGTTTCTTTAGTCCTTCCAGTAACTCCATTGTAAAATACGGATTCGGTCCGTCATCAAAGGTCAGTGCAATCTTTTTTTTCTCTTCCACTGTCTCTGCATCCGTTCTCTGCACCTGGTACAGAATCTGTCCTCCCGCGGCAAATACCATGCCTGCAAGATATGCCGCAAAAAGTATTCCTATATATTTTTTCCCCGAACCCGTTTTTTTCATACAGCATTCACACCAGATTTCATCTTTTTCGGAATCCATATATTTTATGCGTGTGATTTGAAAATTACCACTCAATCCCAAGCCCGGTAATATACTTTTCCAGTTCCTCCGCCATTTCCTGCGCCTCAGGAATCCTCAGGTGTCCCGGTGTTGCGCTCCCGTTGCGTTTAAATACATAGTGGGATATTTTTTCGTCCCCGGTTTTTCTGCAGACTTCATCAATGGCGTCATCCCACGCCCGGTCATGCTCCAGGAGTGTTGTGATACAGAGAATATGTGCCTGCGGATATACCGCGCGGATTTTTCCGAGAAACTCCCCGTAATGCTTTTTCCATTCTGCCGCTTTCTCCCCGTCCGGCTCTTCTTTCATATAATCAAACGGGTGGCTGTCATTCTGTCCGACTGCCACAATGACAAGCTGCGGACAGTAACGTGAAAAATCCCATTCTGTCAGTTCCCCGAACTCCGGGTTGTAATGCACTTTGTCCCAGGCGCTTTCCATGCCGACATAATCCGGCTCGCAGAACCACCCGGTGTTGTCTAAAAGGGCAATCCCGCCCTGGGCGATATTATGAAGCTCTGCATTCAGCCTTCTTGCCGTCTGCCAGCTGTAGGAATACCAGCTGTTGGAATACTGCCCCTCATGCACCGGGTCTTCTTTTCCGATGTAATCCAGCGCCTCAACGACTTCCCCGGCAGAAACGGAATCCCCGTATACTTCTATCCGCCGCAGGGGCCGCGCAGGCAGCGGCAGAAGCTGTCCGTCCAGTTCCAGATCTTCCAGTACAAACTGATGACAGCTGTCCATGCGCTTAAACACCATAACCGTATGCTCCGCCTCCTCAGACCCATGGAAAAGCTCGAGCACGGTTTCCCCGGATTCATTCAGCTGCATGCAGCGCTGACTGCCATCCACAATTACCCCGATATAGCTGTTCCAGTACTGGCGCCGGTTCGTAACCGTAAGCACCGCTTTTGTTCCGCGGAACCGAAACTCCAGCGATGTGGCAGCAAAAATAAATTCCGGTTTTTTCGGATTTCTGTCGTCAATTCTTCCCGTATAACGGAGGTTTTTGTTGTCAAGCCCTATTTTCATATGCCGTTCCTTTCTTCCAGACAATTACACGGTAGATGCAATCATTTCCATGTCACCGGTAAATACGGCGGTTCCGTAGCCGGACGGCAGGATAAAATGCGCCCCTTTCTTTACCGGCTGCCCGTCAACGGTTCCGCTTCCCTCCACCACGCTCATAATCAAAAACGGATAGTCCTGCGCAATTTCTGCTTCCCCTTTTACGTTCAGTTTAAATACCTGGTAATACTGGCACTGAATCAGTTTTACCAGTTCATTTGCCGCGCTGTCATTTACATGAATAACGCTGTCTTCCACTGGTTTTGCAGGAACAGTGATAACATCCATGCTCTGTCTGATATGAAGCTGGCGCGGTTTCCCGTCGCTTAAGCGGTCATAATCGTACACCCGGTATGTGATATCGCTGTTCTGCTGGGTTTCTAAAATGGTTATCCCGCCTTTGATTGCATGGACGGTTCCAGGGTCAATCTGTATGAAATCACCTTTTTTACCGGGATTTCCCGAATCAGGTCTGACCAGCGTTTATTTTCAATCATGTCTTCCAGCTCTTTTTTGTCCTTTGCGTTATGCCCGATGACAAGGGATGAATCATCCTGGCAGTCCAGGATATACCAGCATTCCATTTTTCCGAAGGAACCGTTCTCATGCTCTGCGGCATAGGTATCGTCCGGATGTACCTGGATGCTTAAGTCGTCCTTTGCATCAATGATTTTTATTAACAGGGGAAAACGCTCCCCTGCTGCATTTCCGAATAACTCGCGGCTGTCCTTCCATAATTCGGCAAGGGTTTTTCCGGCGCTGCTGCCGTTTTTGATTTTGCAGTTTCCATTGTCATGCGCGGCGACTCCCCAGCATTCGCCGATATCATCGCCTTCAATATCATAGTTGTATTCCTCACGGAGTTTGGTGCCTCCCCAGATATTGTGGGTGAAGACCGGCTCCAGAAATAATATTTCCTTACTCATTTTTTGTACCATGCCCGCGGCATTTTTTCCTTTCTTAATTTATTTTTACAGCATGTTTAATTCATCAGCTATACATTTGCACCAATCACGGATACCAGGTAAAACGGATTTGTACCGGATTCGGTAAGCTCCAGGGTGACGGTGTGGTCTTTTAATTCGGTGTGTTCCGTTACGGTATAAAGCGCAAGCTCATCCCCCCAGCCATTCGGGAAATTACCGTCAATGGTATGTATTTCCTGCGTGTTCCCATCCACGGTGATTTTTACATAAGGGGAATTACATGACGGGGTACGCTTATACTGTACGGCAATTCCGGTTCCTTTTACAGTAAAAGTAATCCGGCTGCCCTTTTCACTTGCATACCAGCCGCGTTTAAACACGTCCGTGATTCCCTCCTGCGGCGTCTCATCCTTGATAAAACCTTCCAGAACCGGACTGCTGTTTTCATTCCGGTAACGAACAGAATGTTCATAGCTGTTTTCTGTCAGCGGTCCGGGCATCGGCACGGCTTCTTCGGAATCATCTGCATGCTCCAGAACCTTTTTCAGGAAATGGCAGATTACTTCCGCAACCAGTTCATGCCCTTTATCATTTGGGTGAAGGTCGTCCTCTGTGATGTCGCGGTTTTGTATTCTTCCTGCCAGAAGCTCCGGATAGATGCTGCTCTGCATGCTCACGCACGGCAGACTGTAATGTCTTCCGATTTTTGCATGCTGCAGCTGCGCATTTGCACCGGTATCATAATACACATTGTGAACAAGCAGAACTGCGGGCTGTTTCTCTGACGCATATACCCGGCGGACCACTCCTTCGTATGTTTCCAGAAAGTGTTCGTTACTTTCATCATTTACGGAAAATTCCACGATGACAAAATCCGGCTGATGGGACAGAAGGTCATCTTCGATCCGCGCCACGCCAAACTGCGAGGTTGTGCCTCCGATTCCGGCATTCACGTATTGAAACTCTGCATCCGGAAATGTTTTCTGCCACCATGAAAAAACACGGGCGGCATAACACAGACCGGGACTGCTTGCCAGCGAGCCCTGGGTAATGGAACCTCCGAGAAAACCAATCGTTAAAGGCTCTCCCGCCTGCGCCCGTTTCATTAAGGCTTTTAAACGGTACTGGTTCCCTTCGTTTGTAACTGCATTGTCTTTATTTATTTCATATCCCATGTGGTATCTCCTGCATTTCAATCAATTATTTATTCCAATTATAATTTATGTCATACACCCGGAAGGATGTATGACATAACGTAAAAGGGAGGATTCCGGCACTGAATGTCTTCACTGCCGGAAGTTTAAAAAAGAAACAAATTATCTTCTGCCGATTTCGGTATCATTTACCGTCACGACACTGTTTGACTTAATGTAATCCACAATTTCATCCAGCTTTGTAAATGCAAGTCCCACATAGCTGTCTGCAGCTCCGTAGTAAATGGCAATTTTGCCGGACTCACTGTCGTGGATGGTTGCGCAAGGGAAGCATACGTTCGGAACAAATCCGCGCTCCTCATACCATTCCTCCGGAGTAAGGAGGAAGTTCTGGCAGCGGTACTTCACGATGGAAGGGTTGTCAATATCTAAAATGGCGCCGCCAATGGAATATACATAACCGTTGCAGGTTCCTGTCACACCATGGTAGAACAGAAGCCATCCTTCTGTTGTCTCAATCGGGGCTGCTCCGCCGCCAATCTTTAAGGACTGCCACCACTCATTTCCTTTTCCCATGACATGACGGTGTTTTCCCCAGTAAACCATGTCCGGGCTCTCGCTTATGAAGATATCACCGAACGGTGTATGCCCGCTGTCAGACGGACGGGAAAGCATCATGAAGTTTCCGTTAATCCTTCTTGGGAACAGCACTGCGTTCCGGTTAAACGGAAGGAACGGGTTCTCAATTCTTGTAAATGTCTTAAAATCAGTTGTTTTTGCAATACCGATGGCTGCGCCGTAGAAATCCTGGCACCAGATGATGTAATAGGTATCCTCTACCTTGACCAGTCTTGGGTCATATGCATAAACCGGCATAAAGGACTCGCCGTTTTCGTCCACGAACGGAATCTTGTTTTCTTCAAAATCCCAGTGGATGGCGTCTTTGCTTCTTCCAAGGTAAATGTAAGGTATGCCGTTGACCTGCTCGCCGCGGAACACGCCGATAAATTCCCCTTCATACGGAACGACTGTACTGTTAAAAATACGTGCAACCCCTTTCACCGGATTACGTCCGATCACCGGATTCTCCGTATATCTCCAGATTGGTGCATCCTTAATTCCTTCCGGTTTTTCCTGCCACGGTACATTTGGTACCGGCGGTGTAAGCATTTTTAATTCACTCATAATTATCCTCCTGATGATTTATTTTTGTATTTGTTATGCCTGTGTTTTTAAGTACTCCAGGTTTTTCTTAATTAATTCGCATCTCTGTGCAACGCATTCCACGCTTCTTCCCGAATCTTCCGGTGTATGGAACACGAAGTCCAGCAGGCGGTCAATGGTGGTTGTCGCCACATGCATCCTGGTATCACTGGACGCATAGTAAATGAACACTTCGTTATTTTCGTTGACAATGGCGCCGTTGGTGAATACCACGTTGGAAACATCACCGACGCGCTCCCAGCCCCTTGGTCCAATCAGCATGCCGGACGGCTCTGCAATGACCTTTGACGGGTCTTTTAAGTCGGTTGCAAACGCATAAATCACGTAACGCAGTCCTGCCGCGGTGTTTCGCACACCGTGCGCAATATGAATCCAGCCCTTCTCCGTTTTAATCGGTGTTGCACCTGCCCCGTTTTTAGCTTCTGTAATGGTGTGGTACTTGCGGATGCTTGTCATCTTTTCCTCATCAATGACGGCATGTGTAATGTCGTCACACAGTCCGAAGCCGATTCCGCCGCCGCTTCCTGTTTCAATGAAATCATCCATCGGACGGGTATAGAATGCATACTTTCCGTCCACAAATTCCGGATGCAGGACAACGTTTCTCTGCTGCGGGGAACGAAGGGTTGTCAGGTTTTCGAGCCGTTCCCAGGTCTTTAAATCCTTGGTGCGGACAATTCCGGCAGCAGCCACAGCCGCTGAAAGGTCGTTTACGCTTGTATCCTTGCTTTCTGAGCAGAACACTCCGTAAATCCAGCCGTCCTCATGCTGGGTCAGGCGCATGTCATAGACATTTGTTTCTTCCGGGCATACATCGTCAAGAAGAATCGGATAATCCCAGAAACGGAAATTGTCAATTCCGTTATCGGATTCCGCCACGCCGAAGAAGGACTTTCTGTCATTTCCCTCAATACGTGCCACCAGGTAATACTTTCCATTCAGGTAGATTGCCCCGGAGTTCATAACGGCGTTTATGCTGAGACGCTCCATAAAATACGGATTCGTCTGTGGATTTAAATCATACCTCCAGGTCAGCGGAATCATATCCCTTGTCAGTACCGGATACTCATAGCGGTCATACACGCCGTTATAAAAATCGCTTTTTACATTTTTCCGGGAAAGCAGCTGTTCCTGCTTCTCTTTTTCTACATAATACCTTTCATGCATCATCATAACCTCCTTATCACTTCAAAACACATTCTTCCATTGTGGTACGGACATTTCCATGGTTCCACAATCGGTTTTCCTTCCACAGGCGTCCCGTCCTGACGAAGGAGCCAGAACCACTCGGAACCTTCCCTTTGGTCAATCAGGTGGTCCTTAATAAACTGCCAGACAGCTTCCGCCGCTTCCAGATAATCCGTGCGGGTTCTGTCATGTTCGTATCCGTTGATAAAACCAACGACTGTCTCCGCCTGTACCCACCAGACCCTGTTACTGTCCACCACCCCTTTTTCACATTCATTCGCAAGGGAATGTCCGTCAAAGGCTGTTTCATATATATTTTCCGTCAGTATTTTTGTAATCGCGGTCATTTTTGTCCGGTAGTTTTCATCTCCCAGAACATCAACCCCGCGGTCAATCAGCCATGCAGTCTCTATATCATGTCCGTAAGAATGCAGGTCAATAATACTGTTATAGTCCTTATCATAAAATACTTCCTGGCGTTTCCTGTCCGGATTAAATACCTTTTCCGCGAACACATCCATCATCCATTTCAGCCGTTCCTTTACCTCTTCGTCAGGAGCCACACGGTACAGCTCTGTGTAAGCCTCAAATACATGAAGAAGTGTGTTCATGGTCTTTTCCGCCAGAACTCCGTTCTCGGACAGTTTTTCATTGGATTCGGGTTTGAAATCCCTGGTAAACGCCTCTAAATACCCCTGTTCATCCATACACCGGTTCTCAATCATATGAAACAGCTCTTTTGCAAGTGTAAGCGCCTCACGCTTACCGGATGCCTCATAATAAGAAGAGAGTGCATAAATGCTAAATGCCTGGTTATATGTGTGCTTGGTAGTATCCTTTGGAGTCCCGTCATAGTTCATGGACCAGTAGATACCGCCGTTTTCCCTGTCAACACAGTATTCCTTTAAAAATTCATAGCCGTGGTCTGCTTCTGCCAGCAGGCTTTCATCCTTAAGCAGTGTGTAAGCGTTGGAAAAAAACCAGAGAATCCTGCTGTTTAATATACAGCCCTTTTCCGCTTTTTTGTCAACTTTCAGATCATAGTCCATGTATCCGTAATATCCGCCGCATTCGTCGTCCCTTAAACGCTTCCAGAACGGAATGATTGTGGATACAAGGTGTTCCCTTATTTCTTCTTTTATACTCATTTCCTTTCCCCCTGTTTATGATTGCAGACCGCATGCCGGATATTCCGGCATGAAACGGTCTGAATAAACCATATCCCAATGGATAAGGTATGTGTTATCCCTTAACTGCTCCTGCCGTAATACCGCTGTAAATCTGTTTCTGGCACAGAACAAATACAATCAGCGCCGGAAGGAGGGAGATAATAACACCTGCACAGATTAAGTTGTACTGGCTTCCCATCGGTCCTACGAATGTGTAGAGGGAAATTGCCATTGTACGGATTTCTTTTCTCTGCAGATACAGCTGTGCTGCATAGTACTCATTGTAAACGCCTACTCCCTTTAAGATACAGGAGGTAACGATTGCCGGACGAAGGAGCGGAAGGATAATCTTCCAGTAAATGGTCCAGTAAGACGCACCATCTACGATTGCCGACTCATCGAGCGAGCTTGAAATATTTTCCATAAACTGTATATAGATGTATATTGATATAACATCCGTACCACAGCTCATAATGATGTAACCGTATAAGTTATTAACAAATCCAAAGAAACTCATGATATTGAATACGGTAACCTGCATTGCTACTGCCGGAAGCAGGGACGCAATAAGGAACATACTTCTAATCAGTCCGTTGCCCGCAAATTTAAAACGATCCAGTACATAAGCAAGCTGTGTTCCGATAATCATGGATACAAGCAGCACACAAATCATGACGATTACGGAATTAATGAACGCGCGCCCCATGTTTGCCGTTGTAAACGCGGTTACAAAGTTATCAAAGTTCAAAAAGCTTTTAGGCAGTGTCATAACACTGGTTGCCTGATATTCCTCTTTTGATTTGAATGCCGTAATGACGCAGGTGATAATCGGTACTACAGCCACAAGGGAGAAGAAAACCAGAATTACGTATTTTAACACATTCCAGATAATAGCACCTACGGAAACTGTCCGTCCGGATTTTGTTGTCATTGTACTCATCTTAGTTTCCCCCCTTCATTGCTTTCTGTGCCGCTTTTTCTGCTTTCAGGCGCGCTTTCTTTGCACTGTAGGATTCATCCTGTGATTCCGCATCACGGAATACATACTTGAAGAACAGCTGCTGCAGTCCCGCGCATATCAGAATAATCACAAGAAGCACGACTGCCATCGCGCAGGCAAGACCAACCTTTTGTGAGGTATGTGCAATACGGTTCATAATTACGAAGTAAGTACCTGTGCCGTTACCACCGTTTGTAATAACGAATGGCGGCTCAAATGCACTCAGGGAACCTGTAATGGAAAGAATAATATTCAAAGTTACAATTGTTTTAATACTTGGCAGAATAATGTGCTTAAACTGCTGCAGCTTATTGGCTCCGTCCAAATCCGCTGCTTCGTAAAGCTCTGCATCCACTGACATAATCGCACCGATAAACAGTACCATCATCTGTCCCATGTACCGCCAGACGGACGTCGCCACCAGCGACCAGTTATTTATCCTTGTATCCTTTAACCAGTACGGAAGACTATCGGGGTTAAATCCGCACCAGCCTAAAATGGTATCAAACACAAATCCTCTTGTGTAGAAGAATTTGAAGATAAAACCGATTGCGATACCACTAATCAGATAAGGGAAGAACATAAATCCTTTAAAGATATTGCCTCCCTTAACCTTAAAACTTAAGATGGTTGCCAAAAACAGTGCCAGCACAAGCTGAATCAATGCGCCTGCAATGTAGTACAGACTCAGCTTTAATGCTCCAAAACAGTCGCTGCGGCTGAATACGTCGGAATAATTCCTCAGACCTACAAACTGTCTCTTGTCTACCGGAGTCGTATACTTCATCCTGTAGAAACTGAACTGTACCATTTTACCAAACGGCACGTAGGTAAAAATCAGAAGAAGCAGCAGCGGAATAATTGTAAATCCGACGCAAATCAAAACCTGCTGACCTTTTCTGCTTCTAATCCATTTAGAAAAATTAAATGGTTTTTTTCCTTAACAGCAGTCGTCATAACGCTTTCCTCCCCTTTTTTTTGAGATTATGAGCCAGAAGATTTGTTTTTTACTTCTGGCTCATATTGTGAAAGTCCATATACTATTTGTTTCCGCAAAGACCGTATTTATTTCTCAGTTACTTCAACACCCTCTGCTTCCTGTGCTTCACCCCATTTCTGGTTCCAGTCAGCCACGATATCATCATAGCTTTCGCTGCCTGTTGCTGCTGCCTCAATAATACGCTGCAGTCTTACACCGTCAGAATCCTGATTGATATTAACCTCTGATGTGCTGTTTACAAGGTTCAGTAAATCTTCCTCGCCAGAGATAGCCGGCTTAGAACTTTCCCAGTCAGTTGTGGTATAATCGTCTTCTGTCAGTCCTTCTTTTACTGCATCATACAGAATCTTGTATACTGCATATGCATGTGTGTCATCACCATAATCCTTAAATGGATCCTTTGTGTGTACCAGCTTCTGGTTTAAGTACTGTGTATCACCTGTTGCACTGAGTCCAATGTATGGATCCCACTGTCCGCTTAATGCCCAGCCTGCTGCGTAGTTTGTGTACAGAGGTGTTGCATCCGTCTTTTCCTTAATCGCCTTCAGGACATCGATGAACTCTGCCGGAGTCTTAGGCATTTCTGTGATTCCTGCCTTCTCAAATACCTTCTTATTGTATACGATACCATTTGCATTTGCGCAGCTTGGAATACCATATACTTCGTTATCATACATCTTTCCGTCCAGATAGTTCAGGTTCTGTGAAAGCGTATCATAGCTTCCGAGGCTTCTGAAGTAAGTTGACAGATCCGCCATGTCCACATTCGGGATACAGACAACTTCGTCATACTCACCAGACTGTAAGTAAGTAGAAACGCTCGCCTCATAATCTGTAACTGTGTTGACATTTACCTTGATGTTCGGATACAGCTTGTTGAAATCTGCGATATACTCGGTCCACTTCTTGCCTGAGTAGTTCTTATCCTCCAAGTCTGTACGCTGGTTGGAGAAATTAATCTCAGCTGTCAGGTCCTTGCAGTCCTTATCCAGATCCAGGTCAGCGTATTCAATGATACCGCTGTCAGATACTTCACTGCCGTCCCCTCCCTGGGTGTTGTTTGCTGACGGCTTATCTTTATTGCCATCGTCCTTGTTTCCACATGCTGCAAGCGATGCTGCCATCACTCCTGCCATTGCAAAAGCTGCTACTCTTTTCAGTTTCATATTCGTTTCCTCCTTAAACTTGTATCGCTTTCTTTAAGCTAATTTAAGTATACAACTTTAGCTTATTTTACATCACTTATTCTTGTTTTTAATCATTGTTTCTTGACTAAAACGTCACTTTCCCCACTTTTCACAATTTTTATACCCTGGTTTTAGTCATTTTATATATATATTTTTTTATTTAGTTAATAATCGTCATTTTTTTAACGAAAACAACAGAAAACTCTTGTTTTCGCGGTTCACATACAATAAAATAGAAAGAAAAGAACTATAAACCATATGATTAGTTACGGAGGAAAAATTAATGCTGATGCAGGATTATGTAACTTTAACGCTGACATCCGGACATATCGGAAAAGAGACGCTTGCGGAAAACAGGGACAGGCTCCGCAGTTATACCTACTCTCCTGACATGGACAGCGACTGTTTCATCCACCTGCTGATGACAGGCTCGTTTTTTTCACATCCACCTGTTCGTTTACCATTGAGACGGTAAACAGCTGGCAGTTTCTGTATTCACAGGAAGGAAACTTTACGGTTACCTGCGGGGACAGGTCTTTTGAGGGAAGACCAGGACACCTGCTCTTTCTTTCCCCATGCGAACGGCTGGAGTACCGGATTAGATCAGGCCGCTGCCGTTTTTTCCAGGCAGGACTGCAGGGGGCGGCATTACATACATACCGGAAAATACTTTCCGAGGATATCATCTATACGCAGGAGAATTCCGGCGCGTCCTGCCTGTCCGGCTGCATGGACCATCTGCTGCACCACATTCCCTATGGAACAGAAGCGGATACCCTGATGTACTCCAAATGGATGAATGACATATTCACGGAGCTGTGTGTTTACAAAACAGATTCCACACGCCTGCATGAACAGATCCCTCCTTATATTATTGAAATAAAAGAACTGTTTGACAGTGACTACCAGGAACCATGGCGGCTGGAACAGCTGGAATCACAGTTTGACAAAAGCCGCTTCCGCCTGTGCCGTGAGTTTGCCCGGCATTTCGGCATGCCGCCCATCCAGTATTTAAACCACCGGCGCATGGAGGCAGCAAAGGAGCTTTTACTGTCCACCTCCATGTCCGTTCACGAAGTGGGTTCCCTGGTCGGCATTGAAAATACCAACCACTTTATTAATCTGTTTAAAAAAGAAACAGGCGCCACCCCGCTTGTTTTCAAGCAGGAGGCGCCCGTCGCTATCTCGGAGCTGCACTATCCTTTTGCACCAGATGTCCGCCAACCGTAAACACTCCTGATGTGTAGTTTTCCGAACTTATTTTTTTGAATATCTTGTGGATGGTCCTTTTTGCCATCCCGACGATATCAATCTCATAGGTTGTAATTCCAATATCACATGTACCAGGATACAGATAATTGTCAAATCCGACTACCGAAATGTCATCCGGCACCCTGTATCCCGCTTTTTCCAGTTTCTTAATCAGGTATGATGCCGTCAGGTCGCAGTTGCAGACAAATGCGGTCGGCATCTGCTCCGGAAGCTGAATATACTTATCCACATCAATATACCCGCTGTCAATATCACGGTCATCGATAATCCATTCGCTCCGCTGCATGCAGCCATGTTCCAGCAGGGATTTTAAATATCCCAGGTAACGGTCTGTAATACTGTTTGTCGCACATAAAGTGCCGACATAGGCAATCTCACGGTGTCCGATATCAAAAAGATAGTTCGTCAGCATGTAGCTTCCGTAAAAACTGTTGGGAATTACGGTATCAAGCTCTCTTTCATTATCATAATAATCCATGTACACAACCGGAATGTCAGACGCCTGCTCCAGATTCAGCAGATATTCTTTGTTCATCCTGCCGATTACCACAATCCCGTCCACACGTCTTTCCTCTACCATCATGGGTGTTTTTGCCGCATTTACATCTGCGCGGCTGACTAATTCCAGAATCGTAAAACTCCCTCTGGCTGCCGCGCGTTTGGTAAGCTCCTGGTAACACTGCCAGTAAAAGGAGGCATACTTATCCAGATAAATTTCCTGAATCAGAACCCCAATATTGTACTGTTTTAAAACGGACGGCTTCTGGGAGGCCGAAGGCGGCTGGTATCCCATCTCCTCCGCCAGCTGTTTTATTTTTTTCCGTAATTCCTCGCTTACGCCTTTCTGGTCAGACAGTGCTTTTGAAACTGTTACCGTGCTTACCCCTACAATTGCAGCAATGTCAGCCAGCTTTACTGCTTTTGCCATCTTCCTATACCTCTTTTCATTTATTCAGCTGTCAGATGAAACAGTCTGCTTTCAGCGTCTCCCCAGAGGTTTTCCACCATAAGACCTGCATTCATTAACAAATCCCCGCCGTAAACCAGCTCTGTCCCTTCCAGTCTGTAATCCAGCTCTTTCTCCAGTCCCTGCAGCCGGATGCAGCGGCTTTTGTAATTTGCCCTTCCTCTCACCTGTACAAATGTTACAAGCGCCTCCTTTTTGTCTTTTGATACCACCATGTAACAGTCATACTCATGGTTTTCACGGAAAGATGCAATCCGGTAATAATCCCCTTCCCGGACTAAATCATTGTATTTATGGTATGTCTTTACCTGCTCCGGAATCATTTTCTGGTCTTCCTCCGGAATCTTTGTTACATCCAGCTCGTAACCAAACGTGCCTGCCAGCGCCACATTTCCCCTTGTCTCAAACGGCGTGTTTCTTCCCACGGTATGGTTCGGGCAGACGGAAACATGCGCGCCTATGGAAGAAAGCGGATAAATCAGTGCAGTTCCTTCCTGGATTCCCAGCCTCTCCACTGCATCCGTATCATCGGAACACCAGATCTGCGGACTGTAATAAAGCATACCCGGATCAAACCTTGCACCGCCGCCGGAACAGTTTTCCAGCAGCAGATCCGGAAAATCGCTGACGAGACGTTCCTGAAGCTCGTATACGCCAAGCACATACCGGTGGTAAAGTTCGCCCTGCCGGTCCGCCGGAAGAGAAACGCTTCCCATGTCGGTCAGCTGGCGGTTCATGTCCCATTTGACATATTCGATGTTTGCACTGCGAAGGATACCGGAAATCATGTCATAAACATAATCCCTGACGTCCTTACGGCTCAGGTCCAGAACATACTGGTTTCTGGACAGTGTCGGGGTCCGTCCCGGAATGGCAAACGCCCAGTCCGGATGCTCTTCATAAAGTCTGGAATCCGGTGAAATCATTTCCGGCTCCATCCAGATACCAAACTTCAGTCCGAGTTTATTTACTTCATCCACCAGATGTTTTAAGCCTCCGGTGATTTTGTCCTCATTGACAAACCAGTCGCCCAGGCTGGTGGAATCATCGTTTCTGTGCCCGAACCATCCGTCGTCCATAACCAGCATTTCGATTCCAAGCTCGGACGCCCGTTTTGCAATGGAAAGCAGCTTTTCGGTATCAAAATCAAAGTAGGTTGCCTCCCAGTTGTTAATCAGGACCGGACGCTTCATGTGCGCATATTTGCTTCTGATCATATGGTTTCGGTAGAAGTCATGCAGATTTTTCGTCATCGTGCCAAGTCCGTCCGCCGCGTAGGTCAGCACAGCTTCCGGGGCAGTAAATACTTCCTCCGGTCCCAGTTTCCAGCAGAAGTCCTCTGCGTTGATTCCCATGGTAACGCGGATGGAATCAAACTGGCTTTTTTCAATCTGCGCGGTAAAGTTGCCGGAATACACAAAGTGCATGGCATATACATCCCCCTGCGTCTGTGTGGTGTACGGATGCAGCCAGGCAATAAACGGATGCTCCTGGTGGGAGGATTCCCCGCGGATGGAACCGACGCTCTGCTTTCCATGGGAGAGCGCACGGCGTTCTATCTGCCGTTCGCGCGCCCATGAGCCGTGCAGTGTCAGCCACTCATAATCCTCGGAATCCATGTCAATGCAGGCGGAATATACCTTTGTCAGGTAAATGTCGTCCGCGCTTTTATTTTTTACACGCACGCTCCTGGTAATGATATCTTCCTCTTCAAATACGGAATATAATAATTCCACTTCCAGTCCGAGTACCGTATCCACGCAGTCAAGCGTCAGCGTCCGGCACCCCCCGTCTCCTGCAAAGGATGACGGCAGTCCCTCCAGTGCAGGTTTCCCATCGGATATCCTGTGGGAACGGTACGTAAGCCCGACGGCAGAATGTCCCGCTTTTGAACGCACGCTGATGCAGCTTTCCCGGTAATCACCGATTCCGTGTCCCGCATATTCTGTCGGAAATGTGTCCATAAACGAACAGCGCTCCCTGTCATTTACAGACGGAACCAGCGGATTTTCAAATGTACGCATCAGACAGGATGCATCCTGCATCCGGATCTTTGCCCCGTAATAAACATGCCCGATAAACTGTTCCCTGTCCACAATGGCAATCATATAGCTTGTGCGCGATGTGTCCAGCTTAAATATTTTTTTATTTTCGTCAAATGTAACTGCCATAAATCTTCCCCTTTAATTTTCTCCCAATACTTCCAGCAGGTACGCCTTTGCAAGCTCTGCATTCGGAGCTCCCGCTGCAATTCCAATCACTGTGCCGTCCGGATACCATCCTGTTGATACGAGTCATTGATTGTCTGCGGGAAGCCTGAGTCCGACCGCCCACGTCTCCCCGGTCTCTATGATTTTTGCATAGACAAAGTCATCTTTGTATTTTTCCACCAGTTCCTTTGGCAGATATTCGGTCAGGTCGGCAAGATATTCAAATTCACCCAGACTGTAAAGCACTTCTTCATTGGAAAGAAATACATCCACAGAACATGCCATCAGACGCATCTGGATGGTGTTAAGATTTGTCTCGCTCGCAGAATCATCGCCTTTTTCGGAAACCCCAAGCCCTGAAGTCACACTGGCTTTTCCTTTTTTTAAGTCCACGCCGTTTTCCGTCAGAAAAGCGGAATAAAATTCCTCTTCGTCCGCCGGACATTCTTCCAGCGGGGTATTGACTGCCATAATATTAAAAACAGTATCCTTCCCAAACGCAAAATGACAGACAAGAAACACCAGAACCCCGACGGCAGCAAGTGAAAGCACAATCACAAGCCCGTAATATTCGGCAATGAAAGCAGCCCTGCCTTTTGCATCCATTCCTGCCAGCTTTTCCCGCGTGGTCTTTTTATTTTCCGGCTGGTAAAAAGCGGAATCCCCGGACAGCTTCGCGTTGTCAGGATGGATACTGTATTCCTGTTTTTTTCTGTTATTCTCCGGCATAGGCAAGCATCGCCTTATTTAAGGCTTCCAGTCTTGCTTCAGAATCCTCCAGGGAATCCCCCACAACACCAAAATAGAATTTAATCTTAGGTTCTGTTCCGGACGGACGCACACAGCACCATGCATTGTCTGAAAGTTCGTAATAAAGTACGTTGCTTTCCGGCAGTCCGGTTGCTTCTTTCTTTCCGGTTGCGATTTCCGTGCGGACGTCGTTTTTGTAATCGCGGAGCGCAAGCACCTTGTAATCGCCAATCTGTTCCGGCGTGTTTTCGCGCATCTTTGTCATCATGGACTGAATCTGCTGTGCCCCGTCAATTCCCTTAAGCGTCATTGTTTCAAGGCCTTCTTTATAATAACCGTATTTTTTGTAAAGATCCAGCATGGCATCCCAGAGGGTGATTCCTTTGGATTTGCACCAGGAAGCGACCTCGCAGAGCATCATAACCGCCACGCATGCATCCTTGTCCCTTGCATAGGTTCCGGCAAGGCAGCCGTAGCTTTCTTCCAGACCAAATACGTACTCGTATGTATTCTGCTGTTCAAACAGTTTAATCTGCTCGCCGATAAACTTAAATCCTGTCAGCACTTCAATCAGTTTTACGCCGTAATCGGCAGCAATTGCCTTTGCCATGTCCGTGGTAACAATGGTTTCCACCAGCGCGCCGTTGGACGGAAGCGTGCCCGTCGCCTTACGCTCGCGCAGGATATACTCTGCAATCAGCATTCCTGACATGTTTCCAGTAAAGCTTACGTACTCCCCGCTCTTTGTATCCTTCGCATAGACGCCGAGACGGTCTGCATCCGGGTCTGTGGCAAGCACGATATCGGCATCCTTTTCCTTTGCCAGTTTTAAGGCAAGCTCAAATGCCTTCGGAGACTCCGGATTCGGATAGGAAACGGTAGGGAATGTGCCGTCCGGCAGCTCCTGCTCCGGAACCACATATACGTTTTCAAAGCCAAGTTCCTTTAATACCCTGCGCACCGGAAGATTGCCGGTTCCATGGAGCGGGGTGTAGACAATGCGGATATCCTTTGCCACACTCTTAATAATTTCCGGATGGATGGACTGCGCCTTTACATGGGCGATATATTTGTCATCCAGCTCTTTGCCGGCTGTCTCATACAGGCCTGCTGCCTTTGCTGCTTCTTTATCCATTGTCTTAACCTGGTCAAAGGAAGTTACTTTTGCAACCTCCGCCAGAATATTTTTGTCATGCGGCGGCGTAATCTGGGCGCCGTCCTCCCAGTATACCTTGTATCCGTTGTATTCCCTCGGATTGTGGCTTGCCGTAATAACAATACCCGCAATGCAGGAAAGCTCGCGTACTGCGAAGGAAAGCTCCGGCGTCGGACGCAGGCTCTCAAATACATAAGCCTTAATTCCGTTTGCATTTAAGCAGAGCGCCGCCTCATCCGCAAACTCCGGGGACATGATTCTGGAATCATATGCAATTGCCACACCCTTCTCCTGGCCGTTCTGTGAGAGGATATAATTTGCAAGTCCCTGCGTTGCCTGACGGACGGTGTAAATGTTCATACGGTTTGTTCCCGCTCCGATGACACCGCGCAGACCTCCGGTTCCAAACTCAAGCTGGCGGTAGAAACGGTCTTCGATTTCCGCCTCGTTTCCCTCAAGCGCCTGAAGCTCTGCTTTTGTTTCCTCATCAAAATAACTGTCTGTGCACCATTTTTTGTACTCATCCTTATAATTCACCATACCTGCTCCTTTACATAAATTAGAATTTTGTTTCTTGGCTTATTATAGCATTAAACAGCTTCAGTTGTACAGTGTTTTTAGGTAATTTTAAGCAAAATTTATCCTCGTTTAGTTAAGTCAGCGTAAGCTTCCCGAATCACCTGTTCCGCCGGCTTTGCAAATATTTCATAATCCCCGCGTAAGCATGCTTCATTCTCCGGATACAGCCTGCTTCCCCATGACCACATGGCAAACCCTTTTACCCAGTCCCTGCTTTTACATGCGTCAAACATGGCACGGTACCAGTCCGCCTGTCCTGCGGCGTCCGGTTCCCCTGTCACCTCCCAGTTATTCGGCACGAGGCAGGAATCTTTTACGGACATACAGCCCGCTTCCGCAAAGAAAAACGGCTTTTTATACTGCTGCACCACTTTTTCAATCCTGTCCAGCTGGTTCTCCCAGTCGTTCACCGGATAATAACCGCTGGAGGATATCACATCCAAGGCGTCCCACCATGTCACATGCCCCTCCTGGTATTTATCCGTATTATAGGAAACAAGTCCCTGATACTCCCGTCTGATATCTGCAATCAGCTTCCGCCACTCCTTTTGGCGGTGCTCTGTCTGAACCATCTCGCAGCCCGCAATATGCATGTTAATTCCCATTTTCTGCGCTATTTTTGCATAGTGGACCTGAAATTCCGTATAGGAGGCAAACCAGTTTCCCCATTTCGGTTCGCAGGGTACGTCTGTGTCAAAAAAGCTGATATGTGCCCTCCATGTGCCGTCCGAACAGTTTGCTGTCGGTTTCAGCGCCACGGCAAGCCCAAGCTCCTGCGCATATGCGATCATCCCCTGCAGCTCATCATCCGAAACATTTTCTTCGGATTTATAATCCATGGATTCCGAAAATGCCGTTTTCTGCCTTGCATTCGGCGCAAACACAACAAAGTTTGCCCCTGTACGCTCTTTCATCAGGCGCAGGCTCTCCCTGGCTTCCTCTCCTGTCAGGCTTCCCCGCGGCGAAAAAGGGGAAAATGTAATTCCGCATAAAAAATCATTCATCTTCTTCCTCCTGTCCGGCCGGTTCATCCGGCTCCACCTGCACAATTACTGTAAACCCGGCGTTCCATACCTGTCCGGGTGCCAGAAGATTCCCCCACTCACGCTTTTTTATACTTCCATTAAAACCGGTTCTGTCACAGCGTCCGTACCACGGCTCAATGCAGATAAACGGCGCCTGTTTTCCAACCGGCGACCAGATGCCAAACAGCGGCGCATCCATTTCCACTGTCAGGTAAGGCCTGCCGTTTTCGTCACAGAGCGAAACTTTTTTTATGTTCTGGTTTTCTATGATCAGCGCATCTTTATCAAACAAATCATCCGTAATCGGAAGGTATCCGTCCTGCAGTCCGTAGGCATCCCTTGTGGTGCTGGCAAGACCGCTTTCAAGCCTGGTGCTAAAAATCACTCCTTCTTTGTCAAAATGCAGCTGGTAATCGGTCTGTTTTTTTCCTTCGTCAACCGGGCAGTTAAATGCCGGATGTCCCCCAATGGAAAACGGAAGCTCCTCCTGTCCTGGATTTTCCACCTGCCAGAGTACTTCCACACCGTTTTCTTTGAGGCGGTACCCGATTTTTAATACAAATTCAAACGGAAATTTTGCCAGGGTTGTACTGTCGGATTCCAGCACAAACCACAGTTCATCCTCCGTCTGCTTCTCCAGCTCAAATTCCATGTCCCTGGCAAAGCCGTGCTGCCCCATCGGCCAGTTCTTCCTGTTTACGCGGAAACATCCGTTGTTTAAACCTCCGACAAACGGAAACAGTACCGGTGCCGTCCTTCCCCAGTACTGCGGGTCCCCGTTCCACATATATTCTGTTTCTGTATCCTTTTTCACAAGTGATTTCAGCTCTGCCCCAAATGATTCCACGCTGACAGAAAGCCAGGCGTTTTCAAGTGTGTAAACTGCCATACATATTCCCTCCGATTTCTGTGGTACACTGGCTGTTTCCAGATTATGGATTCATTATAACACGAATATTGAATAAATAAACTTTAAATTTTCTTAAAAAACGAAAAAAGATACACCATTATTTATCTATGGTGTATCCAATGCCCCACACGGTTTTAATAAACCTTGGGTTTTTGGAAGGCTCATTCATCTTTTCCCGCAGCCTTCCGATATGTGCCATGACAGTATTGTTGCTGTTAAAATATTTTTCTTTCCAGACTGCCTCAAACAGCTCCTCCGACGGAACGACCTGCCCCTGGTGCTCGCACAGATACCAGAGTATGGAAAACTCAATCGGCGTCAGCTGCAATTCCTTTCCAAACAGCTGGCATTTGTGGCTTTCCCTGTTGATACACAGTCCGCGGATGTCGTATTCACTGTCCTCTTTTTCGCTGCCGGAAACCGGAACGTTATAGCGCATATACCGCCTGAGCTGTGTTTTTACCCTTGCCACGACTTCCAGCGGATTAAAAGGCTTGGTGATATAATCGTCCGCCCCGATGGTAAGTCCCATGATTTTGTCGCTGTCCTCCACTTTTGCGGTCAGCATAATGACGGGATAGTAAAAGCTTTCCCTGATTTTTCTGCATATTGAAAGTCCGTCCGTGTCGGGAAGCATCACGTCCAGAACGGCAAGGTCCAGTTCTGTTGTCCGGATGCACTCCAGTGCGTCCGTGCCGTTGTAACATTTATATACATTGTAACCGTCGTTCTGTAAATACAGTTCGATTAAGTCTGCGATTTCTTTTTCGTCGTCCACTACTAAAATATTTGCGCCCATGGTTCATATGCTCCCTGATGTTTTTCTTTATGGTCTGTGTTTATTTTAGTATTTTGGAGGAGGTTTTTCAATGGGTAAGGTCTGATTTTATTTTATTAAAACATGGATATTGCAAAGCTGGTCTGCATATGCTATAATGCCAATAGGCAAAAGATATGACAGTTCTATATGAACAAAGTTTGAATCCCCTGGCTGTATGGCAGTACCGCCAGGGGATTCTTCTTTACTTTTTCAGGTGGCAAAGCACCCACCAGGCTATTTTGTTGTCCTTTCCATCGTCACTGTCTAACCATTTGATGATGTAGTGGCAAGCTACACCAGCCATGACAGTGACTAAAAACGATATGACAAATTCCATATAAACACCTCCTCCCGTTGCCGGGTATCGGCTGGACAACAAAGCCATTATATCATGTGCTTCTATATTATTCTATATATTTTTCACTCTGCAACCAGCTCCCTTACCTCCACACGTTTGATTTTCCGGGACGCCATATAGGAAAACACAAAAAAGCACACACAAATCATTATGACGGGCACAAGGATGGTGGATATGCGCAGTACGGTGTCAATCTGCGATATTCCAATCAGGCGCAGCATCCGTCCCAGCATTTTTTCTGCAAATGCAGCAGCTGCCGCGCAGCCAAAAACCGCCCCGGTTCCCGCCACAATGGTAAAGCGTATGGCAAACTGCAGCCGAAGTTTCCCGGACGTAAAGCCAAGCGCCTTATAAATACCGATATCCTTCCGTTCCCTTATAAATGCCCTCGAACAGGTCATATGCACGACCACCACAGAAAACACTGCCGAAAACAGATAAACCACAAGCATCATGGCATATACTGCAGCCTGGTACATGACGTCTATCTGATTGCTATATTTGGCAAACAGAAGATCTTTGTATTTTTCGTTTAAAATTTCTGCTGTTTTTTCACCCTGGGCTTCATCATCTATCATATAACCAAGATATTGCAGATGCGGATTCATAATCAGGGACGCCGCCTCCATGGTCATGGAAAAAATCATACCCGCTTCGTTTGGATACTGGTTCAGTCCGCTGATCATGTATTCTGCTTTTTTCTCCCCACAGGCAATCGTGACCCTGTCCCCGATTTTCAGATCCAGTGTTTCTGCCACAATTTCCGTTATGACAATCTCGTTTTCGTATTCCGGCAAACGGCCATTTAACAGTCCGGGAATATAATCCGCCTCCTCAAATACACAGCCAACAATCTGCTCGCCGTCCAGGGAAAAGTTAGAGTTGCCGCAGCTCTTGTGGGAAACCTTAAAAACGCCGTTTTCTCCGATGGTTTTTTCGATTTCCTTAATCTGCTCTTCGGATACTTCTTTTCCCGGCGTTAATATAACATCCAGATTGGAATCCAGGATTCCCATAGATGACCAGGATGACCTTACCGTAATCATATTTGCCAGAATCATCATGGACACCATGAAGTAGACCAGTATGGCGGCAATCACAGCCATTCCGGCATACTGGCGTTTATTTGAGGTAAACTGGCGGAATGCAAGGGATGGCATAAGCATTTTCTGGCTGATTCCTGTTTTGATCCTACTGTCAAAATAGATTTCCTTTTTTCCCCCGGCAATTGCCGTAATCACTGAAATCTTTTTTAATTTTTGCGTAACCAGCAGAATGCAGAACACGGAGACTGCCAGTACCAGCAACAGCAGCAGACCGCCTTTTTCAACGGAAAGCGCTTTTTTCGGTACAATTCCCGTAATCGGAAAAAACACATTGCTGACGGCATTGCAAAGCGGCGCTGCAGGCAGGATTCCAAGCAAAATTCCCGCGGCCTCGGCAAGAAGATACTGCGCGGCAAGGATCATCTGGATATCCTTTTTTTGAAAACCAAGCGCTTTCATAATCCCAAGGGTGGTATATTCCATTTCAATTCCTATTGAAACGCTGTGACAGACCACGATAATCACGGCTGCCAGAAGCAGAAAAACAAATACGGTCAGCACGGTGCAGATGGTTTTTGGAAACAGGGATGTATAGTTTGTAAGGGCGGAGCGGGTCAGTGAACCGAAGCTCATATCGGATAATCCGGTATCCAGATTCAGCTGCCTTGCAAATTTTGCGTCGCTTAATTTACAGTCGTCCGTTTTATATACAAAAACATGCATGACGGGCACTGACGCGTGTTCCGGCGTGTCCGCCTGCAGGACTTCTTTACGGATTTTTTCATAGTCCCGGGCGCTGATAAAAAGGTTTTTCCATCCCATTACGGAGGCGCCAAACACCGGATCTTCCATAATGCCCGCAATTTTAAACCGGTAAGCACCGGAACTAAAGGTAAAGGAAAGGGTGTCTCCTGTCTGGCAGCCCAGGTTTGTCTGTATGCCGCGTGAAATGTAAATTTCCCCTGGTTTTAATTTTGGCGTTTTTTCCTGGAATCCTGCACCGCCGGAAAGAAACAGCCGGCCTGACGGTGGCGCTTCCTGCAAAAATACAGATTCCGAATATTCATAATCTTCGTATACCGTTTTGTTACAAGCCAGCGTTTCCACGGTCTTTACGTCTTTTACCAGCGGATGGCTTCTGACGTCTGAAAGCAGCTTTCCTTCCAGCCGGTTCTTATTTACCAGGCATAAAAGATCCCCCATTTGCGCCCGTTCCTGCGCATCCGTAATTCCTGCCAGAGTATTGTCCCATATGCTTAAAAGTGACAACAGCGCCATGGATATGACAGCCATCAGTATGACGATGCCTGCAAAGGAGCCCTTTTTGTACCGGATATTCGCTTTTATCATTGTCATCTTTTCCATACTGCCACCTCACCATTCCAGTGAAGCCAGCCATGCGTTCACCTGCGCTTCACGGCTTTTTTCTTCCTGGCTGCTGTAGACGGGAAGAGTTAATTCGCCTGTAATTTTTCCATCCTCAAGGTATAAAAGCCTTGTTGCACGCAGCGCTGCCCTGAGGTCATGTGTTACCATAAGGATACTCTGTCCGTTTTCATTCAGTTCACTCAGCAGATTTAACACCCCGATGGTATTCTGGCGGTTTAACGCTCCGGTCGGCTCGTCTGCAAAAAGAATCTTTGGCGTATTTATGACTGCCCTTGCAATGGCGCACCGCTGCTGTTCGCCGCCGGAAACCTGCGACGGCAGATGTGTTTTTACCTGTTCCAGCCCCATCTGGTCCAGTAATTCATCTGTCCGCTTTCTTACTTCTTTTGTCCCCTTTTCTTTATTCAGATATCCGCATACCGCTACATTTTCAAATAAAGAAAGATTTCCAATCAGGTGCATCTGCTGGAAAATAAATCCAAAATCCGTGTGCCGCAGTGCGGCAAGCTCTTTTTCATGCATCTGCACAATATCCTTTCCTTTATAGCTGACAATGCCTGCCGTCGCCCTGTCCATGCCGCTTAAAGCGTATAAAAGCGTGGATTTTCCAGAGCCGGACGCTCCCATTACGACGGTAAAATCTCCCTCGTACAGGTCGAAATCAAGATGGGAAAGTATGTGCTGCTGCATGCCGTTATGGGCAAAGCTTTTGCTGATTTCCTTTGCCGATAAAATGCCTGTTTTCATTTTACAGTGTTCCTCCTTCTTTTGGAATGTTAAATGGATTGTAGCAGAAAAGATATTAAGGAGTCCTTAAGGAAATACCCCTATATCCCTGTGTATTTCAGGAAACCGTATATTATAGCACTTTCCGGTTATACTATTTTTTATAAAAAATCAGGAGGACACTATGAAAGTAACAGACAAAAAGAAAAGTATAGCCACTGCCCCGAAAGGCGCATGGGAAAGCGGCATTATCAATGACAGGGAGAATCGTTTCAAAAAGCAGCAGCCAAACAATCTTACCACGGACAGCCAGGGAAACGGATACCCGGTATCCAAAAAATGCCAGGATGGCTGAAACATTTTAATCCTGCCGTAAGACGGACTGCCGCTGTTTATCTGCAACGTGCAGCCGGCAGCTCCACGGTAACCTCCAGCCCGTCCCGGTAACTGTGCAGAAAAACTTTTCCGTCCATTTTTTCCACGATATATTTTACAATGTAAAGCCCCAGCCCACAGCCCTGTCTGTTTCCGCAGTTTTTCCCGCGGTAAAATTTGTCGAAAACAAACGGCAGGTCTTCATCGGGTATTCCGTTTCCATAATCGCGAAATTTCATCTGCACGCTGTCCCCGTTTTGCGTTACGGATAAATCAAGCGGTGAACCGGCATATTTTGCAGCATTGTTTATGATATTTTCGCATACCTGCAGCAGACGGTTTTTATCGGCAGAAACCATAATTTTTTCAGCGGGAAGCGTCAGACGGACGGTCTGTTCATTTACTGTAATTTCACTGACTGCTGCGCGTAAAAATCCGCAAAGTTCAAAGGTTTCCATGGAAATTTCCAGCCTGTCCAGACTGGATATGGAATGTAAAAACAGGTCGTTGGTAAGGCCTGCAACTTCATCACATTTTCGAATAATGACGGAAATATATTTTTCCCGTTTTTCCGCCGAGCTGTCCATGTTTGCTTCCAGCCCCTCCGCGTAGGCGCGCAATGATGCTATGGGCGTTTTGATATCGTGGGAAAGCGTAGCAATCACTGTTTTGTTATTCTCCACCGCCTCCTTTTCGCAGGAGCGCGCCCTTGTAATTTCTTTGCGCATACTGTCAAATGCCCATGTAAAATCACCGAAATAATTGGAGCGTTCATACGCCAGCGGCAGGTCAAAATTCCCCTGCGCGATTTCTTTTGCAAAGATTTTCATTTTATCAAACGGGCGGAGAATGGAAACATAAATATAGCAGAAAATGATTCCGGTATAAACAGCCGCCGCAGCGCCAAAAAGGAGATAACGGACATCCCCGCCTGCAGCTTCTGTTTCTGCAGAGCGCAGGTCATTCTGTAATTCCGCAGATTTTTCCTGCATCTTTTTTATTTCACCCTTTTTTGCAAGCTGTTCCATCTCGTTTACTGCCAGTACCTGCTGCGCCCTGATATCCTCCGGCCCAGCGTTTTTTGTCCCATAAAAAAATATGCCTGCAGGCAGTAAAATCATAATAGAAAACAATAAAGAAACAATTGCCAGTCTGCGTTTCACTCTTTCACCTCCAGCATGTACCCCACCTTATATACCGTTTTTATATAGTCCGGTTCTGCCGGGTTATCCTCGATTTTTTCACGGAGCCAGCGGATATGGACTGTCAGGGTGGACGGCTCGACCAGCGAAAACGTCCCCCAGACTTCCGTAATTAATTTTTCTTTGGAAACGGCAGTGTTTTTATGTCTGCAGAGGCAGGCAAGCAGGTCAAATTCCTTCAGGGAAAGGGAACATATTTCTTTTCCTTTTGTAACGGTTCTTGCTGCCAGGTTCACTTCCACATCACCAAACTCAACGGTTTCTTCCTGCTCCGTAAACCCATAGGTACGGCGGATACATGCATTTACCCTGGAAAGAAGTTCCTTCATGGAATACGGCTTAGGAATGTAATCATCCCCGCCGGTATCAAAGCCTGTAATACGGTCCGTTTCACTCGTTCTTGCGCTTGCAAATATCACCGGTACCGTCGATACCTCCCTCAGTTCCCGGCACAGCTCAAAACCGGTACCATCCGGAAGATTGATATCCAGTAAAACAAGATGAAAATGCTGCTCTGCAAGCAGTGAAAATGCAGCGCCGGCATCCCCGGCCTTTGTCACATGATAACCGTAATCTTCCAGCATATCCGCTATAATTTCGGATAAGTCCGCATCATCATCCACGATTAAAATTTTTCTGCGCATTCCATCCTGCCTCCTCTGTAACCCATTTTATTTATCATATATCTTCTGCCCTTTTCTTACCTGGGAAAACTGACGGAAATAACCGTTCCCACACCCGGAGAGCTCTGCAAATCTATGCGCGCATGATGTATCTTTGCAGCATGCCTGACAATTGACAGTCCCAGTCCCGTGCCCCCTGCTTCCCTCGAACGGCTTTTGTCCACACGGTAAAAACGCTCAAAAATCCGCTCCTGGTGTTCTGCATCAATGCCGATTCCGGTATCGCGTACGGAAAGCGTCACGAACTGTTCATTTTCTGAAATTGTTACAACTGCCGTTCCTCCTGCATGGTTGTATTTGACTGCATTGTCCACAAGATTGCAGAGGATTCCACGCAGAAGCTGCGGGATTCCTTTTACCACAGCAGACACTCCTTCCAGCTTAAGGGTTACGCCCTGCTGCAGCGCCTGCGGCTGTAAGCTGTGACATACCTCCTGTGCCAGCGCATAAAGGTCAGTCTCTTCCTGCTGCAGTTCCTTTGCCCCCTCGTCCAGATGGGAAAGGCTGATGATATCCTCCACAAGCTGTACCATGCGCTGTGCCTCGGCATAGATTTTCCCCGCAAAATGCCCCACGTCCTTACTTTCAACCATATTATTTTTCAAAAGCTCCGCATAACCGGAAATCGCATGGAGCGGTGTTTTCAGCTCATGGGAAACATTTGCGGTAAATTCCCGCCGCATCTGCTCTGCCTTTTCTTTTTCCGTAACATCAAAAAGCAAAACTGCGGCACCCGAAACCTGTGTGCCGGATACCACAGGATTTGCATCCAGCTGGTAATTTCCTTCCGGAAGCGCCAGCGTCCGTTCTGTCCGTTCCCCTTCCAGCGCTTTTTCTATTATTTCCTGAAAACCCGGACTGCAGTTTAATTTCCGGATGTCCGTTCCCACACAGAGGCTGTCTGTATTTAATATCTTTACAGCCGCAGGATTGATACTTATAATTTCCCCTTTCCGGTTTAAAAGTATCATCCCCTCTTTCATACTGTGAATGATTGTATCCAGCTCCCTTTTCTTTTCAGAAAGGATAGATTCCTGGCACTTTAACTGTCTCTGCTGGCTGTCGATCCGCTTTAAAAGCGGGGTAATTTCATCATATTCCCGGTTGCCCAGCGGCCGGTCAAGATTCAGTTCATTTAGCGGTTTTACAATATTACGGGTAAGCCGGACGGCAAGCACAACCGAAAGGACAACTGCCGTAAGGAACACAATGCAGACCGGCTGTATCATGCCAAGCAGCAGTGTTAAAATCGCAGTCTGTGCAACCGAAAGCCGCAGAATGGTTCCATCGCCCAGAAGTTTCGCCGCATAAAGCCTGCGTTCCATCAGCGTCACGGAATACCGCCGGCTTTCCCCGTAACCTTTTTCACATGCCTCCTGAATCTCTTCGCGCTGTAAATGGTTTTCCATCTGTTCCATGTCCGACTCACTGTCATAAAGTACTTTTCCGTTCCGGCCAATCCATGTAATACGGAAATCCGCCGCTTCCAGATTGTCAAAATAGTCCGGCCCGCTTTTGGATACCCCCTGTGCCGCAAGCTCTGTCTGCATTTTTAACTGGCTCTGCTGTACATCGGAAAAATAACTGTATAAAACCCCCATAATTAATATGACAGAGGAAAAAAACACGATAAGCGCCACCAGACAGATTGAGTGGAAAATACGTTTTGTCATTCGGTTTCCTCCATACGGTATCCCACACCGCGCACTGTTTTAATATATTCCCCGCAGTCTCCGAGCTTGGTGCGCAGCGACGCCACATGAACGTCAACTGTCCTGGTTTCCACGGCATAGCCAGCCTCCCAGATCTGTTCCAGAAGCTGGTCCCTGGTAAACGCCCGCTTCGGATGCTCCATAAATGTTTTAAGCAGTTCATATTCCTTAAGCGTCAGAACAACCTGTGTTCCCGCCGAGCAGACCGTATGCTCGTCCATGTTCACTTCCAGCCGTCCCATGCGAAGAATATGAACATCCCCTGACTTTTTTGTGCGGCGGAGTACTGCCCGGATACGGGAAACCATTTCCATCATGCCAAACGGTTTCGCCAGATAATCGTCCGCTCCCAGGTCCAGCCCGGTTACCTTGTCAAATTCTGTCCCTTTTGCCGTCGCCATAATCACCGGAATACCGGCACCGTGTTTTCGAGAACGCAGCCTTTTTAATATTGAAATCCCGTCCTCGCCGGGAAGCATAATATCAAGCAAAACCAGTTCCGGTTCTTCTTTTTCCACTGCCTCCCAGAAGGCTTTCCCGTCCGGAAAGCCCTGGGCTTCAAAGCCTGTGGCATGGAGTGTGTATATTACTAATTCACGGACTGCACTGTCGTCCTCTACACAGTAAATCATCTTCTGATGCTCCCCCTCATCTGAACATCGGTCTGCGCAGTATCTGCATTGCAGACAGACCGGTACTGCATATTATATGCAGCAATAACAATAGTATATTGCTTTTTGGGCTCCATCGCAAGCTTCCCGTTTTTTTCTGCGAAGTTCACTTTTGTAACAAGCTTAAATCGTTACCTTATAAAATTTAAAAACTGTTTTGAGTAATGCCCAGAATTAAGGCTTTAGACTATTTTTGAATTTAAAACTCACATTCCTTATAAACATTCTCGAGAAAATTAGATACTGTTAAAATTTTCACATCTTTATACATTTCTATTTCAAGCAAATCCTTGTCACCGCTTACAATATATAAACATTCTGCATCAATAGCACATGAAATAAATTTATCATCATCAGGATCTCTGCATATTCGTACTTTTGTTCTTTCCTCAGTCATTTTACACGCAGAAATAATATGGGACAAAGGAACAGATATGTTTTTACCGCTATATTTATTTTGAAGATATGCTATCGTCTCTTCGTATTCCTCTAATATTTCCCGAGTAACATAGGAATACAACTTTTTGTTTATCAGTAACTCTATCAGCTTTCCGGGTTTTCCACCAAAAAAAAGAGCAGAAGCTATTACATTTGTATCAATTACTATTCTCATCTGTCCACTCTCCTGGTTTTCCTGACTGATTTGACTGCTTCGTCAATATCTTCTTCTGTCATACCAACATCTTTCGCCCATTTCCGAGTCTCTTCAACCAGGGAACTGAATTCTGAAATATCCGGCTGTTTAATTGGTTTTAACAAAATATTGTCACCATCACTAAACACCATAAGTCTGGATCCCGGTGTAAGCGATAATTTATCTCTGATTGCCTTCGGCAATACCACCTGTCCGCGTGACGAAAGTGCCGTAATATCTGTGATAAGATTTCCCATAATGCACCATCCTTTTAAATAAGATTTTCTTACAATCATAGTATACTACATTTACCTGCCAAAGGAAACTGTATTTATTTTATTTTTCCTGCCTCTATGAAACCGGTACGATATCAATATAAAATATTTTATAAGGTCCTTTATATTTTTCCCTGGCACCCTTATAGTAATAGCAGACCAGCTTCCCGCCGTCCATTTTTTGATACGTTTCCTCCGGGATCCGGTAAATATCGGCAAAGTCCTCGTCTGCGGTATACCGGATGGTAAGCAGGTATCCTCCGGTTTTATCGCCTGCTTCCCATACCTGCCCGGCTTCCACCGGGACGGCATACACATCCTGTTTCATAATAGTTTTACTGGTTTCCTTCCAGCGGTCATATACCCAGACTTCTTTTACCAGATATAAAAATAATGCCGCCGCAAGATAACAGATGGCTATGATAAGGACTCCCCAGCCAAGCACTGTGGTCTCCGTCAGTTTCAGTCCGGCAAACAGCAGAACCACCGCGAAAAACGGAAGGACTTTTACCAGAACAACAAGCGCAGCGGACGGTCTGTTTACGGTGCGGGAAATCTTTTCGCACAGCGCTTCTTTTTCCGGTATGCTTAATAATTTCTGTCCTTCCAGTTCATGGATACAGTCCCACGCGTAATGTCTGTGATTCATTGATTTAATACCAGCTTCGGACAGTTGTTAAATGCACTGTCAGCGATATTAATATCGCCGCCCGGAATATTCACGGTTTTAAGTTCCGGGTTATTGGAAAATGCCCCCGGTCCGATGGATTGAATGCCTGCCGGAAGAACCACCTCTTCCAGTGACTTGCAGGAATTAAACGCATATTCCCCGATTTCTGTTACTTTATCCGGAATTACCACCCTTTTCAGCGACCTGCATGCGGAAAAGCATTCATCCGGAATCTCCGTAATCTGTCCGGGCAGTTCAATGGAAGCAAGACTGCTGCACTCGGAAAATGTTTCCATTCCAATATCTGTAACGCTGTCCGGTATTTTAACCTCTGTCAGGTATCCGGCGCTGATAAATGCGCAGTCTCCAATGGCGGTCACCGGTTTTCCCTCATATGCGGACGGAATTTCCACGCTGGTAACCGAAGAATCCTCCTTTGCCAGAAATTCTGTGAGCGTATAACCATTTTTGTTCTCTTCAAATGTAAAGTAATTCATATTTTGTATTTTTCTCCTTATTTCTGCTTTGTTGCTTTTTTGATATCGTAACAGTAAGGAAAGAATACGTCAAGATAAATACCGGAATTTATTCCCTTGCCAGCATTGTCTTAGGCGCAATTTTTTTAATTTTATATGACATCAGGCATGCTGCGGCAAATGCGAACAGCACCAGCGCGGCTGCGGCTGCAAAAATAAACAGAACCGGAACGGCAAATGTGCATTTCACAATTCCAAGATCCCTTAAAAACCATGCGATCAACGGGTTTATAATAAAACAGCAGATAGTAATACTTACCATTGTGGAAAGAATCACTGCAGGCATAAAGGAGAGCGCGGTCTGAACCACAAGCTGTCCGGTCGTAAAACCAAGCGCCTTTAAGATTCCGTAATCCTGCTTCTTTTTTCCCAGCAGTGTCTTTACAAGCAGATGCAGCACAAATACAATGATGATAATGCTCAGTATGGAAACTGCCGCCACAATTATTTTTATCAGCGTCACATACACCGTACTGGTACTCTCAATCTGCGCATGCATATTTACTATCTGAATGACATTTTCTCCGAACCGGCTTTTTATGCGGGCGTTAAAGGCATCAATATCCGTACCGGCTTTCAGAGTCATGCTGTAGCCCATTTCCCGGAGTTTTCCCATCCGTTCATAACCCGCCCTTGTGAGCAGACAGTCTTTTCCCATATTATTACTATTCTGGTTAAGCCCGGTGATGACATATGTTTCTTTTGTTCCGTTTACCGCTATTGTGATTTCATTTCCAATCCCAAGCTTTTGTTCCTTTGCATATTTTGCAGCAAGTGCAATTTCATTTTCATATTCCGGGCACCTGCCCAAACAGACAATATTCTGGTTATTGATATCGGAAAAATCATCTGTTAAACTAACGGTTAAAAGCGCCCCGTCCTCATGCGTGACCTGCATGGTGTGAAAAAGATAAACTTTTTCCACCCGTTCATCCGCCCGCATTTCCTGCAGAAAATCCTGCTCCGCGTCTGCGCTGACATAAACCAGGCTGTCCGCCATGTCCCCCACAACCAGATAAATAAACTGTGTCATATCCATAATTACATTTCTTATCATCACTCCTGAAAAAACAACAATTAAAGACAGCACAAACATCGTGATGCAGACGATCATATTATCCCTGATTCCCTCACATGTCGTTTTTAATGCAAGCGCAAAATGAAACGGCAGCTTCGTGTTTTCCAGCGGGGCAAAATTCCGTTTAAAGCTGTGTGTATGGATTCCCTGACGCAGCGCCGTGACCGGCTCGATGTTTTTAAGCTTCCATGAGGACAGCCACACAACGGCTGCAACCGCCCCGCTTATGGCAAACAGTGCAAAAACCGCCAGATGCGGCAGAAACTTCACCTGATACGGAATCCCTGTCTGTTCCACCATCAGGGTATTGACATATGGAAAACACACATAGGAAATCCCAATGCCGCAAACAACAGCCGCCACAGTAATTCCAAGAAACCGGAATAAAAACGAAAAAACCAGTTCCCGGCTTGTATACCCCACCGCCTTCAGTGCGCCGATATTTTTCATATTATCCTGAATATAATTTGTTATATTTGACGCCGTCACAACAAATGCAATCAGAAGAATAAAGCATGCCATTGCACACATAATTCCCGAACAGATAATCTGCGAAATATACCTGCTTGTAGAAACAAGCAGATAGGAATTGCTTGCCGCGCAGGCATCCGGATATTTTTCGGACACTGCTTTATTAACCGCCGCCTCATAGTGTTCGCTCTGCTCCTTGTCATGAATCCGGACGGAACAGAGTGTGGACGGTGTAAAACCGGCTTCTTTTAATTCGTCATACCGGTCCTTTGTCAGCACCAGCTCTATCATTCCGCAGTTGTTGGAACCTGCCATAATGCTGTTAAAAAAACCGCAGATGGGATAGGTTATGGTCTGGCTGCCAACGGTAATTTCTATCTCTTTTCCAACGGCGATATCCTCAGTTTTAAAATACACGGGCATATAGATTCCGCTTTTTTCCATGCCCGATTCCACCATTTCAACTTTTCCGACCGGACGGGAAAGCGCCGTCTGTTTATCCATAAATATAAAGGCACTTCGAAGCTCGCTGCCCCGGTAATCAAAGCTTCCGACTTCAAAGAGTGTTTCATCAAGGGCATACTCTCTGGTTTCTTTTTCCGCTTTCAGCGTATCCTCCAGAAAACGGTTCATTTCTGTGCTGTTTCCGTAAATGACAAAAACTGCGTGTTCTGCATGCAGCCTGTCATGGCAGCGGTCAAAATTCTGCCTGTAATCAAAGGACAGCACCAGCCACAGGTTCAGCATGAACGCCGCCAGGAATACCAGCACAAAAAGCGTCAGCGTCTGTCCTTTTGCCCTGCGTAAATCGGCGCGTGCAAGAAGAAAACTTTTTCTCATATTACCACCCCATTTCCGCCAGGAATGCCGAAAGCGTTTCGTGCCGTTTTCTGTCGCCATGCTTATAAATTCCCAGATTGCATTCGCCTAAAATAACGCCGTCCTTCAAATATAAAATACGGTTTCCTCTCCGTGCCGAACGCATATCATGCGTTACCATTACCACACTCTGTCCTTTCGCGTTAAAATCCGACAGCGTATCCAGCACATCCAGTCCGGTTTTGGAATTGAGCGCCCCGGTCGGCTCATCCGCAAATAAAATTTCCGGTGAATTTATCAGGGCGCGTACAATTCCCACACGCTGTGCTTCCCCGCCGGAAAGCTGCGTGGGAAATTTATTCCATGCCTCTTCCTGTATCCCCACCGCAGCAAATAATTCCTTTGCGTTCCTTACCAGTTCTTTTTTGTTTTTGCTTACCAGAAGTCCTGCGGAAAGTACGTTATCCATTACGGACATTCCGTCAATCAGGTAAATCTGCTGAAAGACAAAACCGCAGTGCTTCCGCCTGAATACCGCAAGCTCATCCTGGCTGAAACCGGAAATGGTTTTATCCCCGAATGTAATTGTCCCAAGCGACGGCGTATCCATTCCCGACAGGGCGTACAGGAGTGTGGATTTTCCCGCGCCGCTGGCCCCCATGATTACCGTAAAATCGCCTTTGTAAAGCGTTAAGTCAATGTTTTTTAAAACGTGCTGCAAGACGCCGCCGCTGGAAAAGGTTTTGCTTAATTTTTCTGTTTGCAGTAATATTTGTTCCATTTCAGACCTCCTTAGTGATTTCACGTTTTATCTTACAGTTATAGTTCTTAAATGTCTTTATGCAATCCTTAAGGAATCCTTAAATCTCAACTCTGCATTTTTTTGCAGGAACTGTGAATCGTCCGAAGTTTAGCATCTAAAACGTATGCTGTCAAGTATGCCAAACGTTTTGTTGACTTTTTTATTTTCCAGCTGTACAATTTATGAAACAAGTAAGGTTAAACCACTACTGTTTTTAATAAAATCCAAAAAAAGGGGAAATATGTTTGGAAATCAGTTATTCAAAACAAGCCGAAAAGTTTCTAAAAAAACAAACTCCGGCAACAAGAACCCGCATAAGAAACGCTATCCATAACCTTCCTCTCGGTGATGTCAAAAAATTACATGGAAGAAATGGTTTCCGTCTGAGGGTCGGGGATTACAGGGTTATTTTTGACAGAAACGGAAATATATTGTATATAGAACGAATTGACAACAGGGGGCAAATTTATAAGGAGGTATAACATGACTGCTGTAAAAGAAAAAATTATTGGCGCTATCACGGTAATGACCGATGCAGACGCAGAATATTTCTGGGAACTGATAGAAAAAAAATATTCTCCGTCATGGGATGACATAGAAGAGGAAATGCCGGACGAAACTGACATCCAGATGCTTGAAGCAATAAAAAACGACCCTGAATGTCATGAATTTACCAGGGAACAGGATATTGTCTGGGATTAGAAAACGCAGGAACTATTATGTAACATACCGCTATAGGCTGTCATAACCGTCACTTTCAGTCCATTTTCTCCATTTTCCACACAAAGTTTCCCATGCATTTTCTGCATAAAATAATCAGAAATATAAAGTCCGAGTCCCGCCCCTTCTGTATTCCCGGTATTGCTGCCGCGCTTAAATTTTTCTTTTAGCAGGGGAAGCTCCCTGCTGCTGACGCCGCCCCCGTAATCCTCAATGCAGACACAGAGAAAGTCCTCTTCCTCCCATATGGAAACATCTATTTCAGTCCCCGCATATTTATAGGAATTGGCAAAAATATTGTCAAACACCTGCTGCAGGCGCAGCCTGTCCATATACAGCAGGCAGTCAGGAATCTGCGGTATTTTTGCACGGCATAAATAGTCGGAGTTTTCCAGCAGGACTTTCATCACACTTCCTGCGGTATCCTCCGGTGTTACGGAAAGCTCGTCCAGTTCTTCCAGCGCAGCCGTAAACAGATTGGTAACCAGTGTATTAATCTGGTCTGTTTTTGCAATGATTTTTGAATAATTTTCCCGGATTTTTTTATTGTCCGTCAGTGCGGCCCCGACTTCCGACGCTGCCTTGATGCTTGCCACCGGAGTTCTGATATCATGGGAAAGCTTTGCAACAAGTTCTTTTTTTTCGGCATTTGCTTTTTCTTCCGCCAGCCTTGCACGCTTTAATTCCGCACGCATAATATCAAAGCTTTCCGTAAAAGCGCCGAACAGATTCCCCCTGTCCATGGTAAGCGGAATATCCAGGTTTCCATCTGCAATACGCTCGGCAAAGCCTTTTAATTTCTGAAACGGACGGACTATGGTACGTCTCAGCCAGACAAACCATAAAACACAGACGGCGGTTTCCAGGAACATGGCGATAAGTAAAACCATGCATACGGTCCGCTTCCACAGCCGGAAGTTTTCCCTGCTGCTGTTGTAAATAATGATTTTTCCTACCGGTCCCCCGTCTTTTTTAATATCAAGTATGGTATCCATATGCGCGATGGCCTGATTGATGCTTTCGCTCAGTCCGTCTTTTGTTTGATACACGGGATTTTCTTCTGCATCCAGCACCACGTAATCAAGGTCTGTACGGTTTTTATGGGTTTCCATGTTATCCCATTCTTTCTGTACCGACTGGACAGCTTCGTTCACCCGGACATTGTCCTGCATACCATCTGCATCATGAAATGTAAATATAAGAAGGGCTGTCATTTCTGCTGCGAAAAATATCAGCAGAAGCGCAGGAAATAAACGGTTTTTCATTTTTATTCTGCTCCCCCGGTGAATTTATAACCGTCACCCCAGACGGTAAGAATATATTCGGGACTGCCCGGATCACGCTCTATGGCTTCCCGGATTTTACGGATATGGACATTCAGTGTGCCGTCGCCGGTAAAGGAATCCCCCCAGACTTTTTCAAACAGCTCCTGTTTGGAAACCACCCTGTTTTTATTGTGAATCAGACAGGATAATAATTTAAATTCCAGCGCTGTCAGCTTTACGGCTTTTCCTTCCACAGCCACCTGCTTTGCATCAAAATCAACCGTCAGCCTTCCGTCGGAATATTTATCAGGTTTTTCCTGTCCATACCGCTTTAGCACCACTTTTACTTTTGCAAGCAGAACGCCAAGTGAATAGGGTTTTTGGACATAATCATCACCGCCGATATTTAATGCAATAATCTGGTCGTCGTCGCTTGTCCGTGCGGAAATAAACAGAATGGGGATTTTTGTTTTTTCACGGAGTTCTTTACACAGCTCAAACCCGCTGCTGTCCCCAAGGTTAATGTCAAGCAGCAGAAGCTGCGCGGAGTTTTCGCGGAAAAACTCCCGGCATTCTTCTGCTGTATATGCTACTGTGGTTTTGACACCGAAGATATTAAAATATTCTGCCGTGCTGTCTGCAAGCAGTTTTTCATCGTCTATGATTAAACAGTCGTAATTCATTTTCTCCTCCGATGCTGCATATTTCTTTCCCAAGCATACCACAGTTCAGCGCACCCTGTCCAGTTTTCCTGCTTCCATATTATAAACACTGTCGCAGAGAAATTCAATATCACCGGCATTATGGCTTGCAACCACTATAACCTTTCCTTCCTGTTTCAGTTCCAGAAGCAGGTTTCTCATTTCATATACGCCATGGTTGTCCAGTCCGTTAAACGGCTCGTCCAGAATCAGAAAATCAGGGTTTTCCATAATTGCCTGCGCGATTGCCAGCCGCTGCCGCATGCCTAATGAATAGTTTCCCACATGTTTTTTTGATTTTGCATCAAGCCCCACTTTTGTAAGTATTTCCTCCAGATATGCCTGATTGTTTTTATGGTTTATCATGTACAAAAATTCCAGATTTTTTCTGCCGGAATAGTTCTTTAAAAACGCCGGTTCTTCGATTATTGTTCCGGCAAAAGAAAGAATACCCGCCTGTTTTATTCGTCTTTTTCCATTAATATATATTTCTCCCGAATCCAAGGATAACAGTCCAAGGAATATTTTAAACAGCACCGTTTTTCCTGCTCCGTTTCTTCCGGTAATGCCTGTGATTTCCCCCTGCCGGCATGTTATGCTGACGGAATTTAACACCTGCGTTTTCCCAAAAAATTTGTTTACATTTTTTGCCCTGATACTTTTCTCCTGCATTTTTTACTCCTCATTTACCCAGTTTACATCTTTTGTGCGCATACATCTAACAGAAACCATACACATAACAGCTTCCAGAACTATGGTTATTATGATTACCATAGAAAAAGACGGCGCTGCCCCGTCCTTCCCATTCAGCTGAACCAGATCCAGCCACGAGAACGGAGAAAACCAGATGAGCTGCTTCTGGTATAAATTCATGTTTAACACCGCAACCGGCAGCACCGAAAAAAATGTTCCCGCCAGTACCGCCGCCGTCCGGCTGATACAGACGCTCAGTGTAAACATGACGGTTCCTGTCAGTCCTGTTACAAAACATAAAACAGTAAACAGCATACCCGCGGCCATCAGGGCGTTTCCTTCATTCATCAGTTCATAGGAAAACTCTGTCCGGACAGCAGATGACGCGTCCGTTACTGCCAGTGTGTAATACAGCTTTCCCCACCCGGCAGTCCATTCCAGACGCGGAACAAGCGGCAGGATACTTAATACAAATTCCAGAACTGCAAGCAGTACTGCGGCTGTCTGAATCCGCAGCATTTTTGCAAGCGTCCAGCGCGTTCTTCCCTATCTTAACATGACATTCATTTCATGCCGCTGCATAAACGGAATATCCGAATAAAAATAAACAACCGATATTCCAAATACAAACGGAAAATAAATACTGTGTCCAAGAAACGGAAGTATCCATGGCGCGGCAGGATAATCTGCCAGAATGGAATACTGTTTTACCGGACTTATGTAATAATGCAGGATGCCAAACTGGAAAATACTAAAAACCAGAAGCCGCCTGCTGAAAAAATGATGCAGCGTGTCATTCCATATCCATTTTATTTTATCCATATTTTATACCATACCCTTTCGGAATGCAGCAGACATCAATAGGTTAAGCAGCACCATATTTACCGCCGCAATCATCATTACCAGCAGTGCAGACAGCAAATCATCCGGCAGAAGCTGGTAGGCAGGTGAAAAACCAGCGCCATATTTATCCTGCTGCCGGATATTTCCGCCAGCATATAGTCCAGAAAATAATACAGAATCACCGGCGCTGCCAGTACGAGCATACGGCTGGATATGTACATGGAAAGATAAGAAGCCCATAAGGATAAAATTCCCGACAGAACCCCATAACGCAGCCCGTAACAGAAAAAATACAGGGCAAAACTTTTATTCTTTAAAAACAGCCGCAACCCGCCGGAGACAAGCATATGTTCGTAATGCTGTAAATCTGTCACATCCACCCATGCCAGCTTTATATGCAAAAGACACGCAAACAGAAAAATTCCAAATGCTGTTGCAAATAATGCTGATAAAAATATACTAAAAATTCTGGCAGAAATATATGACTTCATATCCCCGCGGATAATCTGCTGCATAACGTATTTATGCTCCATGTCCTCACAGATACTGTCTGCATACGGGACGGCTGCGCACACCAGTACCATCATTGCAGGCAGTCCGTACATCACAAGGGAAAACACATATAAAACGTCTGTATCCAAATCAATCCCCTCAAATACTGCAGACAGCAGAACCCCCGCAGTCAGAACTACGGACAGAAAAAAACACATGGAACACACGGACCTTTTTATGTCAGGTTTTAAGTATGAAAAAATTCTTTTCAAGGCACAATCTCCTTTCCCGTCTGCGCATCCACGATGACCTGAATCTCTTTTTCCTCTTTTCCGTTTATTTCCGTGCCCTTAAATATCCAGACCGGCTTTGTTTCATACACCCCTGCACCGGAGGACAAATCCACATAATAATACAGTCCTGCCTCTGTCATTTTATATGTAAGGTTTCCAAGCACCTGGTTATATTTATCTGCAACGGTTTTTATAATATCGTCAAACGGCAGTAAAGAAGCAGTTTCTTTTTCATCTGAAAATGCAAATACCTTTTCGATTTCCAGCAGTTCTGTTCCCTGTTCGGAAACAACCGCCTGCACCGGCGCATTTGCGTCCGCCACATCCGTAAAGATACTGCAGTATACATGGTAAAGCGGCAGTCCCCTGTATTTCTGGCTGATACAGAAATAATAACATTCGTCGGAAACAGCCCACTGCTTTTTATAGGCTGCCCTGTCAATATTTCCCTCAATATCCTCATGGTATTCCTGGGACTGTAACGTCCGGTAATCCAGGGCATATCCTGTGCAGTCATAATCCATTTCCAGTTCCAGCTCTTTTAAGGCACTTTTTACGGTTTCAAACGCTTTTGACCGTGTCATAAACGCAAGCTGTGACTTTGTGGAATACAGTCCGGCATTACAGCCGTCCCCTGTTTCCAGTACAAAAGCATTGCGGATATATGGCAGTAAATCCATTTTCATATAGCAGAACTGGCTTGACACGGGACCATAGGATAAGGTCGTTTCATCCGGGCTGACATAAGTTCCTGTCTTTATCTTTTTTCCATACTCGTCCTCTCCGTCATATTCATAGGTTTCAAAATCCTTTATGCTGCTGTAAAATAACTGAAACGCCTTATCCACATTTACTTTCTGCATCTGCGCTTTTGCCGTGACCGGCGGATTTTTTTCCAGGTCCGCCTCCACGGTCACATCCAGTTCAAATGTGACATTCTCCACCGTTTTTCTGCAGTTTTCCGGAAAGGAAACTGCTTTTGTCTGTTCTTTGTGTCCTTCATTTTTCTGTACCGTATTTTCGCATCCGATAAAAGAAACTGCAAAAATAACAGCAAATGCAATTACCCTCATTTTTTTCATGTAAATTCCTCCTTTTTGAACATGCAGCGTCAGCCCATGCTGAATTTGCCAAATCTGATATGTCAATTATCCCTGTTTTTTTCATAAATTCAACCTGCTTTGCATGAAACGACATTTATCCTTCACTTTTGGCATTACACTTATAGTAAAAACCCAAAAACAACCAAAAAATGTCTTTTCATGCAGACGCTCTGTATTTTTTCATCTTCTTACTGTATACTTTATTTATGAACCGACCTGAATTTTTTATATGGTATTTAAAAGGCACTTATGGGGGAAATTTACGATATGCGAATAGTAATCTGTGATGACGACAGCCTGATGCTGGAACAGCTTCAGGATTATATCAAAGAATTTTTTGAAAACATTCATGTGGAGTGTCCTGAAATTGCCTGCTTTACGGACGGGGAATCCCTGCTGGAGGACAACGGAGAAAAGGATATCCTGATGCTTGACATCGAAATGCCGGGACTGGACGGGATTTATGTTGGAAAGGAACTGAAACGTAAAAATGAAAACCTGATTATTTTTATTGTTACATCTTATCCGGAATACCTGGACGATGCCATGCGGTTTTCTGTCTTCCGCTATCTGTCAAAGCCTCTGGACAGGCAGCGCTTTTTCCGTAATATGAAGGATTCCGCTGACCTCTACCATACAAGAACAGTAAAGGTTGCCATCGAAACAAAGCAGGGGGTACACACGCTGTCTGCGTCATCTGTCATCGCGGTCGAGGCACAGCAAAGAAAAGTAATTGTTCATACCCTTAGGTGTGATTTTGAATCCATACACAATATGCAGTACTGGCTGAATACACTTCCCGGAAACTGCTTCTTCCAGACGCACCGCAGCTTTATGATTAATTTTTCCCATGTCACGGATTTTGACCGCACGCTTGTCCATATGTCCGGCGGATTTAGCGCCTACCTGACAAAACGGAAATACCATGCATTTAAGAAAGCTTATCTTCTTTATCTGGAAAGTACGAGGTAATTATGATGAACTATCCGGTCTGTTATTTTTTTATTTTTCTTGCGGAAGCAGTGATTCTCTGGCAGTACGCCTCGAATCTTTTTGATTCCAGACATTCGGCATGGAAAAGAGCCGCAGTTTTATGCGGCCTTTATGCTGTCTTGTTTGCTGCCTCACTGTTTGAGTCCAGATGGCTGAACATGGTTTTATATCTTCTTGCAGGTTTTATTTTTCTGGTTACCCAGTACCGGCTGAACTGGCGTCCGGCTTTTTTTCATGCTGCAGTGCTGACAGCTGTTATGGCTTTGTGTGAACTGATGGTATACAGTATCATCGGACACTTTACACCGCATTTTCTGCAAAACAGGGGAACGCTGCGGAATATTGCCTTGTTTGCCGTTTTCAGCAAGCTCATTTTTTTTACACTAATTTATATTCTGACCCATATGATAAAAAGAGGGAAAAAACAGCAGGTGCAGCAGGATAATTCTGTGCTGCTTCTGGTTTCCATTCCGGTAAGCTCTCTTTTTATATGCTCACATTTGTAGCCGTCAGCGATCAATACATGCTTTCCCCATCGCTAGACCGGATGATTATCCTCTCAGCCGTATTTTTGCTGGCAGCCAATCTGCTGGTATTTGGAATCAGCCAGTACAGCCAGAAAAAGAGTCTGGAATTTACGGAAATGCAGCTGCTTCTTTCCAGGGAATCGGATCTTGCAGACTATTATAAAATGCTGCTTTCACAGAATGAAAACCAGAGTGTTTTAATCCATGATATTAAAAAACACCTGCAATCCATAGAGCTTTTAAATGAAAAAGGTGAGTCTGACAAAATCCATGCCTACATTAAACAGCTTATGCTTTCCTCGGAACTTAAGGAGGTATCCCGGATGTGCAGCCACGAAATGCTGAACGCCATACTGTCCCGTTACAGCAGACGCTGCTGCACTGAAAACATCGCTTTTCACACAGACATACGAAAAGGTACAACAGAATTTATTGCTGATAACGACCTTACCGCCCTGTTTTGTAATCTGCTGGATAATGCAGCGGAAGCTGCCGCCGGCATCCCTGACGCATTTATTGAAATCAGTTCCGGAAAAAGAAAAAAACTCCGTTTACCGTCATAACGGTCATAAATTCCTGCCGGAAAAATCCCTTTTCCGGTTCAGAGGACGGCAGCATAAATACCAGTAAAACCGATATACACAGACATGGTTTCGGGTTAAAAAGCATCAAAAAAACAGTGAATAAATACCATGGCAGTATTCAGATGTATTACCATGAAGATACTCTGACTTTTCATACTGTCATTACATTAAAAGGGGAATAGACTATGCCCTGCTCTTTTGCTTCTACCAGAAGCCGGCAGTAGTCCTTTTCAAATCCATTTGCCGTTTCAATCAGCTCACACTCCGCTGGGTCTAAAATCCCCTGGATAAACCGGGCATGCTCCATCATAATCCGGTTCCAGAACAGTTCCTGGTTTATTAAATCTGCTTGTGTATACGGTTCCCCAAAATTCATATCCTGCTGAACGTTTTGTTGACTTTTTTATTTTTCGCCTGTAAAAGAAAAAATTATTGGTGCCATCACTGTAATGACCGATGATGTCGCAGAATATTTTTGGAGGCTGATCGAAAAAAATTTTCTCCATTTTCCACGCAAGGTCTTCCATGCATTTTCTGCATAAAAGTTACGGAAAACCCTTCCAGCACCACTTAATTCCCTTTCTGTTTTCAACCTCACTCTGCTCTCGGAAAAAATCTGTAACCATCACCCCAGACCGTAAGAATATATTCGGGACTGCCCAGTTTTCCCATTCTGCTTTCATTGAAAATTCTGTTGCCATATGAATCTGATGCTTTTGTTATTCCTATGCACGTAAAAAATCCGCGGCATAAGCCGCGGACTTTTTTATAATTACATTCCTGCCTTTATCTGATTATAAATCCCTTCTGCATCCAGTCCATACCTGTGTACAAGCTCTTTTGCAGGTCCGGATTCTCCAAATCTGTCGTTTACACCTATTCGTGTAAGTTTTACGGGACATTTGTCTGAAAGCGTCTCTGCAACGGCGCTTCCCAGACCTCCTATCACTGAGTGCTCCTCAACGGTAAATACCCTCTTTGTCTTTGACGCTGTTGATACAACCAGCTCCTCATCCAGCGGCTTGATTGTATGTATATTTATAACCTCAGCATCAATTCCATCCTCTGCAAGCATCTCCGCCGCCTTAAGGCTCTCCGAAACACAAAGCCCTGTAGCAATAACCGACACGTCTTTTCCTTCTTTTAATAAAACCCCTTTTCCAATTTCAAATTTATATGAAGCTTCATCATTTAAAACAGGAAGCGCCAGTCTGCCAAACCTGAGATATACAGGTCCTGTATATTCATATGCAGCCTTTACCGCAGCCCTTGCTTCCACATCATCACAAGGGTTGATAACTACCATTCCCGGGATTTCCCTCATAAGCGCCAGATCTTCACAGCACTGGTGTGTTGCACCGTCCTCACCTACTGAAATCCCCGCATGGGTAGCCCCGATTTTTACATTCAGATGCGGATAACCGATACTGTTCCTGACCTGTTCAAATGCACGGCCTGCAGCAAACATGGCAAATGAACTCATAAACGGAACATATCCGCAGGTTGCCAGACCCGCTGCAATTCCCGCCATATTGGACTCTGCAATCCCACAGTCGATATGACGTTTTGGATATGCCTTTTTAAATACTGCTGTTTTTGTGGCAGCTGCAAGATCAGCATCCAGCACAACAAGATCTTCATGTTCTTTTGCCAGATCGACCAATGCATTGCCATAGCTGTCCCTGGTTGCCACCGGTTTATTTTCTAACATAATTTAGCAGCCTCCTTTTCAAGTTCTTCCATGGCGAGCCTGTACTCATCATCACTTGGCGCTTTTCCATGCCAGCCTACATTGTTTTCCATAAATGAAACGCCTTTGCCTTTTACCGTAGAAGCAATTACAGCTGAAGGCTTTCCCTTATGCTGCTTTGCTTCATCAAATGCTTTCCTGAGCTCGTCAAAGTCATTTCCATTTATGGTAATTACATGAAAATTGAAAGCCCTGAATTTCTCATCTATAGGATACGGGGAACAGACTTCCTCCACCGTTCCATCTATCTGCAGATTATTGTTATCCACAATCAGGCAGAGGTTGTCAAGCTTTCTGTGTCCTGCAAACATTGCAGCTTCCCAGATCTGCCCTTCCTGTATCTCTCCGTCTCCGCACAGGCAGTATGTCCTGTATTCCCTGCCCTGCATTTTTGCCGCAAGAGCCATTCCAACAGCAGCTGAAAATCCCTGTCCAAGTGAACCCGACGACATATCCACACCCGGAGTATGTTTTCTGTCAGGATGCCCCTGAAGATATGAGCCGACATGTCTTAATGTCTTTAAATCCTCTACAGGAAAAAACCCTCTTGAAGCCAGTGTACTGTAATATCCTGGCGCCGTATGTCCCTTTGAAAGTACAAATCTGTCACGGTCAGGGTCATCCGGCCGGGATGGGTCTACATTCATTTCTTCAAAATACAGATATGTATAAATATCTGCTGCTGACAATGAACCGCCCGGATGTCCGCTTTTGGCATTATATACGCCTGTTAAGATACCTTTGCGAACCTCCACAGCTTTTTTCTGAAGTTCTAATTTGTTCATTTCATTCTCCTTTTTGACGGATATTGTATTCCTGTTTTTCTTCTAATCCCATCTATCCCTGCACTGTATTAAGATAGTCCTTCTGGAATTTCTCTATCCCCTGGGTGGTTAACGGATGGGAAATCATCGTTTTTATAACGCCATATGGAATTGTTGCAATATGGGCGCCTGCAAGCGCACAGTCTGTTACATGCACCGGATTGCGGATTGATGCAGCAATAATTTCCGTATCCAGCCCGTAATTATTAAATATTGTTACTATCTTTTCAATCAGTTCAATACCAGGCTGGCTGATATCATCAAGTCTTCCAAGGAAAGGCGATACGTATGAAGCTCCTGCCCTTGCTGCCAGAAGCGCCTGATTCGCTGAGAAAACCAGGGTTACATTTGTTTTGATTCCTTCACTGGAAAGCTGCTTTACCGCCTTTAAGCCTTCCTCAGTCATAGGGATTTTGACTACCATGTTAGGATGTATCCCGGCAATTTCCCTTCCTTCCTTAATCATACCTTCCGCATCCACAGTTGTAGCCTTAACCTCGCCGCTTATAGGACCGTCTACAATATCTGCAATCTGTGCAATAACCTCCTTAAAATCCCTGCCTTCCTTTGCAATGAGCGATGGATTTGTTGTTACTCCGCATATAACACCAAGATCATTTGCTGCCTTAATGTCTTCAACATTTGCCGTATCAATAAAAAACTTCATATCTGTCCTCCATTCATCTTACTAAACCACATTTATCATCATTCAAAAATCCCTGCTACAGCAGGATAAATTCTTTTGAATTTCCCGTAACACTTATTATACTTCTCAACAAGCCCTGGCTCAGGCTCAATCACTTCCGTTACCCTGACAAGCTTCCCACAGGCTGTCTCTACATCAGGATACTCACCACAGCCCACAGCTGCCAGTATTGCCGCCCCAAATCCCGGTCCCTCTTCATTTTCAACTATCTCAAGCTTCAGATTCAGTACGGCTGCAATGATTTTTCTCCAGAGCTTACTCTTTGCACCGCCGCCGCAAATCTTTGAGCTGTCAATCGTAATACCAAGACTTCTTGCCACCTCAAGGGAATCACGAAGTGCAAATGCCACCCCTTCAAAAACCGCCTGCGTCATATCCTCTCTTGTTGTATCCATGGACATTCCAAAAAACAAGGCCCGGGCAGAAGGATCGTTGTGAGGCGATCTCTCCCCCATCAGATATGGCAGGAAATACACGTTATTCTCGCCAAGCTTACTGATACCTGCCTGCTCCGCCGAATAATCCGACGTCCTTATTATGTCATTCATCCACCACATATTGCATGATGCCGCAGACAGCATACACCCCATGAGATGATAACCCCCGTCCGCATGTGCAAATGAATGAAGCGCATTATTTTCATCAACTCCGAATTTTTTGCTCGACACAAAAACTGTTCCGCTGGTTCCAAGGGACAAATTACACTTTCCCTCGCCAACCGTTCCGGTTCCAACTGCCGCCGCAGCATTATCTCCTGCTCCGGCTATAATCTTCACGTCTGTGGTAAGACCGAGCATTTCCGCAATATCCGACTTAAGACTGCCTACCACCTCATAGCTCTCATACAGTTTTGGAAGCATACTCTCTGTGATATTACATATACGGAGCATTTCCTCAGACCATTTACGGTTTTTCACATCCAGAAGCAGCATGCCTGAAGCATCGGAATAATCCGTACAGAAAGTTCCTGACATACGGTATGCCAGATAATCCTTTGGAAGCATAATCTTGCTAACCTTACTCCACAGCTCCGGTTCATTTTCCTGCATCCAGAGAATTTTCGGCGCTGTAAATCCTGCGAAAGCTATATTTGCAGTATATTCAGACAGCTTATCCTTTCCTGTCACACTGTTGAGATACTCTGTCTCCTTTGTTGTTCTTCCGTCATTCCAGAGTATTGCGGGACGGATTACATTATCGTCCTTATCCAGGGTAACAAGCCCGTGCATCTGTCCGCCAAAACTGATACCTGCCACCTGTTCCTTATCTGCCTCTGCCAGAAGCTCCTTCAGTCCATCCACAGTACTGTCGAACCAGTCTTTGGGATTCTGTTCAGACCAGCCTGTATGCGGAAATGAAATGCCATAACTTCTGGAAACAATTTTTTTAATTTCCCCGTCTGCATCCATAAGCAGCAGCTTAACTGCTGACGTACCAAGATCGATACCTGTATATAACATATGTTCCTCCTTAGAATGGGTTTTCACCTGCATATCTCTCGCTCTTTGGCTGGTTGTAATCAAGCTCCGTCAGTTCCACACCGAGCATTTTAAATACATCGTAAAGAATCTTTCCAAAATGTCCGAATGCCACAGCGCCATGGTGCGGATAGTTCTTCTCTATCAGAACATAACGGTAAAAACGCTTCATTTCAGGAATTGCAAATACACCTATGGAACCAAATGACCTGCTGGCAACCGGAAGAACCTCTCCCTGCGCAACATACGCGCGAAGCCTGGCATCGGATGTACTCTGAAGTCTGAAAAAGGTGATGTCTCCCGGTGCAATATCTCCTTCCAGAGTCCCGTTTGTCACCTCCTCAGGAAGAGAACGCGCCATAATCATCTGATTACGCATTTCGCAGAATGCCAGCTTGCTGGAGCATGTGTTTCCACAATGGAAGCCCATAAATGTATCTGTCTGCACATAATTATATTTATCCTTAATATCTTCATCAAAGAGATCCTTCGGAACCGTATTGTTGATATCCAGAAGAGTTACAACATCATCTGATACGACAGTTCCTATAAACTCTGAAAGAGCACCATATATATCCACTTCACACGAAACCGGTATTCCCATACCTGTAAGCCTTGAATTTACATAGCAGGGAACAAATCCAAACTGTGTCTGGAATGCCGGCCAGCATTTTCCGGCTATTGCAACAAATTCCGCAGCACCCCTGTGCGCCTCAACCCAGTCAAGAAGTGTAAGCTCATACTGGGCAAGCTTCTCCAGAATCTCCGGCTTCTTATTTCCCTCTCCCAGTTCGTTTGCCATATCTGCAGCAACCTCAGGTATTCTTGAATCTCCTGCATGGTTATTAAAGCTCTCAAAAAGGTCAAGCTCAGAATTTTCTTCCACCTCTGCTCCCAGATTATACAGCTGCTGGAGAGGTGCATTGCAGGCGAGGAAGTTTGCAGGCCTTGGGCCAAATGATATAATCTTCAGATGCTGTACTGCATATACCGCTTTTGCAATCGGAAGGAACTCATGAATCATATCTGCACACTCTTCAGCCGTTCCAACCGGATATTCAGGAATATATGCCTTAACGCCTCTCAGATGGAGATTATAGCTTGCATTAAGCATACCGCAGTAAGCATCACCCCTGCCCTGAACAAGTCCTCCGTCAGCAGACGTCTCCTCAGCAGCAGCAATAAACATTTTCGGTCCGTCAAATCTTTTTGCAAGCATCGTCTCGGCAATCTCAGGCCCAAAGTTCCCAAGATATACGCAAAGCGCGTTGCAGCCTTCCCTCTTAATATCCTCAAGCGCCTGCATCATATGCATCTCACTTTCCACTATGCAGACAGGGCACTCGTAAATTTCTGTTTCATCATATTTTGCCTTATATGCCTGAACCAGATTTTTTCTTCTGGTAACGGAAAGTGATTCAGGAAAACAGTCACGGCTTACAGCAACAATTCCTATCTTGATTCCAGGTGTGTTTTTCATGTTATGATTCCTCCATTATTTAATATTTAATATTGTCACTTCTGTTTTCTATATCATGTTAAACAGAAAGATTTTCCCCTTTAAGTCCGATAAAAGCATTCTCCGGCAGTCCGCCCTGCGCATGTCCGATCAGCCACTTGTTTGTCGCTGCAAGAAGCCGGTCCTCCCCCTCACCCAGGGATCTGGAGAGCGGATAATTTGTTCCTTTTGGTAAAACAACCACCATCTTAAACCCTTTGCCGTCTGCATTGCATGGTGCATAGTGTAATGTTGTTCCATAAATCTCAACTCCTGTACCCGCCGGGATTCTGAACATTTCCATCCTGGAAGTATCGTATGTGTAGTCATCTTCGATATCCTGCTGTCTTCCAAGTATCAGAACCGCATCCGTCACAGCTATATTAAGCTCGGAGTTCCTGTGGTACTCTACTGCATTCAGAAAATGATTGCTGCCATTACAATATCCTGTCTGTACTGGAAGCCCGCCATATGCCCTGTCCTTAAACTCTTCCGTAATCGGAAGCTCTTCCAGGTAACTGACAGACGGTTCATAAACCACATCCTCAGGAACCGGTGCCTGTTCCATTGCCGTACATAACTCTGTGAAATCATATCCTGTAAGAACCCGCCCATACTTTTTAAACCTCGAATCTTTGATATCCAGCACTTCCATAAACACTCTCCTCCATTCCTCAGATTTCGTTTTACGAATGTCCCATATTTGTTATCTTGATTTTAATTTTCAAACGGCTTGTTTTCAATACAATCATTGCTGTACGGTTATCAATTGTTGCTATTTTAACCTTTAGCAAATTAAATTTTTTGACAGATTTTTTGTGAAAATCTCATGAACATTAGTAAAAAACTGTTTTTTCTTGCCTTTTTACACTTTCTTTTGTATACTAAATATAGCTTAACGTGCGAGTCAGCTTTAAAAGCATAGTATGTGATAGCATTTTTTAATATTTACTAATAAGGAGAACTTTTCATATGATGCCCCATTTAGATGGAACAAGAGAAATCGTAGACTTCCAGGAATGCCCCACAGTCCTTCTGTATAAAAATGTAGAATATGAGGAATACCCAAAACACTGGCATACATCCACAGAAATTATTATGCCGGAAAAAAACGGATACCAGGTTATCTGTAACGGAAAAACTTATGAATTAAGCGTAGGAGATATCATGATAATCGCTCCGGGAGTAGTCCATACCATACCGGCAAAAAAAGGCATACGGTATATCTTCCTGGTAAATTTTTCAAATTCCTTTACATCCAAATCCTTCGACTCTATACTATCGCTGATTCAGCCTGCAATAATCGTATCTCCGGAATTTTATCCTTCAATATACCAGATGTGCCACGACCTTATCACAGGGAGTGTTGATGAATACTTCGGAGTGGAACCGTTTAAGGAAATAGCCATATATCACAATATGCTAAAGCTCTTTCTGCTGGTAGGGCGCTCTTATGCCTCACAGAGTGATTTATTTTCCGGTCCTCCTGCAAAACAGCAGGAATACATACAGAAGTTTATGACCCTGTGTGAATATATAAATAACAACTGTACGGAGGAACTCTCAGTGGATGGTGCAGCCGCAATGGCAGGTTTTTCAAAGTTCCATTTTTCAAGGCTGTTTAAAAAATTTACAGGAAACACTTTTTACAGCTACGTAAATGAAAGACGGATTGCCCACGCAACCCTGCTCCTTCTGAATTCAGAAATCAGTATAACAGATGTTGCCATTAATTCCGGCTTCAATTCGATTTCTTCTTTTAACAGAATATTTAAAATCAGCAAGGGATGTACGCCTACGGAATTCCGTAAAATGTACAATTCCGAAAACCACCCTGTTCAGCAATCTGATGATACGGAATCTTCCATTACAGAGAAAGCAGTTATTTAGGAAAAAACGGGAACCATACAATTGCGGATTCCCGTTTTTTATTTTTATATGGAAATCAGAATGAAATTTCCTTTATGTCAAATATACCCGCACCGGAATATTTAAGATAGATTGCCGTAACCCCATTTTCAAATGAAACATCTGCCGAAAGTTCCGTCCAATCTGCTGAATCCTGAATAACAAATTCTCCAATTACAGCCCCGTCAAGCTCAGTAGTTACCGCAAGTTTTCCACTGGCGCTGCCACGGTATAAAATCTTAAGTTCCTTATTGTCCTTTATATCAAAGTACTTGTATCCAATAACTGTTCCATCAGCTATTTCGCTTACAAATCTGTCTTCCCCCTGATGGTTTACATTCGGGAAACTGTAATCATAAATCTTATTGCAGCCATGCGGCATATGTCCGTTTGTCAGATTACAGCAGATTGTCGCAGGATATGCACCTTCTGCAACAAGCGGTCCGTCATTTAATCCGCATGAAGTTATCTCTACCTGTCGGATACTTCCGTCTTTTTCTATTTTTATTTTCTGTGCACAGGCCTGGCGGCTGTAGTCAGACTTATGGGTAAGTCTGTGATAAAAAACATACCATTCCCCATTTATGTATTCGATACTGCCATGGGTTGTACCTGTCATATTCAGTTTGTTTTCAAGCGTACGTCCGTTCATGCCGACGTCACCATTAGATACGATTGTTCCGCCAAATGTAAAATCCCTGTCAGGATAATCACTTGTTGCATAGCAGAGCTCATGGTTTTGCATGGACGAATAAATGAAGTAATACTTATCCCCCACCTTGCGCATGGAGCTTGCCTCAAAGAACGGATGGGCTTCAAATGAAGTCCCTTTCACTGCATATGGTATCAGATGTTTTGCAGGCTCTTTTAAGGTAAGCATATCGTCTTCCAGTTCCATTACCACAGGTCCCATTACACTTCCCTGCTTCGCCTTTTCCAGAATCTCCTCGCGGCTTCTGTTAAACATCTTCATTTCTTCCTGAATATATTCTTCGTTTTCAAAAAAATCAGGTTCTTCTTCAAATCCATACTGGGTACCTGAATACAGGAATATCCTTCCATTGTCATTAAGGACTCCCGGATCAAAACACACGAAATCCTGCATAGGTTCGCCGTTCTTATTCCTTACATATCCAAGATACTCGTATTCTCCAGCCGGTGTATCACACACAGCCACCTGAATCGGTCCAAAATATCCTCCGTGTCCGAACGGACCGGACATACAGTAATACAGATAATATCTGCCGTCATTCCCCTTTACAACATCAGGTGCATACATATAATTACGCTCTTTATAATCCGGATCCTGTTCCGCTTTATAAATAACACCCTCCTTACGCCAGTCCGTAAGGTCTGTAACCGGTGCAGAGTACACCGTATAATCCAGCATACAGAAGGTTTCTCCGCCTTCTTTATCATGGGAACCATATATGTAAACTCTGTCGCCAAAGACATGAGGCTCGCCATCCGGAATATACGCATCAGCCGGTAAGAAAGGGTTATATACCTGTGCTTTTCTATTATTGCCCATTAATCTTATCTCCTCATCACCTCGTGTGTTTAACAGTTCAACACACTGTTTTATATATTATAACCGACAACAGCCTTCGATCAAAGGAGGAAGTAACATATGAAGACTGTTGCCAGGTATAAATATATTTATCACTCTTACATTGGAATTTTTTCATTCAGGTAATCTATCACATCTTCAAGCAGATTACCTTCCCTGGCAGTTTTAGGTATTCCCATATACATTGTGCTGCCCTCAACAGGCGCATAATTAAGCAGGAACCCGTTATCCGCCATAAGCTTCATTTCTTTTTCAGGAGCAATTACCAGATCAATCAAATCACAGCCAACTTTGGCAGCAAAAGCCTGCGAACCATACGGGTCGGATATATTACAGACCTGTACACTTGCACTTTTTCCAGTATTGCGGCTCTCTATTTCGCGCTTATATAATGCACAGTCCTCCTGTGTAACTGCATCGCTGTATAATAAAACGCATACATCCTCCGCCTTCTGGGGCCAGAACACTGCTTTTACCAGCATTACCGCAACCACACATACACCCAGGACTGCAGCTATGGTCATTCCATAATACCCGAAAAACCATTTAAGCTTCTGCTTAACCGTCATGTTATTAAACTGTACTCTGTCCATCCGACCCTGCCCCTGCCTTTCCTTCTTTTTCTTCCAAACTCAGAAATATATTTCCCATCAGCATAGCTGTAAAATAACCCGGAAAGCTGAATCCGTACAAAAACCAGAACCAGACAAAATAATCCGAAATCATCATAAGCGCTATCGGGGAAAATCCGATTATCAGCATGCATATTGATTTGGGAAAATATGCAAACATCAGCAGCAGCGAATTCTTTACAGCATTTTTTATATTTGTCTGATACCTGGAAAGTATCGAAAAATAATACTGCATAAAAATCAGTGTGAATATCGCTATTAATCCTATGCTTATGCCAACTAATACGTACAAGCTGCCAAATTTTTCAAGCACTCCCTGACGCATCAGCCAGGCGTTGCTCAGAAGAATCGTGAGTATTACCAGTAATGGCATCCATACCGCCGTTGCTTTTTTAAAGTTATTTTTAAATTCTTTAAAAAAATCCCTGGTTATCGTTCCTCCTTCATGAACCGCCATTCTGATCAGAACTCTGTACATTGCCGTAAACGACGCTCCTGCCGTAACAACCGGAATTGCACAGAGCAAAGTCAGAATGTTTACACAAACAAGGTCAACCACCTTTCCAACAAAACGGAAGAACGGATTATTCATACTGAAAATATACATGCTACTCCTTTACCCCTCCAAGGGCCACACCAGCGATAATATACTTTGACAATAAGAAGTATACGATAAAAAGCGGCAGTACGGTAAGAGTCAGTCCAAGATAAATGGAACCGTACTCAGTCTTATAAATATCACCTTTTAACAGACTTACCATTACAGGCATTGTATATTTTTCCTGTTTTGTCAGAAGAATCATAGGCAGAAACAGGTTATTCCAGTTTGTTACAAACGAGAATATTGCCTGGGTTGCTATGGCAGGCTTCATAATCGGAAGCACGATTCTGTTAAAGGTATAAAATTCTCTTGCCCCGTCAATCCGGGCCGAATTTACGACATCAATATGCAGCGTCGGTATCATAAACTGCCTCATAAAAAATACGCATGTCGGCGCCGCAATTGCCGGCAGGATAAGCGGCAGGAAGTTATTTGTCATATGAATCTTGTAAATAAACTGGTAGAAACCAATACTTACAAGCTGTGACGGAATCATCATAACCGCCATTACAAATGCAAAAAACGGCTGACGGAATTTCCACTCATATGCAACAAGGGCATACGCTGTAAGTGTTGAAAAATAAATAGTGCACAGCGTGGCGCCTGTTGAAATAATGATAGAGTTTCTAAATCCGACAAGCGGATTAAAGCTCTTTCCTGTCAATATCTTGAGGTTGTCAAACAAATACTTCGATGGTAACAGAGATATGGCATGCTGCTGAATCTCTGTCGTACTTCTTGTAGAATTTATCAGCATTATCAAGAATGGCATGATGCTGAGAAGCGTAAGAGCGATGCACAGAACATAAATCAAAAGCTTCACTCCGGATATACGTTTCTTTCCTGTTTTAACCTGCTCCATATTCTACACGCCCTCCTTCCTTGCCTTCTTCTTTTCCTTCGCTGCCTTCTTTGCCGCTTTCTTTTCCGCAACATCTGAACGATCCTGCATGATATAGAAAACAACAGCCGAAAGAATTGCAATAATGATAAACATAATCATGCTTGCAGCGGACGCACGGTTATACATATAGCTTCCACTGAACGCCTGGTTATAGATAAAACAGCTTGTTGTCAGTGTCGCATTGTCAGGTCCGCTCTTTGCAACGAGCAGCTGCGGGATGTCGAACATCTGAAGACCGCCAATCAAACTTGTTACAAGAGTATATATCAGGATTGTTCTCAGATTCGGGAGTGTTACATATAAAAACTTCTCCCATGCCGAAGCCCCGTCAATATCGGCAGCCTCGTATATTTCAGGGTTAATGCCCAAAATACCTGATATAAGTACTATCATGGTACTTCCATACCACATCCAGAACTGAATGAATGATACCACGCCCCTTGCCACAGCTTTATTCTGCATAAAGAAATATGGTTCATCAATTATTCCAAGTGACACCAGCATATCATTTACAGGTCCCATAGGATATCCGAACAAAGAACCGAAAAGAATCGCAACTGTTGCCGCTGTAATTATATTCGGCATATAAAATACAACTTTAAAGAATCCCTGTCCTTTTACCTTATGTCTTCTGTTAGTGAATATCACCGCAAGAAGAAGCGCCAAAAGTATCTGCGGCAGGAAGTTCCAGCCCCATAATCTGAAGGTATTGCCAAGTGCTATTTTAAATGTCGGAGACCCCAAAATTTCCTTGTAGTTCTGGAACGGATTATCCAAAAAGTGAAATGTTGTCGCACCCAGTCCTTTAAAGTCTGTAAATCCTATGAGAACAGTATATATGATGGGATATAAAGTAAATAGCGCAAACGCAGCTACAAATGGTATGCAGAATATGTATCCATATTTAGCATACGATATTTTCTTCTTTCTTTTCATATACCATTCCTCCAAAAGCTGATTCAGTCTATTGAAAAAGGAGGCAGTGAAAGCGCTTCACCGCCTCCCAAATGTGCAGGATATAATATACAAATATTATTCCACCTCTACATCAAGGTTGTCCCTTACATTCTGCTTAAATGCTTCAATCGCATCTTCTTTGCTCTTTTCTCCTGATGTATAGGTTCTGACCGCATCTCTCCAGTACTGGTTGATTGTCTCATCATACTGCGTCAGGTTCTTACCATTTGCATAAGTATTTGCCGGTACAAAATAATCAAACATATTCTGTCCGCCAAGGAACTCAAGAGAACCGTCTGATGTTGACATCACCTTACCCGAACCAACTGCATCCTTTGCTGTCGGTGTGGAAGGATCATTATCCCAGTCCACAGTTCCATTTGCCCATGCATACTGAAGTCCGTCCTCAGAACTGTCAAGCGTAATCCAGTCGATAATCTGTCCTACAGCTTCCTTCTTGTCAGAATCCTTGTTTGCAAGCAGCCATGTGCCGCCCCAGAAGAAACCAACCGGAGAATCGCAGACTGCCCAGTCGCCATATGTACCTTCACCCGCTTTTGCGCCGCCGCAGTTAGGAGCCATTGTGTAGTTAATCAGCCATGCCGGTCCGAAGAAACCTAAGACTCCTTTGTCTCCTTCGCCCTTCATGTCTGCAAACCACGCATCCTGCCAGTCCTGTGTGTCATTGTGGTAACCATTGTCTTTCAGTTTCTTTGAAAGATCAAAGAACTCTTCCCTCTTAGGATCAATATAGAGCTTGCCGTCTGAAATCCAGCCTTTGTCTGAACTGTTCTCAACTGCGTGCCAGAGGTCACCGTCGCCTGATATGATTCCATATCCTTTTCCTTTCAGTGTTTCAGCTGCCTCAAAGAACTTATCCCATGAGCCTGAACCACCGCCGATAGCCTTGCTGACTTCTGCAGGGTCATCTGTTCCAAATGCTTCTTTGGCAATTGATCTTCTGTATATAAAGCATCCGCCTGTTGCCTGATACCCAAGACCAACTACATTTCCATCAGGATTTGTTCCGATATCCACTGAATACTGCGCAATTTCCGACTCGGAAAGCTTGCTGTCGATATCAATTCCGAGATCCGCATATGACGCTGCATACGAAGCCGCTTCTCCCTGTGTGTACTTAAGTACAAACGCAGCTTCCGCACAATAAATGTCAGGAGCATCCGCACCGCCTGCTGCAAGCGCCTGGTCAAGCGCCGGCTGGTAAGCGCCGTCAGTTGTTGCAATGATTGTCGGGTTTATGTCATATCCAAAATCAGGATGTGTCTCAACAAACTTGTCAATCATTTTTGGAACTTCATCAGTAAATGCATATACATTTATCGTTCCTTTCTTTCCATCGGATGAAGAACCCTCCTTCGGCTTGCTGGATGATGATTCCGTATTAGACCCCTTCTTTCCTGCATCATCAGAGCCACAAGCCGCAAGACTCCCTGTCATCATTGCCAGGGCAAGACCTACTGCTGCTACTCTTTGGAATTTCCCCATTTTAAGTTTTCTCATAACGTACCTTCCTTTCTTGTTTTATGATAGTTTTATGTTATTCCAAATTTGTATCCATAGCTATACAATTATTGCTTTCCGGTTATCAAATCTTGCCAACTTGCTATCGGATACATCTGTTACTATGTTTTTGGGAAAAATACCGGGAAAGTTACGAAAACGGATCTTTTGTCTGTTCCGCTCCCATAATTATAGCTTACGACGGGGGCTGTTCCCATAGAAAAGCCGACATAAAGCGTTGTTAAGAGGAACTGCGAATAGATGAGTACCGTAAGGGCAATTTTTTAAGAAGTATTTTCGCCGTAAGGGCAGTAAAGGTATCCAGTTGTGTGGGTGCCTTTTACATCATTTAATCTTTTTTATAAAATTCCGTCTCATACCCATCCGCACGCATGACCCGTCCCGTTGCCCAGGATGGTGTCCTTCCCATCTTCTCACAGATGGCATCCAGAGATCCCCCCTTACTGCACTCAATAATAAGTTCATCATGAACATGACCGCAGATAAAACAGTGTGAAAGCGTCTTCATGGATAAACTTAAAATATCTCTGGAGATTGCCTGTACAATATTTTCAACGAATTTCGAACCATAACTTTCAATCCTCTCCCATTTCTTAGTTCCACCGACACCTTGATAAGTGACAGATTCCCCACCAAATTTATTCTCCCCCATCCTCGGTTTCACATAGGATAACTGTCTGCCGGATGGCAGTCTGATAAACAACATTCCACTTTGATAACAAAAACGAATGCCCTTTACCTCTTCCTGTGTCCTATTCTTTACCACATTTTTCACAGCACGGTCTACATCCCGCCAAAATCTCACAATGTTCGGATTGGACCGTCTCCACATATCCACAAGCAGCTGCAGTTCCTCTTCCGCAATCCCCGACTCCAATGCTCCCATGGATTTTAATGCGCCGACGAAACCGCCATATCCAAGAGCCAGTTCCGCAATCTTGCCTTTTTGCCTCAAATAAGCATTTTCTTCATGCTTCTCCACAGGTACTCCGAACATGGCGGATGCCGATGCACAATAAATATCTCCGTTATTCACAAATACCTCTGTTCTCCACTTCTCTCCGGCAAGCCATGACAACACCCCGGCTTCAATAGCAGAAAAGTCAGATACCACAAATTTATATCCATCCCTTGCCACAAAGGCTGTTCGTATCAGTTCAGAAAGCACCTCCGGTACGGAATCATACAGCATGGAAAGCGCTGCATAATCTCCATTCCTAACAAGTCCTCTTGCTTCTTCCAGATCTTCCATATGGTTCTGCGGCAGATTCTGCAGCTGGATAATACGCCCCGCCCATCTGCCGGAACAATTTGCCCCATAAAAATGAAACATCCCTCTTGCCCTGCCATCCACCTCCCCAATCAGCTTTGCCACCTCTTTTTTACCCAACGAATCCATCTCAATGCCCCTGTCACAGATTTCCTGGTCAAGCCAGAACTCTTCCCAGACAAAATCCGGCACCGGAAACTTTGCCAGTTTCTGCTGGATAGACTGCTCTACCTCCACGTCCCTTTGATTGTATACCTTAAATAATTCCCATTTCTCCATGTCATGCTCTGGAAGATTTCTGGTTCTGCCGCCATTACTCTTCGTTGCCTTGCACGGCACACACAAATAACGGATTAAAACCTTACCCTCTTTCAGTTTCTGCTTGTCCAGCCCAGCGCCGCACCGGCTCCCGCAAGTGACAGCGGAAGCCCCATATATGCCGACCATATCATGGAACACTTCCAACCATGCGGATTAAGATAATCCCCCACCGTGTCCTCCGGGATACCGTAGGAAATAAAATATTCCGGATGCTTTCGTCTGATCCATTCCGACAGACAGATTCGTTCAAAATTGCTGTTAAATGCCCATTTCGTAACACGCTCATCGGAAAGCGCCGCCAGAACCTCCTCCGGTATCTCCTCCCCTGCTGTTAGATCCACAACCTTTACTGCACCGCTATCCACTGCATATCCAAATAACAGAATATCAAAATCCGGCGCCTGCACATATTGATAAACACCGCATTTATTCAGATCATTGCTGGAAAATGTCTCTATATCAATACTGATTGCATGCATAAACTCCTCCCATCTGAAAACAGGCGACACACCGGCCGCCCATTCTCTTATATCCTACGCTAAGAAATCTTCGTCATCTTCTATTGCAAAATCATCCTCAGCCCTGCTCTTGCCGCCAAGCGGTTCTCCGTCTCTGATCTTCTGGAGATTATTAAGACCACATGCGATACCCTTATTTCCATTGCCTTTCAGCTTGCCCTGTCCTTCTTCATATACTAACACCAACAGTTAAAAGGGTACAAACATAAGGATTTCACACAAAAAGGTAATAAATCTATAAAAAAGATGTTGGGGTCAAAAGCCCCCTATAGTACCTTGAAAATTTTACATAAAAATACTTTTTCCCGCTTGATATGATATACTGTACTTATCAAGCGAAGGTGGTAGATGCATATGTCGTTCAGAATGAATTCTTATCAGCAGCTGTCCCTTACAGACAGTTTTAGCGGGCTGACTTCCCGAGAGCAAAAAGCATTGGGACACTCATGGGCAAAATCGTTTGCAGATGATATTTTCCCCTTCATAGAGGAAGAACCATTCAAAGTTCTGTATTCTTCTAATGCTTCAAGGCCAAATACTCCGGTAAATGTCTGTATTGGTGCACTGATTATAAAAGAGATTTTCGGCATTTCGGATGATGAGATTGTCGAAAATTTAATGCTGGATCCCCGATATCAGTATGCCCTTCACACGACTGGCTGTGAAGAACAGCCGCTGAGTGACAAAACACTTTCACGCTTCCGCAAACGCTGCTATGATTATGAGTCTGCTTACGGAACTGATCTGCTCCATAACTGCATTACAGGATTGAGTGAAAAAATCGCAAAAATGATGGATATTAATCCACGTATCAAGCGGATGGATTCTATGATGATTGCTGCGAATATCCGGAAACTCAGCCGTATGGAACTGCTTTACACCTGCGTGGCAAAACTGGCTGTTTATCTTCATAAAAATAATCCGGATGCCTTGCTGAAAGGCCTGGAACATTATTGTGACCCGAATGATTACAACAGAACATTCTACTTATAACAATGCTTCAGAAACGGATAACCAGCTAAAGAACATTCTTGAAGATTCAGACAGACTATTGTCTATATGCGGCTCCGGCTATGATGACGTTACAGAATATCAGCTTCTGGTCCGCTGCCTTTCGGAACAGACTATTGTGGAAGAGGCTGCCCGCCGCCTCCGTACAAAAGAAGACGGTGGGTTTCATTCCGGTATGCTCCAGAATCCTTCTGACCCGGATGCAGCTTTTCGTGAGAAAGCCGGGAAAGAATATCAGGGATATGCTGCCAATCTGGAAGAGACAGTTGGTAAAAATGGCTCCGTTATCACGGACTACCAGTACGAGCAGAACAACTACAGCGACAGCCGCTTCCTGAAAGACAGCCTGGAGTGTAAGGAAGTACAGGAAAAAGAAACAGTCCTTGTCACGGATGGAGCTTATTCGGGAAAAGAAAACCATGACCTTGCCGAGGGTAAGAACATCCGGCTGGTGAATACTGATCTATCCGGAAAGCCTGTCGATGATATCCTTGCCGACTTTGTCTTTAATGAATCGGGGACAAAGGTATTGAGATGCCCGGCGGGATATGAGCCAAAATCCTGTGGATATACAGGAAGTAAATCCCGGCAGTTCCACGTATCATTTACCAGAGACCAATGTGCAGGCTGCCCGAACAAAGATCGATGCAAAGCGAAGATCCATAAACGTGTCAGTTCAGTAACGGTATCTATAAAAGCGCATGAACGTGCAAAACAGCAACGGTTCATGGGAACAGAAGAATTCCGCAATCTTTTTAAAATCCGCAATGGAGTAGAAACCGTCCCCTCCATTTTGGGAAGAATCTACCATGCTGACAGGATGCCTGTCAGAGGATTGATACGAGGAAGATTTTTCTTTGGCTGCAAAATAGGAGCATTGAACTTTAAAAAACTCTTCACATATCGGAAGGGCCTGGGACATTATGCCGAAAATCCGGTATTAGCAAGATAAAGCAGGAATCAACCATCGATACTACAGATAAATATGCAAAATCTCATCATCAAAACAACTGTGTAAAATTTTCAGGGTACTATATGGAAAGTCAGAGAGTTTCTAAAAACTCTTTTGACCCCAACATCATATCCATGATCAATTCCTAAAATCAATGTTCCATTCATGTTATATTCTCTTAT